>CAYZZP010000023.1:0-35230 GCA_964482965.1 uncultured Lachnospira sp.
ACAATATACAACTCCCGGCACTCTATTTGCAACATATGGTCTATACGAATACATACTACTACTACCGCTGACATACAAAAGGAATTTCTCATACCCTTCAACAACCTCGACATTCTCACTGCTCTCTTCTGTTGCCGCCTGCGTTAAATCACTCACAATTGTATTAGGCTCAGCAATAACCGCATCCGTTTCATCATCAATGTCATTACTATTTTTGCAGCCGCCTGCAAAAATTACACACATTACTGTAAATATTACCCACGCGGTTTTAAAACAGCCCCTTCTGCAATGTTTCATCTTACTCCCTCCTTTGAAAATTTTTTATATTTAACGCCACAGGCATTAAATTCTGTCTATTAAAATAACATCGACAATTTAGACAACTCTTCAGCACTTAAAGCAGACAACATTTCATTTTGAGCCAGCATTGTTTCCATATATACCACTTTTAGCAATTCACTAAATTGTGCATCTATATCACTTATGCACGACATTTGATTAAATAGTGTGTTATTGAATCTTCCCATCCACAATCTCTATAATTCTATCAGCTTGCTTTGCTATATTCATATCGTGCGTCACTATAATAACTGTTGTACCTCTACTGTTTATCTCCTTTAAAATCTCCAAAACCTCCCTGCCCGTATTTTGGTCTAACGCCCCCGTAGGCTCATCCGCAAGGAGAACGCTGCAGCCTGTCACAAGTGCTCTTGCTATGGCTACCCTCTGCCTCTGGCCACCTGACATTTTACCCGGAAGTTTATTACTCTCTGTTGAAATTCCTAATTCTTCCATAACATTTAAAATCAGCTTTTTTCTAGTATTACGTTTCTCATTGCGTGCCAAAAGCGGAAGTTCAATATTCTCATATGCTGTATAATAGTCCATCAGTGCAAAATTCTGAAACACAAACCCTATATTATCCCTCCTTACTTTCTGAATTTGGGATGTACTCATTTTTGTGATATTCTGTCCGTTTAATTCGTATGTCCCTTCTGTCGCCGAATCCATACAACCGATTATGTTTAAGAGAGTACTCTTTCCCGAGCCGGATGGTCCTATTACTGCAACTAATTCGCCATCCTCAACTGTAATCGACACACCATCTAATGCCCTTCTTCCCTCAACATTCCCGCCATAAATCTTAACAATATTTTCTAATTTAATCATATAAATACCTTTCTTATCAGACATCTGACAGCGTAACTGCCGGATTAAATCTTATAATCCTATATATTGGATATATCATAATAACCGCCGCCGTTAATATAATTGTCATAATAATCACAATAAATGACACAACATTAAAAGCAAACCATTTAACAATTTCAGCATTTACCATCCACATTACTGATATTATTACAATAAATATAATAAATGCCGTCAATATAAGTGACAATACATTTCCTGCTATAACAAGAATTATACGCAGATTGCTCATTCCAAATGTCTTTCGTATCGCAAGTTCCTTTTTTCTTTGTATAATCCAAAATTGTGACATAACCATACTGTTAAGTATGCAAAATATGTAAACAATTACATTCACTTTGAAATTCTCTTTCGCCAAAGTATTTGCAAAAGTACTTTTTCCTGTTGACTTTACTATCTTACTGCTTATTTTTGATGTGGGAGCGAGACTTATGATATTGCTGTACACCCTTTCGTATGATGAGTTAATATCCTCTATATTGCTGGACAATTCAATCGTATAGCTGCGATTACTTATAATTGTATCTAGTGTTTTCTCCCCTATGCACCCGATATTCATAACAATCTTATAGTCCCAGTAATCTGACTTCTCACTTCCAATAACGCCACACACCTCGTACACTTCACTTGCTATTGTAATCCAATGCTTGCCATCCTCTTCATATGCGTACTTATACTTATCACGTCCAAGTGCTACCAGCTTTTTCCCAAAATCCGACTCCTCTGTGCCGGGTATATGTCCCTCCAAAAGCTTATATGGCAGTTCTTCATTAACTGCCAGCAGCACTTCCGCCCTCGTATTTACCCCCGCTTCTGCCACATCCAATACTAAACTTCCTGCCAGCAGCAGATTACCGGCGGTCACTTTATCGGCGGCTTCCGTAAATATATCTGACTTGTTTAATGTAATCACGCTCATCTCTATGCGTTCCTGATACATAGCTTCCAGCCTGTCATTTTCCTTTTCCTGCGCTTTGTTGTAAATTCCCAATGCTCCGAATATGGCAAAAAACATTATCAACTGCCCTGTTATAAAAAAAACTGCCGTAAGCTTATACCTGAATATCCCTTTTACAAATCTTGCAAACCTATTCAATTTAGATATCACCTCTCAATCTTTCCTACTATGCAACAGTTCGCTTAGCGTTTCCCTGCCGATAAAATATAGCGGCATAATATTTGAAACTATAATAAGAACCACTATAATTCCGGCAAATATCAAAGGTATATATATATTGTGCGGCACAAACTCCGCCAAGTATAAAACCTCCGAATTAGTTTCGCTTTTAACAGGTATAAGCATACCGAACAACGCGTACTGCCTGATTACCCATGCCGACACTGCTGACACTATATAGATTATGGCATTATATATTATCATCAGGCTCATCACATCAGATCTTTTTGCTCCGCATACCATCATCACTCCATATTCAGCTTTACTCATAAGCGTATAAATTACGCTTGCCGCCGTGACCGAAACCATAGCCAGAATAACCAGAAGAACTGCTGCAAAAAATGTCTTGTCATCGCTTATGCCATTTTCTTCTTTCTCTTTATCTATAGTCTCCTGTAAATTATATACGCCCACACCAATTCCATTATCAATGGAGAAATCTGTTATTTCCCGGGCTATCTCCGATGTCCTGCTGCTGTCAGCTATATAATAAAACTCCCTTTCATCATCATATTTATATATTTCATACCTTTCAGTAAGCAGTATCCCGCTGTTATCCAGTGTATATACATCAGTCCCAGCTGAGCCGCCTAACAATGTCTGCGGCTGCTGAGGCCATGCAGCTCCCTTCTCAAGAAAACCTGCTATCACACATTCCTTCTCCTCATAAAAATAAGAAAATTTGAATACGGTGCCAACCTCAACTTTGCCCTTATATTTGCTTCCCAACAACACCGGCTCATATGTGCCCCAGTCTTTTTCCAGCGCCTCCCTGTTCTCGGAAGACAATTTCAGATTTCCAAGATTAATTAACTGCTTTTCGGCGCACACAATAGATACGCTCTCAAATCCTTCTATATTGCTTGTAGGTGAATTTTTGAAGTAGCCGCATGCCTCTACTCCGTCCAGTCCGCTCACATAATCTTTTATCATGTCCGTTGAATCGCCAACATTCACTTTATCAATAACCCTAACATAATTTACGTCAGCAACGTCTCGCCCAAACTCATTAATAATTTTGTCTAAACGATAATGACTTCTGTAATAATTCTGGAGCACCTCGTCAATCATGTAAAATGCCATTGCGCACATAGAAAAAAGCAGTATAGTCGTGAACACCCTTCTCGCACACATCCTCCATATCAGTTTAAACCTGTTAATTAATTTCATATTTTACCTCTATTTCTTTGCCTTACCTTTTTCCGCTTCATCACTCAGACAAAAAAAAGTCTGCATTCTTTTTCTTCCACTCAGCATATTTCTCCTCGGATGTAATATTATAAGTGCTGTCATTGGTGCTTATAAAATATGTGTACTGTGCTGTCCTATCAAATTCAAAGCATATAAAATACTGCACAAAATCACCCTCTTTTGCCATTTCTCTGAAATCTATGTAATATACTCCCGTCTTATTAACCTTCTTAGATGAAAGCAGTTTGCAATCTTTGTAGTTATTGCTCGCACATTCCTCTTGTAGTTTGTCATAGCTAGACGACCAAAACGTATCCCCGTCTGCTTTTTCTACATACCTATCCCATAAATTTTTCTCCACGCCATATATGCTTACCGTAAGCTGTGGTATGTCATCATAAAAATCCTCATATAGAGCAAACGAAACAGCCATTACATCGCACTTACTAATTGTATATTTCAAGTTTTCCCGGTAACTTGTGTAATTTTCCTTAGAAGATGTACCCCAAAGCTCCTTGTCCCACCTGGTGTGTTGTGTACTCTTATATTCTTCCCTTTCATCTGAAAAGTCAGGCTGAGAACATTCGCCAAATCCAATTCCAGTACATATTCGTGTATATGCACATCCTTCTGGTTGATTCAGGTATTTATACTGAGTGGCACTATTTCTATATTCTTCGAAATCATCGTCACGACAATATACAACTCCCGGCACTCTATTTGCAACATATGGTCTATACGAATACATAGTACTACTACTACCGCTACTACCGATGAGATACCAGCGGAATTTCTCATACCCTTCAACAACCTCGACATTCTCACTGCTCTCTTCTTCTGTTGCCGCCTGCGTTAAATCACTCACAATTGTATTAGGCTCAGCAATAACCGCATCCGTTTCATCATCAATGTCATTACTATTTTTGCAGCCGCCTGCAAAAATTACACACATTACTGTAAATATTACCCACGCGGTTTTAAAACAGCCCCTTCTGCAATGTTTCATCTTACTCCCTCCTTGAATATAATCCTTCTTACCAGGAAATTGCAAAACGCGTGATATTAAAACATTATTTGCACAATATGGATAAAACCAAAAGCGGGTGCTTTGGAGCCGCCGGTACTTACACGCCGTATTTTGGCGCGTTATGTACCGCTGCGAGCGACAGGCAGCGAAAGCGTACCTGCGTTGGTTGATCCATATTGTGCAAGGATATTTTGCAAAACACGCGTTTCGCAAATGCCTATAACCCTTCTTACTGTTACATTTTAAATTTCACATTGCTTTACAACGTAATCAACCTTAAGGCAAATTTACAGTATCATATGGAGTACCTTCGTTGTTATACAGTGTGTGTTCACTAACATAATCCTCAGCCCATTCCCATGTACTCGAATATGCTGCATTTGTGTCCACCTTTCCACTGTCATACACCTCTTCGCTGCCATCAGTATACGTTGTAATAACCTTTACACTTGTCTTATTTGTTACATCACCCCTGATTGTTCCTGCATCCGCCTTCTTTAACCCTCCCGAAGCTGCCACATTAAGATATGCGTATCCGCCATTTTCCATGCTTTTATTTGCTGCCAATGCTGTCGTGCTGAAGCAGAATATCAATAGCGCAGCCAGTATCAGCACTCTTTTTGTTTTTTGTTTCATAATTTTTGCCTCCTTAAAAATTTTTTATATTTAACGCCACAGGCATTAAATTCTGTTTATTAAAATAACGTCAACAATTATATCTATGTTTATTTTATCAGCAATATAATTTTTTTCAATACTGAAAAGTTGTTTTCGTCATTTTGCACATACGATTTAACACTTCTGTAACAATCTTATACTTTTGTTGTAAAAACTCGTCGGTTTGATGTAGAAAATAACACTTGACAAATCAAAATTTGTATATCTTGCACAAAAACACCGTCTGCACTACCAGTGCAAACGGTGTAAATGTCCTTCTTTATTCATATTGGCAAAATTATTCTGCCTCAATGCCTCATACAGCACAATGGCAACGGAATTGGAAAGATTAAGCGAGCGGATATCTCCTATCATAGGTATCCTTATGCAGTCCTTCTCGTGCTCCACCAGTATCTCCTCCGGGATACCTGCGCTTTCCTTGCCAAACATTATATAGCAGTCGTCCTCATAATTGACTTCTGTGTATGCCTGATGAGCCTTTGTTGTAGCCATATATATTTTGGCACCGGGATTTTTTTCAAGAAAATCGTTGTAGTCGTCATAAATTGTCACGTCCAGCTTATCCCAGTAATCCAATCCGGCTCTCTTAACCGACTTTTCATTAATTCTAAAACCCATAGGCTCGATAAGATGCAGCCTCGCTCCGGCAGCAACACAGGTTCTGCCTATATTTCCGGTATTAGCCGGCATCTCCGGTTCATGCAGCACTATGTTAAGCATAATTACTGTTCTCCCTTTACTGCTATATCAAGCTCAACAATAATATCTCCTCCGCTTAACGGTATACATATATTTTTTGTATAAGTCTGCGTAATTGTGAGATTGCCTCTGCAAACTGTCGGCGGCGTAATGTCAATGCCAATTCCCTTTGTAGAAAAAATCGTAGCGGCATTTCCCATTATCATATTTCCAAGCTCGCTGATAGCGCTTATAGACATTTCATCAAGCTCTGCCACAGGCATACCCATCATCATCTTCGATGCAACATTAAGCGCCACATCATGCGTCATAACAATCATAACCTGACCACGCATTTCGCCTGTAATTCCTATCATAATAATAATCGAATCACTGGCAAAAGACGTTTCCTTTATATATGGTTTTCCAATCTTCATATCAATACCGCATATATCTCTTATAATGCTGGTAGCCGCCATTAAAAATGGATTTATATGTTCAACATTAATTTCCATATTTACCTCCGTATCCTACACATTTAACCTTTCAAGGAAGTTCTTTATCCTCTGAAGTCCTACTTTAAGATTTTCTATAGAATATGCATACGATATTCTCACAAATCCTTCCCCGCATTTTCCAAAGGCTGTTCCCGGCACAACCGCCAGTTTTTCCTGCTCAAGCAGCCTGTTGGCAAATTCGTCTGATGTCATTCCAAATTTTTTAATAGACGGAAATACATAAAATGCTCCAAATGGCTCAAAACATTCCATACCCATTTCCTTAAATTCATTTAACAAAAATCTTCTTCTCTGGTCGTAGGCTTCTGTCATCTTCGCAACATCTGCATCGCAGTTTCTCATAGCCTCAACCGCCGCAAACTGGCTGGTAGTCGGTGCGCACATAATAGCAAACTGATGAAGCTTAATCATCTGCTTCATAATTTCTGCAGGAGCGCAGGCATAGCCAAGTCTCCAGCCTGTCATAGCAAATGCCTTTGAAAATCCGTTGATTACAACAGTTCTCTCCTTCATACCCGGCAGTGAAGCTATAGAACAATGCTTACTGCCATATGTAAGTTCAGAATAAATTTCATCTGAAATGACATACAAATCCTTTTCTATTATAACAGGCACAATCTCCTCAAGTTCTTCCTTTGTCATAATGGCGCCCGTCGGATTATTTGGAAATGCAAGAATAAGAATTTTAGTCTTATCGGTTATAGATTCCAGCAGTTCCTCCTTTGTGAGCTTAAAATTATTTTCTTCCTTAAGCTCTATAATAACAGGCTTTGCGTCCGCCATAACGGCACACGGCACATATGATACATAAGAAGGCTGCGGAATAAGCACCTCGTCGCCCGGATCTGTCATACAACGCAGAGCCACGTCGATAGCTTCGCTGCCGCCCACAGTCACCATAATTTCCTTCATCGCATCATAGCTTAAAGCATATTTTCTCTCAAGATACCGGCTTATCTCCTGCCTTAACTCCTTAAGACCCGCATTTGACGTGTAAAATGTCCTGCCCTTTTCAAGCGAATATATACCTTCTTCTCTTATTCTCCAGGGAGTGTCAAAATCAGGCTCGCCAACGCCCAGCGATATAGCGTCAGGCATCTCGTTTACAATATCAAAAAATTTACGAATACCGGACGGCTCTATCTCTTGTATTTTCTTAGACAATGCTTCTCTCATGGCGTCACCAACATTCTCTCATCCTTTGAAGGAGTGTCAAGAACCTTTCCGTAATCCTTATATTTTTTGAGTACAAAATGTGTAGATGTGCTAAGCACCGAATCCAGCGTTGCAAGCTTATTAGACACAAACTGCGCTACGGATTTCATAGACTTTCCTTCTATAATAACAGTAAAATCAAAGCCGCCTGACATAAGATATACAGAAGTAATCTCGTCATACTGATATATCCTTTCAGCTATACTGTCAAAACCCAGACCTCTCTGCGGCGTAACCTTAACCTCTATAAGCGCCGTAACCTTTTCCTCACTTGTCTTATCCCAGTCAATAATAGTATTATAGCCGCAAATAATATGTTCCTTCTCCATATCCGCTATCTGATTGGCGACTTCAACCTCTGTCACACCAAGCATAACCGCCATATCCTTTATGTCAATTCTGCTGTTTTTCTCAAGCATATTTAGTATCTGCTCTCTCATAATACTTCAACCGCCTTTCTTGTTTATTAAAAATCTGTATAATTCATCCATTTGAGGCCTTTCAAGGAATCTGGTCTCATCGACATTTTGTATAAGCCTGTCGTTTCCTGAAACCATTTTCCCAATAATAACAGCAGGTATTCCCTGACGCTGTAATATATCAACTATATCACATCCGCACTTAGATGTCATCAATAAACATCCTGTGGAATCCAATTCATATGGATTGAGATTATACATTTCACAAATTTCAATAATTTCCTGACATACCGGAATCTGTCTGAAGTCCACCGAAAGCCCCAACTGTGAACATTCCGCCAAATCCCACAGCGCTGCATATATACCGCCTGCAGAGGCGTCGTGCATAGCTGATACGCCCATTTCAAGCCCTATTTGCGCCTCCTCTGACACCGACATATCTTTCTTGCTTCCATATGCCTTTTCCACCAAAGAATCGTTAAATCTCCCTGCTATTTCCTTTCTTTTCATATCAATTATCTGCCGGACTCCGCCTATCCCAATCCATTTTGTAGCAATAATATCATCGCCCTCGGCGGCTTTGCCTGAAACAAGACGCTCTCCCGCTTTGCACATTCCTATACCTGTGACAATTATAATTGGTTCTGATACTGCGCTGCTGACTTGAGTATGCCCGCCTGATATCTCCATGCCAAGTTCTCTGCAATCATCGTTAATCCGCTGCATAACCCGCTTCAGCGCAATTTCTCTGTATGCGGCAGGCATTACTATACCGCATTGAACAGCCGCCGGAACAGCTCCTGAAAGGGCAATATTGTTTGCCACATTATAGACTGCGTTCACGCCGCAGGCCGTGGCTGCCACCACAAGCTCCTCCCGTCCAAAGCTGACCGCCGCATAATTTCTTCCCACTGCCGGTCTTTCACACAATAAAGAATCCTTTTTTTTGCTCAGAAGCTTAAATACAGACCTGTCTAAAATTGTATTGGATATTTTTCCTTCCTTCACTTCCATTCCTCTCTTGCCACTGCCTGATAAATAGTTTATTATTAAATCAGAAAAGTAATGCTGATATTATCATAGGCACTATCATTGCAAGCACAACCGCAATGATAACGATTGAGAGTATTCTTTTATTCTTTTTCCTGTTAAAATTAATCATGATTATCTCCATTCATGTGACATTATCATAAAAAATAGTAAAACAATTTATTTTTAAGAGGATAACTAATTATGAAATTACTATTGCCTTATTTTATAATAATTATTATTTTGTTGCAATTAATTCTTAGAAAAAATTCTAAAAAAACGAAAGAAGCAGACGAATCATTCTGGAAACGTGAGGCTGAAGCCAATGATGTGCGCCGCAAGGATATCTCTAACCTTGACTATATCGCAATTCCTGATTCTCTTCCATTTGTAAAATGCGAAAATGCTGAAATTAACCGCCTTCAGGATAAACTTATGTCTATGAGGGATAAAAAAATACTCAATCTTACAGGCTGCAGTAATACTGACCTGAAAATTGAATATGGTGTTGCCAATCTTCCTAAATTATCTGAATACGACGATAATTTTACGGTGCTTGCCCAAACCATTTTCTTTCTTGGAAAAGCGCTTATGGATGCAGGCTATACAGCCGAAGCTGTAAAATTTCTTGAATTTGGAATACAGTGCGGTACTGATATAACCTCTAACTATATAATGCTGGCAGAATATTATTCCGCCAGCAATGAAACAGGTAAAATTGATAAACTTATTATTGCAGCTTCTTCTCTGAAATCTTTGTCGAAAGATGTCATTTTAAAGAAGCTTGAAAAGTTTCAATAAGCGCTTCTCCTCGCATACACGCACCTGTTGCGCATATACCGGATATTTTATCGCCCCTATCTGCCATACTGCGATATTATCCCATCGATAAGCTTTGACGCCCTGCTCTTTGTTAGGGAATCTATGTTCTCACCAATATCAATTCCATGCTTATTGATAAGAGCCAGCAAATATCTTCTCTGCGCCAGAGTGCTTGGAACGTCCCTTTTCACGCTGTGGTTTAACGTAATAAGCGCATTAAAGCCCTCATCCTCCGGCTTGATGCTGTAGAGGTGCATAAAAAGCCTCCATGCGCTTACTGCGTCGTCATAGGCTCTGTGAGAATTTCCGGCGTCTATTCCAAAATAATTGCACAGATACTCCAGATTCTTATGCTCAACCTCAGGAAGCAGCCTTCTTGCCAGCTTTAATGTATCTATGCCCTGCCTTTCAAAGCTGTATCCGCTGTTTACAGCTGCCTTTTTAAGGAAACCATAGTCAAAATTTATATTATGTCCCAATATAGGATAATCTCCTATAAATTCAAGTATGTTTTCAATAACTTCCTCGATTGCAGGCTTGTCCTCAAGCATATCCTGCGTAATGCCCGTAAGCTCAACAATCTTTGGCAGTATAACTCTTTTCGGATTGATAAGGGATGAATACTTGTCGATAAGCTCCCCATCAAGTATTTTTGCCATTCCTATCTCTATAATTTTATCATTGTCAGGACTCAGCCCCGACGTCTCTACGTCTAACGCAACAAAACTATTAATCATCCGTATATCCCATTCCAAATATATTACCAAATATGGCAAGATACATAATTTCCTTGTCGCTCCATTTACTTACCTGCCTGTTGCGGTTAAAGAAAATCACTCTCTTTGCCTTAGCATATTCCTTAACATAGAACTGAACAGACTGGCATATGCCCATTCCTGACATCTCATCAAATGCGCATTTATTCTTGCCTTCAAAGTAATTGATATTGTCAATTATATTTACGCCCTCTTCTGTAAAACCAACCATATAATTGTCGCTGTCAATAAACTGACATTTCTGTTCAGGAATATCCTCACCAAAAATTACAATTCTTTTCCACGGATTATCACCGTACTTTTCATATAACAATATGCTGTCTATATCAAACGCCTCATGAATAATCTTCGCTGATTCCGCAAAAGATGCGGCTCCGTCCTTTGTATATGAATTGATTACCTGATTAGCCACAGTCAGCTTTCTGTACTTATAAAACAAATGGCTGTCCGTCTTAGCAGCGGCACCAATTCCGTTAATATAATCCTCATGAAGATCACTTCTGTATATAACATATCTGTTCTTACCCTTTTCCTTCGCCAGATACAACATTTTATCTGCTACATTGAACAGTCCGTCATAATCTCCGGCATCCTTCGGATATGTAGCAGAACCTATAGAACAGGTTATATTAGGCTTTGTGTCATCGTTATTATAAAGCCATGCCACATTGTTGCGGATATTTCTTAAAACCGCTCTTACATCTTCCATAGTCTGTAAATTTTCCACCACAATAAACATCTCGTCGCCGCCGATTCTTCCGGCTACGCCCCTGCCTTCAACAGCTTCCTTTATAACGCCTGCAACATCTCTAATTACCGAATCTCCAACCATATGTCCATACTGGTCGTTAATAATCTTAAAATTATCAATATCAATAATGGCTATGGTTACCGGAGTATCGCTTTTTTCCTCTATCATACGCTGCGCATATGCAGTTATGGCTCTCTTATTAAGCAAATCCGTTCCGGAATCCCTTGCCCCCATAAGTGAAGACGGTTCTCCGGCTCTGCCTCCCGCTGCATTGACAATAGACATAGTGGCGATAACATGCTTATTATTGTGAATATCCTCTATGGTCTTGCCCTTTATGAGACACCATTCCATCTTTGGAGCATATTCCATAACCTTCATTTTAAGCTCATGCTCAAAACTTTCCTCTCCATTTTGAAAATCATTACATAAATGTTCAAACACATTAATGCTTTTCTTATCAATATATCCGTCAGATAACTTTTCACATTTCCAGTTATCAAGAGTTCCGTTATAAAAATTCATCTGCTGATGGCTTCCCATCATAAAAATCCGCAGTTTATCCGTATTCACATCATATGAAAACATAAGCTGCTCTATAAGACTGAAATATTCCTTATATCTGTCGTTGCTGCCCTGAAGATTCTCTATAATATCCTTGTATGCAAAAATGTCCTGAATTACTACGTCAAAAAATTTTTCATCGCCTCTGGACTTAATACTGCTGTTGCTTATGGACATAATTACCCAACGGTATATGCCCTCGTCATTCACAATTCTCAATGCAACTATCGTATCCTCGCCCTTGCATGCTATATCCATTGCGGCTTCGAGACGCTCCATATCGTCCGGATGAACAGAGCGACCCAGCTTATATACAGCATTTTCTCCCAAAAACGAATTGAAATTCTCGTCGGCAGATTCTATATTTAACTGACTTGTAACAACTGCTTTTCCCCGTCCATATGTATCATTAATCATATCTCTCACAGCTCCATAAGTAATATGATATCATTTTAATATAAAAATTTGTTTTTAACAAGTACTAGTTTCTGACAATGAACATAATTTTTATAAATTTTACTCATTTTATCAAAATAAAATAAAAAAGCCCGAATAATCGGACTTTCCATAAAAATGCCTAGAGCCGGAATCGAACCAGCGACACGAGGATTTTCAGTCCTCTGCTCTACCGACTGAGCTATCTAGGCTTAATGCAAAACGTATTGTAACACAATGTTATCATTTCGTCAAGCATATACAAAAATATCTGTTATTCAACATTATTCGCCTCGTGAAACGCCCGCATCCGGCTTCTCAATACAGAATCTGAGTATATACAGCACTA
The DNA here is from genome assembly GCA_964482965.1 of uncultured Lachnospira sp. GTDB lineage: Bacteria > Bacillota > Clostridia > Lachnospirales > Lachnospiraceae > Lachnospira. The sequence continues at coordinate 12,839 of CAYZZP010000023.1, forward strand.
TTTGAACTCTTCAGGATGGCTCTGAACATAAGCCTCATACAAATCCGGTCTGTATTTCTTTGTTCGTATAAGGGACTGCTCATGTCTCCATGTCTCCACATTTTCATGATGACCCGACAGCAGGACTTCAGGCACCTTCATTCCCTGAAATTCTTCAGGTCTTGTGTACTGAGGGTACTCTAAAAGCCCATTTTCAAAGCTCTCCGTCTCCGCCGATTCGCCGTTATGCAAAACCCCCGGCACAAGTCTGGAAACTGCGTCAATAACCACCATTGCCGGCAGCTCGCCGCCAGTAAGGACATAATCGCCTATAGACACATAGTCTGTGACTATTTTTTCTAAGGCCCTCTCATCAATTCCCTCATAATGTCCGCAAAGAATCACCAGGTCTTCCTCTTTCGCAAATTCCTGAGCCATCTGCTGGGTGAACGTATAACCCTGAGGCGTCATATACACTACCCTCGGCTTTTTCCCTATCTTTTCCGCCAGAGCGTCATACGCCGAACACACAGGCCCCGCCTGCATTACAAGACCTGCTCCGCCGCCATAGGGATAATCGTCAACCTTCATATGTTTGTTGTTGGCATAATCCCTTATATTAACTGCATTTACCGACAAAAGCCCATTGCTTAAGGCTCGCCCTGTTATGCTCGTGTTAAGCCCGTCCAGTATCATCTGTGGAAATAATGTCAGCACATGAAAATTCATAATCTAACGCTCCCAATTATAAAGCTGCTGCAATTCGATTGAGCAGATATGGATAATATTCTGTTTTTAAGCTGTAACCGCTGCCCGTACATTCAGAATACAAATATCCGCTGCTGTCCTTATAGGCAGTAGCCACATCAATATAATTTGCTCCAAATGACGACGCATTGGTGCTGAGCTTGTAATTAAGCTCATTTATGAACGACTGCTTTACATTGCTTGAGTTTTCAAATTCCTTAGTTACAGGCATTACAGAAAGCACATATATTGTGACTGAACTGTTTTTAGCTTTTATGGCCTCCACGGACGACTTAATATTGTTAAGCACCTGGTCTGTTGTTCTTGTTCCGTAATTGGCATCATTTAATCCAATCATAATAAATACTTTGTCAGGATTGCCGGCAACAATTTCACTGGCACGCCCCGCAATCTGTTCGCTTATCATATTGGTTGAAGACACAACCTGAGATGCGTCAAGATACTTATAAAATGAAATACCATTTACAATGGTGTCGCCCACAAATACACTCTTTGCGAATTTATCTTTAGCTGTAAAGGTCTGCTTTTCCGGTGTGCCTGACGATACCTGAGCCTGCGTAGGAGCCTCTGTATTGGCCTCAGTAGGCGCTTCCGTATTATTCTCTCCCTGGGTTTCGCTCTGCGACTCCTGCTGCGATTCATTCTGCGGCTGACTGCTGTCCTTAGTATCACTTTCCTGAACTATATCCTTTCCGCTTTCGCTTGGCGACTGTATATTGCCGCTGCTCCCGGGAAAAATGCTGACTATCAGCACAATCACTAACACAACCGCTGCAATACCGCCGCCTATAATACAATAGTTTTTATACTTATTCCACATTCGCATTTTTCTGTTAATTTTAATCTCAGGTCTTGAGTCCTGTTCACTGTTCTTTATTGTATTCATCACTATTACCCCTTTTATATCACATTACTGTTTATCCGGCATTTTACATTTGATACTTTATATTTTTATAATTTAGCATTTGTTTTATAATTTCTTCAGTACTACGGCAGAGTTCATTCTGACGCCTATATCAAGCCAGCCGCCGCAAAGCGTATAACCCAGCCTTTCCGTACTGAAACTGTTATCATAAGTAACAAATATCTGCTCAATGTCTTCATCATGAGCCATTCCAAGCTCCCATGCCGGAACTCTCACCCGTCTTTCATCATCCAAATTATTGATTATGATAATAGCAGCGTCATTTTTATTAAAACGACCATAAACTAAAAGGTTATACTCTGACACAAGCTGCTTGTAAGAGCCTGTCTTAAACACCTCGTAATCTTTGTGTATTTTAATAACTGTCCTGTGGAAATCAATAAGCCCCTTGTCCTCATTTCCCCATGGATAAGTCCTTCTGTTGTCAGGATCTGTCCAGCCGCAGACTCCCGCCTCATCTCCATAATATACAGTAGGCGCGCCCGGCAGCGTCATCTGCATAACAACAGCCTCCATAAATACAGATTTATTAGTATTCTCAGAAGCAGCCTCAGCTCCCACGCTTGCAAGCCTTCCAACCCTTCTGTTGGTTCTTGTCAAAAATCTGGAATGGTCATGATTAGACAGCTCATTCATGGCTATCTGCACCGATTGCCCGCCCATTCTGGACATATTGTGATGCATTGCGCCAAAAAAATAATCTGCATTGCCATACATATCCTGCCTATACTCGTCGCTGTGCTTTTCCATTCCTGTCAAAAACCACGTTATAGGCTCCATAAATGCGTCATAGTTCATTATTGTATCCCATTCGTCGCCCATAAGCCAGTCGTGAGAATCTCCATAATGCTCCGCAAGTATAATCGCCTCCGGATTAGCTTCCTTTACAGCCTTTCTGAACTTTTTCCAGAAATTGTGGTTATATTCTGAACTATATCCTAAATCCGCAGCCACGTCAAGCCGCCAGCCGTCAACATTATAAGGCGCTGAAACCCATTTTCTTCCTATGCCTAAAATGTATTCTTCAAGCTTCTGCGATTCCTCATAATTCAGCTTCGGAAGCGTATCGTGACCCCACCAGCCGTCATACGAATTATTATCCGGCCATTGGTCGCTGTAAAATTTGAAAAAGCTGTGATATGGGCTGTCATATGACTCATAGGCGCCTGCGTCATACTGTTCCTCGCTCATGCTGTATATATGCTCTCTGTCCAGCCATTTGTTAAAGGAACCGCAATGATTAAACACACCGTCTATAATAACACGCATGCCTCTCCTATGAATTTCCTCTACCAGCCTTGCAAAAAATGCATTACCCGCCTCAAGGTTAGCCTTGTTAGCCACCCTGTTAATATATCTTGCGGCATGAGTATTATCCATATCGCCTTCCGCAAGCAAATCACCCTTATCTGAAATAATAACTCCAAAATGAGGGTCTATATAATCATAATCCTGTATATCGTATTTGTGGTTGGACGGAGACACAAAAAGCGGGTTAAAATATATAACCTCAATACCCAAATTCTGCAAATAGTCGAGCTTATCCCAGACTCCCTTCAAATCTCCTCCATAAAATTCTCTTACGCCCATGGTATCAGGGACCTTGTTCCAGTCCTTAACCTGTGTGACATGCTCACCGATATAGCTGTACTCATTATCAAGTACATTGTTGCTCTTATCTCCGTCATAAAATCTGTCCACAAATATCTGATACATAACCGCGCCCTTAGCCCACTTTGGAACCTTAAAGCCCGGCATAAGCTGAAAATTGTAGTAAGGATTAAGTTCTCTGGCTGCGCCAATCTGATTATAATAGCAACAGGCTCCCGCCGATACTACCTTGAAATAATAATGCAGAACATTGCTTCCAACCTCTATCTCAATCTCATAATAATCAAACAGAACATCGTTAGCAACCTTTTCCATAAGATATTCTACATTGTCGATATATATATATGCCTTATCTACATTAAATCTGCCTGTCCTGAGCCTTATATGAACCTTATCTCCGGGCTCACATTCCTCCGGATACCTGTAATTTTCCGTAGTATCACTAAACAATGCCCGCATTTTGAGTATGGGTCTTGCATTGCTCATATAAAGCAGCTTTTTTCCATCCTCTGAAAGTGTTTCAACTGACTTTACAATCCTCATAAATCTCTCCTCAAACCTATGGGTTATATTTTATATATTATAACGAATTTCTTCATAATTCAATAATTAATTGCAATATAACGTAAAAAGGACAGCCGGGGGAGCTGTCCTTCTTACTACTTCACTTATTATTATGGGGTGTAGCAAAAATATATAATGTATTGGGGGGTTTTTACATTAATTATAATATCACTGCTTCCACCTCAAGTGTTCACAAACTTAGCCAAAAGTTCAAAAAATTTTTGTTAATTTTGCATAAAATATTGTTGTCATTATACATACAATCCTATTTTTCCCAAATTTATTTATATGCCTTTTTCAAACATTTTATACCTCTGCAAACAGCGCCTCAAATTCCTCCCTTGTAACCTTCTCTTTTTCAAGAAGCAGGTCGGCAGTCTTTTTAAGCACTTCCATATGGCTGTTAATCATATTTCTCGCCTTCTCATAACAGTCGTCTATAATGTTCTTTACTTCTTTGTCAATCTCGCCAGCAACATTTTCACCGTACGGTCTTGTATGAGCAAGGTCTCTTCCGATAAATACCTCGTCATTGTCGCTGTCGTAATTAACAAGACCAAGTTTTGACGAAAATCCATATTTTGTAACCATAGCTCTGGCCGTGTTTGTCGCCTGCTTAATATCCTGCGAAGCTCCCGAAGTTATATCGTCAAATACAAGCTCCTCTGCAACACGTCCGCCCAAATCAACAATAATATCCTGAAGCATTTTTCCTCTTGTATTAAACATCTCGTCCTTCTCAGGAAGCGGCATAGTATAGCCTGCTGCGCCCAATCCTGTAGGAATAATAGATATTGTGTGAACCGGTCCCACATCGGGCAGCAAATGGAATAAAATCGCATGTCCCGCCTCGTGGTAAGCCGTTATCTTCTTTTCTTTTTCAGAAATTATCTTGCTCTTCTTCTCAACGCCTATACCAACCTTAACAAAGGCATAATTCACATCCTCGTTAGTTATATACTTTCTTCCCTTCTTAGCAGCATTAATCGCCGCCTCATTGAGAAGATTTTCCAAATCCGCGCCTGTAAAGCCTGCTGTAGTTCTTGCAAGACTTTCAAGGTCAACGTCGTCGCCAATACGCTTCTTTGCCGCATGAACATTAAGAATTTCTTTTCTTCCCTGCACGTCCGGTCTTCCAACCATAACCTTACGGTCAAAACGACCCGGTCTTAAAATAGCAGGATCAAGAATATCAATTCTGTTGGTTGCAGCCATAACTATAATCCCCTCATTGACTCCAAAACCATCCATCTCCACAAGCATCTGGTTAAGAGTCTGTTCTCTCTCGTCGTGTCCGCCGCCGAGACCTGTTCCTCTTCGTCTGGCAACAGCATCCACCTCGTCAATAAATACTATACATGGCGAATTTTTCTTAGCCTCCTCAAAAAGGTCTCTCACTCTTGATGCACCCACGCCTACGAACATTTCTACAAAATCCGAACCTGATATGCTAAAAAACGGCACTCCTGCCTCGCCTGCAACAGCTTTGGCAAGCAGCGTTTTACCTGTTCCCGGAGGGCCTGTAAGAATAACGCCCTTTGGTATTCTCGCACCCAAATCCGTATATTTCATAGGATTTTTAAGAAAATCCACTATCTCCTCAAGTTCTTCCTTTTCTTCGTTAAGTCCTGCTACGTCCCTAAAGGTTATCTTATTTGCAGAACCGTCCATAAGCTTCGCGCGGCTCTTGCCAAAATTCATCATCTTGGCGTTGGCTCCGCCTCCTCCGGCTTGTCTTGAACTCATAAAGAAAAATGCCACAACAACCAAAATACAAAGTCCCACCGGAAGAATTATTGTAAGCCATATACTCTGGCGTTCCACATCCTTTAAATGATAAGTAATCCCTTTGTCTCTTAAAATCTCCTGTATCTCATTGACGTCAGATACATACAGCCTTTCTGCTTTTTTCTCATCCTTTATGGCTATAATCAAAGTACCTGTTGGAACCTCCGAATTTTGACGGATGACAACTTCTTCAACCTTATTGTTATTCACATCTGTTATAAAGCTGGCGTAGCTATACTGAGTGCCGTCGGATGTATCGCTTGTGGCAAGCATATATATAGCAGCAATTACAACCACCAGCATAAGATAAAACCCAATGCCGCCAAATTTTCCTTTACTATTACCCATTTAATCCTCCTAATTTGCCGCCTTTTGGCGGTTTTATTCTCATTTTGCTAACTGCGACTTAATTATATTAATATGCAAAATCCGTATCCTGCAACACCATATGTTAATCCGTCACACTGTTGTCCTGAGCAAGCGCTTATACAATCACAAACTACATATGAAGCACACCCACATACGGCAGGTTTCGGTAATGCTGGTCATAATCCAATCCAAAGCCTACAACAAACTCATCAGGAATCTCAAAACCGTTATAGTCAACATTTACATTTGCCTCACGCCTGTCCGGCTTATCAAGCAAGGTACATATCTTTAACTGCTTAGGATTTCTTTCCTTGAGCATTGGCACAAGCTTAGAAAGCGTATTGCCCGAGTCGATAATATCCTCCACAACAATAATATTATCTCCATCTATCGGTTCATCCAAATCCTTTTTTATATTAATTGTACCGCTGGATTTAGTTCCGCTGCCATAACTTGAAACCTGTATAAAATCAAGCATAACCGGAACAGTTATTCTTTTTGCCAGCTCGCACGTAAAAAATATACTCCCTTTCAGAATACACAAAAGCTTTACAGTCTCTCCCGCAAAATCCCTGCTTATCTGCTCTGCCAGCTCTGCGACCCTTCTCTGTATCTGCTCCTCAGATATCAATACGCTGATTTCCGGTGTCATATCCTTCGTCCTCCTTAAAATCAATACTAACCTTAAGAATCCTTTTTGTAGTGTCCTTGACATAATATCTCATACTCTGTCTGACGCCTGCCGCCCACAAAATATTATTTCCAACAGTCAGTAGCACAACCATATCTTTAAATATTCCCGGAATTTTTTTATCCGTAAACTCTTTTTTCAACTTTTTGTTGCCATAAACCTCTGAACCGTCAACCTTCCGGCAGGAAATTGTAATACAATCGCCCTCTCTCCTGTTTCTGACACAAATTGTATTTTTTATTGTATCATAATCAAAATATTTCGTATAGTCATTATTTCTATTTTTTTCAATACTTTTATAAAATTCTGAATTCTCATATACCTCAAAAAACATTCTGGCTCCGGTCTTAAGCTTTCCGTCATAATATACGCTTCCCGGAATTTCAAGCACTATGGGCTTTTCAAGAAGTTTCTCCGGCTGCATTTCCATGTACAGACAACACTTATCTATATGCCGACCGCTATCTATACAACCGCTGTCAACACTGCCAGCTGATACATCTTTCTTTATTTCCGATTCATTATTTACCCGCCTGTTAATGTCATATCCCTGAAGCAATTCCACCGCTTCACAGCTTCTAACCGCAGTTATTCCATACGGCAGATATATTTCCTTGCCCGCCTGCATATTCGCAAGCTCCAGCACCGCCTCAACATGCTTTCTATATATATCCTTGCAGCTTCCGGCTAACTGCGCCAAAGCTCCTGCTATAATGCGGCTTTGAAGAACCTCCGGTACATTTTTAAACCTTTCCAGACTTACCACGCAGCGCTTTCCCATAGCACTGATATCAAAGCTGCAAACCTCTGCTTTCAACGCCTCTGCCTGCTGTTCCATATAATCTTCAGCAGCCCGCATTTCCTCCGCCATATGACAAAGCCTCTCTGTCACATTAGGGTTAAAGCTGCCCCTGATAATTGGGATTATGTCGTTGCGAAGCCTGTTTCGCGTGTAGTCGCATGACAGATTGGTGCTGTCTGTCACATAAGATTGTCCTATACTTTTCAGATAGTCCTCAATTTCACTTCTTGAAATACATAAAAACGGCCTTATAATATTTTCTCTCACAGGGGCAATTCCCCCGGCGCCTTTCAAGCCGCAGCCCCTGAATATATTCATAAGTACAGTCTCCGCCTCGTCGTCCATATGGTGAGCCACCGCAATTCTTCCGTCATGGCCCGCCAACCGGCCAAAAATTTCATACCTTGCCTTTCTTCCGGCTTCCTCCTCTGAAAGCCCATCTTCCCTGGCAAGCCGCGGCACATCTACAGTCTTCGCCACCAAAGGCACACCCAGACCGCCGCACAGGTTTTTTGTAAATGCCTCGTCTCGGTCCGCCTCTGCGCCTCTTATCCCATGATTTATATGCACTGCGGTCAATTTCACATCAAGACCATATTTTTTAATTATATTGCACAGCACAATGATAAGACATACCGAGTCTGCTCCGCCTGAGACGCCCACTACGATATGCCTGCATCCGTCCAGCATATTATTTTCATTAATATATTTATATACTTTTTCTACCATAATTCGATTATATTATCATTTTTCGTAAGTGTCAAACAATCCCATAATTAGTACCGTCATATCGTCCGACGGCTTATTATCATTGTGTTTTAAGGATTCGCTCATAATCTCCTCCGCCATAGCGTCAGGTTTTCGTATTTTTATATTGTTGATAATCTCCGCCATCTGCTCTTCCTTGTCCACTCCCGGCAGGTTATCCAAAATGCCGTCGCTCACCATAACCACATAATCTCCGTCATACAATTTCTTGGTAACGCACTCATAATCCACCTTTTCAAGCACTCCCAGCGGCAAAGTTGTAGATTTGATAACCTCAACCCATGTGTCTCTTTTTATAAACGTAGCCGCCGCCCCAAGCTTAATACAATGAAGCATACCGGCCTGACAATCAACAACTCCCATATCCATAGTTACGGGATTTACTCCCTTTGCACCACCAGCTATATAAGCGGCATTTATAAGATCCAGAGCCGCCCGCTCCTCAAAACCTGCGTCAATACAATTTTCCATAAGCTCTATGACCATACGGCTTTCAATAAATGCTCTTTTTCCGCTTCCCATACCGTCCGCAATAGCCGCAATAGCTTTTCCGCAATCCAGCCTCGATATAAGAAAATTATCCCCATTAAAACGGCTGCAGCCTTTGCCTCGCCTCGCCACTCCTGTAAGAAGCCTGAACCGGGTTTCCTGAACCAGTATGTACTGATGATATTCCTCGCTTATGGTTGTCCTGCTTGAGCCTTGTGCATAATAGCCTGTCCCCATTACTTCCTCCACCAAAACCACCAGTTTTTTTATTGAAACACAGCCGCTTCCCACAGTTCTCGCCTGTAGTACAAGCTCGCTCTGTCCTCTGTTTTTTCTGATTTTCTGGACATTTTTTATTCTTATTCCATTAAAAAAGCATTTTTTAAAGAGTTCTCTGACGTAGTCCTTATCTACTTCCTCTGAGTACATATTAATTGTCACGCACTCTTCAAGCACATCTGCCACCAGCAATAGCTGTTTGGCAATTCCCGGATATCCCTGCTGCAAATCTGCCACATTATCATAAGCCTCTCCCAGTCTTCTGAAGGTTTTTGCCGTCTCCTCCAGCTTACTTAACGAATATGATGCCATATAATCCTGAACTGTTTCCATAGACCCTCCTGTTCAATCGCCTGTTAATTCATTGTAGCGACAAATATTATAGCTTTTTTAAACAACGATATTTGTCATATTTTAGCGCCTGCCACGAAATAATTGGATTTTTTACAAAAATGGCTCAAACCTACTAAAACATATTAATTAAAATCATTGAATTAATATTAAATCAGGGTACAAAAAAAGAAGCCCTGCGCGACAGATTAATTAACCTATCCTGCCAATGGCTCCATTTATTGCTTATCTTCCGGTTTAAACACTATTTCGTCAGGATACAGAAGACCAAACTTATCCTTTGCGACCTCCTCGACAAATTTCTTTGTCTGAACGTATTTTTTATATTCCTCCAGCTCAGATTTCCGCTCCTGCTGCTCCGCCAGCTGCTGTTCCAGTTTTGCCTTCTGAGTCTCATATTCTTTATTTTTTTCTTTTAAAGCTTTTGTACTCACAAGCAGCGAAACAGCAACAACCATCACCATTCCAAGCATAATAATCATCCCCAAAGCACCTGAGCGACGCTGCTTTTTAAGTCTTAATTCTCTTTCTCTTCTCGATTCCAGTTTCATTATTTTTTCCTTTCCTCTTTGAAGGTCTGCAAAAAAGCTTGTTTTTTATGGCGCAACACAGCTTTTTTAACTTTGCAAAAAACTTGTTCAAGTACATTCTAATAAACCGCAGCATTTTTTTCAATGGTTTTAACAGGAATATAATAATTTTGGAGGCATAACGCACAAAAAATTTACCTATTCCATACCTGTATATTACAGCCCCGGCAATCATAGCGCCTATCATAAATCCGCGAACCACACCGTTGCTGTTCTCATAGAGAAGGCAAAATACTTGAATCCCCACAATCAGCCAATATATTATATCCTCCGCAGAAGTCGTCCACACTTTTTTATGAATAATAACGCGCCTGAATATTCTTATACAGTCATATTCCACCGCTATAACCATTCCCCAAAATAACGCCATTAAAAACAGCCTGCCCTGAACAGCTATAAATTCACTTACCATATGCTACCTAAAGAGCCTGTTTACAAAAGACTCACCTTTTTTGGCATAGCTGCTCACCTCGGAATAATCAATAGCTGTTATACTGCCGTCCACATCAAGCTCGCCCTTCTCCACAGAAAGCTTATTGACGTGGAGATTACTTCCCTTTATGGTTATTACGCCGTAATCCGATTCAAGCACCACCTTGTTCAAATCAAATGAAATAACATCAGTAATGCCTGTCATCTCTATTTTATTGCGGTCCTCCATGTGCAATTTATGTGAACGTTTTTGCTTTATTTTTTCATCCATCATACAGACTGCCTCCATACATTAGTTTTTGTCCTATAACCAATGTATGACAAGAAGCTTAAATATATTCAAACATTTCTGCCGCCTCTTCCTTGCGAACAGTCTCTTTCACATCAGTAACACGCACCTTAACCGTACGGTTGCCAAATTCTATCTCTATAATGTCTCCTGCTTTCACGTCAACAGACGCCTTTGCCACCTTGTCGTTAATCTTAATCCGTCCTGCGTCGCATGCTTCGTTTGCCACTGTTCTTCTCTTAATAAGACGCGACACCTTCAAATACTTATCTAATCTCATAACCGCTCCTTCTCTTGGGTCGTTTCCCGCCGCAGGCAAACCTCCCGCTGCCGGATAAAACAAAGAAGTGCCTTTAAAGGCACTTCTTCACAAACACTATTAAATATTATAATTTACAATTACTTCTTATTAACAGTATCCTTTAAGCCCTTACCAGCCTTAAACTTAGGTGCCTTGCAAGCAGGAATCTTAATTGCCTTGCCTGTCTGTGGGTTCTTACCTGTTCTAGCTGCTCTCTTAGCAACCTCGAATGTACCGAAACCAACCAACTGGATCTTCTCGCCCTTCTTCAACTGCTCTCCAACAACTTCGATAAATGCCTTTAAAGCCTTCTCGCTATCCTTCTTTGATAACTCTGTTTTTTCTGCTATTGCAGCAACTAATTCTGTCTTATTCATGCTAATTATTCTCCTCAACACGTATATTCGTTTGGGATACCCCAACACACACATTTATAAACTTTTTTTACAGTTTTGTCAATAGAATACGCACATTTATAGTAATTTTATATCATTTTTATTAAATATTTAATGTTTTTTTCAATTCTGACAGGCTTTTACGCTTCTTTTCCAGCAATTCCAAGCCTATTTTCCCCTCTCCGTACAGACTCTCATACTCATTAAGTTTCTCCTCTTTTTCTTTAAACTTAATGGCATTCCAGCGGCTCACACCCTTATCGGTAACGGGCTTAAGTTCCGCCTCTATAGCCTGCAAATCTCCAAATACATGCGGATGACGGCGGACCATTTTCTTTGAAAGCTCATTTACCACGTCCTCAAATGTAAACTCTCCGCGTTCTTCGGCTATATTTGAATACATAACCACCTGAAGAAGCAAGTCGCCAAGCTCCTCTTTAAGATTTATGCAATCCTTGTTATCTATGGCCTCCACGACCTCCTGTGCCTCATCAATAACGCACTGCCGCATGCTTTCATAGGTCTGCTCCCTGTCCCATGGACACCCGTCCGGCTGTCTCAGCTTGCTGATTATATTTTTTAAATCCTCTATATTATACTTTTCCCTGATGTACTCATCATTCATTATCTTCCGCCGCCTTTTCCTGTTATTTAATTATTTACTTATTTCCCCCATGTTTTTTATATCCTTCTCTTATATCTGCCCAGATACCTTACAGGATACCTGTTCAAAGCATTTCACATTCCGGCTATGACTCCAACTGCCTGCCGAGAAAATTAGCGGCAGTGTCCACCATCTGCTTCTGTGCATCCCCAAATCTGTTCCTGTCATCCTTAGACAACATAATTACAGCTCCGCACACATCTCCCTCGCATATAATTGGACTTATTGCCTGCATTGCATAATTCTCTTCTCCGTCGGCTGTAATCTTAATATATTCCCTTTCACCGTTCATTGCAAGCACAGAATTTCTATCATCCATAATGCTCTCCAGTTCCCATGAAACTGCCTTTGACAGAAGATTTTTCTTATCAGTTCCAGCCGCGGCCACAATCTGATCCCTATCTGATACGCATACCACGTTTCCTGTGGTCTGCGCCATACATTCCGCATACGTCTTAGAAAACTCACCAAGCTCACCTATGGACGAATATTTTTTTAGAATAATTTCCCCTTCTCTGTTGGTGAATATTTCAAGAGGATCTGTCTCTCTTATTCTTAAGGTACGCCTTATTTCCTTCGGAATAACAATCCTCCCCAAATCATCTATTCTACGCACTATTCCTGTTGCTTTCATAATCCTATTATCCCTCCTGCAATTACCATCATTTTCCACAATTTTATATTATTCTCAGATACATTTTTTATATCATGTGAAGTATGGTTATTATGTGGAAAATATAGAGAATTATACATAAATTAACAACTTTCTCTCGCCTTATTTCAAATGTGTAAATATTATAATATTTTTCAAAGCAATCCTGCTTTATGCAAAAATTTATTAAAAAATGAAAACAGATGGCAAAACTCCTTACAGTGATTTGCCATCCGCTATTGCTATTTTTTGTATTTTCAACATCACATGCATAATAAGCATGCACACTATAGACCCTCTGCAGTTTCTATAACCTCTCCAGCACATTCCCAATAACTCCAAGCGCATCTCCGACTCCGATTCCCTGAGTTTTTGACTGGCTCTTGCTTGACTTCTCAACCGAAAAATCGAGTGAACCTGACCACGCTATAGCCATATTTCCGTCTATCTTAAGACAGTCGTTCTGCAAACCTATAGATATCAATTCGTCTGCCGGCACAGGGCTTTCCAGCGCCGCTATTCCATTTCCTACAAGAGACAGATTAAATATACCCTCGCCGCCAAGCACTGCCGAAGAAACATTGGACCTTGCCACAATCTTCTGCGCCAGCGTACTCTGGCAGGCAAGAAAAAGCCCGTCGTCAAGAACTATGCTTCCGCCCCATTGGGACACATCTATAAGCAAAATGTGCTTGTATGTAGGCTCAAGCATAACATATTATGGTATCTTTTTTATTTACATATTTACGCTCAAATATATTTTCAACCAAACATGCCCCCCTTGGGCTAAATTTCACCCCGGAAGCAGCTTCATAACCGCCGTATTAGCATAAACCAGCGGTTTGCTGTGGGCAAAAAATATTGTGCCTCCGGCAGGGGCTTTCAGCTCCTCAAGAATACCGCCCTCGCAGGAATCAATTACATATGCAAGAATTTGTCCCTTAACAACCTTATCCTGCACATTTACAATGCTTTTATATATGCCTGAACATTTAGGTCTGACAGACAAAAGCTCCCTATCCATAAAAACGCGGGATTCTGACTCTTTAGCCAAGCCTGCCTCTACTTCATTAAATATTTTATCCTCATCTGCCGCTATACCGTTAGCAGTCATAAATCTTATAATGCTGTTTATAATTTCTTTAGAGCTCTCCTCGTCCAGCTCGTCCGTTGACCTTCCATAAATGCTGAATGCGTCTGTCTCCCACAACTGCCAGTTATAGTTGAGGGTTGTTGTGTCATAAGGCTTCGGCACCTTTAATACTATGTACGGCAGCCCAAATTGTCTCGCCTTCTCCACATTTTCATAGCCGCTTTTCATCATTCTCACATGCGGACAAAATTTTCCCGGCATATAAAATGAAGTGAATTGTATTCCGTTTTCATAAGCCGATATTTTTTCAAATACACCTGCCGCAATACGCTGTGTGGTTTCTCCCAGACTATAACCCGGAAACATTCTGTTGATATCCGTATTGTCTGTAGGCCAGAAACGCTTTTCGATATTCATTGAACTCGGATTAAGCGACGGAATAATAAACACTTCCTTCCGGGGATTCAGCCTGCCGCAAGCCTCCAGCTCCTTCAGCCTGTGTACCAGCCGGGAGCAGGTATATATCTGCTGATACTCATTTCCGCGGGTGCTGCCAACAATGCAGAGCGACTTTTCGCCGCTTCCAAATTTATATCCGTTTATACAAAAATCATCCCTGTAAATGGAAGGTATTTTATAAATAAGCTCTTTTACCATTATTCCTGTCCCTCCATTTTCAAAATTCTAGCCAGCAGCGAGCCCTCGTCCACCACCGGATACTCCCTTATAGTAAACAGAAGCCCCTTCACAGGCGCCATAATACTTTTCATAACCTCTCCTGTGTATGGATTTAATATGGCTCCGATTTCCTCACCCATTTCCACCATAACTCCATGAAGCTTTTTCTTTAAAAACAGCCCCGAAACCGGAGCGTTGAGATAACATATTTCATTAGGATTTTCAGATACTATAGGCTCCCTTACCTCTATATTCTCCTGCTCCCAGATATTCATTCTGCTCATAAGATTGAAAATTCCGTCCGTAAGCTGGATACCGTATTCCGGCGTAAGCCTCATTCCAACCCCCATTTCAACCACAAGAGCAGGCACGTCAAGGCTGTTCATACTGTATGCCAGTGTAGATTCCAGTACCGTATTAGCCCCATGAACCCATACAAAATCGACATTTGCTTCTTTGGCCATAGGTACAAGCCTATCCTTGTGCAGCTCATTTATTCTAATTTGAGGAAGCTCCGTAAGATAAATATTGCTGGCATGGATATCTATGCACAAATCAGAGCCTACCAAATCCTTTATAATATTTGTGGCTATGTACTCTGTCATTGCTCCATCAGGCGCTCCCGGAAATATTCTGTTCATATCCAAATCAAATCCGGGTATTCCTCTTGTAATAGAATCAATTCCCAGCGGATTGAGCGCCGGATATATGTCCACTGTCCCCTTTAGCTTTCCCGGATTTTCCCGGATTCTTTTCGCCGCCTCGAAGCACACAAGCTGTCCCTCCAGCTCGTCGCCGTGTATTCCGGTCACTATGCTTATCCTTTTCCCATTGCCGCCGTTATCCGGCACAAAACGATTTTTCTTAATCTCAAGCATTTCGTTTACCGGAAGAGGCACACTGACTATTGACGTTATCATACTTATATTTTCCCTTCTCAAATCTTTTCTTCAATATACTTTGCTATCCTTTCACAGCCATCTGCGAATCCAAATTTATCCATGCTAAATGATTACATTATCCGTCATTTCCTGCACCACCACCGACACAGTCTGGCTCTGGCGGGCTGTTCCGGTAAATACGCCATGATTAATAAGGCAGTCCTCATAATCTCTTCCATGAGATATCTTTATGTGGTCCTCCAGCACTCTCACGCCGTTGGTTGGATCAAGACCATACCACTTACAGTTGTCGGCAATCTCTACCCACGCATGGCTATAGCCCTCGCCAATAAGCATGCCTGCCACATATTTTGAAGGAATACCCGCCATTCTGCACAGGCTGAGCATTATGTGCGTATAATCCTGACACACGCCCTTTCTCATAGCCCATGCCTGCGCCGCTGTGGTGGATATATCAGTAACTCCTTTGGCATAAGAAAAATTTTTTCTGACAGCCTCCATAATTTCAAGGCTTTTTTTAAGATTTCCTGCTTCCTTTGACAGCTCTAAGCCTTTAAAAAATTCCCTGAGCGCATTATCCGGCTTAGTGTAAGCGGTCTGTTTTATAAACATTCCCAGCTTATACTGCTCGTCTGCAACAGTTCCGTCAGAAACACCCGTCTCGGCTATGCCCTCCGTAACAACCTCGAACAAATTATGCTTGGCTTCCGTCCTGCCATAGTAGTAAATGTTGCCGAAAGAATCCCTGCTTTGGCTTATAAATTCATTTGGCAGAATACGAATATTTTCCTGCAAAATAATCTGCCGCTCGTCAGTTTCGGGAGCGCATCGCACCGTAAAGCTGTGATTAACAATGGGCGAATCAAATTCAATTCTTAAACCATACCGGAATTTTAACCTTTTCACGACCCTATTCCTCCAGTATTCTCTCAATTTCCTTTACAATTTCAGAATAATTCAGAACCTTCTCCTCGATTAATTCGTTAAGCCGTTTTATGACCTGCTTATTATAGCGGAGCCCTGACCTGTCAATTCTTCCGCTGATTCTATGAACCTCCCTGCGCATAAAATTTCTGTCTATATGCAGTCTTCCATATAAATCTATTCTCTCTACTCTTTTTCCCACTTTGATAATATTTCTCGTATTCTCCTCCTCTATCTGGTCGTCCACAATTCCCCAGAATGCAAGAATACAATCCAGAACACTCTGAAATTCAATCATAGGAGACTCGCTTACCGCCGCCTTATTAAGCTCGTAAACCGCCATCTGAATATAGGCGAGTGTCTCGCTTCCAATTTCCTCTCTAAGCTCTATAGCATTATCATACGCCCTTATTAAGTTGCTGTAAATAGAATTGGGGTCGTCCCTTCCAAACGGATATTTTTTCCTAAAATCCTCAACTGAAGCATAGATATTAGGAATATCCAGAGACTGGCAAAACTCGTCATAGCCCTTTACGCCCTCCTCTATCATACTGTCAAAACGCTTTTCATAAAGCTTTAAGGTTGTGTACACACGCTCGGAATATCTTCCAAGCCAATATAATCTGTCTATATTTTCTACTGATTTAACACCCATGTATCCTTGAAACCTCCTCCCTGTGATGAATTTACTATAAATGAATCAGGATTCCTTGAAAATCTTGTAAGCCCGCTTTTCCATACCACAGGTTCATCTGATGAAAGAACAAACGCCCTCAAATCAGCCTTTCTGTCAACCTGACCGCCCTTCTCCTGAATTGGCAAATCACAGAAATCAATGACCTCCTGCGCAATAAACCGCCTCGGCTCTCTTTTTAACAGAGCTATAAAATCTTCCTTCTCCTGCGCGGTCATACTGCTTCCGAACACAACTCCGTAACCGCCTGCTTCCGCCACGTCCTTTAACACCAGCTTATCGAAATTTTCCAGCACATATTTCATGTCTTCCTCATAATACGGCAGATATGTAGGAGCATTGTGCAATATCGGTTCCTCGCCGAGATAATATTTAATCATCTTAGGCACAAAATAATATATGCCCTTATCGTCAGCCACCCCGTTGCCCGGCGCATTTACAACCGCCACATTACCTTTTCTGTAAATGTCAAACATATGGGGAACGCCAATTACGGACTCCTTATTAAAGCTCATCGGGTCAAGATATTCGTCGGAAATACGACGGTACACTGCACCAACCTGCTCCTTTTTTCCATTGTAGTCCACAAAATACAGCTTGTCATTTTCAGATATTAAATCCCTTCCCGTAACCAGCGGAACATGCATTCTCTCTGCAAGATAAGAATGTTCAAAATATGCCGCATTATAGCGCCCCGGAGTAAATACAACCGTCAGTCCGCCTGTGTTTACATAATCCAGCGTCTTTTTCAGCAGCTCCGCATAATCCCGGTTATCCGACACAGACACCTTATTAAAGGTTTTCGGGCTGCTCCTGCGGCAAAGCTCTCTGGCAATCATGGGATACGAGGCGCCTGACGGAACCCTTAAGTTGTCCTCCAAAATATACCATACTCCGTCCTTTCCCAGCACCAAATCAATTCCAGATATATGGGAATATACGCCCTTAGACGGAACGAAGCCCTCGCACTGGGCCAGATAGCCGCTGGAGGCATATATAAATTCCTCCGGCACCATCTTATCCTTTAAAATCTTTTTCTCGTTATAAATATCCTTTAAAAATAAATTTAAAGCCTTTACACGCTGCTTTAGCCCTCTTTCAAGATAATCAAACTCCGTCTTTCCAATAATTCGTGGAATCGGATCAAATGGAAATAACTGCTCATGAAATGTATTATTCTTATAAATGCCAAATTTTACGCCGTAGCGTGCCAGCAGCGAATTAACCACATCTGCCCTGTCTAATAAATCTAATCTTTCGCTTACGTCCATTTTCATCACACTCCCTTCTAATCAAAAACATGCTGCAATCGAATTGCCAATTATAAACACCCTGTAATCAAAAACAAAAAGGCGCTCTGCATTATATGCAGAACGCCTTTGTTTCTATGATAATTAGTCTAAACCTTTTTTCATGGTCTGTCAATGTTTAATTTTTACCAATCAATTTACGTACCAATCAATTTTTCAAATTTTAAGTCTAAACTCAGCAAGTCCTGACTTGTGCAGAGCGAGTATGCCTGCGAGGAACGCGCCTTGACCTGCCACATTTACTCCTTCAGCAGCCCAGTTAACAGCCGCTTCGGCAAAATCCCGTGATGAGAGATATCCCATACAAAGCGAAAATATAAATGAAAGTACAAAAAGCACTACTATACTGCCTTTTTTCATTTTAACCGCAATAACCGAAAGCCCTGCGTTCATCATTCCAAGTCCCGCAACCATAAGTCCTACAAAAAGAAATGTACCGCTGAATACAGGCGGTGCGGCTGCATAAAGCTTACCCTGCTTGTGGCAAAGCATTGCAATGATACCAACTCCCGCAAAAATAAAGCCGATAGACTGCACCGGAAAAAATATATTGTTGAGCGCCTCAAAATCACAGATGCCAAACGCATAAAGCAGCTTATATACTGCCTTTAAAGCCCCTGCACATGTGACATTAATAACGCCTGCTGCAAATAGCGCAAATGCGCCTTTACTCATTTTGTTATAAATGTCGCGCATTAGAATTACCGCCGCTGCTGCAAAACATATTACAGGAATACAATCCACAAGCGCCATTGAAACTGAAAAATCCTTCATAATAATCTCCATTCTTATGTGAAAACAAAGCACACCGTTTATTTCTTGTTAAGATGATATACAGGCAGCAATGGAATAATTATCGGAGTTTTGTCAGCATAATCATTATACTCCCTATCTGCACCGTAACGTGCCATCTGGCGCTTTTCAAGACGCTGCGCGCCGTTAAACATAATGAAGACAATACAGATGTAAGCTATAATTGCCATAATCCATTGTCCGATGCCTGAATATGCAGTGACACCGCTTATAAATATTCCTGTCCAGAAAGTAATTTCTCCGAAATAATTAGGACAGCGCACAATCTTGTAAAGCCCCTTAGTTGCAACCTTATCCGGATTTTCTTTTTTCTGCGCTGATTTCTGATTGTCAGCAGCCGCCTCAATAACAAGACCAAGAATAGAAATTACGACTCCAACAATAGGAACTATAATGTCTTTAGCACCGTTATAATAGCGGTAAAGCATAGGACTTACCTGAGCAGTATAAAGCACAGTAACCGATATCCAGATAACAAAAAGCACGAAAAACGGCATCTTCTTTCCGTCACCAGAAACCTCTTTAAATGTTTTCTTATAAGTAGCGCTCTTTATCTCGCGGGCAAGCAAAAATCCTGAAAGACGTATACCATAGGCAAGAAAAAGCGCCGCCTGAAGCAATGTCAGCCAAATCGGCGCCGTAGTAGGGTTAATAAGCGCCATTATTAAGATAGTAATACCGCCTCCTGCTATGGCAAAGCCGTAGCCGATAGAAAGAAAGTAAACAAACTTATAAAAACCTACCGCACTGAGTACAGCACATACTATTGCGATAATACCTAAAAGATTCCAAGCCATTTATTTTTCCTCCTTAAAACTTTCCTTAATATACTCAGCAAAGCTCATATTGCCGTAAACGGTAGAGCCCACCATCTCCTCGGTCATAGTCCATTTGCCGAATTTAAGAACGCCCTCCTTACCTGTCTTTTTAACCTTGTTTACAAATGCAAGCACATCAAAAAGCATAGCCGGAGCACGCTTGATAACAACCGGTTTGCCTGCCGCCTCAAAGCAGAGGGTTGCAAGGTCTTCATAAGAATAAGTTTCTTTGCCGCCGACATCATATGTAACATTTTTATCAGTCATATGCAAAACAATAAACTCAGCAAAGTCCTCAGTCGCAATAACATTTGCATGAACCGGCTTTTTGCCGAGCAGGGTAACCTCGCCCTTTTGTATCATAGGCTTAAATACCTTGATGATGTCATAAAAATATCCTGTCGGGCGGTGAATAACATAATTTATTCCGCTGTTTTTCAGTTTTTCCTCAAACATAGCCTTTGCGTGAAGCATAGGAATGTGCGGCGCCTTATCCGCCTTGATAACCGAAATAAATGTAAAATTCTTAACTCCCGCCTTTTTTGCCTCCTCCAAAAGGTTTAGGTTGCCTTGATAATCAATCTCATAAGGCGTAACGGTTGCCGAGCCTTTAGTGAGCCCAACGGTTGTAATAACTGTTTCAATGCCGTCGCAAATACCGTTTAAGGTTGCTTTGTCTGTAACATCAATCTTCTTAAAAGTATATTTCTTTTCAATACCGAGATCGCGCTCTGCTATATCCGCCGCAACAACCTCATGACCATCGGCAATAAGTTTTTTGAGTATATCGGCGCCCAGATTGCCAAATGCGCCTGCCAATAAAACCTTCATATCATCAACCTCACTTTTTATTTTTTTCTTTGGCGCGTTTGTCCTGAATAATCTTCATATGCTCTTCAGTTACAAGCTCAACGCCATTTTCCTTCGCCCAGTCTACACAGCCCTTAAGCACAACCGGAAGGAACACACGCGGAACACCGAGAATAGTCATAAGTGCTTCATCTGTAAATTTTATCTTGTCGTCAGCGCGGTCTGCTGCATAACGCACTGATTCTAAAGATGCCTTACGCATCTGCAAAAGTTCTGCGCGCATACGTCTTTTTCTGTGGAACCAGAAATTTTTGCTGTCCCGGTATCCGTAATCAACAGGAAGCGCCGGAAAATCCTTTGCCTTTACACCGTTTATGATAGCGTCGCTATACTTTTTCTTCATTAGAATTTTATCTACACGAAGAATAAAATGTGCGCCAAACTTGCTTGTAATACCGTTAAAATCGTGATATGGCTCCTCATAGCCGTTAAGCTGCCCTGCAACATCTTTATCTGCACCGTCAAGCCCGCGCATCCATGTACACTCAACTGCTTCGATTGCGTCAGTCAGCACCATAGGTCTTAATTCCCCAGTTTCCTCCTCAACCATGCTTTTTTCAAGCTTAAAGTTACACTTAGGCATCTTATCCTCAGGCTTATCTCCCGGCCAAGAAAGCTTTACAGCCTCCTTAAAATTCTTTGGCTTATCGTCAATAAAATTGAGAGCGCATTTGCCGTTTCTCAAAATATTCTGCGCGGTGTTTGAGGAATTTCTGCAACACAAAAGCATTGCATAATAATCCTTTCCTGCCACATAGTAAGGCTGCACCAAAGAATATGGCCCTAAAGTTGTGCTGCCGTCTTCGCAAAGCGTACTGATGATGACAGTCGGCATCGGGAAAAACAGCGACGTCTGGTAAAAATTATCCACAATACGTAAATTTTCAAAACTACTCATAATCATTCTCCTTTATGTTTTATTATTATATTTTTTATATTTTTAATTGTTGAAAAATCTCATCAAAGCTTTTTCCCGCCACAGTCCAGATAATCAAAGCTTCGGCTATAAACTCAGCTGCAAAACCATTGACGCAAAGCCGGCTGATACAATCTGCTATCTGATTGCGCAGCATTTTATGATATGAACTGTACGCAGTGGCAAAAATAACCGCAACATCTTTGTCTGAAAACAGGCGTTTATTGTCCCTGATAAAGCCTGAAATCGTGTTATATACACATTCCAAAGCCGCTCTGTTATCATCGGAGCCGTTAATATCACTTCTCATCTTTTCAAGACACAAATGCCAGTCCTCCGCCATAAATGTCGCAATAAGCATATCTTTTGAGGGAAAATAATTGTACACCGTACCAATTCCCACACCGCATGCTGCTGCAATAGAGCGTATAGTCGTCTTTTCGTATCCCTCGCTTTTAATCTGTCTGCGGGCTTCTAAAAGCAAATTTTCTCTTAAGTTTTCAATTACTTTAGGCATTAAAATTTCTCCTTTAATTTTATGAACCCGTTCATAATAATAATACGTTTTTTAATTAATAATGTCAATATTTTATGCACAAAAGGCTGCCTATTTATAAGTCATTTATGATAATGTCTTAATAAACCACAAGAGAAAATGTCTCAAGTG
>CAYZZP010000024.1:0-32280 GCA_964482965.1 uncultured Lachnospira sp.
ACGCAGGAGGATGCTGAAAGCGGAAAGGGCAGAAGGATATAGGGAAGGCGAGGAAAAGGGCAAAGCAATCGGTGAAGCAATAGGCGAGGAACGAGGCGAATCAAAAGGTGAAGCCAAGACCATGCTTGCAGCAGTAAAGCGTTTATGCGACAAGAATATTGCTGCTTCAATAGAGGAAGCCTGCGAAATTCTTGATATACCATTGGAAAAGTATGAGGCGGCAAAAGATCTGGTTGGCGAAGCTGTCTTATGCTAAAGCGAGATGACGCCGACAAGTGAGCATATTGTCAAAGATTATGTACTTACTATAAACTTTGGAAAGGATTACACAATGCCAATATTGCAAATACATAATATGAATATTTACAACAGACATTATAATATATGCCGCAATGTCAACCTCCAAATTGATAAAGGCACCTGTCACGCTCTTATAGGCGCCGACAATGAAGGCAAAACATCTTTGCTCAATGTTATAACAGGCTTAAACTACTTTCAGCAGGGCGAGATTTGCCTGTTTGACAGTTTAACTCCTAAAAGCGCAGCACAGTTAAAATACCGCATTGGATATGTTCCTGACGACCTGTTATTTTCAAATAATTTAACCGGTGCCGAGCTTCTCGATATGACTATGCAGCTTAAAGGTATAACCGGCTGGATTGATTATGCAGAAATGCTGATAGACTATTTTGAAATAGATCCGTCTGTTATTTTAAATGAGATGACTGAAGATATGAACAAGAAAATCTATATTATCAGTTCTATATTATGCGAACCTGAATTTCTTATACTGGACGAACCTTTTAACTTTCTGTCCCGCTCCGGTGCAAAAAAGCTAAAGGACTGGATTGCTGCATATGTACGTGACGGCAATACGGTATTACTCACCAGTGACAATTACAGTTCTGTCGCAGACATTTGCGATGTTGTGTCATTGATGAAAGACCGAACCATACTTCCAAAGACTTACTATAAAAATGACATGATACCTTACAAAATCATTACTGCCCACAATATCAGCCAGAGAAGCATTCCTGACGACGTCGTTGTGGTTGAACAGAACCGCCGACTGTGCAGGCTTCGTTTTTCAGGCACTAACGAGAGGTTGAAGGCTGTTATTCAGCAGCTTGAATGTAGTGATTTTACTATAGAAAATGTTACAGTTGATAATATTCTCAACAGCACATACGACTGGATGGAGGACGAATTGTGATTACTTTACTGTCTTATGAACTTAAAAAACAAATGAAAACCATACTTTTCACGTCAATATCCATTATCGCTGCATTTGCAGCTATGTATGAGATAATGAAACTCTTGCCTGATTTTGTTATCAACGCCATTATGCTAATCAATAAAACGCCGTACCTGCTTTCCTTTTTAGGAAAAAGCGACTATATTGAATCAATAACATTTTATCAGGGTGCTTTGGTTGTTATGACGCCTGTAAATGTGTTTTTGTCATATAAGCTACTTACATATACCGTTCACTCATTTATGGGAGACAATCAATCCGGTATGCTTTTATACTTTTATTCATTATCTGTATCTAAGACAAAATACTGGTTTTCAAAGGTAATTTCTGCCTTTGTCTATTATATTATATGTATTCTGATTCTAAGTTTATGTACCACGCTAATGTCACTGTCAGGCATACCTGTAAAAATATTAAGAGACATTACTTTAGAAAATGTATTTACGCGCATATTATCAACAGCCTCAACAGGATTTATGCTGTTATCTATAGGCATCCTTATATACACACTTTTTGCGCAAAAAGCAACAGCATTTATCCGCGGTACTTACATGGTTATGCTTCTTATATGTGTACTGCCAAATTTTATCAAGCCCCTCCTGTCAAACTCTATATTGTCAGGTTCCATATTGTCAGGCATATATAATATAGCCTGCTCCATAAGGAATTTAGTTCCTGTTTACTGGTGCAGTCCATATAATACATTCAACAGAACCGCTTGTATAATTGCAGTCGTCATTGGTCTGCTAAGCCTATTTGTCAGTTTGATAATTTTTAGGAAAAAATCTGCATTTTAAAGGCTATGATGCCCTTTATATTAATGCTTATGCACTCCCCAAGAACGTCAGCCGGTACAACAAACTTTTCTTAACACAGTCGCATCAGATTTTCTTATTAAAACTATATAATTTATATATTTATTTTTTCTGCCTTTCCAAGTATTCTCTCTGCTTTTTATAAAATGGATAATTGTGGGCGCTCAAGCCTATCTGATACTGATTATAATCTTCATACAGAGTTTTTAATATTTCATCATATCCCACAGGCACATTAATCTCAATATTTTCAAACTGCATAGGAAAACAATCATCATACCACTCTTTTTTATATCTAAAGCCAACACTTCCCTGTACAATCCTCGGAAAATATGTAAGATAATCGCTTTCCTGTTCTGTAAACATTCCCTGTATTCTATCCCCCAGCTGCCACAGCCTGCTTCTTAACAGTTCATCATTTTTAAGCTTAACCCTACATATTTCCTCAATCTGCGGCAGATATTTTTCCACCTCGCCATTAGCCCTTATTTCGTCAAGCCGCTGTACCATATCATACACCATAGTGTACATAGAAAGCTGAAGCTGTGCATATTCCTCTTCTCTCGGAACATAATCCAACGCATATATATCTATGCCCGCCACATATGGGAAACCGTAAAATTCATCGCAAACAGCCTTTGGCACAGGAAATGTTGCATAATTAGCCACGCTGCTCATGGGTTGTCTGTGCGTTGACGACTCATAACAGTTATTTATTGCATAGTGCCTCGGAAGCTCACTCCTTAACACCTTCATAAGCATCATATAGTCGCTTCTTTTTAAAGCAATATCAATGTCATCATCCCAGGGTACATAGCCTTTATGCCTTACCGCTCCCAAAAGCGTTCCGTAATCTGCATAGTATGTAAGTCCATATTTATGGCATATATTTATGACCTCTGACAAGATATTTATTTCACAGGCCCATGCCTTTTTCATCATAGGCTCAATCACAAATCCGCATCTTTCTTCTGCCTCAAAAAATCTATCGTCAAATCGTATCATTCCTCATACCGCCTCCATTCTAAACAGTCTGTCCGCGCTTCTTCTCTAAACTGCTTTCCGCCGCCCCTATTTCAAATACCTTTCCGGAACATTCGTTATAATATCCGTCGCTTTGAACATTTCATATTTGTCAAGTCTGCTCTCCGCAAACGGCTTATCCTCACCAAAAAACGGTTCTTCTGAGTTCCAAGCTCTCACCGGCTTTCCTGCCATATCAGCAGGCAGCTCGAAGCCTAATCCCCCTATAGCAGGATGCAATGCGTCAGCTCCTGTCTTCCTTACGCCGTCCGCGCACTCTTCCAGCCAGTATGCCAGAATTGCAGTCTTTGCATTTTTGTCCAGCTGCTTTACCATATGCACCGACTCACGCAAAAACGAAGAATACACAATGTAATCTGAAAGCCCATAATCCTTCACCATTTTTATAACTTTTTCCTCAATCCCCTCATAACGCACCACACCGGTCTTTAACTCTATATTTATAAGAAGCCCATTATTCTTGCAATATGGCTTCAAAAGCTCCAAAACCTCTGATAATGTCGGAATTTGCAGGAGTTTTTCATCCGCTGCATTTTCCACTGCAGCACATTCTGCTTTTTCGCCTGTATCTTCTGTCTTTTTCGTTCCTGCACATAGCTTAAGCCGTTTTAATTCATCCAGCGTGTGGTCTGCAACATTTCCTTTACCATCTGTTACCCGGCTCACATTTTCATCGTGAAATACTACTATTTCATCATCCTTTGTAAGCTGCACGTCAAGCTCTATCCCCGTTATGCCCGGAAGCTCTGCTGCTGCCTTAAACGCCATAATCGTATTTTCAGGATACGCATAGCTGCAGCCTCTATGCGCCCAGATTTTAAGCTTATGGTCAATATCTTCCGCCACTTTCACCTGCGGTACATTCCATTCCAGAAACCTTTCCATAATCTCCGCCATAGTAATGCTTTCTTTCGGTGTAAGTCCTGCATCTGCCACTTTTTCCTTTTCCGCTTCGCTCTGATTACGCTTGCCTGCATTTACAAATTTTTCTTTGCTTGCAGCCTCATCTGTCTTTTCAGCTATCTTTCCGGCTGTTTCCATGCGCTTTTTCGCCGCCTTATGAAGGAATTCCTGCATTTCATACTGCAGCCCGGAAGATTCATATGGATACGTGTACACTTCCCTTTTGGATGAATCCTCATAACGCACCTCAAACTTTTTAGTCAGCCACCAGGGAGACTCTGCCAGAATATAACCGTTCGTGCCGGATATAAGCAACTGCCCCTCCGACTTCACGCCCAGCCCTGTCTTTCCTGTAGCCATACCCTTATCATAATCAAGCATAATCTTTGTATAAGCATCAACTCCATTAAGACTGCGTATGCTCTTAAATTCTACATTTTTATAGTCAGCGCCCATAAGCTTTATTATGGGCAGAAGTACATAGCTTCCAAATTCCAGCATACTGCCGTTGTAAACAGGCGCCATATATTCTCTCATGTAAAATGGCGTGAGCCTTGTAAATGCGGCCTCCACATCTACAATCCTTCCGATTTTCCCGCTCTGCGCCATCCGTACTAATGCCTGAAATCCCGGACAATATGCAGTTTTGACAGCCTCCATAAGCACTACAGACTTTTGTTCGGCAATTCTATAAAGCTCCTCCGCCTCAGATTTTTTAAGAGCTATGGGCTTTTCGCACAGCACATCCCTGCCTGCCTGCAGCATAGACTTTGCGTACTCATAGTGAGTTTCATGAGGCGACGCAATATATACGGCGTCAGCCATATCCGACAATTTTTCAAGGTCATCAGTGTATATATCAATATTGTGTTTTCGTGCAAATCTTCCGGCGCTGTCTATATGCGGATTATATACGCATACTATCCTAACCCTGCCGATATAGCCCGCTTCGTTTTCCGCCCCTGCAGAAGCACTATCATTGCACCCCGCAAGCGCCGTTTTCACAAATCTTTCTGCAATTCTTCCCGTTCCTATTATACCAAGTCTCATACCACACCTTACTGCTCCTACTATCCAAAATGCATTACCACGTTTTCTTCTCTTAGGCTCTCAATCTATTCCAGCTCCTCAATCCTCTGCGCCAAATACTCTCCTATAGCGTGTATTGATTTTAGCACTGTGTCCGACATGCTTTTCGGAAAACTGTTTAGTGTCGGAAACGTCTCAAAACTTAATGTTCCGTCAAAACCTATCTCCTTAAGTCCCTGACATATGCTGTCCCAATTCTGACCATCGTTTTTATTGCTTCCAAACGAGAACGGAAGCTGGTGCAAATCGGCAATATAGTCATTTTCGTGAATATGCAGAACCTTAAGCCTGCTGCCTAATTTTATTATAAAATCGTAAGGCTCTCTTTTTACTAGCTGCATATGTCCCGTATCAAGGCAAAATCCAAACAGCTCCTCTCCGGCATATTCATTTAAAGTGTCAATATACCAAACTGCGTCATCAGGGTCTGCGCACACGCCCTCGACAATTCTGCTGCCAATGCTCTCATAAAGATTTTCAAGACACACCTTTACATGGCATTGTTTTAGCAGCGGCACAAGCATTTTAAAATATTTCAAATTTTCCTGCCGCTCACACTCTCTTCCATACAAATACTGCATTTTAAAAGGATGAATTACAACATATGGCACGCCTAGAACCTCTGCGACAATTATGCTTTTAGGTATAACCGTACCCTGCATATAACTGCTTAACTCGCTTTTTCCCTCAACTCTTACAGGATACGGCGCATGCATCTGCGACGGCTTTATTCCCAGCCTGTCCATAGCATTTTTATACTGCCCAAAATAAACCACGAGATTTTCTATTTCCTGGTCAAAAAATTTGTTGAGCTTTCCGTCATATACATCTGTATTCTTTAAAAATGCGTCCACATTAATATCGACGCGGTTAAAGCCTACTCTCTTTATCTGCTCGAAACCTTTGTCAATCATTTTTTCCGGCAGAATCCCCTTTGTCTGAACTCCTATATCAAGCATATTTCCTCCATAATTTACAGATAATAGTGGTCAAAATAACAGTTGTACTCTACGCCCATTTTGTCAAGCTGCAATCCAATGGTATCATAATACATATTACATATCCATACATTTCGCCGTTCCTCAGGTATTTCAAGAATCGCCTCCGGATTTTTAACCTCGAAGCCAAGTCTTTTTGTACCCCAGACATTTGAATTATTGTCCACAAGAAACAACGGCGGATATTTTTCACCAAAGGCTTCCATATAATTTTCCGCCATTTTTCCTGCGCCAAATAATATAATATTTTTTCCCTGCTCGCTTAGGCGCTTTTCAATGTTAAGGCACGCCTCCCATTCGCCGTATATTCCATTCAGCAGTTCCAGCATAGCCCTGTGCAACCTGACCGGAGTTCTCTTAAAGGTTCCCGTTGTGTCAAATACTATTTCCCCATCAAACTTAAGCCTGTACAGTGCGCCTATTATGTGGTACCAGTCAGTGGAACGGATGCCTCTTCCCGTTGTAAATGTGTACGGCATTTGATGCTGGTCGCTGATGCCATTGTTATCGCTCATATGCATAATCGCCAAATGTTTTCCACACTCTGTTATAAATTCCCTGACATTTATCCCCAAAAGGTTGGCATAGCCCACATTTATGCAAATTCCGAACTGTGAAATTCCTTCGCTTCCATTATTTTCCTTTCCCGCTTTCGCATTAAGCCTTTCCACAAGCCCGCATAATACTGCGGCATTTGAGCTTTCCGCGTGATAATGTACACCGTTGCGGCACACATAACCGTTTTCTATATAAATCCTTACGCCTGCACTTACTGCATATTCTGAAACCTCAGATAAAGTTTCTGCAAGTCTGCAAAGCGTTTCCATTCCTCGTGTATCAACCGCCACATATTCTGCGCCATATTCTGCTGCCCTATCTATGCAGCTTTTCATAGTTTTCACACCTTCGCCTCCAGCTACGGTTCCGGTTATGGTTTCAGTTACGGATTCAGCTCCGGTTTCACTATAACCTGCTGCCATTAAACCCTTCACAACAATGCCAATAATTTTTGCACCGGCGTCCGATACTCTGCCGGTTATCTCTTCCGACAATTTCCCGCTGCTATTGTGCAGTGCTGGCTCTATATCCTCAAATCTTACCTCAAACCTGTTAAATCCAAGACTGACAGCATCCTGCACTGACATCTCCTGAACATACTGAATTGCTTTTCTCAATGCCTGCCTATCCTTTCCTTTTCCAAAAATAACTCAACAAATTCCGACATTGCAATGGATTCCCCAGCAGTAAGCTTGTAATCCCGTTTGTCTCTTCCGTTAATTTTTGATATAAAATCGCTTATCTCATATCTAAGTCCGTCGCCCTGAAATCTCGGCTCAAAATGCTCCACCTTAGATGAATCTTCATATCTGATATCAAAGCGTTTTGTCAACCACCATGGAGACTGGGCAATTATGTATCCCTTTGTTCCCGCAACTATAAGCTGTCCCTCCGATTTAACTCCTACGCCCACCTTTGCCATAGCAAGAGCGTCATCGTACTTTATCTGTATTTTTGTGTACAAATCAATACCATTTTCATCGCGAATACTGTTAATCTGTACATCTCTGTAGTCCTTTCCCAGAAGCTTTATTATGGGCAGCAGCGCATTTGCTCCAAATTCAAGAAATGCTCCGCCATACTCTTTATCCGTACGCTCTCTGGAATTGACATCCGCAATTCGCGAAAAACAGGCTTCCACATCTTTAATTTCACCTATTTTTCCGCTCTTTGCTGCGTTAATTAGCTGCTGGAAGCCCGGACAATACGCCGCCTTTACCGCTTCCATAAGCACTACGTTTTTCTCCTTAGCAAGGTCATACAGCTCTATGCTCTCCAGACTTGTAAATGCCATAGGCTTTTCACAAAGCACGTGCTTTTCCTTCTCAAGAGCCAGCTTTGCATATTCATAGTGGGTCTGATGAGGCGACGCAATATAGACGGCGTCTATCTTCTCCAAAAAGCTGTCATATCCGCTGGTGTAACAAGGTATATCCTGCAGCTTTTCAAATTTCTCTGCACTTTCTTTTTCCGGATTGTACGCACACACTATAGTAAGACCGCTGACATATTTTGCCTCGTTCACAAATCTTGGCGCAATACGTCCTGTTCCCACAATTCCGATACGCACGATAGAAAATTTATTTTTCCTTAGCATTGTGGAAGATATATCGGGTGTTCTTTCAAGATAAACAACCTCGCAAAACGCTTTGAGATAATCAAAGGTTCCTACCCAGTCCGAGCCTACCGTAAACACGTCAACTCCGTATTTTTGTATGTCTTCTATTTTCTGACCGTCGTGGTCTTCCACCAAAATCATATCTGCCAGCCCGGTCTGCTTGACATGCTCAATCCGCTCCATTATGGAATCCACTACATTTACTTTACCACGCGCCTCGTCAAAATGCTCTGTCGTAACTCCGACTATGAGATAATCTCCCATTTCTTTCGCCCGTTTTAGCAGGTTGTAATGCCCCTGATGAAACAGGTCAAATGTTCCATATGTAATAACCTTTTTCATAACATTCCAAGCTCCTTATAGACCATCATCTTCTGTTTCTTATAAAACGGGTAATCGTGTCCGCTATGTCCTATAACAGGTTCTCTCCAGTTTTCTGTGTATTTAACCTTCAGTATCTCCTCATATCCCACAGGAACCGGAATTGTAATATACTCAAACGGCATTTCGATACTGCTTGCATAATATTCCTTCGGATATACGTCGTTAGGTCTGTTGCAGGCATGGTCCGGTATTAAGGCTATATGCGTCGCTTCCTCCTCCGAGTACATCATACTGAGCCTTTCACCCAGCTTGTACATCTGCACTGACAAAGGCATATTATTGTTAAATTTCACGCCGCACATATTTTCAATATCACTTACTGCCTTATTCTTCTCTTCTTCCTCCATATTATCAATAAATTTAGCTGTTATCTCAACTATTCTTATCAACGAACACGTAAATTCGTCCTCCTCCTTTGTTGGGGCAAGATAGTCAAGGGGAAATATATCAACACCCACAACATAGGGACAACCATGATATTTTGCAAGGTATTCCTCGCTAAAATTAACACTTCTTCCATTAGTCACATGAGTAAGCATATCAATCCAGCCCGGCTCCGTATGTATATTGCACACAGTAAAGCCCTCCGGCAGTTCTTTTGGTGCCACCTGGCAAAATTTGATATAATCTTTTCTTTTCATGGTTATATCCATATCGTCGTCCCAGGGAATAAAGCCCTTATGTCTGACAGTGCCAAGCAGCGTTCCCCAGTCCGCAAAATACTGAATATCGTGCTTTTTGCAAACCTTATCTATCTCGCATAGCACCTCTATTCCCGCTGCCCACAGCTTTTTCATCATACTCTCTACATAAAATCCGTTTCTTACTTCGCCTTCTAAAAACCCCTTTGGTATCTCCATGCTAACCTCCATGCTAAATGTTATGAACTTAAATACTATTAGTTTAAATTATCAAAGCTGCCGGCAGTACTCCTCAAGCAGCTGCTCTGTCATTCCCTGCTTTGCAAGCCTGTAGAGTCTCATCTGCTTAGGAATCTTAAGCTCATAAACTGATTTATCATAATCCGGAACCTCTGATGTTACAATATTATACAAATACTCATACAACTCATAGGTTATTTTCATGCCCCTTGCCTTTGCAAAATCCAGCGTTTCATAAAAGCAGGTGTGCAGAAAATATAATTTTATTTCCTCATAAAATTCCTGAAAATAAACTGTGTTTTTCATAAATTTCCATACCTTGTGCTGAACCTGCGCATGTTGCTTTAAAGTCTCGCATGCTTTCATATCATTGTGCATAGTGCCTTCCAAATTCTGACGATACATATATAGGCAGTCCGGCATGGTCACATACTTTCTGCCTGCAAAAAGCAGCGGATACACAAATAAAGGCTCCTCATAAATAACATTTTCCGCGAACTGCACGCCTGTACTGTCAATCAAAGATTTCCTATATAGCTTATTCCAGCAGCCATAGGTTAATTTTTCCGACATAAGCATTATTTTGCGTTCTTGCAGACTGTTAACTGTTATTTCCAAATCCTCAGAAGCATGCGCACATTTAATCATTTTCCGCCCCGGCAGACATATATAATGATTGAACTGAACTATATCTGCGTCCGTCTTCTTAGCCCTATTGTAAATTTTTTTAAGCATATCCTTGTCAATCCAGTCGTCGGAATCCACAAAGGATATGTATTCTCCAGACGCATATTTCAGCCCTTCATTGCGGGCGCCGCCCTGTCTTCGGTTTACCGGAAGATCTATTATTATAACTGACTGCGGATACGCTTTCTCTATATCCGTCAACATGGCCCATGTTGCACCGTCGTCCGTTGACGCATCATTGACAAATATAAGCTCAATATTGTCTATTCCTATGGTCTGCTCCGCCAGCGAAACAAAGCATTGCGGCAGCCATTTTGTTGAATTATAGCATGGGATTATTACAGTGATCAATTTATCCATAACCACTCCTATATCCGACTGTCTGTGTTGCCGATTATATTTTAATTATACGCCATTATTAAAGTTAAAAAAGGCCGGCTTTTATGCCAGCCTTTAATAAATCTCTTATTACTGGAGGAGTGAAAGAACGCCCTGTGACTGCTGATTAGCCTGTGCAAGCATTGACTGACCTGCCTGTGAAAGGATATTGTTCTTGCTGTACTCAACCATTTCTTCAGCCATATCTGTATCACGGATACGTGATTCAGCAGACTGTGTATTCTCGCTTGTTGTATCCAGGTTGTTGATTGTATGCTCAAGTCTGTTCTGAAGAGCACCGAGCTTTGAACGCTGTGTTGATACCGTATCAATAGCTTTCTGAATAGCTGTCATTGACGTTCCTGCTGCTGAGAATGAAGATACCTTCAAACCATTTACGCCAAGTGTAGAAGCGTTCATATTGTTGATTGAAATAGCGATATTCTGTCCTGCAAGAGAACCTACCTGAAGGTTCTTGCCTGTGAATGAACCGTCTAACAGGTTCATTGAGTTGAACTGTGTTGTAGAACGGATTCTGTCGATTTCGCTTGTGAGCTGATCAATCTCAGCCTGAATAGCATCCCTGTCTGTTGATGTATTAGTATCGTTTGCAGCCTGTGTAGCAAGCTCGTTCATTCTCTGAAGAATTGAGTGTGTCTCGTTAAGAGCACCCTCAGCTACCTGAATGAGTGAAATACCATCCTGTGCGTTGTCAGAAGCTCTGTCAAGTCCTCTAATCTGGCTTCTCATCTTCTCTGAAATTGAAAGACCTGCTGCGTCATCTGCTGCTCTGTTAATTTTATATCCTGATGACAACTTCTCTGTTGCGCTAGAAAGTGACTTTGTAACATTGCCTAACTGTCTGTTTGTGTTCATTGCTGAAAGATTGTGCTGTACTACCATAATAATTTTCCTCCTTGATAATCAAAATCATCCTTAATTTTTTTATTATTATATAAAGTGATATAATTTTCTTGTTTAATTGTCTATCACTTACTTGTTTTATATATCGGAGGATTTTTTAATAACTTTAGCCCTTTTTGAAAAAAAATCAATTTTTTTAAATTTCCGAAAATATATCCGTTTTCTGGAATTGTTTATATCAAAAAGAAGTTTTACCTCACACTTTTACAATACATGAAAAAGAACCGGTCATACGACCGGTTCTTCCAATTATTATAGTAGTAATGATTATTAGCCGAGAAGTGAAAGTACACCCTGATTTGCCTGATTTGCCTGAGCAAGCATTGACTGTCCAGCCTGTGAAAGGATGTTGTTCTTGCTGTACTCAACCATTTCTTCAGCCATATCTGTATCACGGATACGTGATTCAGCAGACTGTGTATTCTCGCTTGTTGTATCCAGGTTGTTGATTGTATGCTCAAGTCTGTTCTGAAGAGCACCGAGCTTTGAACGCTGTGTTGATACCGTATCAATAGCTTTCTGAATAGCTGTCATTGACGTTCCTGCTGCTGAGAATGAAGATACCTTCAAACCATTTACGCCAAGTGTAGAAGCGTTCATATTGTTGATTGAAATAGCGATATTCTGTCCTGCAAGAGAACCTACCTGAAGGTTCTTGCCTGTGAATGAACCGTCTAACAGGTTCATTGAGTTGAACTGTGTTGTAGAACGGATTCTGTCGATTTCGCTTGTGAGCTGATCAATCTCAGCCTGAATAGCATCCCTGTCTGTTGATGTATTAGTATCGTTTGCAGCCTGTGTAGCAAGCTCGTTCATTCTCTGAAGAATTGAGTGTGTCTCGTTAAGAGCACCCTCAGCTACCTGGATGAGTGAAATACCATCCTGTGCGTTGTCAGAAGCTCTGTTAAGTCCTCTGATCTGGCTTCTCATCTTCTCTGAAATTGAAAGACCTGCTGCATCATCACCTGCACGGTTAATCTGGTAACCTGATGATAACTTCTCTGTTGCCTTTGACAGTGAGCTCTGTACACTGCTTAACTGTCTGTTTGTGTTCATTGCTGAAAGATTGTGTTGTACTACCATAATTGTTTCCTCCTTGAATTTCCAGGTGGCTTCCTTGCCACTCTTATTTTTGATTCAGGTCACTTGTGTGCCTGTTATTTATTATATCGGACCAACTTTGAAAAAGTTTAGCCCTAATATAAACTTTTTTAAAATTTTTACAAACTCACTTTTTCTTATCCATAAACTGCGGTTCGTAGTTGAGCTTATTCATATTCTTATAATATGTGTTTGCCATCTGAGTATTTCTTCTGACATTGCTTATCTCTTTTCTCATAGCTGCGAAACGACTTTCCACAAGGCTCCTGTTTCGTTTCTCCTTAGTCTCTACCTGCGCAGCCAACTCGGTAACTTCCCTTATAAGCCCCTGCATATTCTTTATCTGAGAAGCATAGGCAGCCCTGTTTCCATTAAGCTGTTCCTTAACTCTCTCAAATACAGAGTTAAAGCCCTCGTCAAGTTTAATAAGCTTCTCTATAAGTTCCGCCTTATGGTCAACATTCTTATTGAAAACTGTCTCGTCAAACTCCGGCTGGTTTATTATATTCTCCTGCTCGTCATTTAATTCAGTAAGCTTTTTTAAAATGTCTTTCTTCTTTATAAGGCTGTCTTTCAATATCTGCAAATAGTTTTCAGCGCTCATTACAACCACCTTTACATTTATAAAGCATATTATAAAAATATTTATAGCACCTGTTAATTCTGGCGCATGTGATTAAATATCTGTCAGGCTTTATCCGATGCTACTCCCTGTTTTTTTGCTCTTACCATAACTTCCTTCCATGTATCTCTCATTCCTCTTAGCTGCTCCAATGCCCTTTCCAGAAGTTCTTTATCTTTTCTGATATTAGCTTCCACCAATAACTCATATATGTATTTATATATTTTGTCAAAGTCTTCAGCAACCGGATACTTATGATTAAGCGTCGACTGAAACTCAATAATAATATTTTCAACCTTCTTTATATTAATATGAGTTTTTTCAACATCTCCATGCTCCATAGCCACTATAGCCATATTACAGAACTTAATCGCTCCCTCATAAAGCAGCAATGTAAGCTCCGCCGGAGATGCTGTCAAAATTTTATTTCTGTTATACTGTTCATAAGCCTGATTAATTGCCATATCCGCCTCCATAAGTTACATCATATGCAACTGATACTATATTTATCATCCGCCAAAAAATCCGCTTAAAGAAGACTGCTGTGAGTTAAGCTGTGCAAGAGCTGACTCCATACGGCTAAATTTCGTATAATAATAATCTTCCCATTTCTCTATTTCATCTTCCTTATCAGATATCTTGGTATTATATTCAGAATACTGTGTAGCCATCTCTTTATCATTGTATATTGTATATGCGCTACTCACTGATGAAGATGCCATCCTCTTGCCTAAGTCATTATAAACCTTAGTTGCAAGCTTTGAGAAAAATTCTGTAACCAATTCAGGATCGCTGGCAATAGCAGCTCTAAGCTTATCGTCATTTCCTGAACTTACTGAATCATCGCTGTCGCCATCAATATGATATACGCCTCTCTCAGAAGTTGATGCCTCAAAATATCCCTGCGTCTTAATTCCAAAGCTTGCCAGAGAATATTTTTTGCCATCAATCTCAATAGCAGAAGCCATATTATTCTTCATCGCAGAAGAAGCATTGCCAAGTGTAGAATCCTTTCTAAGCAGGGCATCCTTAATCTTAGTCTCCCACTTCTCGATTTCATCATCAGTCATGGATTCCTTCTCTTCGCTTGTGAGAGGTTCATAACCCTTAGCGCTGTCTGCGTTGTAGGCCGTATCCATAGCTTTGATTAATTCATTGTATTCTTGCAAAAATTCCTTAATAGAATTATAAATAGCATCTACATCAGTACCTGTTGTAATTGTTACCTGCTCGCCCTCAGTCTTGGCTGTTGCCTGAATTGTAAGACCATTGATTGAGTAGTTGTTGGTACTGCTTGTAAATTCGGCACCGTTAAGAATAATCTTTGAATCCTGACCATTAATTCTTACGGCTCCGGAAGAAGCCTCAATAGCACTAAAATCTGCAGCTATGCTCTTTGCATACTGTGCTTTTGCTTCATAATCTGCCTGTATTCCATCTCTAAGAGCCGCATTTTCCTCGGCAACCTTTGCAGCCACATTGTTATATTTAGTCAAATCAACATCTGTTGCTGTTGCCGCAAGCGCTTTGCCCTCATCATCAATGGTAACATACTGTTCCATATCAGCCATTATCTTAGCATTGTCATCATAAAGCTTTGCCTGATTTGTGAGATTGGTAATGTTATTGTTTAACTTATTGTAGGTTTCCTTGTCTTCATCTGTCATAAGACTTGTATCATACTTAACATTACCCTCGTCGTCTGTTACCTGTGCATAGTCAAACTGAGCCTCTATCTCTGCCTGATATTCAGAAATCCTGTTATCTATGTCCTCTCTGCTTATCCATGTATCGTTAGTTGTCATTCCATCGATAACGCTCTTAGCATTATTATACTTATCAGCATATTCCTTAGCTCTTGCCGCAACACTGATTTCCACTTTCTTGTAAGCTTCATCAACTGCCGCTGTAAGCGCCGCTGAATCATCGGCATAGGCAGCCCATTTACTGTACTCCGCCTTGTCTGCCTCGCTGATAGAGAGAAGTCCCATATCCTTTAATGCTGACAAACCGTCAGCATTGTTTGCAACGATACTGAAATCTCCATCCTTTCCGGATTTCTTTGAGCTTACAAAAAATCTCTGGTTCTCCTCGTCAAAGTTTGCCTCAAGTCCTGCTTCTTTTAACTTAACCACAAACTGGTTTACTGTCATATCTGGACTTAATTCTATAGTGCTGCTCTTGCCGTCAGCATTGACTGTTACAGAAGCACCGCTCAAATCTCCCATTCCCTTGAAGGAAGAAAGCTTGCTGCTTCCTGTAAGCTTAGTCTTGTTTCCATTCTCGTCCACACCTTCGACCTGTCCGCCTGTGAGGTATCCTGTTGCTGCCAGCTCCTCAACCTCGAGAGTCTGCGTTCCATTAACCGCAGAAGAAGATGCTGTTACCTTCGCAAATTTATCACTTGATATGCTTGCGCTCTTAAGATTATAGCTCTTAGACAATCTGGCTGATGAAAGCTTTCCTGAATAAAATCCATAAATCTTTGTATTCATAGCCTTCCAGCTATCCTGCTTCCATGACAGCTTTGTCTGCGCCTTAGTTAAATTATCCTTCTGTAATGAATAAGAGGATACCAGCGCCGCAACAAGCGATTCTGTGTCCATTCCGGACACCATACCTGATAATCTTATTGGCATTATAAACTCCTATCTGCACTCATCCTTGTGCCTTAAACCTGTGAACCTCCGTGTTCACGCCCATATGCTGCTCAACAATATAAAATTAAGAAATAACCTGCAGAATATTATCTTCTCTCATCAACGAGAAGTCCTGCCAGCTCCCAAGCTCTTGCCAGCATCTCCAACGCCTTCTCTGACGGAATCTCCTTGATAACTTCGTCAGTGTCTTTGTCCTTAATTTTAATAGTTATCCTGTTAGTTGGCTCGTTATAACCGAACTCAGCAACAGTATTATGATTAATGAGCTTATTAATCTCATTAACATCCTTCATAGTAGTCTCGCCCTTTTTCTTGTCCTCAGAGTCCTTATAATTCTGCTGGGTTGCTGCCGGCTGTCCGACTGCCGCTGACTGATTAAGAGTCTCTGACTGTGAGCTTTCAACAACCTCCGCTACCGCACTTCCTGTTGTATCTGCCGCCGGCTTTGGCGACGCACTGCTCTGATAGCTCTGAGATACTGCACTTCCTATCGCTTCAATTCCCATTGCCTTTCACCTCCATGTGGACTTCATAAAACATACTTTCTCTATAAAATCTGGTATCTTTATAAGCTATATCGGAAAATTTTCTAAGAAATTAACCTTTATAAATAAGTTTTTATGGAATTTTTCGTAATATTATTAGATAAAATCGCGTTTTTGCTTAATTATTTTTAAGTAACTGACTCAGAGCCTTCGCATCCACTGACTTAGCAGCCTCCTTATTAGCCGCCTGAATCTGTACATAAACCTCTTTCCTATATACAGGAACAGTCTTTGGAGCAGATATGCCAAGCTTTACCTGATCGCCTTTAATCTCTATAACCGTTACTTCGATGTCGTCGTTAATAACTATCGCTTCGTCTTTTTTTCTTGATAATGCCAGCATTCTTACTCACCGTCCTTTTCCTTTTTTTCATTGAGAATATCATATATTGGAAAACGCACCATATAATCGCTGTTATCCGCAATAAGCTGTATTCCCTTCATAGTATCCGCATTAATAATAATCGGCGCCTTAAGGTTGCATGTCATCTTAGTGAGATCTGAAGGTACTGTAAGCGCTGTAAAAACAACTATCTCTGCTTCTTGAATATTCTCGCCTAAAGAATTAATCAGTTCATCCTCCACTATAGGATCATAATCAGGTTTAATATACTCCGGCTTCATAACCGGAATAGCCAGAGCCACATCGTCCAAAGACTGAAGCCACATAATAGTTGCGTCATCTTTATCAGAATCATATACTATCGCATATTTTTTATAATTCTCAAATCCGATGATTCCTTTGTCAAATGTAATAATCTTTTCATCTCCTATTTCGATTTCCCCAAACCATTTTGTCTGCACTGTCATATTGTTACCACACCTTTCTGCCCTATAGGCACTTATTTATCTGTACTTAAATTACCTGCAATCCGCATTTTACAGAAAATCAAGCAACGTCTGCTGTATTACCTTGCTTGCAGCCGTAAGAGACGCATTGTACACAAGCTGCGCTGCGCTATATCCGATTACAACCTCCTCAAGGTCAATATCCTCGTTCTGTGACTTAAGGTCTGTAAAATTAGTTTTCTGCTCAGTCAGTCTTGATTGCGTAAGCTCAAGTCTCGTCCTTCTGTTTCCCACATCCGCTTTTGCTAAAGATACCTGCTGCTGATACCCCTGCATCTGAGCTATGCCTCTCTCAAATGCGTTTGTCATCTCCTCCTCAGCCAGTTCCTTCTGCTTAGTCAGTCCTTCCTTAAGACTTGCCAGCTTTGCCTGAGAGGTTTCATCCGCATACTTATTCTGCTGCATCATACTCTCAACCTGCTCAAGCTGAGACTCAATATCTATAACATTCTGAACTGATGTAATCAAATCGTCTATATCCCTGCCAAGATAAATGTTGAAGGCCTCATTGGCTTCTGTATTGACTTTGAGCTTCTGCGAAAAATTAATATTGTACTCTATGTCCTCTGTCACTTTATTATATACTATTCCGGTGTTATTGTCTACGCAGTCAAAATACATTGTAGGATCCTGATTGCCCTTAACAAAGTTATCCTTTTTATATGTAAACTCACAGCCATCAGCCTCGTAAACCTGTCTGTAAACATTTTCGCCCAGAAGTATCTCCCCTGTTGCAGGATTAAACGCTACCTCGTCCTCTCCCGGTATATAATTGGAATCCGTTGTGATAGTCGCCGCTCCACCAGCAGGAAGTGTTGTTCCGTCAGACAATGTCAGCGAAAACGGTCCTGCCTGGTCAACATCCGTATAGCCTATTCTCAGTCTGTTTACATCTGCAACATTCGGCGTAACCACGTTTCCTGATGCATCCGTATGTACGTCAAGATTAAGTATATCTTCATTTGTGTATGAATTAGTAAATACTTTTTTTGTTGACAAATCGTCCCTTGTAAATTTCTGTGTTATTGTGTAATCCAAACCTGCCGCAGCCTCATCTGACTGATAATTAAGCGGCTTATCTGTCATATATCCCGTAAACACATATCGTCCTGCGTACTCGATATCTCCCTCTCCATAATATGCGTCTCTTAATTTATTAAGACTCTCTGCAATAGTCTCTCTCTCTGCAGAAGAATATGAATCTGTTGAACCCTGATTGCAGTAGCTGTAAAGGTCTTCAAGAATAGCATATCCCTCGTCCAAAGCTCCCTCAGTAGTCTTAAGCCATGATGACGCGTCAGGAATATTTTTGTCAAGATACTGTGTGACCTGATCCAGACTTGAACGCAGTCTCAACGCTCTGATAGCAATAACCGGATCCTCCGAAGGCTTGCTTATCTTCTTCTCTGTTGAAAGCTGTGTGTCCAGCTTGTTCAACTGGTACTTATTAATCTGCACATTTGCCATATTATTGTTTATCATCATTTGGTTAGTAATTCTCATATCGCCTTCCCCTTTCTTTTATTTTAAACTCCGGTCTGATTTATCAGCTTATCATATATTTCATTCATTACCGAAAGCAGTTTTGAGCTTAAGTTATATGCTCTCTGATATTTCATAAAATCCATTACTTCTTCATCAATATCAACACCCATAACTGACAATCGCTGGTTGTGGATTGTCGTCTTTAAATTGGTGTAATTTTCTTCAAGATTTTCTGCCTTCTGAGCGTCTATGGACATATCGCTCACTATACTTTCCAGAAAATATGTCGCCACGCCGCCGTCAAACACTCTCGCAGTCTGCAGTTCATTTAACTGGCGCATTATATCGGCGTTTGCCTCACCGGTATTTATTTCAGACTTTATGGCAAGCAAATCTGCATTGTCAAGAAGTTCCTGATTAACTGTAACATTGCTGGCGTTCATGGTGTCCGTCTTGTCGTGTGTTACGAAAAGAGAGATTCCCTCGTACTTGCCGTCCGATGTATAACCCGACTTGAGTATTTTATTTACCTCGTCTGCAAATGTAGCTATAAAATAATTAAGCTGCGACTGATAATAAGGCACTCCCTTATACTCTGTATTGTCATCAGGAGAATCATTTGTTGTAAGCAGCTTATTTCCGTCTGAATCTGTCACATAATCGCCTGCGTCATCAATATCATAGGACTCAATTTCTCCGTTGCAGCCGTCTCTTATATCAACCAAACCTCTTAGGCTGCCGCCCAATGTGTCGCTGTATATATCAAATTTTTGTCCCGAGTTCCACTGTATATCGTACAAGCCCGCCGCATCGCTGGCATTTCTCGGCTCTTCCCTAGTCACAACCTGCAGCGTATTATATGAATATCCGTCTACCAATGTCTGACCATTAATTCTTACGCTGTAATTTGTCAAATCATTTCCCATATCTTCTTCACTTATATCTATATTGACAATCTGTGAAAGCTCATCAACCATAGCATTTCTTCTGTCTCTCAAATCGTTGGCGTTTCCAAAATTCGCTTCAATCTGATTAATCTGTCTGTTGATTGCTGCAATGTTTTTTGCAAGGGAATTTATCTGCTCAACCGCGTCCCTAATTTCATTGTTGGCGTCTTCCTGAATATTTCTTAAATTAGTGCTTAAAGTGTTAAAATAATCGCTTAAGCTCTTAGCATTGTTGATAAGCTGGTTCTTTGAAGCAGCGTCTCCGGGAGTAATTGTAAGCTGGTTTACCGCCTCATAAAAATTCTTATATTCCTCCGTAAATCCCTCAAGCACAAATTCGTTGAGATAATCTTCAATCTGGCTCATATAATTATTCTTTACGGAATATTGTCCGAGATTAGAGTAGTTATTGCGGTATTTTACGTCATAGTAGCTGTCTCTTAGCTGGTCGATAGACGTAACCGTTACACCTGAGCCGATTGTTCCATAAGTGGCGTATGTCCTTATGGCATCTGATGCCTGAGTGCTTGCCTGCTGTCTCGTATAACCGTCCGTATTGATATTAGATGCGTTATGCCCCGCAACTGTCAATGATGTCTGAGCTGCCTGCAGTCCGGAATATGCTATTGTTAAACCAAAAAATGTTGATGCCATATCTTTTACCTTCCTTTCTATACATTAACTGTTGCCGGTTCATTAACCTGTGCCCATTAACTATTTGAGCCCTTACGCCTTTACTTCTCACGAGCCAAGCGAAGTAACCAAATGTTCCAACATCTCGCTGATTACATTTATATATCTTGACGACGCATTATAAGCCTGCTGGTACTTAATCATTTTCTCAAGCTCTTCATCAGACGAAACGCCCTCTGTCTGTAATCTCTGATTATCGTACCCGTCAACCATAGTCTGCTGATGTTCTACATAATTGTTCAGCACCTTTCCTGCCGTGGCAAAATCTGATACATAATTGTTATAAAATTCGCTGAATGTGCCTACCGCATACTGTTCAGGATTTACTGACGCAAAATCTGCGTTCCACACATCCACAAGCTCCTGTCCCTTCGCCATATCCTCCTTGCCCTGAAGCGTATGCATTGGAAGCTTTGAGACATCCTGCGCCACTGCTGAGTTAATGCAAATATTTCCAAGAATAAATTCTGATCTGTCTCCTCTTGAATTTGCATTGTTATATATATAGTTCTTGCTGCCGTCATCGGCCGTAACTATTACATATCTGTCTGTATTTTGTCTTGCAAAAAGCGGCTCGCCAACAGTTTTGTCATCGTCCATGCCGTAATCTGTTTTATCCATATCAAGCATTCTGTATGTATATTCCGACACAGTTTCCGCATTGGTGCCTTCAGCATCAGTGTAAAGCTTTTCGCTGCTTGTATAGCTGTATGTTCCGTCGCCGTTATCAAAGCCTGAAACCTTTGTTCCATTGATGGTATATAACTCTGCAGCCGTTGTCTCATAGCTGTATGTATCCGCCATAAGCTCATTGCCGTTATCATCAGTCATGGCAGCCGCAGATGTAATTGTCTTTTCCGGGCAGAATACCTGATTAATTTTTTCCGTAATGCCGTTTACAAGCTTATCCAGCCCGCACAGAGCGCTCAAAATAACCGAAGGCTCAATATATTTATTGTAATAGTCCTGCTTATCAAGATAAGTTGCATAATCCTTCTCGTATGCTTTTTTGCCCTCCTCTGTAGTCAGATCGTAATCATTCTGGTTAGGCTTAACCGGAACGTCCGTATAATCCACAGAAATACTACCTCTTGCAAGAAGCAGCCCCTTCAACTCACCCTTATCATTATCGCTGGTATTGGTGTAAACCTCTGCAGCCTTATAAACATCTCTCTCAAATGAAGGCCATGTAGGAATCAAAAGTTCTGTTCCCTCCGCCTTACGGCTTGACATCTCCATAGTAGACGTAATTGTTACAAACGGTACATTTTCAGCGCTGACAATCACCTCACCATTTTCAACCTCATAATAAGATATATTGACATATCCGCTGAGTTCATCAAGAGCTGCGTCTCTCTGGTCTCTCAAATCGTTGGCATGCTCAATGCCTGCCGCCTCAATCTTTGCAATGCCCTTATTAAGCTCATAGATTTTCTGGCCAAGGCTGTTAATCTTATTTATCATATTTTCAACTTCAACATTGAGAGTATTCTGATATTCCTTCAAACCGCTATACACTGCA
Organism: uncultured Lachnospira sp.; assembly: GCA_964482965.1. Classification (GTDB taxonomy): domain Bacteria; phylum Bacillota; class Clostridia; order Lachnospirales; family Lachnospiraceae; genus Lachnospira. The sequence continues at coordinate 21,959 of CAYZZP010000024.1, forward strand.
TCTGTTCTTGTCATAAATGCCGTAGCCGCCTGAACAAGTGAAGAACGCTTAACTGTACTTGCCGGTTCCTTGCTTATCTCATTGATGGCATCGTACAGTGTCGTAAGACATTCCTGATAGGTAACTCCCTGCATTTCGCCCAACTGGTCCTCAACCTCTTCAACAGCCTTATACTGGCTTGTGTAATAACCCAGTCTGCTGTTCTCTGAACGATATGCGCTGTCGATAAACTGATCTCTTATTCTTCTAATCTCGCTTACCGCAACTCCCAGTCCATAATTGGACGCAACCACTGCATTGGCTCTACCTTTATATGCTATATACTGGGTATCGGAAAAAGTAATCTGCTGTCTTGTATAGCCCTCTGTATTAATATTGGCAAGGTTATGTGCCGTTGTGTTCAGCGCTGTCTGCGCAGACTTAAGTCCCGTAGCCCCAACCATAAGGCTCGCCATTCCATTAGCCATATTTGCTCCCTTCCGCCCGCTGTAATATCCTTATTTGCGTTTCTCATCCTTGAGAAGCCTTTTAGAAAAAGAAAAAGTCACTATAAACAGTGGCTTTTTCTGAATATCCTTATTCATTATTGCTTTGCATCAAAGCTGCCGACACCCGCTGTATTAGCTTCCTCGCAGGCACCCTTGCTGTAATTTCTTGTCTGAGGGGCAACCACTGAATTTTTTGCCAGATTAAGTTCAAACTCAATCATATCCATAGACTCTTTTAATAAAACTTTATTATTCTCATTAATTTTCATAAGCTGATCCAAAGTCCTTTTCAGCTTAAAATGAACATTCTGCAATGCGCTCTGTTCTTTCGGTCTTTTTGATAGCATCTCTATAATTAAATCTATCTTCATACCTTTCTCTGAAAGATTGAGAACATTGCATATATCCTTCACATTCTCTTCTCTTTTCTTATCAAGCTTACTGATGTTATCAATGTACTTCTGCTCTCCTATGAGAATCTCCTGAAGTGCCGCAACATCTCCTCTGACAATAGCAGAGGTTTTACTTTCTGACAAACTTAATAACCCTTCATACTCTGTATTCTCTTTATCCAACACATCGATAAGTGCCTCAATTAAACTTGCCATTCATAAAACCTCTCTTAAAATGCTATTGTGTTCAAATTGCTAAGAATCTTCTCTGCGACAGCTTCTGAACTTACATTGTAACTTCCGGCAGATATCTTATCCTTAATCTCAGCAACCTTGTCCTGACGAACATCAGGCGCATCATTTACAGCTGCCTTAGCAGTCTGGTAGCTCTTCGCTGTCTGTGAAAATTCCAGCCTGTCACTAAATGATGTAATACCATTTATTTTCTTTGCACCTGACACCTTATTGGCCTGATACATCTTACTTATGGCATTATACGCATCTATACGCATCGCTAACCGCCTCCATTTCTTTTATCTTCTTGTGTTTATTATCGGTAGGTTGCAAATTTTTCTTAACCATAAAAATCAAAAAATTTAGACTAAATTTTTCACCGTATTTTCCGGCAGCATAAAACTCCCTCCTGAGTTGTTTTAGGTTATTCACCAAATCCGCTCAAAAGGGAGATTTATTCTCTTTCCACCGCTTTGCATTTATAATGTGCTATTTATCAAGATACCTCATTCTGGCAGAACCCGACTGATTCTTTCTCTTTGTCTCCTCAGACACACTAACTGTTCCATACGCATTTCCAAGCTGGTTAATCATATTGCTTTTACAATTTTCGCAGAATCTTCCCGTCTTAATGGTCTTGCCGCAGCACTCGCACGCTATTCCTATAGGCGAATCATCGGAAAAACAAAGTCTCTCTTCACGCACCCACTGCTCTATCTGCCTTACACCAACTTCGCACTCCACTGACACCTCATTGATAGTCGCCGTACGATGCTCCTCAATATAAGCCTTAACCGTCTCGAACTTATCCTCAAGTTTTCTTATGCAATTAGGGCAGAGATTTCTGTACGCACCGCCTATGTAATTATATAAACATCCACATTGTCTGCAATTTCTTACTTCCATAATGAAAAACCTCCTAAATTGTACAACCTGAAAATATTTGCTATATACCTTTGCCGACGCAAAGGCTTACACAATATATCTGCCTAATCCCGGCTGCCTTAAGCACCCTTGCGCACGCATCCGCAGTTGCTCCTGTAGTATATATATCATCTACTAACATTATTTTATTATATTTTACACCATTATCCTTTATAAAGAAAGCCTTTTCAAGATTTTTTGTTCTCTCATTTTCTGAAAGAGCTTTCATAGGCGCCGTATTTCTTACTCTCAGCAAATAATCAGAATTCACCTGAACACCTGTATTTTTTCCAATTTCCACCGCCAGCAGCTCCGCCTGATTATATCCCCGTCTTCTTAATTTATCAGCATGCAGCGGAACAGGAATTATAACATCCGGATTCCAAACAGCAATCTGCGCTCCGCATTTTTTCGCTGCCTGCTCTCCGTACCAGACCGCATACTCCCGCCTGCCCTTATACTTATATCTGTATATTGACTGCTTTATTCCTTCTGTATAAGCAAATACAGCAATCCCCTGTGTGTATATATGCTCTGTTCTTCCGCAGTCGTAGCAGTACTGTCCGTCGGTATCTTCCAGCTCCTTGCCGCACTTTAAGCACCTTATCCCGCCTATATACGTTAGCTTTCCCTCACAGCCCGCACACACCTTGCGTCTGGCTCCCGCCGCTATATCTAATGTTTTTCCGCATATAGGGCAGGCAGGCGGATAAATGGCGTCTATAAATTTATTAATAATATTATTTTCAGCCAATCTGCTCCCCTTTCTTTTCATTCTCCGGCATTATTTCGCAAATCCGTCTGTCCAGCGACGAGTATCTTCTCTGCTCGCTTACAGACGACTGCATCTGATGAAAACACTCCTCCTCGCCTACAAGACACACACATTTCTTGGCCCTTGTGACCGCCGTATACAAAATATTCCTGTTCATAAGCATACGCGGTCCCGGAAACATGGGTATAATCACCGCCGGATACTCGCTTCCCTGAGACTTGTGTACCGTTATGGCATAAGCAAGTTCAAGCTCTTCAAGCTGTGCAAATTCATATTTTACATATCTTCCGTCGTCAAATTTTACAGTGAGCTGTTCAACAAATGTATTAATATCCTCTATTATTCCTGTATCTCCGTTAAACACTCCGTTCCCGCCCTCGGACGGGATTCCATACCTGTTGCGTTTCTCCCACTCAAGCTGGTAGTTATTTTTTATCTGCATAACCTTATCCCCAACCCTGTAAATAGTGTCTCCCACAACCTTTTCCATTTTGGAGTTCATAGGCGGATTCAGATATTCCTGCATAATTTTGTTGAGCCTCTCCACTCCCACTGCGGATTTTCTCGACGGCGTAAGTATCTGTATATCACTGACGTCCGCCTTGACATAATCCGGCAGTTTCCGGCTCAACAGCGTACAAATGGCGTTTATAATGCTGTCCGCTCCATTTCTATGGACAAACAAAAAATCCTTGCTGTATTTGTTAAGCTCAACTCTCTCGCCGTGATTAATTTTGTGGGCGTTAGTTATAATCTCGCTCTCTGCCGCCTGACGGAATATTTTTTCAAGCTTTACCACCGGAAAACATTCCGACGCAATAATGTCCTTCAGCACATTTCCTGCGCCGACGCTTGGAAGCTGATCCACATCTCCCACCAGTATAAGCCTTGTGCCTACCGCCACCGCCTTCAGCAGATAATTCATAATATTTATATCCACCATAGACATTTCGTCAACTATGATAACGTCTGTCTCCAGCGGATTTTCTTCATTTCTGTCAAAACGCATACCGGGATTCCTCTCGTCGCCGTCCCCCGGGCCGCCGCATATTTCCAGCAGACGATGTATGGTCTGGGCTTCGTATCCGGTAGTCTCCGTCATTCTCTTCGCCGCTCTTCCCGTAGGAGCCGCCAGCCTTATATCCATTCCCTCCATCTCAAAATACTTTATTATAGTATTAATGGTGGTCGTTTTTCCCGTACCCGGACCGCCTGTTATAATCGTAATGCCATTTAACACAGCAGTACGCACCGCCTGTATCTGTATATCGTCCAGTTTTATTTCAAGCCTGTCCTCAATTCGGGCAACTCTGGCAGCTATAGCCCTATCATCCTCAGTATATTTTATATCAAGGTCAGCCAGTTTTCTGGCAGCCCCTGCTTCCATATAATAATACATTGCCGCATATATACATTTCCGCCCGTCAATTTCTTTTATGATAATCTTCTTATCAACCGCCAAATCCATTATATATTTGTCAAAATCACATATATCAATAAGCAGGAGGCCTTTTACCTGCGGTTCCAGCTCGTCCTGAGGCACATAAACATGTCCTTGCCCAACCGCCTGACACAGCATATAAAATATCCCGCTCTTTATTCTAAAATCCGAATCTATCTGAATACCGACTTTTACCGCTATTTCGTCCGCAGTCTTAAAACCCACGCCATCTATATCATCTGCCAGCCTGTAGGGATTTTCTCTGATAATAGTATAAATGCTGCCGCCGTATGCAGAATATATCTTATTTGCAAGCCGCATGCTTATGCCAAATTCCTGCAAAAACATCATAGCCTTGCGCATATCCCGCTTATCCACAAGCTGCTCAGCTATATTCATAGCTTTTTTTATGCTTATTCCTTTAATCTCCGCCAGCCTCTCCGGCTCCTCTTCCATAATCCTGAATGTATCGTCGCCGAAGGTTTTTACAATAGTTTCAGCCAGCTTTTCGCCTATACCCTTAATTGCGCCTGAGCTTAGATACCGCTTTACGGACTTTGCATCGTCAGGCGCTTTAAATTCATAGCTTTTCACCTGAAACTGCATATAATAAACGGGGTGCTTTGTAAATTCACCATCCGCAGTTATAAATTCACCTGCGCCGATATAGCTAAACATACCAACGCAGGTTACCTCTTCGCTTTTATACATTATATTGAAGACTGTATATCCGTTATCTTCATTGCGATAAATAATATTTTCCACAAAGCCCTCAACATATTTAACAGCTTCGTAATCCAATCCCTTTCTCCTTCTGCCGCAGCAGTTTAAAATTTTTACAGCCCGGTCTAAACAGTACGCTTATACTTCAGGAATATTATAATTGCGCTTCATCTGCTCGTAAAGCATCTGGGCAATTCCCAAGCCTTCTCCTCCCTGCGCCTCTGTCACAGTCTTTGAAAGCTCTGTCACCATATTGTCGCCAAAATAGCTCGCCATAGTGCTCATATAAGAACCCGAATCCCCTGTCAGGCCAAAAAGTGAAGAGTACAAATTATCATCATCTGTCTCTCCGTCAACCTTTGCCATCTTCACCATAGCTTTCATCATCTGCTCCACAAAATATGCCTCGAAGTCTTTGCAGACTTCCATAAGCTCATCATCTGTAGCCTTCGACAAATCGGAATTATTCAACTTGTCCTGCAATTTATCAGCTGTTGTATCCACGCTGTTGTTTGTGTATATAGAATTAAGTCCGCTGATTATACTATCCATAATAACCTCCATTCAAAATATCAGTTTTATTCCACAATAATTCACTAATCTGCACTAATCCGCAATATCCAGTTCAAATCACTATCTCTTAAGGTTATTTGCCTGCTCCATCATTGTATCAGAGGTTGTGATAGCCTTTGAACAAAGCTCGTAAGCTCTCTGGGCTGTAATAAGATTGACAATTTCTGTCGCAACATTTACATTTGATGCCTCAAGATAGCCTTGCTTAACAGTACTTTTTACGCTGACATTATCATACTCTTCATTAAGAGGCACGCCCGACGCGTCTGTCTCCTCAAGATAAGAATTTCCAACCTTACTAAGTCCCGAAGGGTTATTAAACTGAAATAAACCTATCTTAATACCTATTGGCTGCGGGTTGTTTGACTCGTCAGGATAGCATAGATTGCCGTCCGCATCAATAGATATATCATTCGGGAGGTAATTTTCATCGCTGTCAGGCATAGTTCCAAGCACTATGGGCTGTCCCTCCGTACTAAGCACCGGATAACCGTCAGTCGTGCAAAGCATAGACCCTTCCGTTCCCTCTGCAAATAAAAAGTTTCCATTTCTTGTATAATAAACTCCGCCGTCAAGATTCATAACCGCAAAAAAGCCTTTTCCGCTAATCATCATATCCGTAGGATTATCTGTAGCATTAGCCGAGCCTTGAACATACTGGGATGTGATAGCCGCAACTCTCGAACCTAAACCTACCTGCGCACTTACAGGTTTTAATTCACCGTTGGCTGTGGTGGTCTTAGCCTGCAAATCCTGATATAAAAGAGACTTAAATGTTGCAGTTTCCGTTTTGTAGCCTGTTGTATTAACATTAGCCAGATTGTTGGAAATAACATCAACCTGCGTCTGCTGCGACATCATACCTGATGCGGCAGTATATAACGATCTCATCATAATTTTACACCCTTGCCTTTCCCGCTTAGGTTTTTTCAAGTGAAAACAAACCCAAACCATAAAATTGAAATTTTCTTTCAATCTTAACCTGATTTATATACAGACAAATTCATGTCCGCCAAAATATAACTCAATTACAGTTCCGAAATAGTAACCATTTTACCAAGCATTTCGTCAATGGCATTAATAACCTTCTGACCGCTCTCGTACTCTCTTGCGATGGTTATCATATCAACCATCTCTGACACCACATTGATATTAGAAGCCTCCAGATATCCCTGATTAACCGTTGCTGTAGAATCCGTCTGAACAGCCCCGTCGACTTCCCTGAATAAATTCTCGCCGTATTTTTCCAAATAGTTATAATCCTCGAAATCCACCAGCGCAAATGTATCCACATACATTCCGTCCGCATATATCTCACCCGTAGGCTCCACCGACAACTGATTAATATTAGTCGGAAGCTGAATAGGACCACTCTGTCCTAATATATAGTCACCATCCTTGGTTACCAGATAACCTTCTGAATTCATCTGGAAAGATCCATCCCTGGTGTACATTGTTGATGTCTCACCGAGCTTATTAGTAAATGAAACCGAGAAAAATCCATTGCCTGCAAGGGCAAAATCATATGTATTCTCCGTATTAATCATAGAACCGTTGTCCCAGTCCCTATAAGTTTCACCTATCTTTGCTCCAAGCGCTAAATCTCCGATTGGCTGATTGAGATGTCCGACTGTCATATCCTTTATCTTAATTCCCATCAGCTCATCAAATGCTCTCGTTGTGCAGCCTTCCTTTTTATATCCGGTTGTCGTAGCATTTGCAAGATTGTTAGATACCACATCAAGTCTGTACTGGCTATTCACCATTCCCGTATATGCTGTGTATAACCCTTTTACCATTCTTGACCTCCATTCTGCCTTGTACCTTTAAAATATAAGTCTGTCAGACAAAACCTGAAATACATCATAGGCTCTGACCGCATCCAAATACCATTTTAGCATACTTCACCATAACGTACTAAAGATATCGGCATAAACTGCCAATATCTTTAGTAGTATTTTCAAAAAATTTTAAATTTTTAGTCTTCTCTATATCCTGCCAAAAACTCGATAAACTTACCTGTTCCTATAGCAACGGCTGTCATCGGGTCTTCCGCTGTCATTGTATTAATTCCGGTCTTTGCCTCGATAAGGTCTTCCAAGCCCTGAAGAAGGCTTCCGCCTCCCGTAAGTACTATACCTCTGTCAGCAATATCCGACGCAAGCTCCGGCGGAGTCTTTTCAAGAACGCTGTGTACAGCCTCAACAATCTGAGATGTAGCTTCTCTCAAGGCTTCCTCTGTCTCCTCAGATGTCACCTCAACAGTCTTAGGAAGACCTGTGACAAGGTTACGTCCTCTTACATTCATAGTTTCAACTTCAGCTCTCGGATAAGCGCAGCCTATCTTAATCTTAATATCCTCTGCAGTTCTCTCACCGATAAGAAGATTGTGCTTCTTTCTCATATATCTTACGAGAGCCTCGTCAAAATCGTCTCCCGCAATCTTAATAGATGTACTTACAACTGTACCGCCAAGAGAAATAACAGCAATATCCGTTGTACCGCCGCCTATATCAACAATCATATTGCCGCAAGGTCTTGAAATATCTATGCCTGCTCCGATAGCAGCCGCAATAGGCTCCTCAATAATAGCAACCTCTCTTGCGCCAGCCTGAAGCGTAGCGTCCTCAACAGCTTTCTTTTCAACCTCTGTAGCCCCTGAAGGAATACATACGCTGATTCTAGGCTTTTTGAGCATCCTCTTGCCGATAGCCTTCTGAATAAAATACTTAAGCATTTTCTCTGTGACTGTATAATCAGAAATAACGCCCTGACGAAGCGGTCTTACCGCAACAATATTACCCGGAGTTCTTCCGAGCATAAGCCTTGCTTCCTCGCCAATAGCCTTAATCTTTTTAGTATCTCTGTCAAATGCAACAACTGAAGGCTCCTTTAATACAACGCCTTTTCCCTTTATATAAACCAAAATACTGGCAGTTCCCAAATCAATTCCGATATCTGTAGATAACATGTTTGTCTCCCTTCATGGATAGTGTCAATTATAATATGTTTTTATAATGTCTGTTAATATTCACCGGATAATATTTGCAAAATATTGGTAAATAATCTATCAAGCAACTTCTATATTTAAGTAGCGTCTATCAGATAAAATACCTTATGGCATACTTATACATTCTATGACTGTCTACTATTATATACAACATCTTATAATTTTAAAAGCACTATTTTAAAGTTTTTTGAAAAATTTTACAGATTCAAAATTCACTGCAAATACTTTTTAAGTTCTGCAACCTTGTCAAGTTTCTCCCACGGCAAGTTCAAGTCTGTGCGTCCAAAATGTCCGTATGCCGCAGTCTGTTTGTAAATTGGTCTTCTAAGATCAAGCATTTTAATAATTCCCGCAGGTCTCAAATCGAAATTTTCTCTGATAATTTCCACAATTCTTTCATCAGAAAGCTTTCCTGTACCAAATGTATCAACTGTAATAGATGTAGGTCTTGCAACGCCGATTGCATAGGAAAGCTGAATCTCGCACCTGTCGGCAATCCCTGCTGCCACAATATTTTTAGCCACATATCTTGCTGCGTAGGCTGCTGAACGGTCAACCTTAGTACAGTCCTTTCCCGAAAATGCGCCGCCGCCATGTCTTGCAGCTCCGCCGTAGGTATCCACAATTATCTTACGTCCTGTAAGGCCGCTGTCGCCATTAGGACCGCCGATAACAAACCTTCCCGTAGGATTGATATATATTCTTGTATTGTCGTCAATCATAGCCGGGTCAACAATTTCGTCAATTACATATTTCTTGATATCCTCGTGAATCTGCTCCTGCGAAACCTCCTTTGCATGCTGAGAAGAAACAACGATAGCGTCAAGTCTTACAGGTCTGTTATTTTCATCATACTCTACTGTAACCTGAGTTTTTCCGTCCGGTCTTAAATAGTCAAGCTGTCCGCTCTTTCTTACTGCCGCAAGCTGTTTTGCCAGCTTCTGTGCCAGCGCTGCGGAATACGGCATAAATTCCTCAGTCTCATTTGTTGCATATCCAAACATCATGCCCTGATCTCCTGCACCCGTTTCCTCTATAGAGACTTCCTCATTAGAAATATCTCTGTTACTTTCACCGGAAGCGCCCCCATTTTCTCCGTTTTTTGCCTCCAAAGCTCTGTCAACTCCCATAGCAATGTCAGCCGACTGCTTATCTATAGAAAGCATAACCGCACAGGTATTGCCGTCAAAGCCCTTTGCCGAATCATCATATCCAATCTCCACAACCGTATTTCTTACAATCTGCGGAATATCAACATTAGCCTTAGTTGTAATCTCGCCCATAATCATTATAAAACCTGTATTAGTCAGGGTTTCGCAGGCCACTCTTGAATATGGGTCCTGCTCATAAAGCGCATCAAGAATAGCGTCCGAAATCTGATCACAGATTTTATCCGGATGTCCCTCTGTTACTGATTCTGATGTAAATAATCTCTTTTCCATAGTAAAGTCCTTTCTTACATAAATATTAAAAATTTCCTATAACGTAAAAAACGAGTCCCTCGCAAGGACCCGTAATCTTTATGATTAGGAATCCTCTTATTGTTCGATATCACCAACTGGTTATTCGCTCAGGTTGGCACCTTCCTTTTAAAAAGGGGTTGCCGGGCTTCACAGATCCTATGTATCTCCACCACTCATAATAAGGGAAACGAAATTTTATTAAACTGTACAAATAAAATATTACACAAAGTTTGCAATATAGTCAAGTACTTAGTCTAATAAATTGACATTTTGTGATAAATTAATTATAATTATGTTAA
>CAYZZP010000025.1:0-30537 GCA_964482965.1 uncultured Lachnospira sp.
GCCGGAGGATTATACGGAAATCTCCTTTGTATGTCTGAGGGAGGATGGCTGTCTTGAACTTCCTGCCACCGTAGAAACAGCCTGCCGGACAGCGTCAAGGAAAGTACCGGAGTTAGAGGGTTTTCACTTCCATACACTAAGGCACACCTACACAACGAACCTGTTATCAAACGGGGCACAGCCAAAAGATGTGCAGGAACTTTTAGGACACTCGGACGTCAGCACCACCATGAATGTCTATGCACACGCTACAAGGGAGGCAAAGCGGGAATCTGCAAAGCTCTTGGATAAGGTTGTGGGAATGAATTAAAACTGGATAAGAAAAACTTTCCCTTGTAACATGCCCATAAGGGCAAAAACAAGGGAAAAGGATACATATTTTGAGGTTGGGCATGCCGCAAAACCTTGAAAATAGGGAAAAGTTAAGGTAGTTAATAGATAAATCGGAATTTGTCTCAATCAGTAACTTCTACAATATCACCATTATTGGAGATAGTATATTTGCAAAAGGTTTCAAATTGTTTTAGATATTTAAAAATTTCTTTTTCTGTAATAATCTGCGCTTGAGTTTTCTCCTTATCCGGCTTCACCCATATATAAAAAATCCGCTATGCAGGAATTCTCCCGCATAACGGATTCCACATTCTTATCACCCTTATTGATAATCGCACACATCCACCATAGCTTCCAAAAACTGCTGTTCTTCCGGTCTTTTTCTTGTCATACGGGAAGCCGCAACAATCGGCAGCCATGAGTTCACATAACGCCTGTCAGTATTAGTTTTTTCGCAGAAAGCAGCTATGTACTTTTCTGCGCATATCTCGTTCTTAAGCTTTAACATAAGATAGGTGTTGGCAACGTCCGCACTGGCATTTCCCTGTGTGGCATGAACCCAGTCAACGGCTGTGATTGACGTAATCTGATTATTGTCGTCAGTTTGAACAATAATATTTTCAGGACAAAAATCTCCATGACAGAGCTTGTTGTGCTTTGGAAGCCCCTCAAGTCTTGTCGAAAGCTCATATTTTATATTTGAATTAATATCAAGCTCATCAATCTGGCGGTGCAGCTTATCTTTCAGCTTTAACAACAGCGGATTAGTTCTTTTGTTAAATGCAATCTGATAATCAACCATAGCATTTACATAATTATCCATGTTTTCAGGATGCTCCTCCATAAGCTTTGCAAGAGTCTTTCCCTTAGCCAATTCGCTTGTGATAACCCAGCAGCCGTCCTCAACGGAAATATCAAGCAGTTTAGGAATATCAAGCCCTGTGTCCTCAACTCTCGCCGTGTTCAATGCTTCGTACAAAACGTCCGTCTTGCTGTACTCGGCAGCAAAAACCTTTTTTACCTTATCGCCTTCAACATAAACAGATTTTAATTCACTTTTTGCAATACACTCTTTCATTCTAACACCTCCATTTATTTACCATAATATGCCTTTAAGTACATTTCCTTAATCTCGCTCATAAGAGGATAACGAGGATTTGCTCCTGTACACTGGTCGTCAAATGCCTGCTCAACCATCTCATCAAGAGTATCGAGGAAATATTTTTCATCCACGCCGTAATCTCTGATAGTTTTCTTTATGCCAACCTTATCCTTTAATTCCTCTATTGCAGCAATAAAATTCTCAAACTTTTCATCATCATTTTTGCCTGTAATTCCTACAAAGTCAGCGCACTCCAGATAACGCTCCTTACAGTGAGGATATGCGTACTGGGAAAATGTTCCCATCTTTACAGGTACGTCTGCAGCATTGAAACGCATTACATCTGTAATGAGAAGCGCATTTGCGACACCATGCGGCAGGTGATGGAACGCACCGAGCTTGTGAGCCATAGAATGGCATACTCCCAAGAATGCATTTGCAAAAGCCATACCAGCCATAGTAGAAGCATTTGCCATCTGCTCACGCGCCTTTGCGTCATTTGCACCATTTTCATAGGCGGAAGGAAGATATTTAAAAATATTCTTCATTGCCTTTAATGCAAGACCGTCTGTGTAATCTGTCGCCATAATTGAAGCGTAAGCCTCAAGTGCATGTGTAAGAGCGTCAATACCGGAAGCTGCCGTCAAGCCCTTTGGCTGATTCATCATCATATCCGTATCTATAACCGCCATATTCGGAAGCAACTCATAATCTGCCAAAGGATACTTTATGCCTGAAACCTCATCTGTAATAACGGCAAATGGAGTAACCTCTGAACCTGTACCTGACGATGTTGGAACAGCTATAAAATATGCCTTCTCACCCATCTTTGGGAAAGTATATATACGCTTTCTGATATCCATAAAACGCATTGCCATATCCATAAAGTCAGCTTCCGGATGCTCATACATAACCCACATAATCTTACCTGCGTCCATTGCTGAACCACCGCCTATAGCGATAATACAGTCAGGCTCAAAAAGCCTCATAGCCTCAGCGCCTTCCTTCGCGCAGGCAAGTGTTGGATCAGGCGCTACATTATAGAAGGTTGTATGCATAATTCCTAACGAATCCAATTTGTCAGTTACGCATTTTGTATATCCGTTCTTATAAAGGAACTGGTCAGTTACAATAAATACCTTCTTCTTATTCATTACTGTCTTCAATTCATCAAGAGCAACCGGAAGACAGCCCTTCTTAAAATATACCTTCTGAGGCGTTCTAAACCAAAGCATGTTCTCTCTCCTTTCAGCAACCGTTTTAACATTGAGCAAATGCTTTACACCGACATTTTCCGAAACTGAGTTGCCGCCCCATGTACCGCAGCCCAGTGTAAGGGAAGGCGCCATTTTAAAGTTATACAAATCGCCAATACCACCATGCGAAGACGGTGTATTTATAAGGATTCGGCAGGTTTTCATCGCCTCTGAAAACGCAGCAATCTTTTCTTTCTCAGTCGCTGTGTTAATGTATAGTGAAGATGTGTGACCATATCCGCCGTCAGCTATAAGCTGCTCAGCCTTTGCAACAGCGTCCTCAAAATTCTTTGCCTTATACATAGCAAGTACAGGAGAAAGCTTCTCATGTGCAAATTCCTCAGAAATGTCAACTGATGTAACCTCACCAATAATAATCTTTGTAGTCTCAGGCACATCAACACCTGCCAGCTTTGCGATGGTATGAGCCTTCTGTCCTACTATTTTAGCGTTAAGAGCGCCGTTTATAATAATAGTCTTACGAACCTTTTCAGTCTCTTCCTTTGATAAGAAATAGCAGCCTCTTGCAATAAATTCATTCTTTACTTCTTTATATATAGAAGCGTCTACGATAACAGACTGCTCTGAGGCACATATCATACCGTTATCAAAGGTTTTTGAATGTATTATTGAATTTACGGCAAGCACAACATCGGCTGTCTCGTCAATGATTGCGGGCGTGTTGCCTGCACCTACGCCAAGCGCCGGCTTTCCTGATGAATAAGCAGCCTTAACCATTCCCGGACCACCTGTTGCCAATATAATATCAGCTTCCTTCATAACTGTATTTGTAAGTTCCAATGAAGGCACATCAATCCAACCGATAATTCCCTTTGGCGCTCCTGCTTCAACTGCTGCGTCCAATACAACCTTTGCTGCTGCGATTGTACAAGCCTTTGCTCTTGGGTGTGGGCTTATAATAATACCATTACGGGTTTTCAGACACAAAAGCGTCTTAAAAATAGCCGTAGAAGTTGGGTTTGTGGTAGGAATAACCGCAGCCACAACACCGATAGGCTCAGCAATCTTTTTGATGCCGTATGCGCTGTCCTCATCTACTACGCCGCAAGTTTTAACATTTTTATACGCATTATAGATATATTCAGAAGCATAATGGTTTTTAATAACCTTATCTTCAACAACACCCATACCAGTCTCGGCAACTGCCTGCTTTGCAAGACTTATTCTTGCTTTGTTGGCAGCCAGTGCGGCGGCGGCAAATATTTTGTCAACCTGTTCCTGCGAATATGTTGCAAAAATCCTCTGAGCCTCCCTTACTTCACTGATACGTTTTTCTAATGCTTCAACACTATCAACAATAGTAATAGCTGTGTTCTTTTCTAACATTTTCATACCTCCAAGTTTTACTGTGCAAGTTTGATATTTTTTTAACAATCATAATATAATACTATTTTATGCCATTGTCAATATTATTACATAAATTATTTATTAAAATACAATTAATACATTTATCTGTTGTTTCTCCGAAATCAGTGTTTTTCAGCCTTTCCAACCAGCCAAAACACGCCTGCGAGTTTTGACGGTTCGCGGGCATAAGGCAAGCGGAAATCAAAAAATATCTCATATTTCCTATATTCGCAAAATAATAGCACACTTTTGTTTTATCAATAGTGTGCCATTAAATATTTCTAATTTTTATTTTTAATACCTACACCCTAGTTCCCTGAGCAGCATCTTCATTTGACAAACACCTTCCTCCTGTGAGGAGATAATTGCGCTTAATATAGGCTTCAACTCAGGACAGATATTATATCTTAACGCGTTCTTTGACATTCTTATGGCACCCATATGGTGAGGAATCATTTCTCTCATAAAATCACAGTCTATGCGGTTATCAGAATATGCGCTGCCCATATCGTCAAACATAACTTTCATAATCTGATTAACCTGACTTTGATATGTTTTAACATCACAGCAGTTATTTGTATGCTGGCTGCAGCAGCATAATATTGCTCTCATATTTTCAATGCTCTTAGTCTGCTCAGAAATTATACTTTTAGCGATTTCAATAAGACTTCTGTTATTTGTGTACCTTAAAATATTTTTTGACATTTCTATTGCCGTTTGGTGATGGGGAATCATCTGCACAATAAAATTATGGGATATACTGTCGTTTAGTCTGGCTTCTGTCATTTTGCTAATCATCTCAGTCAAACTTTCCTCGTACTTTTTTAGATAATTTTCTGATGCGCTGCTGAAATCATACTGATAATCCATAAATTCATACCTCCTACTACAGTATATTCATAAGCACATCAATATTCCATTGTACTGATAAAAATAAAAAGGCTGATCATTTCTTACCGCCCATTTCCTGCGCAGCAGCCCGCTTCCTCAAAAGCCGCCCAAATTCCTTAGAAGCTGCGGATTTGGTCTGTAATATCAGAAAATCCCTTTTTCTTCCGCCATCTTCTTTTCTTCCTGGCTGGCTTCCACACAATTTGCCCTAGCTTCTTCCTCATATAACTCATCTTCCACAGGCTTCCATGCTTCCCCGAACTTAACATCTTTAAACAGCGCAGCAAGTCCTGTTATCTGCTTCAAGCGCAGAATTTCATCCTTATCCATGCCAAGATTTCTTGCAATCCATGCATCGGATCTGCCAAGCTCGTGAAGCTCCTTGACAATGTTGCTCATCAAATCCACATTATGTGAACCCCTTGCACGATTATGCCGGATTGTACTCGCCATTCGGTTTTCAAGACTCTTATTGATAACCGATACAGGCAGCATACCTTCTTCACGTTCTCTTATATCAGGATAATCCAACATTACACGATAACGGTGAAAACCATCCACTATAACATATATATCCTTTTCTTTGACATAATAGCACACAATAGGCATAGTATAACCGTCTTCCTTTATGCTCTCATATAAAAGTTTCATCTCCGGCGGAGCCACTGAATTTGGATTATATGTATTAGGCACAATTTTTTCAATGGGTACAGAAATTACATTATATACCGGACTTGTAAAAGCCATTATTTATCACCAACCTTACTGTATTTTCGTTTAAGCTTGTCAACATTTTTCTGCTGTTCCCTTGTTAAGTTAAATCCCATAAAACGGCACGTGTGGTCATTTTTTAATATGCAGTAACACATTCGCTTCCAGCTTGGAATATCCCTTGATGACTTAATATCATCCGTATTATCCGGAATTTTTCCAATGAAAATTACTCTTGAATTTTTCATTACTGTATAATTTGACACACCGTTTCTGCGGATATTATAACCTCTGTCAATCAGTTCCTGTATAATATGTTCCTCCAGACCGCCGCCTGTCTTATGCCAGAACTCGATAGACGTCCTGAACTTCTTCACATAATTATTTCTAAGTTTTGCGGGAAGAGTATCAAGAAGAAATTTTGTGTATGACTCCCACGTATGTCCCTCCGGCAGCGTCAGATTTCTATAGGCTAAGGCTTTGGTTTTTCCGTAGATAGAACCAAAATTTGCGCCTCTTACTCTTCCCACCAGCTTCGCCCATATCTCCGGGTCAATAACGCGGTAAAGATTAAGACTGTCCTTTGCATAATCATTAAACGGCGACGCCACTCTCATCTGTTCAGGCTTCAGTCCTGCCTTATAATACAAATCATAGAGTTTATTATAGTCATAATTAAACAAATAATTTGCATGCCAAACATCATTGTTTGACCAGTCATATATTGGCGAAGCCGCCCACACATCCTTAAACTGTTTGCTAATCCAACATTCTCCCTTATAACCATACTTCTTATTAAGAATTGCGCTGTAACGCTGAAGCGATTCGGCTGTACGGATGCCCAGCAGACAGACAGTTTTTTTATTGCCATGTGCAATTCGGTACCAACGCCCGAACTGCTTTGCCAAATCCTCCTGATGCATGCGATAGTGATATGTAGTCATAGGGTTATTTTTTATATTAATTACATAAGGATAATCCGGCATTGGACGCACCCATGCAGCCTCCTTTGTATCATCCCACGGATACCAGTACATCTCATAACTGCTGAGCGCCGTTCTCGCAGCCATAGGCAGACACACCCAATAAGGCTCCACATCATCTTTAATGCGCTCAAATGTACGCTCAACATATTCTGTCGTAACAGTATATTGCGCCTCGAAATCCTGATGAAAAACTCCTATCTTTTTATCAGGATAATATTTTTTCTGAAAATCCAGCGTCAGATTCAGCAGCAAACCGCTGTCCTTTCCGCCTGAAAATGAAACAAAAATATTATCAAATTCCTCAAATATAAATTTCAATCTCTCCTGCAGGGCATCAAATACATTTATCCCCATATATTCTCTTGTCATGTACATTTCTTATTCCTCAAGTAAGTTACACCATCACTTTGTTAAAATTGCAAATTTATTATATTTACCATTTTTTTCCAATTTTATTCTATCATAAATTTTATTGTAAAACAATCAGCACAGTATAACTACAGATTTTACCTTCTGCACAACTATGAGAAAGACACACAAATCGGGCAAAGCCCAGCATTTTCTGCCAAACCTTGCCCGATAAATACAATTTATTGTATTATATAATACTATTTTTTATAAATTTGTAATTTATAATTTAATATCTTAACATTAAGAAATTTGTGCAGCTAAAATACTAACTGACTTTTTTCAGAAAACTTTCAAGCTGCTCAATAGGGATTGGCTTTGAATACTTATAGCCCTGAAGGTAAAGCGCATTCATCTCCTTGCATTGCATTTCATCCTGCTCGTCCTCAATGCCCTCAAATAAAATCTGATAATTTGACTTCTTAAAAATATCCGAAAAACTTCCCACCAGGAAACGTGATTCCTGATTACGTCCTGCCATAATTGTCAGAGAACGGTCAAACTTAATTATATCAATCGGAAGTCCGATAATTCTCTCAAAATTGGAATAACCTGTTCCAAAATCATCAAGATAAAACTTCACACCCAGCTTCTGCAGATTGTTCATAATATTTTTGACATTCTCAAAGTCCTTCTCGTTGCGGCTTTCTGTCAGTTCTACTGCAATTTTTTCATATGGTATATTATTTTTTTGAATAATCCCTGTGACATCATCACAAAAATTCTTATCACGCAGCTCCTGAATTGAGAAATTAACTGATATCCTCTCAATCTGGCAGCCCCTGCTTTCCAGCCTCTTAATCTGCTTACAGGTTTTATTTAAAATAATCTTACTCAACGTATGTATGTAGTCACGCTTTTCTGCCAGCGGAATAAACTGGTCCGGAAATACCATACCGCACTCCGGCAGTTCCAATCTCATCAACGCCTCGGCGGAGGTAAATAAGTTTGTCTGCGTATTAAGCACCGGCTGACAATATACAGTAACACGCTCATCCTCCAGATTCTGCCGCACATGAATATCCCTCAGTTCCTCTAAGATGTATCTTGACTTCTGGAAATTTTCTATATCCTTCTTCTGACATGTATATGCCGCATTAACCGGCACCTTTGAAGCAATAAATTCATTTAACGCCAGATATTCGTCCCCATGCCGCAGCGCTTCGTCCGAATGAATCAGCACAAGACGGTAATCTATTCTGTATTTCTCATACAGCTTATCAAAATCCCTAATAAGCTTATCAATCACCTGCGCCGCATTTTTATTCTTTTCATCTCTATAAACCAGCACTAATTTATCGTCACGGATTCGGAAAGTACATGAATCCTTAAAAAGTCTTTCGCTGAAACGGAAAAAGTCTATGTCCATTCCCTGCAGCTTATCAAAACTCATATCCTGCAAATACACGCAAATCAGAGAAAATTTATTATTCTTCATATCCCTGATATATGCATTAAACGCCCGTGAATCCAATGTTCCGGTATTAGTGTCATAGGAATTATAATGAAATAAAAACAGCAGCGCCAAAATAGTAAAAGTATATGTAATACAGGTATAGGATGTCTGTAAAAATTCAGCCTGTATTGCCATAATCAAAAATGACACCAAAACTACATTTCTAATACAGCGAAACATTTTCAAAATGAACTTTTTTCTGTACGCAACCAGCATACCAACAAAGATAAGATCGTAATAAATATATGCAAAGCGGAATACATCTAAATAATAATTCTGATGAATATGTAAATCTGAATCAATATAAAAGCCCAGCTTTGTAAACGGTCCGCTGATTTCAAACGCCGCAAACACCGCAAACATTCCCCACAACGCTATATCCAGATACTTTCTGTACTTTGCGCTTATGTCCACCAGATTGCGCACATAACTGCAGAACAGCACCTCTGTCAATATCAATGAGATATATGAAATATTACGAAACACATACACCCATACTGTATTATCTGCTGTCAGATTGTCAGCCGCCTGATGAAAAATAATATTTGTTCCCGCTGCTATAATCACAAAAAAATCAGCCATATAAAACAGCGTCAGATTCCTCTGCTTAATTGTATAGGTTGACTGCAATAAAAACAAAAAAATAATACAAATTGCTATTGTACTTACATCTGCGACAGGTGTGTAATTTTGATAAAATAGAACGTCTTCCATGACTATACCCACCTTCTTTCCGGTTCAGAAACAATTCTCAAATATTCTTTTAATCACGAACGCCATAAGCACGAATTCTATTTATATAATAATACACCCTTACCGCAAAAATGTCTATAGCAAATGGTCAACTTAACGCCTATATTTTCCCAACTATTTAACTGCGTTATCTTTAAATTTTATCTTCACATATTCCTTTACAATCTGTATTACCTTTTCCTGTCCAACCCTCTCAATATTAAATGTCAAATCATAATTAACCGGATTTGTCCAGTAATTGCCGTCAGTATAAAACCTATAATAATCGGCGCGGTATCTGTCTGTCCGCGAAATCAGCCTGTCCGCCTCATCCGGTCCGATACTCATCTTTTTCATAATTCTTGCCCTGCAATATGGTCTTGGAGCTTCAATATAAATGCTTATCACATTGGGATAATCCTTTAATATATAATCCGCGCATTTACCCACAATTACGCAGGATTCTGTTTGTGCAAGCTGCTTAATGATTTTCACTTGAAAATCATATAAAGTGCTGTCAGATGCAAAGGTATCCAGCTTTGGTATAGGCGATTTACTCATAGGCAGACTTCTTAAAGCCTGTGATAAAAATCCGCCCTTCAGCTTCTCATCCGCCTCCAAAAACTTTGATTCATCATAACCGCTTAACCGGGAAGCTAAAGTAAGGATTCTGTTTTCATAGCAGTTTATTCCCAATTCCTCCGCTATTTTAACAGCCGTTTCTTTACCGCCTGAACCAAATCCTCTTGCTACAGTAATAATAAAATTATCCATAACCGTACCTCCTTATACCAGCCTTGAATATCTATTTGCAGGCTGTCTTATTTATTTTGCACAAAATGCTCATTATTCTTCCACCTACTGCAGGCAATTATAATAATTCCTACAAATATGAAAACAAAGTAAACAAAAAATGTCATTTTAAGTCCTGCCGCCTCGGAACTTATCTGATTAATAATACAGCCTCCTATAGCTGCGCCGGAAGCACTTGCAAGCGAACTAAGAAAATTATAAAAAGCTAATCCTGTTCCCGTATTTTCTCTATTTAATGTATTTTGAACAAATGAATTTAACACTATGCCCTGAGCGCTGATTCCAATACCAAAACATATTTCAGCAATAAATACCATAAAAATTGGAGTGCCTTTCACAAATAAGCTCATTAAAAACATTCCTACTGCATATATATCAAAAGCCAGAAATCCCGACAGCTTAAACCTCTTTGTCTTAACAAGCAGGAAACCGACCGCAAAAGAAGTTATTATCTGCGCAATCTGTCTCGGCAGAACCAAGATGCCACTGACTGTTTTTGATACGCCTAATACATCCTGATAAAAAACAGTCACATAATTCATTACAGCAAATGCAAACCATGCAAGAAACGATAACACCAGACACATAAGATACGCACGGTTTTTCACAAGTTTATACGGAATAAGCGGCTCCTTCGATTTTTTTTCTATAAATGCAAGCGCAATCAACATAATTATTGCGACGCCAAAACAACCGATAATCACATATGAATCCCATTTAAACATACTTCCGCCGACGGATAATGCAAATAATATAGGTATTACAAAAAGCACCAGCGCAACTACCCCAAGATAATCAAAGGTAAATTTTCCTTTCGTTGTCCGCTTCTTAGAATCCAGAAACAAAAATGACAGAACAAGCGCTACAACTGAAATCGGAATAATAAAGAAATATACATATCTCCAGCCCGCAGAATCAGCAAATATTCCGCCAAGAACAGGTCCTGCAAGACTTGCTGCTGCACTGGCAATATTTATATAGCTGTTATATTTAGGTCTGACGCTTTCTTCAAAGGTGTCGCATATAATTGCTCCTGTTACAGAGCTCATAAGTCCATAGCCTATTCCAATAAATACAATACCTGCTATAAACACATATACATTACCTGCGCTTCCGCACACAAATGCCGCCGCACCATAGCATATAATGCCTGCCATTGAAAATATTTTTCTTCCAAAGATATCGCTTAGCTTACCGGCAATCGGACCAATTGCCGCCATCATCATAGATGTAATTATTACTGTAATGCTGTAAAACTGATATCCGTTTAATTCAGTAAGCAGGGTTCCCAGTATTACCGATCTTGCTGTCGTCAGAAACATTCCCATAAACGTACATATTTCCAGCATTAAGATAATTACTGTATTTTTGATTTTTACATTTTTTGTGACCTGCATTACCTGACCACCTTTCTGTGCTTCACATCTTTAGGAATCGGTGAAACAAATTTTTCTCCCACTCTTTTTGTATGTTCTGCCTTTGCAGCTTCTATCAAATCCGGATTTTCAATTAAATCTATGGCTGCTCCAGCTAACACTTTTCCCACAAAAAGTATGCTCTTGTGCGCAATGCCGCCTTTTCCCTGTGCTGTAACCTGCCAGCTATGCGGCGAGGTTCCTGCTGCCCATGAAGCTGCGCTAATCTGTGCTGTCGGGCATACATGACTTACATCACCAACGTCTGTCGAGGCTGAATATGATTTCTCACTATGTATCAGAGGCAATATAAAATCATAAACTGACTTACCTCTGTTTTTGCGTATATGGTCCTGCTCCGCCTCTGGAAGTTCTTCGATATACTTTAACAAATACTCATCGCCGTCATCTGTAGTTTTATGAATAGCATTGGCAAATTCCATTTCCTCCTCGTCATACTCTGATTTCGGAGCCTCCAGCATATTACCGTATAACACTTTTTCTAGCACCTTGTTGGGTATTGTCTCCGAACATGCTTTAACAAAATCTATTTCTACAGTAGTCTCTGTCATAAGCGCTGCGCCTGCTGCAATATTATTAATACGCTTGTATATTTCCTGTACCTGATTTATCTTAGGTGAGCGGATCAGATAGACGACTTCCGCATCCGGCTGGACGACTCCGGGATAGGGACCTCCTGTATTAGTGATTGCATAATGTATTCTTGCATCGCTTACAACATGCTCCCTTAAGTAATTTGCTCCTACATCCATCAGCTCCACAGCGTCAAGAGCGCTCCTTCCCTTTTCAGGGCTGACGGCCGCATGGGCGCTTATGCCTTTAAAACGGTATATAGCCTGAATATTTGCAAGACTGCTTCCTGACGATACTGAATTTATGTCACCCGGGTGCCAGCTTAACGCTATATCCACATCATCAAACACGCCTTCCCTCGCCATAAAGGCTTTTCCCGAGCCGCCTTCCTCTCCGGGACAGCCGAAATATACAACAGTTCCTGATTTTTTTGTTTTTTCAAGATATTCTTTCAATCCAAGTGCTGCCGCCATATTGCCTGCACCTAAAAGATTATGCCCGCAGGCATGTCCTGTACCGCCTTCTACAATAGGCTTCTTATATGTACATCCTGCTTCCTGACTAAGATTATCCAAAGCGTCAAATTCTCCCAAAAAACCTATAACCGGCTTTCCGCTTCCGAATTTTCCGTAAAATGCAGTCTCAATTCCGGCAATTCCCTTTTTTACATCAAACCCGTTATTTTCAAGCGTTTTTATTAGTTTTTCCGACGACTTATACTCGTCAAATGCCAGCTCTGCCTCATCCCATATGGCATCGCTCAGTTTGAATAATTCATCAGATTTTTTGTCAATTTCCTCGTAAATATATTTTTTTTCCATAACCGCCTCTATATTATTTCAATTTATTTTTATTTAGTTTTCTCTATTATTTATTTTGATTTTACCAGTTCCATATTATTTTTCCGCCATATCCTTCAGCCTTACACATGCGACCTTATGATTATTTCCCACGTCCACAAGCTCAGGCTCCATCTCGGAACATTTTTCTGTGGCATAAGGACATCTTGTGTGAAATCTACAGCCTATCGGCGGATTAGACGGACTTGGTATATCGCCCTCAAGGTGTATTCTATCAACCTTTGCATTGACATCAGGAAGCGGAATCGACGACAAAAGAGCTTTAGTATATGGATGCATTGGATTGGCAAATATCTCATTTTTCGGAGCATATTCAACAATCTTTCCCAGATACATAACCGCCACCTCGTCGCACATAAATTTAATAACGCTCATATTATGTGAGATAAAAAGATAGGAGATATTCTTTTCTTTCTGGATTTTATGCATCAAATTCAAAACCTGAGACTGAACAGATACATCCAGCGCCGATACCGGTTCGTCGCATACTATAAAATCAGGATTGCTTACCATCGCTCTCGCAATAACTACACGCTGTCTCTGTCCGCCTGATAACTCGTGGGGAAATTTAAAATAATTCTCTTTTGAAATCCCGACAAACTCCAGCATTTCCGCAACCCTTCTGTTTTTTTCCTCATCGCTTAAATCAGAATTAGCCAGCGCAGATTTTACAGAATCAAAATTAATTTTTCTCGGATTAAGCGAGTTGAATGGATCCTGAAAAATCATCTGCATTTTCGTCCTGATTTTTTTCATCTGTTTAGTGTCATAACCGGTTATATCCTCGCCCTTATATTTAACCACTCCGTCTGTAATATCATATAATTTAAGCACCGTTCTTCCCAATGTAGATTTACCGCAGCCAGATTCTCCTACCAGTCCTACCGTAACACCGGGCATAATAGTAAGGTCGACGCCGTCTACCGCCTTAAGAATATTTTGCCTTTTTGAAAACATTTCTTTTTTTCCATAAAAATGTTTTTTTAGCCCTTTAACTTCAATTAACGCTTCACTCATCTACTTTACCTCCGACTTATTATTGGCATATTTCCAGCATCTTACCAATCGGCCATCTGCATTCATCAGCCCCGGATCCCAAACCTTGCATTTGTCCTTACATTCAGGACATCTTGTACAATATCTGCAGCCTTCAGGCATATTTGTAAGACTCGGAACAGTTCCCTCAATAGTTTCAAGAACCTCCTGCTCTTTATCCATTCTTGGAATTGAATTAAGCAGCCCCTTCGTGTATGGATGCATTGGATTGTTAAAAATATTTTCTGTGGTATCATACTCAACAATTTTTCCCGCATACATAACCATTACATAATCTGCCACCTCCGCAACCACACCCATATCGTGGGTTATCAGCATAACAGCCGTATTAAAATCTCTTTTCAAGTCATTAATAAGCTGTAAAATCTGCGCCTGAATTGTAACGTCCAGCGCAGTGGTAGGCTCATCAGCTATAAGCAGTTCAGGCTTGCATGATAACGCCATAGCTATCATTACTCTCTGCCTCATACCGCCCGATAACTGGTGCGGAAATTCATTTACTCTCAATTCGGGAGATGAAATTCCAACCTTCCTTAACATCTCTATACTTACATTCAAGGCTTCTGTTTTGGACATTTTTTTGTGGGACTGAATCATTTCCACCATCTGATCCCCGATGCTGTAAACAGGATTAAGGGATGACATCGGCTCCTGAAATATCATAGATATTTTGTTTCCTCTGATATTCCGCATTTGCTTATTGTTCATTGTGGTAAGCTCAACTCCGTTCAACTTAATGGAACCTTTGTCAATGTAGCCTAATGTCTTTGGCATAAGCTGCAGGATAGAAGTTGCTGTTACACTTTTTCCGCAGCCTGACTCACCTACAACGCAAAGGGTTTTTCCTGCGTCGATTGAGAAGTTGACATCCTCCACCGCGGTAATACGCTTTTTTCCCTTTTTAAATACAAATTTTAAATCTTTTACCTCTAATATTGTATTTTCCATAGTTCCTCCTATCCGATAAACTCTCTATCATTTTTTAATATGTATAAATCATTTCCACTTTTATCCGTAACTGAAAATCATTTATACACACTGCCGGATATATATTTCAATATCCGGTTATGTGTATTTAAACTACCGCAACGCCTGTTACTTAACTTCCCATTCCCAGACCTTGTCGTTAAACATCTGTGAATCAAACGGTGTTATATTTGTTAATCTTTCTGATGTAAGTGCAAAATTATACTGATAGAACAGCGGAACTATCGACGACTGTTCAAAGCTGTACTGCTGAAAATCCTTTGCAAGTGCAGCCAATTCAGTCTCATCCTTTGCTGCCTTGATTGCTGCCATTTTTTCATTGTATGTTGTATCTGAAATATGGCAGTAATAATTTTCTGTACTGTAGTACCACTCGCCTGCTGTTGGCGAATTTGCAGTAGCGTCCGCCATAATCATCATATCGCACTTTCCGTTCTCAGCGTCCGCAAACATGGTTGAAGCATCTGCATTTACAATATTGACTGTGATACCTGCCTCTGCAAGATCCTGCTTAATCATATTAGCAAGCTGCGTTCTGTATCCGCTTGGAACTTCCAGCGTATATGTAGGGTTTGTTACGCCTGCTTCTGCAAGAAGCTGTTTTGCTTTTTCAATATTTCTTCCAGTTGGAAGAGTTGTATCAAGATACTTGCTGAATGGGACAAAATATGATTCCGCAACTACTGCCTTTCCAAGCATTACATTGTCAACCATAGATTTCTTGTCGATTGCGTACTGTATTGCCTGACGAATTCTGTTATCTGAAATTGTCTCATTGTTAAGCATTAACATATTAATTTTATCTGCGTTGCTTGAAACCTTTACCTCAAGGCCTTCGGCTTCCGCTGCAAGATAATTGTCAACCGAAAGAAATGCGAATGAATAATCCAACTCGTTAGCTTCAACTGATGTTATTACGTTGGCAGCAGATACTACCATCATTACCAGTTTTCCAAACTTAGGCGCTCCGAGGTAATAATCCTGATTTGTTTTCATGGTTATTGTGCTGTCTACTATTTCGCTTTCAAATATACATGGACCTGAACCGATTGGTGCTGACCAGTATGCGTTGTCAAATACTGATGCGGCAGGTACTGAACCAAGAATATGCTCCGGAAGCACTTCTAACTGCTTAAATTTGCTTACAACCATATCGGCAAATGTCGTATCTGTATATGATGACTTGAATGTCAAAACCAATGTATAGTCATCCTTTGCCTCTGCTCCGACTGTACCTGTAGCCACACCTGTGTCATCTGTTCCTGAAAATACATTCATACTGCTTCTGCTCACATAATTTACCTCAGGGTTTGTCAGCAAATTAATTGTATAAACCCAGTCCTTAGCTGTTACCGGCTGACCGTCATGCCATTTTGCATTCTTATTTAAGCTGATTGTTACTGTGTTGCCGTCCAATACCCAGCTTTCTGCATTTCTTGGCTGGATAGCTTCTCCTCCGGCTGTTATAAAGAACAGCTTGTCAAAAATTTTATCCTGCACCAAAGCCGCGTATGATGAGGTTGTAACATAAGGATTAAGCGAACTCCATGTTGATGTAAGGCCGTAGGTAACAACCTTACTGCTATAATCCTCTCCCTCTGACTTGTTGTCAGATGATGTGTTTTTACATCCGACAAACATACAGACGGTCAGTGCTAACACTGAAACAAGTGCCAATGCTTTTTTTAATATTTTTCTCATAATATTTCTCCCTTCTGTCATTTGGACAATTAGTTTATATAGAAGCAGCCTTTCTCTGCTTACTATCTGATTAATATTTGTCAATTTGTTTTTGGGTCGACAACATCCCTTATTCCCTCTCCAAGAAAATTAATACTTACTACAGTAATTACCAGACAAAGTCCCGCCGGAACCCATATCCACCATCTTCTCTTTAACACCATCAGATTCTGTGCTGCATTTATTATATTTCCCCATGAAGCCTGCGGGGGCTGTATGCCACATCCGAGAAAGCTTAATGATGATTCGGTTTTTATGGCATTTACTACATTGAAGGCTATACTTGCCCATACGGGAGTCATAGCATTTGGCAAAACGTCTTTAAGCATAATTTTAAAAGAATTGTTTCCTAAAGCTTTTTCCGCCTCGACAAATTCCTTTGTCCTAATCATCAATACGTTTCCGTATATTAATTTTGCTATGCCAACCCATTCTATGACTCCGATGACAATAATCATTGTGCTTATGTTAGAGCCAAATACTGATACAAGCACCAGACAAAGAATAGTTGTAGGAAATGACATAAATATATCTGCTGCCCTCATTACTATGGTTTCAAATATTCCCCTGAAATATCCTGCCAGCAGTCCGAGCGGTATTCCAATGGCCACGCTTATAAGCGTTGAAGCTATGCCAACCAGCAGAGAAACCCGTCCTCCTGCCAGCAGTCTTGCAAGTATATCTCTTCCCGTATCATCAGTACCCAATATGTATTCCGAACTTGGTGCTTTATTAAATGCCGAGTAGTTGCTAAAGTTTGGATCTGTCTTATAAACCAGCGGTCCCACAATTACTACCAGCAATTCAAGCAGTAAAATTATTAAGCCTGCCATAGCCCGCTTATTTTTTACGAATTTTTTAATATAAGTTCCACGGGGCCTTTGTATTTTTATATTACTTTCAACTGTGTTATTTTTAACTGTATCAACCATAATTACCTCCCTGACGTCACCCGAATTTTACTCGTGGATCAAGCGCCGCATATACAAGGTCAGATATTATATTTGCCACAAGTACAACTATCGCAACCAATACCGTTATTCCCATTACCACCGGATAATCTCTGTTGGTAATTGACGTTACCATCAAAGAACCCAAGCCCGGCCAGCTGAATATCTGCTCTGTGACCACTGCGCCGCCAATCAGGTATGGAACAGAAAGCGTTACCTGTGTAATAATTGGTGCAAGAGTATTTCTAAAGGCATGCTTTACAATTACTTTCCTCTCGCTTATTCCTTTGGCTCTGGCTGTTTTTATATACTCCTCATTTAAAACTTCCATCATTCCGTTTCTCGCCTGCTTTATAAATCCACCCAGCAACTGAATGGCAACCATACTTGCCGGTAATATGAGATGTTTTAAAAGGTCTGGAAAGGTGTGTGCCTGCCCCGCTGTGTACATTCCTTGTGTTGGTGTTAGACCAAGCTGAAGCGCAACCACATATATTACTGCAAGGCTCAAGAAAAAGCTTGGTATTGCAGTTCCTATATAGGCAATCACCGACGCTATATTATCAATGGCACTATAGGGTTTAGTTCCTGCAAGTATTCCCAGCGGAAGACCAATAATCAATGCCAGCAGCAGACCGCTGCAGGTAAGCGTCAATGACGATATCACTCTTTGGCTTATGATATGCGCTACAGATTGATTACCGCTGTATGATGTACCCCAATCTCCCTTCAGGAAATCTGCCAGCCAGTTTACATATCTCACAACTATAGGCTTGTCCAACCCATATGACGCTCTGAGCTGTTCTATTTCTTCCTGTGACATCTGGGCTGAAGATGCCATACTGTCAACTGCATTTCCCGGAGCCAACGATAATAACAGATACACAACTGCCGTTATTATTAAAAATATAGGTATTGCTGTCAGAACTCTCTTTAGAATATATTTGATCATTTTTCTCTTCCTTTCCGTATAGTTTTTATGTGTTGATTTGATTTGAACGTAAAAAAAGCAACGAAAACTGTTTCCAGCTCCGTTGCTTTATATGCACTATAAACCTTTGTGTGGCACAAAGGTCAACTATTTTTTTTAAAATTTATTGGAATTTCGATTCTGTAAATAACCTCGTCAATATTATTGGTTACACTCATATCTATCTCATCCAGCTCCATAATGTCTCCCACACTTTCAATTTTATGTTCTTTTATATATTCCCGCAAAAATGCTGACATTTCGCAATCATACTTAAATCGGCCTTTGCCATACACACAAAGATAATCTCCGCCTTCAATAAAAGCCTCCATAAAATTACTTTCCGGATTAATTTTATATTCCACATTCTCCTGACACAAAATCAAAGGTACTCTTTTTAGCTTGCGTTTTTCCTCATCAAAAAAACTGTCCGCGGAAATCAGCGAGCCTTCTATTTCAGCAGAAATTATTGAGTAATAACCATTAACTCCCGACTGCAGCACCATCTCCGAATACATCGCGTCCTCTAATTTCTCAACATAGTCATTTGACCTTATTACTTTCCTTCTGCCTATATGTTCTATTACCGGCTTCATTAATTCAACATGTTCTTTTTCATCAATTCTTTTCAGGGACTTATCAAGAATTCTCTCTATATCCTGCAATTCCTTTATCTGTTCCTGAATACTTGTTTTTGCGTCTCCCAACATTCTTTTGCTTGTTTCTATGCTGCGGCCGTCTATATATTTTTTTATATCTTTAAGGGATATTCCCATTTTTTTTAAAGCAATTATTGTTCCCAATTCACTGCACTGCGCATAAGAATAGTATCTGTAACCGTTTTCCGGGTCTATATAATCCGGCTTATACAAGTTGATTCTGTCGTAATGCCTTAATGTCTCTGATGTAATTTTCTTAATTCTGCTAAGTTCTGTTATTGATAAATATCTGTGCATATATGCGCTCCTTTCAGAACCCCCGACAACGACTGTATAATTTAAAAAAATCGAAGGTTATATTATTAACTTTCAAGTCATTTTATAATTATAACCCTCGATATCCATAATATTAGCTTACTTAATCTTTGAATTCAATATATTTTTAGTTGTTATATTAGAATCTTTTTGGAGATATCTCATATTTCTAAGAGCATACTCATGTGCTGGAACTGATGAGCCTGCAACCGCATCCGTAACAACATAAAAATGATAATCATTCTGGTGAGCGTCTACTGCCGTAAACCTTACGCATACATCAGTTAATCCGCCTATCAAAAATACAGTTTCCACGCCTAAACATCTTAATAACAAATCCAAATCTGTCCCTATAAATGCGCTGTACCGCCTCTTTATAATCTGATAATCCGTTTCGGCCGGTGCCGTCTCTGTATAAAATTCGGCAGCCTGCGTTCCCTCCAGACAATGCTGTCCTTCAACTCCATCCAATTCTCTTCCATAGTCGCAGCTATCCGCTCTGTGTACTTCTCTTATCTGGATAACAGGCAGCTTCTTTCCCCTGAAAAATTCTATTATTTTTTTTGAATTTCCAAGAGTATCCGTTTTCTTTTCCATAATCGGAATTTTGTCAGAAGCCATATCATTTTGAATATCAATTACCAGCAGCGCACTGTTTGCCGGAATTGTAAATTTCCCCGCATATCCCGAATGTCCGCCGTTATTAATATCAGGAACAAGCGGCAAGTCTTTTCCAAATGGCTCTGCAAGTTTTTTCTTTAATCCGACATTTTCAAATGCAGTACCTCTGTTAAACTTTCTGTAATCCTCGCCTAAGACATCCTTTAACGAGACAACAGACCCTGTCTGAAAATACTCAATGTTATCCAACGCCGCCTGTCCAACTCCTTCCGGACTGTGAGTACTGCAGCATTCTGCAACAATATGCACATGATAATTTCTCTGATGCGCCTCCGCCGCCGTATAATGCACGCAAATATCGGTCATACCGCCGCATATATACAAATCTGTTGTCTTTAAGCCTCTCAGCAATATTTCTAAATCCGTACCAAAAAATGCCGAATACCGCCTCTTAGATATTAAATATTCGCCTCCGATTGGCGCGGCACATTCTGCATATACGGTGTCCTTCTCAAGGCAATGAACCTTTTCCGAACCATCAAGCTCACGTCCGAAGTCCACCAAATCATCCCTATGCAGTTCTATGACATGTATTATGGGAAACCTCTTTAATCTGAAAAAGCTGGTCAAAGCCTTTACCCTTGCATGATATGCCTCTCTTTCTTCTATATATTCCTTTGATGCCTGCTTTAACCACGACTGCTGCTTATTTTCATCCTGCACATCAACTAAAATCAATGCGCTGTTCTTTGATATATTCATATAACCCGCACACCTTTCATCAAGCATTTTGCTAATCGTTCTCAAGTTCTTCTACGATTTTATTCAGATGCTCAGTCAGTTTAGTATTCTCATCATAATCAACCAGACAGTCAATAACGCATACTCTGTTGGTCTCATACGCTTTTTTAAGCGTCAGAACGAGATTCTCGGCCTTATCCACCCTAAAGCCAACTGCATGCATACTTTCTGCAAGCTTGACAAAATCAGGATTTGTAAAATCAACAAAGCAATGTTCTCCAAATCTGTCATCCTGCTTCCACTTAATTAAACCGTAACTGCTGTCATTGAGAATTAAAATTACAATGTTAATATTCATTCTTACTGCTGTTTCTATTTCCTGAGAGTTCATCATAAATCCGCCGTCCCCTGTAATTGCAAGAACCTTTTTGTCAGGATTTAATAATTTTGCAGAAACCGCACCCGGCACTGCAATTCCCATAGTGGCAAAACCATTTGAAATAAGGCATGTGTTTGGTTTATAGCAGTTGTAATGTCTTGAAATCCACATCTTATGCGCCCCCACATCTGAAATAACAATGTCATCCACATCCATAACAGAACGCACATCATTTAATATTTTCTGCGGCTTCATGGGATAAGACATATCCTTTGAGTAATATTCCTGCTCCTGAACCAGCTTTTCTCTAATCTTTAATTCATACGCAGGCTCATTTTTTCTGCTGCATCTCTTCACTATCTTTTCGAGGGAATCGCTGATATCTCCTATAACTTCAATTTCCGGCTGATATAATTTATTAACGTGTGACGGTCTGGAGTCAATATGAACGATTTTATGTAATCCGTCCTTGTTCCATTTGATTGGAGCAAATTCAACAATATCGTAGCCAACCGCTATAATTAAATCGGCTTTTTCCAATATTACATTTTGGTAATCCTTCTGCGGTATTCCAATAGTCCATAAAGAATACGGATTATCAAATGACACAATCCCTTTTGCCATCATTGTATTAATTACAGGGATTTTTAACTCATTGACAAAATTTGTCAATGCCTCTGAAGCCTTTGCTCTGACAGCCGAATGTCCCGCTAAAATAACAGGGTGCTGCGCCTTAAATATTTCAGCCGCCGCATTTTCTATGCTTTCAACATCCGCATATTCTTTGTTAATCTTGGTCTTTTCAATATATTTTCGTGCAACTCCCTCAGGAACCAACTCTTTTGCAATATCCTCAGGCAGATTGATATGGGTTGCTCCCGGCTTTTCTGATTCTGCATACTTAAAAGCCAGTCTGACTATCTCGTTTACAGACTCAGGCCGCATTATCATTTTTGTTCTTTTGGTAATTGGACGAAATAAGGATTCCAAATCAAGGAATTGATGCGATGTAAGGTGCATTTTATCTGTTCCAACCTGTCCTGTAATAGCCACCAACGGCGCTCCGTCCATGTTGGCATCCGCCACTCCTGTAATCAGATTAGTGGCGCCTGGTCCGAGCGTCGACAAACATACGCCCGCCTTTCCGGTTAATCTGCCATAAACGTCAGCCATAAATGCAGCCCCCTGTTCATGTCGTACAGTAATGAATTTTATTTTTGACTTTTTCAATGCCTGCATTACGTCCAGATTTTCTTCACCCGGAATACCGAATACATATTCTACACCTTCATGCTCAAGACTTTTTATCATCATCTCAGCAATATTAATTGTTTCTTTTACTTCTCTGTCTGTTTGTTGTTCGTTCATAGTAATGCTCCTTAAAATTAAAAGAGAGATAAGATACCTTATTGGTATCTTTTCCCTCCTAATATTTTTTGTGCTTACTATTCAAATCAAATCGAGTAGATTATATCACATAATTTTTAAAATTGCACTTTGTTTTATTTTTAAATTTTTCATAATTTGTTCATATAATTAAGTTTTTTAATAACTGATTTTAAATACTAATTGCTTTTTCCATAAAAATCAGATAACGCTTTTACAATATCTTCTATATTTCCCTTTCCATATGGCTTATTTTTTATATCGTTTTTCAAAAGCTCCGCATCCTCTAACTTTCTTCTTTGCCATTTTTTACCAGTTCCATATATCTTCTTTCCGGTCGAATACACGCTCTCTATCATATTCTTGCTGCCTTTATGCATTAGCAAAAACAATCTGTCAGTTTCCGGCACCACATACGGAAATTCAAGCTTATCAAGATTAATACATACAAAATCTGCCGGACAGCCTTCTGCAATTTTGCCGGATGATAATCTTTCGCCGGATATAATTCTTCCGCCTTCCAAAGATTTCCTCAGCAGCTCTGTCGAATTAATATCAAAATCCACGCCTGTTTCTTTTAGATTATACATGGCTGTTCTTAACTCCCTTATATAATCCTGGTCATCATCAAAAGCATAACCGTCAAGCCCAACTCCAACTATAACCCCTCTTTTCAGCGCGCTTTGAAGCGGCACTATACCGCTGTGAAGTCTTATATTTGACGAAGGATTAATTACAAGCTGGGCGCCTGCCCTGCTGATTATTTCCAAATCCTTTTCTGTCAGCCATACGCCATGCGCCATTGAAAGCCATGAACCCAAAAATCCTATCCTGTCATAATGTTCTATATAGCTTTCTCCAAAAGATTTCTGCGCAAGTATTTTCTGATATTTTGTTTCCAGCAAATGCATATGTATTTTCATATTGTGCCAAAGTGCATATTCTTTTAGCCTTAATAATCCCTCGTCGCTGCACCATTGACCTCCAACTGCATGAAGCTGCAGCTCCGCATTTCCTGACTCAATCTGCTTTTTTAATTTTTTCCTTAATTCATCAATTACTTCCAGATATTTGTCAATTCCAAGCGGGCAGTCCAAAATTCTTTTTCGGAATTTATTTTCTAAATCCTCAGGCAAAGTTTTAAAAAATTCTTCCCTATCGTACAGCACTCCGGAATTAATATCCTTAAAAGGCGGGCATACTACCGCCTTTATCCCTGCGTCATTATATCCTTTCACAGTTTCTATAATCTCCTCACACAAATTACTGATATTTGAGGCATTATGGCTGTGAACAACTGTTGTAACTCCGCTTTCAGCCAACAATCTTCCGTCATAATAGGCAGCAGTATACGGGGAAGCAAATGCTGCGTTTGACAATTCCTGAATCCATATCTCCAGCGCTTTATCTTCTACGCCAAAAGCAACCGGCGATATCGCTCTCGCATGGTCATGTGCGTCAATAAATGAAGGCATCATCAAAACTCTGTCATTCTTTACTGTTTTTTCTCCCGAATACTTCTTTTCGAGACTTTTAGCGTCGCCAATTTCAACTACCGCTCCTCTGTCAACATATACTGCCATATTATCTGATGTACCTTCTTCAATTCCATTCCAAAATTTTCCCGGTATAAATAATTTTCCCATAGTCTTCTCCCTAATTTTATGTATTTGCTATTTCCCTCCAAATCTCTAAAACTTCAAACTTACAAAACTCCAAAATAGAACTTATTATTCTCAGACTTCCCCACTGACTGAAATTTTTTCAATCTTTGCACATATACTGCAATAATTCAATACTTAAATTTATTTCTATGAAAAATTTTGTTTTCCACATAAAATTTTTTCTTTTTGCAAAATTTTTTACCCGCCCGCAAAAAATCTTAAGTTTTTACTTTACAATTATTTTCACTCCGCACCATATGCTAACGCCACATAAGGAAGGAATTTGAAAACAACAATAAAACATCAATTATATGGGCGTTGCAAAGGCAAAAGCCAGCGTGAAAGGCAGAAATGCTTTCCACGCTGGCTTTCTTTATGCAGAAATTCAAATCGCACATTCGCCAAAAAGAATCCTCTTTGCTACAATGTAGGCAAAGGAGGTTAAGAGATATGCGAAATCCAAAATACTACATAGCGATTGACGAATATGAACAGAGAATTATCCTCAACAGCCTGAACAATCTGAGAAACAAGCTGATTGTAGAGGACAGATACACCGATGCGATTGATGATATTCTTGTAAAAGTCGTAAATGCGCCAATCAAGAAATTCAAAGTCAGGATTACGGAGGTTTAGATTATGGAGAAAACAATATTTGAGCAAATGGGCGGAACTTATCGCGAAGAAAATGGGTATCTTATCCCTGGCCTTACTTTACCGCCCGAAGAAGAAAAACCTATCGGAATTTGGGGACAACGGCACAAACGCTACCTGAAAAAGCATAGAAAAGCGACCTATGCAACGCTCCTGACAAGCGGAAATCTAAACAGCTACCTTGCCGATATTGACCAGCAGACAGAAGAAATGTTTTCTCGCTTGGTAAAACAAATAGCAGAGCATTTGCAGCTGCCCTTGCTCCGGTTTTGATTATCGTCGGCAAGGTCATCTCCGCTGTAGGAACCATTATGACGGTCGTTCCGAAAATTGCCGGAGTCATCAACACGGTAAAAACCGCTTTTGCTGCGCTGAACACCACGATGCTGGCAAATCCCATCTTTCTGATTATTGCTGCCATTGCTGCACTGGTGGCGGCATTCATTTATCTTTGGAACACCAATGAGGACTTCCGACAGTTCTGGATTGACCTGTGGAACAACATCAAGGAAGTGGCGATTGCTGTATGGGAAGCCCTGAAGGAGTTCTTTGCTGCAGCATGGCAGGCAATCGTATCTGTGGCAACTACTATCTGGAACGGGCTGGCATCCTTCTTCACCGGATTGTGGGAAGGCATCAAGACCGTATTTACAACGGTGGTCACCGCTATCAGCACCTTCCTATCCACCGCATGGACAGCTATCCAAACAACGGTAACGACGGTATTTACCGCAATCCAGACCTTCTTTACAACTATCTGGAATGCAATCTCTACTATTGTTACTACTGTGGTCACGGCAATTCAAACCTTCCTGACTACGGCTTGGAACACCATCCAGACGGTAATTACCACAGTGCTGACGGCAATCCAGACGGTCGTAACCACGATATGGAATGCTATCTCCACCTTTATCACAACAGTAGTGACAGCAATCCAGACCTTCCTGACCACCGCATGGAATACGATAAAAACAGTCATTACCACGGTACTGAATGCCATCAAAACTGTATATATCGGCTTTTCCTGCAGGGGCTTACCCCATTTGGCATTGCCAAGCAGCTCACAGCAGAAGGCATCCCAACTCCTGCGAAAAAGGAAAAATGGAATGCTGCTACTGTGCGCCGCATTTTGGAAAACGAAAAGTACAAAGGCGATGCCTTGCTGCAGAAATCTTACACCGTTGATTTTCTTACCAAAAAGACAAAAATCAACGAAGGAGAAATCCCACAATACTATGTTGAAAACAACCATGAACCGATTATTGACCCTGCTGTGTTTGACGAGGTTCAGCTTGAGCTGCAACGCCGCTGTCCCGGCAGGAACCGTCATAGCGGTGTACATGATTTTTCTGGGAAAATAAAGTGCGGTGAATGCGGAAGTTGGTACGGCTCCAAAGTGTGGCACTCCAATGACAAATACCGTAGAACCGTATGGCAGTGCAACCACAAATTCGATGGCGGACAAAAATGCACCACACCGCATTTGGATGAGGAAACCATTAAAAACGCCTTCATCCGTGCCGCCAACAAAGCCCTGCAGGGCAAAGATGCAGCAATTGCTGCCTTTGAAGCCGCTAAGGGAATCACCTTCGACACTTCCTCACTGGAAGCCGAACAGGAACAGCTGATGGAAGAAATCAAGGTTGTGTCAGAGATGATTGAAAAAAGCATCTACGAAAATGCCCGTGTTGCCCAGAATCAGGATGAATACAAAAAACGCTATGAGGGGCTAACCGCCCGGTACGATAAAGCTAAATCCCGACTGGATGCGGTCACTGCTGAGATACAGGACAAGACCTCACGTTGTCAAGCCATAGAGTACTATATGAAGCTACTGCGAGAACAGGATACCGTCATCACAGCATACAGCCGAGATTGCTGGCATCGCATGGTTGACTTTGTCACTGTGTACAGCAAGGAAGATATCCGCTTCACCTTTAAGGATGGCACAGAGATTCAGGCATAATAAAGAACTCCCCATCGCTGGATTTTGCCTCCGGCGGTGGGGATATTTTTGTTATAAATGTAAGAAAGCCGGATTTCTCCGGCTTTCTCAAGTATGTGTCCGCAAACACATACCCCAATTAGTATTTATAGTATACAGCAATCCCGTAAAAAATGCAAGTCTTACAGAAAATTTTTTAATAAATTCATTCTTGATGCTAAATCTGGATGAATCACGATTGAAGCAACATTGGCATTCACAGACTTCCGATAATCCTCTGTGATTCTTTCAAACTCTCTGATAAATGCTTTGATTTCAGTCTTCGGCACCTGCAGTAATTTCATATAATAGCACATAAGAATAACATAGTCACCTATCGTTTTGAAATTCACATACGGCAATCCAATCTCAATTTTTAAGCACTGCTTCATCGCACTCGTGGGGTCAATGTTACGAAATCTTGTATCAAACACCACAGAGTTATGGGCGATGGCATTTCTCAAATCCTTTAGGGTATATATGTACTTATAAATCAGTTGCCTGTTCGTGTCACTTGCAACGTTGATTCCGAGTCTTTTTGATATATCATCACGCACATCATAGGTGAGGCACGATAAGAGATATCCTAAATCTCCCATAGTCATTATTTCAAATAACGCCCAAATCGGAACCCCAGAGTAACCAACATTGTTGTAAAAATGCGTGATTTTAGGATTGTCCTTCTTATAAGCATACGCCAAACTTGATTGAATCGAATTCTGTAAATTCAGCTTATTCTGCTGCAGCCTTTTCTTTTGCTCCGTGGTGCTGTTCACAGGTGCATTATTATAACTGCTGACAACTTTGTCGTACATATCTTGAATGCTTTCAGATTTTGCGTTATCCAATATGCTTTCAAGAGCGATATTTTTCACCGCAGTTTCAATATACATCATCTTGCCATAGAGCAGAGCTTTCAAAGCTGAATCATATTGAATTGTTGCGTAAACCTCATTATAAGAAACAAAAGGAAGGCTATTCTGAGCATTCTTAAAGAAACGATACCCTTTATATCCGTGAAAATACCCAGTGTTCCTAAGCTGCCGCTTCTGTGAACTACCCGATATTGCTATTCCATTATCTCGTAGATGGCGCATCAATCCATCAACAGTCTTATAGCTCATAAAAACCTCCTGCCAGTTATTATAAGCCAATTATACACCCTAATATGTTTAAAAACAACACGTTTCAGTAATTATAGGCGAACTTCTTATCATGAGCAATTTTAAGTCTTATTCGGACTCCAGTACTACAAGATATTTTTTTCGTTTTCTAAATCCATAGTGTGTCTCTATTCGCATAGTAGCTATAAAACCACTATTTGCTGAAAGCGGCAACAATGTCATCCCCGGATGCTGTTTAACATACTCATCCCGACATTCCCGGACAAACTCTCTAAACCCCGGCAAACGGTATAATGCAGACATCTCTTTTGCCTTTGCGGTTCCCCATAATTTTCCTGTAGATACTTCATAAATTGCACCTGACCACAATTCTAATTTATACTTTCCATCCATAGAATGCCCGTGCGGAACCGATGGGTTTATGTCAGCATCTCCCTTATGGAATTCCCAATACATTTTCTTGATTTTCTTTTTTGGACGAAGCATTTCAAATTTTTGTCTTCGTTTTCGCAAGCTAACAATGCGCTTCATTTTGCTATCTTTCTCCTATTGAGTTTCTCTATTTAAGCGTGCCAAGTTCTCCAGCATTTGATTTCCAATCGCTTCTGGGTCATAGTTCAATGCTTCACAGATAATGCGCAAGCCATCCGGTGTTAATATCCGACCGTTTGTCCTGTCCCTACAAAGCTGTTGGTAATCCTCCAGTTGCTTCTTCGTAATCGTTGCCATGTCACATCCTCCTAAAAAAACAGCCGGGAACTTTCCCGACACCATTTTGAACCCTCTTTGTGTATTTTTGAACCCCTGAACCCGATTTGAACCCCCAGTATCAGGCGGCATTAAATTGTATCAATTTCTGCATATTGATTTCACATACGGTTTCATCAATTTTTGGCATAATAACTTCTGTTGCCATTGAAACGATTTCTCTTGGCGTGAAAAATTCTCCGTGTTCGCCACGTAAATTAGCACCCACAAATGTTTCAAATGCAACGCCTTTTACGTCAACATTTGTATCTAACAATGAATATTTTTGCAATTCAGCTACCGCAAAACATAGGCAGCGATCGTTAAGAAGAATAACATCGTTACTTTCAAAAATATTGTCTTCTTGGAAACGTGTTTTTACTTTTTCAAAAAGATCCGAAATACGCTCCCTTACGTTTTTAATACCTTTATCACTTTTCTGTTCTTCAGGCGTGATATAAAAGACACATTTTTCATTGAATAGATCTTTTTCATCCTCAATTTTACAGAAAAGAATTTTAAGGATCTCAGAAAAACGTTTGTCTTGTGTTAAGCCTTGATTACTAAAGAAATAGTTGTTGCAACGCTTAAAAACGCCTTTTAAATCAGTGCATCTTACGAGATCGTTTTTCTGATATTTACCAATAGAATCAACACTTTCTTTATACTTAGGAATGTCGGGAAGTTCCATATAACGGTTGGATTTAGAACTATCTTTATGATAGTACATAATTCCATCACCATTAGTCCACGTACCAAAAACAGCCGTAGTAGCAGACATATAACTCCAAAGTTGTTCGACGCCTTCCTTTTCGCCTTTTTTCTTTGTTTCAACAATCCAAAGAATATTATCCTGAGATTTATCATCGTCGCAAAAAACAACAATATCACAGCGCTTATCGGCGGAACCAACCTTTATCGGATATTCCACCTCTATATGAGATTTAGGGTATTTGTAAACATCCAAAAGGATTCTGCAAAATTCTTGTCTTACATATTCTTCGGGAGTTTCTTTGCGATATTTACCGCTTATTAAGCACTTGATTTTACCTTCATCAACAATAATTTCTTGCATTTTAAAGCCTCCAATTAACTCATTAAATTTTTCTCATCCCTCAACCACCGCTAAATTTTGCACTCTTGGTGCCAATGGGGTGTGGCTTGAGGAAAAGATACTTGCGGGATAATAACGCTGTTACGCTTTTAATATATCCTCATAGGTAACAAGCGTTACGTTACCCATCTCGTTTGCTCTGTCGATACAGCCTTTGGTAAAGCCTGTTTTTGCAAAGAGATAAAAATGCGTTTTCTTGTAGCTAAACAAGGTGCTACGCTCCACAAGGGTTTCAAGAACGCCAAGGTCAACTTTTTCGTTTGTCCACTTACACTCGGCAAAAAGGGCAGCATCTTTGTCTGTTCCCATAATGTCAATTTCTTCTTGGGACTTAGTCTTGGGGTTCGCTCCCCACCAACGACCGATATCGGTGAAGTTCACAGCACACTTACCTTCAAGCAGCAGTTTCCAGAGATACTGTTTGCAAATATCCTCAAAAACGCTACCCATATAAGAGGAAAGTTCAGGAGCGATGCGGCTGTATGCCAAGTCAGTTGCTCCACGGGAAATAACGGAAGTGT
>CAYZZP010000026.1:0-3556 GCA_964482965.1 uncultured Lachnospira sp.
CGTGAGTCGCCACAAGCAAAATGCGTCCGTTTTGCTTTTTCAGAATATAGGAGATGGCAGAGGCAAAATTTATTAGTGCTATGATTACAAAAATGGTATAAAAGAGATTGACAATGAAGGGCATTACAGGCTTGAAAAATTCAATAAAAAGAGTAATTAGTTGCAAAATGTCCGGACATAACACATTTTGCACTCTTGTATTTTAAATTGAAATCTATTATATTGAAAATATGCTGTAATGAAAAACAAAGCGAAAAAGAAGGTTTAATATAAATATGAAAATCGCACAAATACATAAAAATAAAAAGAGGGTTTTATCCTTTGAAGTGTTTCCGCCAAAAAAGGATGAAGAATTAAAAAATATTGACGCAACTCTGGAGGCTTTATGCAGGTTGAAGCCGGATTTTATCAGCGTTACGTTTGGAGCGGGCGGAAGCGCTAATCATAACAAAACTATTGAGCTGGCTAAGAAGATAAAATATGATTATCATATGGAGCCGGTTGTGCATTTAACTTGTCTTTGCTATGACAGAAATGAGATTGATGAATTTTCAAGGCAGTTGTCATACGAGGGGATTGAAAATGTGCTGGCGCTTAGAGGCGACAAAAATCCTGTGATTCCGGAAAAGGAGGATTTTAAGCATGCCTCGGATTTAATTACTTATTTGAGGCAGAAGGGTGATTTTTGTATTGCCGGAGCATGTTATCCCGAGGCGGATTACCCGGAAGAAATAAAGTATTTAAAGGGGAAGGTTGAGGCTGGCGCAGAGGTGCTTTTGTCGCAGTTATTTTTTGAAAATCAGCATTTTTATAGATTTTTATCAGACTGCAGGAAAAATGGAATAACGGTTCCTGTTACGCCGGGAATTATGCCTGTTACAAATGCTTCGCAGATTAAGCGGATGATTTGTATGTGCGGCGCATTTATGCCGGAGCCGCTTCAAAAAATTGTGAGCAGATATGGTGATGATAATGAAGCACTGATGGAGGCAGGAGTTGATTATGCCATAAATCAGATTAACGACCTGCTGGAAAATGATGTGGACGGTCTTCATTTATACACTATGAATAATCCTGTTGTAGCGCAAAAAATCTGCAATGGCATAAATTTGTAATGAAAGAGTCTGCAACAGTATAAATCTGTAATGGGGAAAATTCGCAGCGGAATAAATCCATAATAGAAAAATTAATCAGAACGGGATATTTCTTATCCCCCGTTCTGATTTGTGAAATCTGCTTACTGCTGCCATTTAGTTAGCCTGAGATAGAAGGCAGATTGCTGAGATTGTTATTCTCGGTGCCGTCAGGCAAGGATTTTAAATATTCCGTATCCTTTCTGTGGGCGATGCCGACATTTTTTATCTCACCATTTTTGGCGAGAGCAACGCCTTCTTCTTTGGAAACCGTAGAACCGTCGGATAACTGGTATCCGGCGATACGACCGCTGTGCTTAACCAGACCAACAATTTCTTTGGCGTCACTTTTGGCTTTGGGAATATCATCCAGCGTATTTCTTGCGAGGGCTTCGCTAAGAATATTTTTATCTATATCCTTCATAATTTTTCCCCTTCATGTATTAATATTTATTTTTGACTTTAAAATTTAAGTCGTATATAGTTTGTGCCGGAGTGGAAAAATATATGCGTTTTACAGGAATGTTGGGAATGAGAAGCAGGTAAATATGATTGTAGAGTGTATGGAGAAATTATAGTGTGGTGAAAAACAAGAAACAAGCGAGTTAATCAGAATCAGGAGGTCAGCCGGTGAACAGAAAAGAATTAGAAGAATACATTGCTGAAACTTATAATACATATCCGGAGTATCCCTGGGCGGACGCACCCAATTATGCGGTATTTCGCCACAGCAATAACAGGAAGTGGTTTGCGCTGGTTATGGATATTCCCAAAGTTAGGCTCGGATTAACAGATAATGGTATGATTGACATTTTGAATGTCAAAGGCGAGCCTGTTATGATAGATTTCTTAAAAAATGAGACAGGATTTTTTCCTGCATACCATATGAATAAGATAAATTGGATTACTGTTGCTTTGGATGGAAGCGTGCCGTCTGAGCAAGTGAAAATGCTGCTGGATATAAGCTTTGACTTGACAGCGCCAAAAATAAAAAGACGCAGGAAAGGACAAGATGATTAGAAAAGCTGTATTTAAAAAGGGTGTTTACCCAACTGGGAAGGATGCCGGGAAGGCGTTGGATAATGGGGCGCTGTATGTGTATGAGGAAGACAATAATATTGCAGGAAGCATAATTGTGGATAAAGTTCAGCCGATAGAATATAAAAATATAGTATGGGGAAAGTTTGTTGAAGATAGTAAAGCCATGGTTATACATTTGCTTATGGTGCGTCCAAGTATGATGGGGAAGGGTATTGCGTCCGCGCTTGTAAGATATGCCGGGGAACTGGCAGATAATGAGGTGGTTTAAAACAATTTGCTTCTTCTTGAAAAAAATTTTTATGTGCGTAAATAGCCAAAGTGTTTTACGCAAAATCCCAGACAAATTTCACTAAAGACGATAGTTCAAAATACGGCAATTATCTATAATAACCTATATTTGCAGAAAAGAAGATAAAATATGCAGTTGGCATGTGTTTATTACAAAATGGAGCGGATATTACTAAAATTGAAAAATGATAAATAATTTATAAAATATATCTTGACAATATAGGAAAAAGCCTATATAATTAAGACATCAAAAGGAAAGGAGCTGTTTGATGCCTGTAATATCAAGGTTTTATGGAATTACTATTAGAATGTACTTAAGACAAAAGGAACATAATCCGCCGCACATTCATGCTATTGATGGCGATTGTGTAGGAATATTTTCTATTTCTGATGGGGAGATGTATGAAGGTAATATTCCGCCAAAGAGCCAGCAATTAGTGAAGAAATTTATCATCAGATACAGCGAGCAGCTTATAGATATGTGGGAGACACAGAACTTTAAGACATTACCGCCAATAGAATAAGGAGATGAGAATTATGCATAGAATAGAGACAGTAAATACGATGCCTGATTACTTTGTTAAAGTAAAGTTTTTGGGAGGCGTGACTAAAAAATATGATATGAAGCAGCTCTTTTCAAGGTTTCCGCAATTTCACAACTTTGAAAAAGACAAGGGGTTGTTTGAAAGTGCAAAGGTTGATAAGGGTGGATACGGAA
This sequence comes from uncultured Lachnospira sp., assembly GCA_964482965.1. Classification (GTDB taxonomy): domain Bacteria; phylum Bacillota; class Clostridia; order Lachnospirales; family Lachnospiraceae; genus Lachnospira. The sequence continues at coordinate 3,181 of CAYZZP010000026.1, forward strand.
TTGTCTGGAATGATGAATTAGACCTTGATGCAGAAGTGATATGGGATGATGGCATACTTATTGAGATTGAGCCGGAGACGGATATCAACAGATTACTGGCATATCAGCTTTTAATGGCGCGGGAGAAAGCCAATATGACGCAAAGACAGTTGGCAGAAAAGACAGGAATTTATCAGGCTGATATAAGTAAGATTGAGAGAGGAATAGGAAATCCTTCGTTATCTACCATTGTCAGGCTGGCAGAGGGCTTGGGAATGAGACTTGTATTGGATTTTCAGCCTGTTTAAGCCGGTTTAACAAAGTAAATATTGCTGCTAATGTTAATATATAGCGGTTTGGGTTAAGCTGCCTGAACCGCTTTTTCATTATGTCCTGT
>CAYZZP010000026.1:3656-28268 GCA_964482965.1 uncultured Lachnospira sp.
TATAATAACTCTGAGTGTTATGTGCATATTTGTTTCTGTGTATAGCAGAAATTTGGGCGCATAAATGTATATTTGAAGAGTGTACACATAAGACAAGGAAATTAGTACATTATGGGGGATATCAGGATGGAAACAGACAAGATACTCGAAAACTTTGATATATCAGATTACCATAGACTGCAATTTCTTGGTGATGATGTAAGTGGAATTTTTAATATTGTTCTTAAAAATATGGTTGCCGGAGTTGGTCTCTTTGAGGTTGGAGACTCTATTCGAGCATTGTATCTCAATGAAGCATATTATAAGTGTATAGGTTATTCTAAGGAGAAGTATTTGGATAAGGTAACCGATGTGTGCGCTACTTTTTTGGATGAGTATGCGGCAGGATTTATGGAATGTATAAGAGAAAATGTGCCAAAGGGAAACGATATATATTATACGGTTAAGGGTTACCGGGAAGACGGTTCAATAGGCTGGTTTGATATAAAGGGAGTTTTGCTGGATAACAAAGGGAGCGACAATCCTTTGTATCTGGTCGTGGTTGCTGATATTTCAGATAAGAAAGAGATTGAAGCTCAGGCAGCACAGATTAAAGAGGTTAATGAAAGACTTCTTCTTCAGGAAGAAAGATATAAGATACTGGAAGCTACATTTCAGGGGCTTCTGTTTGAGTATTATCCGGATAAGGACACTATGGTATTTTCATATAATTTTCCTGATAATAAGAAGAGAAAAGAGATTAACAATTACAGGGAATATATAAAGAAAAGCCCTCTTGTCCACAGCAGTCATATAGAGGAATTTAAGAAGGCTTTGTTTAGCGCATGCGAGATTGAAAAAGAAGGAACGATAGAGTACCTTTCTGCAGTATCAGGAGGAGGCTACCGCTGGCACGATACATATTATAAGAGCGTTGTGGATGCCGACGGCAAGGTGGTAAGCGTTATAGGAAAAATCAAGGATATTCATGAGGAAAAAATGAAGCAGGAAATGCTGAATTATAAGGCGGATGTGGACGGACTTACAAGTCTTTACCGCAAGGAATCTGCATTTGAAAAGATGCAGGAATGTATAGAGCAGTCTCCGGACGGCGAATTTTATTTTGCAATTCTTGATTTGGATGATTTTAAAGAAATTAATGATAAATTTGGTCATACCTACGGAGATAAGGTTTTAAAGCAGGTTGCGGATGCGTTAAAGCAGTTGTTTGGAGATTCAAGCGTAATTGGCAGATTTGGTGGAGATGAATTTATGCTGCTGTCGAGAGATTTGGGAAGTGAGGATGTTATTTCTAATCTTAAATCTATGAAAAAACAGTTTAAGTTTTGCGCCGGAATTGTAAATGTGGGCGCCGGCGATGATATCAGACACATTTTTGACATAGCCGACAGGGCTATGTATAAGGTTAAAAGTTCCGGCAAAAATGATATATGTTTTATTTGATGCGACTAGAAAATAGTATGACTGAAGGGGCTGGTAAATATGGCGGAACAGGTAAGCTGCGATTATTGTAATAATCTGGTGTATGACGAGGAATTGGAAGAATATGTCTGCGACGTGAATATGGACGAAGACGACTATGCGAGGCTTATAAGTTCTGATTACAAGGGCTGTCCGTATTATCAGAGCAATGACGAGTATAAGGTTGTCAGGCATCAGATGTAGTTAAAAGGCATATAGAGGAACGGGTAATGTAGAAACAGAAGCGGCAGATACAGGAAAGTCGATGCAGAGGCTACGGATATGAGAAAGGAACTTAGTATGAAAGAGGAGTATCTTGACATCAGAACGCCGGATGGGGAGATTACCGGCAAGGTAAAAGAAAGAACTCAGGTACATATTGACGGCGATATACATGGAACTTCGCATGTATGGCTTATCAGGCATAAAGATAATGGCAAATTTGATATTCTGCTGCAAAAGCGTTCTGCTACGAAGGACGCTTATGCGGGCTGTTACGATATATCTTCCGCAGGACATATTCCAGCGGGGCAGGATTATCTGGAATCTGCCGTTAGGGAGCTTTGGGAAGAACTGGGAATTAAGGCGAAGCCGGAGGAGCTTAAGCTTATTGGTATGCATGACGGTATGATGGAGGCGGAATTTTACGGAAGTATATTTAGAAACCACGAAATAAGTGCAGTATATATATATGAGGAGCCGGTTGACGACAAGGATTTTAAACTGCAGCAGGAGGAAGTGGAGTCGGTTATGTGGATTGACTTCGACGAGTGCAGGAAGAAGCTTAAGTCGGGTGAAATTAAAAACTGCATTTTTGAGGATGAATTTAAAATGCTTGAGAAAGCCATTAGAAATATATAACATTTTAAGTGATCGAGGTGATGTGTATGGAGAGAAAGTCTATTTTGATGATTGATGATGTGAGACTGAATCTTGCTGCTGCAAAGGATGTACTCAAGGCTGAGTACGATTTATATGAGGCTATGTCGGCTAAGGAGGGGTTTGAAAAGCTGGAAAATATTACTCCTGACCTTATCCTTTTGGATATTAATATGCCGGATATGGATGGTTATGAGATGCTGGAAAAGATGAAGGAAAGCAGAAGACTGAGCAAAATTCCTGTTATATTCCTGACCGCAGAAAACAGGGCGAGCAGTGAGGTCAAAGGCTTTGACTTAGGAGCGGTGGATTTTATCACAAAGCCTTTTGTGGCAACTGTTATGAAAAGAAGGATTAAGACGCAGCTTGAACTGTCTGATTACAGAAATCATCTTGAAAATTTGGTGGCTGAGAAGGTCACGGAAAATGAAAAATTACAGGATATGCTGTCTGTGGGATTTGCGGAGCTGGTAGAGTCGAGGGACGGAATTACAGGCGGACATATTAAAAATACATCCATTTATTTTGATGAATTTATCGACAGGTTAAAATATGTGCCGAGATATAAGGAAGAAATGACGGAGGATTACATAAAAGCAGCAAAAAGGTCAGCTCCGCTTCACGATATCGGAAAGATAGGAATTGATGATGCTGTTTTGAGAAAGCAGAGCGGTCTCGAAAAATCAGAAATGAATTATATGAAGACACATTCTGAATTGGGAGCCGCCACGTTTCATAAGATTAGGACTATGATGTTTCCTGATAATGAATTTTTGAAAATAGCCGAGGATATGGCGATGTATCACCATGAACGCTGGGACGGAACAGGTTATCCTATAGGTCTTAAGGGCGAGGATATTCCGCTTTGCGCAAGAATTATGAGCGTAGTGGACGTTTATGACGCATTGACATCAAGAAGACCATACAAGGAGCCTTTCAGCCATGAAAAATCTATGGCGATAATTGTGGAGGGAAGAGGAACGCAATTTGATCCTGAGTTGGTGGATGAATTTGTAAATATTGGGGAAGCTATTAAAGAGTGCCTTATGAATAAGATTATGCTTAAAGGCTCTGATGCAGATGAGGTAGAAGAAGTTTTATGAATAAAATAGCTAGTTTTACGGTAAATCATTTAGATTTGCTCACAGGCGTGTATGTTTCAAGAAGAGACTATATAGGCAACGAGGTAATTACTACATTTGATTTGAGATTTACAAGACCTAATGTGGAAGCGCCTATGGATACTGCGGGGATCCATTCCATAGAGCATCTTGTTGCGACATTTTTAAGAAATCATAAGGAATGGGGCGAAAGGACGATTTATTTTGGCCCGATGGGCTGCCGCACGGGGTTCTATGTGATTTTTGCGGGTGAGTTAAATTCGGAGAATATTATTGAAGTGCTTCGTGAGGCGGCGGATTTTGTGCTTAGCTACGAGGGTGAAATACCTGGATATTCCCCAAGAGACTGCGGTAATTATCTTGATAATAACCTTGTACTGGCAAAGCTGTATATGAAGAAATTTAAGGAAGAGGTTCTTGATAATCCTGTAGCTGAGCGGATGAAATATCCGGAATAAAAGTATTCAGGGTAAGAAGCTGTTATAAGAAGAAAATACCTGAATAATTTGAGTTTGCACGAAACTTGAAACGGTTTCGAATAATACAGAAATATATGAAAATACTTGAAGTCTTGAGCAAGTAGGAATGTTTTTCTACATTGTTAAGACTTCAAGTATTTTTTGTTTAGTCTAAATTCAAGGTTTAAACCTCAAATATCATATCTCCATAAGAAGGGAATGGCCAGTATTTCTTGTCTACTATCATTTCCAAAGCGTCTGCAGGAGTCCTAAGCGCTGACATGGCAGTTGTAACTTCGTCTCTGAAATAGGTTGCCTGCTGGCACATATCAGTGTAAGTTACGGCTTTTGCCTCAACCTCTATGAGATGAGCATAGGCTTCATTCATTTCGTTAAGAAGCGCAGATACCTTTGATAAGAGATTTTTCTGAGTTGTGGCATTGCAGCCTGCAGCGGTGACAGCATTCACTGAGTTGGCAAGCTCTGTCGTGTAAGAAATAACCGCAGGAATAATCTGCTTTCCAGCAATATCTATCATAGCCTTAGCCTCAATATTAATAGCCTTTGAGTAAGTCTCGTACTGAATTTCTGCGCGGGATTTAAGCTCGGCCTCCGTATATACACCAAATGTCTCAAATAGTTTGATGGTGTCAGGAGATACAAGAGCAGGAATTGCGTCCACCATTGAAGTAATATTGGCAAGACCGCGTTCCTTTGCTTCCTCAACCCATTGTTCTGAATAGCCGTTTCCGTTAAATACTATTCTGTGATGGTCTGTGAACAGCTTTTTAATCATATCGTGGCAAGCCATGTCGAAATTCTCAGCTTGCTCAAGCTCGTCAGCAATTTCCTTAAAGCTCTCTGCAACTATGGTGTTGAGTACCACGTTGGCAGGAGCAACTGAATCGGAAGAACCAACCATACGAAATTCAAATTTATTGCCAGTAAAGGCGAAAGGTGAGGTTCTGTTTCGGTCTGTTGCGTCCTTGTTAGGATCAGGAAGCGCAGAAGCGCCTGTTTTTAACTTTCCCTTCTGGATAGAACTTGTAGCGTCACCTCTGTCAATTAGCTGCATAATAACGTCTTCAAGCTGCTCGCCCAAAAATATTGAAATGATTGCAGGCGGAGCTTCATTTGCGCCAAGTCTGTGGTCGTTGCCGACATCGGACGCAGATTCTCTAAGTAATTCAGCATGTCTGTCAACCGCCCTCATAATTGCACCAAGAACAAGCAAAAACTGAATGTTCTGATGAGGGGTTTTGCCGGGATCAAGCATATTCATACCGTCATCTGTTATAAGAGACCAGTTGTTATGCTTTCCTGAACCGTTTACGCCTGCAAATGGCTTTTCGTGGAGAAGGCATACAAGATTGTGACGATAAGCAACTTTCTTTAGCATCTCCATAGTAAGCTGGTTGTTATCTGTGGCAATATTGCACTGTGCATATATAGGAGCCAGCTCGTGCTGCGCAGGAGCAACTTCGTTGTGCTGTGTCTTAGCAGTAACGCCGAGTTTCCATAGTTCTTTGTTTACATCTTTCATAAATGAGCCGATTCTTTCGCGGATAGCGCCAAAATAGTGGTCGTCAAGCTCCTGACCTTTTGGCGGCATGGCTCCGAAAAGAGTACGTCCTGAAAAAATTAAATCTTTTCTTTGAAGATATAAATCTTTGTCAATTATAAAATATTCCTGTTCAACGCCGACAGAAGGTGTTACCTTCTTGGCGGTAGTATTGCCGAAAAGTCTTACAATACGAAGCGCCTGCCCGTTAATGGCGTCCATTGAACGGAGGAGAGGAGTTTTCTGATCCAGTGCTTCGCCTGTATATGAACAGAAAGCTGTAGGGATGCAAAGCGTAGAGCCGGTGGCGTCCTCTCTGACAAATGCAGGGGAGGTGCAGTCCCAAACTGTATAGCCTCTGGCTTCAAAGGTAGCCCTCAAGCCGCCTGAAGGAAATGAGGATGCGTCAGGTTCACCCTTTATAAGCTCTTTTCCCGAAAATTCCATAAGTATTTTTCCGTTAGAATTAGGCGCTGATATAAATGAGTCATGCTTTTCGGCGGTGGTTCCCGTAAGGGGCTGGAACCAGTGAGAATAGTGGGTTGCTCCCTTTTCGATGGCCCAGTCTTTCATAGTGTTAGCAATAACATCTGCATCTGCGAGAACAAGTTCCTTTTCGCCTGCCATTGCCAGTTTAAGATTTTTGTAAACATTTTTAGGGAGACGTTCTTTCATAACGGTGTCGTTAAAAACATTTTCTCCAAAAATATCTGCTACGTTAAACTTTTCGCTCATTGCGTAGTGTACCTTCCTTTTGCGTTAATATTAACCACATTAAATGTTATGAACACAGTATCACTCAATAGGCGCTTCGCCTATAAATGTGCCATGAACAATAATTCTCTGTGTAGTGTCGTCGGTGCAGGTTGAAAGAGTTGCAATCTGCGTGGTTTGTGAAACATCTACTCCGGTTTCGTATTTTGACTTGTCCTTCATTCTTGACGCAAATTCCCTGAGTTCATCAACACTGTTGAAGCTAAAGGTATATGCGTCGCTTACCGGTTCTGTTATATATACGCTGAATATGCGGTATTTCATAACCTTGTTTTCGGTGTATATATAAAAAATATCATAACCATCTTTTTTGTAGTAGCTTTCCTTTAAATAATTTTCCAGGTAAGCAAACATAGTGCCGTCCTGCCGGTTGTGCCCATGAATCACGATATTGGGACTATTCAGCTTGTCAGGTACTCTGTAATCCACAAAAATGCTGCCTGCCATACTGAAGGAATGGTCAAAGGCATGCCTTATATAGTAAGTGTTATCTGTGGTCTGGGCAATCGGAAGCCTTTTATTGATACCTGGTACATAGATATATCCCAAGCCTTCTGAGTTGATAGCTAACAATGCCTCGTGGTCGTATTTGAATGGAATGACGACTTTTCCATCAGGGAGGTCAACCGTCACAGAGGCGTCCTTTTCAACAACCTCCGTATCAATATTTTTATAAATATCAGCATCATGCTTGTACTCAGTAAAAATATTAATTAACTGATACCCGGAAAAACAAAATACTGCCAGCGCCGCAAAAAGTATAATTGTGCGGATAACAGAGCTGGTTTTTGATTTTTTTTCTGATTTTGCGAAGGCTTCATCTGCTTCATCCTCAATGTATTCATCGCTGAAAGAATTATTGTGGTAAAGCTCCTGCTCAGGGATGCTGCGCTTAGGAGAATAATCCCCCTCGTATTCAAGTTCAAGCTCCGCATCCCCCGCAGTATATGCGTCAGATATGGTGTATGGTTTATCACCGTCATTCTCCAGCAGGATATCCCTGTCGTCTTCTGCCAGAGCATTATTGTCATTTTCTGCCAGAACATCAGTATCATCTTCCAGTAAAATATCGTCGTCATTCATATTATCAAAATTCATTAAAATATCTCCGTTATAGTTATATCAGGCCTTGTTTGCCGAACCAAAAAGGTTGATTTTTTCACGTACAGTTTCCTTTATGGCTTCTGCGCCAGGCGCAAGGAGTTTTCTTGGGTCAAAGCCCTTGCCTGACAAGTCCTTACCCTCTTCAATGTATTTTCTGGTAGCAGCGGCAAATGAAAGCTGGCACTCTGTGTTTACGTTAATCTTAGCAACGCCGAGAGAAATAGCTTTCTTAATCATATCCTCCGGGATACCTGTTCCTCCGTGAAGTACCAGCGGCATATCGCCAACTTCCTTCTTAACCGCTTCAAGAGTCTCAAAGCTAAGTCCGGGCCAGTTAGCAGGATATTTGCCATGAATGTTGCCGATACCTGCAGCAAGCATATCAACTCCGAGGTCTGCAATCATTTTGCACTCCTGAGGATCTGCACACTCTCCGTTGCCGATAACGCCGTCCTCTTCGCCGCCGATAGCGCCAACCTCTGCTTCAAGAGACATACCTTTTTCGCGGCAAATACCGACTAATTCGGTAGTTTTCCCAACATTTTCTGCGATAGGATAGTGTGAACCGTCGAACATAATAGAAGAGAAACCGGCCTCAATACACTTAAAGCAGCCTTCATATGTACCGTGGTCGAGATGGAGAGCAACAGGAACTGTGATATTCTGCTCCTCAATCATAGCCTTAACCATAGCCGCAACTACTTTAAATCCGCCCATATATTTTCCGGCGCCCTCTGATACGCCGAGAATAACAGGTGAGTTCATCTCCTGTGCAGTAAGAAGAATGGATTTTGTCCATTCAAGATTGTTGATGTTGAACTGACCTACGGCATATTTACCCTCGCGGGCTTTAATTAACATATCTTTTGCTGAAACTAACATAATATTACCTCCGTATAAAAGAATTATTGATATTATTATATATCAAATTAAGTAAAAATAAAAGCTATATTTAGGTTGTTTATTAAAGGAAATATGTGTATAATAATAAAGTATTTTGCGTATATGAAAGCAGACATTTTTAGAAAGAAGGTAAAATATGCAGAGTGTGATGAAATTTTTTAATAATATTGCATATGAGATGGTTACAAGTCAGATTGACTTTTATGACAGCGAGAGCCATCAGGGAGACTCGTACTGGCCGTTTATAGGATTTATGGTGTTTCTTATAGGAATGATTGTACTGTTTGTGGGAGTGGTAAGACTCACAAGCGCAAAGCGTCAGTTCAACATTTTTTACGACCAGAGAGATAAGCAGGATTATACAGAGGAAAAGTATAAAAAAGAGAAAAGGATTGGAACCATAATGATAGTAGTGGGAGCTGTTATGATGGTTGGTTCGTATTTTATCTACTAGATACCTAAAGTAAAACATCGCCCACAACAGTGGACGATGCAAGAGGGAGGAGAGCTGTATATATTTAACAACTCAATTTATGAAAAAAGAAAGTGTGGAAAACTGACAATTAGGTGGTAAGTTCAGCGTTTGTTGCTGTTCCTTACATTTGTTATTATATTTTTTAAAAGTGAAGAAACAATGTTCTCTATGTTAAAATAAATTGAATGATATGTTAATAAATTATGAACGCCCGCAGCGGCTTAAATAAATATTATGATATTGTGTTCAGGTGGTGCGAAGCATCCTTTTGCCCCGGCATCATAATATTAAAGAATGGAGGAGATAAAAATGCCTATTACTTACAAATGTCCAAATTGCGGTGCGGCGCTTGTGTTTGACAGCCAGACGCAGAAGCTTTCATGTGCGCAGTGCGGGTTTAACCAGAATGTGCAGGAATATGAGAGAGTGTTAGCAGGACAGGAGGAGGCGGGCCGGACCACCACAGAACACAATGCAAATGTTCAGGAGCCGGAGATGATGAAAGTAAAGATTTACCACTGTCAGAGCTGCGGTGCAGAGCTTATGTCGGATGAATTTACGTCTGCGGTTATGTGTTCATTTTGCGGCAATCCGTCTCTGGTAGAGGATCGTCTTCAGGGGGCTTACAAGCCTCAGCAGATTATTCCGTTTAAAATTGACAGGGAAGGCGCCAAGCAGATTTATAAAAGGTGGGCAAAGAAGGGAAAGCTTACGCCAAGCACGTTATATTCGGATAGTATAATAGAAAAAATATCCGGAATTTACGTGCCGTTTTGGTTGTATGACTACAACGCAGAGTCCTTTATGACGGCAAATGCCAATATTATAAGGACCTCAAGGCGGGGGGATACGGAATATACATATACAGACCACTATAGAGTAATGCGTGATGTGGAGTCTGATTTTGCAAGGATTCCGGCTGACGCTTCGCAGAAAATGGACGACGAGGCTATGGATAAAATGGAGCCGTATGATTATTCAGCAATGGAGCCGTTCGCTATGCCATATCTCTCAGGCTATCTGTCAGAAAGATACAATTACACCAGCGGGCAAATGCTGCAGAGGGTGGGAGTTAGAGTTAATCAGTACATAACACAGCTTACCAGAAATACTATTCAGGGATACGACGTGGTTAATGTGCTTAACAATCAGGTGAGACTGAACAATACATATTGCAGTTATGTTTTGCTTCCTGTATGGGTTCTTAACTGCAGATACAACAATAAGGAATTTCAGTTTATGCTCAATGGGCAGACCGGAAAAATAGTGGCAGACCGGCCTATAAGCAAGAGTAAAGCAGTTCTATACGGTTTTGGCATATTTGCAGGTGTGCTTTTAATTATGATGTTTGGAGGACTGCTCATATGGTAGGGAGAAGATTTGTTAAAATGTGCAGGGGATTTATGGTTATGTTTGCAATGGCAGCTATGGTGATAACGGCGGCTTGGACTGCACAGGAAACTAAGGCACAGGCCGGGACTTTGGCTGCGCAGACTGAGAAAGCTGTACTTGATGCAGATGACGACGACAAGGTAATAGCAGCCATTGAGGCGGCAAAGGGTGTAAAGCTCTATGTTATTGATACGGCGGATATATTGAGCGCAGCAGAGGAAGAGAAACTTACAGAGCTTTGCCGGAAGGTATCTGAGAACTGTAACACAGACGTAGTCATAATTACCATGAGAACCGGAAAAGACTACAGCATTATGGACAATTACATAAGGGGGATTATAGAAGAATACTATGGCTATTCAGGAACCGGCAAAAATTCAGACGCTATCGTGTATGCCATTGATATGATTTCAAGAGCCGACAGAATAATAACATCGGGTAATGCCAGAAGCGACATAAGCCAGAGCCATTTGGATGATATTCGTGAAAGTGCGGAAGAGGAACTTGCAGACGGCAACTATTATAAGGGCTGCAGAAACTTTGCTAAGGGCGTAGAGAGGCGCATGAACAGAAGCATTGGCTACCGGCTCACACTGTATCTTCCCGTGAAAATTATTGCGGCGGCAGTAATTGCCGTTATTGCAGTGCTTGCAATGATGGCGAGCGCTAAGAGTAAAATGACTGTTAATGCTATGACATATCAGAACGGAAAGATTGTGGTACGCCAGAGCAGCGATAATTTTATAAGAACAACAGTTACAACAAGAACAATTTCCAGCAGCTCCGGCGGTGGAGGCGGAGGTAACTCGGGAAGCTCCGGCGGTCATTTTTAATATTATCTTGAGGCTAAAGAGAGGCTGCTTCTTTCTGTAAGAAAGAAGCAGCCTGATTTTTGGTAAAACGTAAAAATATTACAGTGTTTCCGGCTCGGGATAATCTGTGCCGAAGGTCTCAACAGTAACAGTTTTCATTATCTGAGGATTTCTTGGTCTGTCGCTCCAGTCTGTGTTTACTTCTGCAATCTTGTCCACTATGTTAAGCCCTTCAATTACTTTGCCAAATGCAGCGTAGCTGCCATCAAGATGAGGGGAAGTCTGGTGCATTATGAAGAACTGCGAGCCCGCTGAATCAGGATGATGCGCACGAGCCATAGAAAGAATGCCTTTGGTGTGTTTTAAATCATTTTGAAAACCATTGCAGCTAAATTCACCCCTGATGCTGTAGCCGGGACCGCCCATGCCCGAGCCTTCAGGGTCGCCGCCCTGAATCATAAATCCGGAAATTATGCGGTGAAATGTAAGTCCGTCATAAAAGCCTTTCTTTACAAGGCTGATAAAGTTATTAACTGTGTTAGGTGCGATTGCGGGATAAAGCTCCGCTTTCATAACATCGCCGTTTTCCATAGTAAATGTAACAATAGGATTCTGCTCTGCCATTGAAATAATTCCTTTCCGTATTCATTTTTTTAAATATATGATATTGTATATACAGAAGCAAAAAATGTCAATGGCAGGAGGTTATATGCTGGAGAAGATATATGTATTGCTGGAGGATTTGGATAAACATAAGGCGGAAACAGATGTATTCAGAGAAAATATGCAGGCGCATGGGATAAGCGTTATATGTATGACATGCATTGAGAAAAATGGTAAGAATCAGTGGCGGCAACAGCCGGATAGTTTGCTTGTTACTGATTTTAGTCCGGAAAAGCTTGTTTTTGAAAATCAGATATTCTGTGACAGAGCAGCTAACATTTTGCAAGACCTGCACATTGTGGGCTGCGGGCTTGATTATGCAGGAAATGTTCCGTACATAATTGATGATTTGGCGGAAATTTCAGCCGGATATATGCGGCTTATATACAGCAGATATACAGGGAAGCCCTATACAGTTGCAGTTACGGAGCGGCTGGTTATACGGGAAATGTGCCTTGAGGATTTAGACGCAATGTATGCTGTGTACGACAGCCTGTCAGAGTGTTCTTATATCGAGCCTTTGTATGAGAGAAGCCGGGAAGAGGAGTTTACGCGCAATTATATACGGGATATGTATGGATTTTACCAGTATGGTCTGTGGCTTGTCTTTGAGAAAACAAGCGGGGAACTGGTTGGAAGAACCGGAATAGAAAATCGAATGATTGACGGGGAATTATGCAGGGAACTGGGGTATCTTATAGACAAAAGGAAACAGGGCAGAGGTTACGCGTACGAGGCGTCGCTGGCTGTTCTTGACTATGCCCGTAGGGAGCTGGGGCTGGACGAAATGTATATCTGTACCCATATAAATAATAAACCGTCCATAGGTCTGGCAAAAAAACTTGGGTTTGAGCTTTATGCAGAGAATATAGACGGTATGAATCTTTATAAAAAATGTCTTGGTTAAAAAATGAAAATTTTAAAGTTTTGGAAGCAAAAATAGTATGCGTATAAAATTACAGTAAAAGATAAAATTTAATCCAACTCAAACGCATACCGTATAAACTCCACCGCATTATCCTTATGAGGCGCCGTCACCACGACGCCGTAGCATGGATTTTCTATAGAGAGGTCTGTCTTAGTTTTAATTCTGGTGTTAGTCAGATTGACTGCTATAGGGTAGGTGGTCTTGTCTTCTTTGGTATAGTAAATAATATTTTCCTCGCCTATGGCTGCAAGCTCGCCGGCTGTTAAAATTTCGCGCAAGTCGCAGAGGAAAAGCTGGTTGTCCTTTGTAAAATAGTCAATATAGTCAATATTTGCCATATATCCGTCAATAGATTCTGTTGAGGCAAGAATATATATTTTGTCTGCGCTTATAGAGGCTTCCTGGTCGAGCGGTTTCTGGATAAGGGAGTAATTGTAATCAAACTCAACCCTTGTAGATGTGCCGTCTATTCCAAGATGCTCGGTAAAGCCTTTTGTTATGTCGTCAGTGCGTGTGTCGTAACCTGTAATTCTTCCGTCCGCAACCACCACATAGCAAACTGCGTCATAGTTATTGAGATGGTAATAATAAACCGAGCTTGCAATTACAATTCCGATAATTACAACCGCAAGCATATAGTATTTATAATAACCAAATATATAAGAAATTTTTTGTGAAAATGGCAGGTCTTTAAATGCTGTCATCTGTTCCTTTGGCATTTTTTTATTTTTGATTGACATAGGCTACCTCCGATTATGTCATAAATGCATGTCATAAATAAAACAGTGCAACGCATAGCGTCTGTGTTAGTTTAACACAATAATTGGCGCAATAACATAGCTTTATAAAGATTTAATAAAAAATGTAGCGGATATTTATTTGCAAATTATTTTATATACAGTATAATTAACAAAGTTTAGAATATTAAAATTTGACAACTGAAGCTCAAGCACCGGAGCTTAGATGAAAATGCAGTAGAGAAAGGTTAGGAAATATCATGTTTAGCATAGAAGGAAAATTTTTTAGGACACTTACAAAGATAGGAGATTTTCTCATTCTTGGAATACTGGGAATCATATTCAGTATTCCTGTGATTACGGTGGGAGCGTCGCTTACAGCTATGGCAAGCGTAGGCATGAAGCTGGTAAAGGACGAGGAGGGATATGTGTTCAGAAATTTTATCCATGCATGGAAGAGTAATTTTAAGCAGAGTGTGGGCGTAGAACTTATATTGGCTGTTCTGGCTGTTATTTTGTGTGTTGACGTGAGTATATGTGTTAACTGGGCGAGGGAAGAAGGAAGCCTTCTGCCGCAGATACTTGTCTATGCGTTTTTCGGACTTATTCTTGTGCTTATAGCCGTAGCAATATATGCGTTTCCACTGCTTTCTAAGTTTCGGAATACGGTTATCGGAACTGTAAAGAATGGTATGCTGCTCTGTATGAAACACCTTCCGCAGACATTTATTATGCTTATATGCACAGTGGGACTTTCGTATTTTTCGCTGGGCTATTTTCCGGTATTTGTGCTGACGATTCCGATTATGTGCTATGTGGACAGCTACATAATGACAAGAATATTCAAACCATATGAAACGCCGCAGGAGGACGACGAAAAAGCGGAGAAAATTACAGAAAAAAATATTGAATAAAAATGTCGAATAATCGAATATTGTGCGAGACTTAATTAAAAAACTGTGGTATATTTGATTATATAAAATGTTTAGGAGTTACACATGGCTTTTTCCAGTTTATTGTTTGTATATATTTTCCTACCTGTAAATTTGTTGTTCTATGCATGTATATCAGATATTAAAAAAAAGAATATATGCGTGCTGATTTTTTCGCTCATTTTTTATGCGTGGATGTCGCCGCTTTATCTTGTCCTGCTGTCAGGAATGGCACTGATAAGCTATATTGGGGCGAGAATGGTGGAGCGGTACCGTAAGACTGCAAAGGCTAAAGTGGTTTTGGCTGTGTATTTGTTTATTACCTTAGGGGTTTTGGGGTATTTTAAATATTTAGGCTTTTTTTGTTCAATAATCAATTCTGTTGCAGATGTATTTGGAACCGTTCCGTCGGTGGTGCTTCCTGTAGGAATTTCATTTTATACATTTCAGCTTATATCCTATGTTGTGGACGTTTACAGAGGAGATATTGAGGCGGATAAAAAGTATTCAAATGTGCTTTTATATGCGTCGTTGTTTCACCAGTGTATTGCGGGACCTATTGTGCGTTATAAAGACATTGCAAATGATTTGAAGGAAAGAAAGACAAGCATCAGTGCAATGAATGAAGGCATTTCCAGATTTTGCGTTGGACTTGCCAAGAAGGCTCTGCTTGCCAATACCTGTGCTTCCATTGTGGAAAAGGTGCTTCCTGAAAATCTTGCGGAATGCGGGGATATAACAATCGTTGCGGCATGGCTTGGCGGACTGCTTTATATGCTGCATATATATCTGGATTTTTCAGCATATTCAGATATGGCGATAGGGCTTGGAAGAATGACAGGTTTTTATTACAAGGAAAATTTCAATTATCCATATACGGCTTCTTCGATTACAGATTTTTGGAGAAAGTGGCATATATCGCTGGGAACATTTTTCAGGGATTATGTGTACATACCGCTGGGCGGCAACCGAAAGGGAAAGGCGAGGCAGCTTCTCAATATGTTTATAGTGTGGGGGCTGACTGGCTTATGGCATGGCGCCGACTATAATTTTGTGTTGTGGGGATTATATTATTTTGTCTTTTTGGCGGCGGAAAAGCTTGTGCTGCTTAAAGTGTTCGCAAAGCTTCCAAAGATGATTGGAGCGGTTGTGACAAGGGTTTACACCTTGCTTATAGTGTTTGTGGGCTGGATAGTTTTCAGATTTACGGATATGGCAAGTATGGCAAAGGCGCTGCGGGCGCTGGTGGGACTTGACGGCAATGCGTTTACAAATTTTGAGATAAATACAGTATTTCTTAATAATATAGCATTTATAATTATATGCGTTGCGGCGGTAACACCATTGGTTAAAAAGCTGGCTGAGTGGTTCAGGCAGAGGGCAAAAAATGACATCGGAATGTTGAGCTTGAGAGTTTACAATTTGCTCAATGCAGCCCTTCCGGTGGTTTTGCTGCTTTTGTCAACAATAGCGCTTATCGGGGACAGCTATAATCCATTTATTTATTTTAGGTTTTAAGGCAGTATGGAGAAGAATGTATGTCTGATAAGGATAAAAATGTAAGGCTCGATGTGGAGCATATTAATAAAAAAAATACTATATACAGGGAGTATGTTATGAAAAAGGCTGCGATTTATAAAATTGTAGTCTTTCTTATAGTGCTTACGGCAGGGGCAGTATTGTCTCTTATTATTCCTCTAAGACCGACGGTGTCTGTCAATGAAAAAAGAACTCTCACTAAATTCCCTGAATTTTCGTTGGAGAGCTTTCTTAACGGAGAATATTTTAGCGGAATAGACACTTGGTTTGCGGACACATTTCCCTATAGAGATCAGCTTATAGCCTGCAATGACAAGGTGGTTTCACTGTATGGCATAAGGAATACGGTTATACATGGCGATGTAGTAAAGGGCGATGCAATTCCTAATGTTGATGTAGATATTGAGAATATAAATAAAACTACTGCCAGCGAGACTAAGCCCGGCGAAAGTGATGATGGAAGTAAAGCCGCAGGAGAGTCGGCGGCAATCAGCAAAACGGCTGAGACGAATCTCCAGACAACCCAGTCGGATATAAAGGATTCTTCAGGAGAGTCGGCGGCGTCGGCGGGAGAACAGATTGGTTCTGTTTTTATTTACGGTACAAGCGCCTATGATTATTACGGTTTTTCACAGAAATATTCCGATGCGTATGTGGATATAGTAAATTCTTTGGCGGGTAAGCTGGATGGGAAAGCTGTACTGTATGATGTGGTTGTTCCTACAAGCATAGATATAACTCTTGACGATAATGTGAGGAAGAAGCTTTCCAGCAGCAACCAGAAGGACGCGATTTTGTATATGTACAGCAAAATGAGTTCTAAAGTTAATAAAACATATGTATATGATGTGTTGAGGGAGCATAGGAACGAGTATATTTTTTTCAGGACGGACCACCACTGGACCGCATTGGGAGCTTATTATGCATACACTACGCTGGCGAAGCAGATGGGGCTTGTGCCTAATAGGCTGGAGAGCTTTGAAAAAATGGAATTTTCAAATTTCAAGGGAAGCTTCTGTACAGTGACAGGCTCGGCAGCTTTGAGCAACAATCCTGACACTCTGATTGCATACAAGCCGATGGCCACCAACAGAATTAAATATACGGATAAAAAGGGCAATGTAATTGATTACAATGTTATTACAGATGTAACTAACTGGCAGCCTGTAAACAGGTACAGCGCATTTATCGGGGGAGATAATCCATATACGGAAATCAACAATCCGCTGCTTAAGGACGGTTCGGCATGCCTTGTTATAAAGGAGTCCTATGGCAATGCCTTTGTTCCGTTTCTGGTAGACCATTTTGAAAATGTATATGTTATTGATTACAGATATTATAAGGGGACTGTAAGCGAGCTGGTGGAGCAGAAGGGCATACAAACGGTGATTATGATTAATAATGTTGCGGCTACATCTACGGATTTGAGAGTGAATGAGATGGAGAAGGTATGTAAATAAGTAAATTTCAAAAAATATCCCACCCTGTTTTAATTTGTCAAATGGATTTTCATTTGCAAATACAAGGTGGGATATTTTTATATTTTGACGGCGGTTATTTTACATATCCATATGTTTAGTTGGCAGTCCTTCCATATATAACTGGCTGCATGCCGTAAGCACGGAAGAACAGAAGTATATGGCATATATGCCTGTCACAGCCTGCGATATTATTGTAAGCGACATAGTATTTGTGGTGGCTGCGATATATTCAATAAATATAAGCGCGCCTAAAACGAACCATGAAATTCTAAAGGAGCGGGTTACGGCTGATTTATCCTGAAATTTAGCCTCAAGTATAAGCCCTTCAGTAAAATAATATGTAAAGTAAATGGCAACAATAGTTGAAAGCCCTGTTATAATGACATTAACATTTGCCACAGTACCGAAAAAGTTGTAAATGTTAATAATCTGGGCAAGGGTTGTGAGAACAAGACCGAGGATTATTATTCCTTTCATTTTTTTAAATACTACGTTGCGCTTTGCCAGAGGAAAACCGCCTATGGCAATAAGTATAAATGCAAGGATGTCCGAGAACAGGTCCACTCTTGAAGAACCGATGCTTATGTTAAACTGGAGTACCAGAAGCATAATGCCGGACAGTATCAATATAATATTCTTTTTGTTCATAATGGAAAAACTCCTTTCATCTTAAAAATATTTTAGTGGATAAGGTCACAGCGGTCAACTCAAATATGCGGATTTTAGATAAATTTAATAGTAAAAAACACATATACTAAAGGTTGTTCTTGGAAAAATTCTGTGATAACATAATGAACACGGCAAAGTAAAAAACAACATCTATAGTATTAAGAAAGGTAAATATTATGCTTGAGTGGAATACACCCCGGCTGTCTGACGGCGGCTGGGTGAGAAATATAACAGCAGCTACGGATAATTACGGGAATGACTGTTCATTTGCCAATATGTATCTTTTGCGAAATAAATATAACACGCAGATATGTCGTTACAGGGATTTTGTTTTAAGAAAATATTATGGTACCGGAGCAAGGAAAGGTTATGGATTTCCTATAGGCAGGGGAGACGTTGGCAGGGCATTGGAGCAAATTGCAAAGGATGCAGAGGCTTCGGGAAAAGAGCTTCGTTTTGCATTTCTTACGGACGGACAGATGTCTGTGCTTGAGGAATATATGCCGGGGCAGTTTGAGTATTTTACGGATTCTGCGGACAGCGATTATATATATGAGAGAAGGGAACTGGCGGATTTAAGCGGCAAGGCGTTTCACAAGAAGAAAAATCATTTTTCTAAATTTGAAAGAAGCTATCCGGATTATATATATGAGCAGCTTGGCTGCGCCAACTGCGAGGACGCGCTTATGGTGGCGGGAGCATGGTGCGCGGAGCATGCGGGAGAGGATGCCGCAGCTCATCAGATAGAGTATGATGCGATTCGTGAAGCGCTGCAAAATCTTGATGAGCTTGAACTGACAGGAGGAATTATATATGTGAAAAACCGTCCCGTTGCTATGACAGTGGCGTCCTATATCAATAGTGATGTGATTGATGTTCATTATGAAAAGGTTATAGGCGTATATGCGGAAAATGGCGGCTATGCAGCGATAAACAGGCTGTTTGCAAAAAACTGCGGCGGCGTATGCTGGCTTAACAGAGAGGAGGATATGGGTATAGAAGGGCTTAGAAAGGCTAAAATGTCGTATCGCCCGAAAATGATGATAAGGAAATATGGAGCAGGGAGGAAAAGGTAATGTTGTCTAAGATATTGTCAAAAGGAACCTGTGCCGGCTGTAAATTTTGCTGTAGCTTCAGGCGATGCAGCCTATGGGAAACTCCATTGTTTCCGCAGGAAACGGTAAATAGGCTTGGCGGAAAATTTGATATGGAGCAAAAGGACGGATACAGCTACGGCAAGATGAATTTTGACGGAAGGTATTCTACAAACGATACGCAGGAGGAAGCAGCCTGCCCGTACCTTGACCCGCATAAGGGCTGTATTCTTTCTTATGAGGATAAGCCGTTTGACTGTAAAATATGGCCGCTGAGGATTATGAGGATGAAGAGCCGGAGTTTGGATAAGCTGGTTGTAGCGCTTACGCCGACTTGTCCTGCAATAAACAAGGTTGATATTGAAACAGTAAAAGAGCTGGTGGTAAAAGAGCTTGGAGACATAATATATGAATACGCAAGACAGCACCCGTATATTATAAAAGAGTATAGGGAAGGTTTTCCTGTACTTGCAGAATATGACGATTTTTGACAATTTCTGATAATTTTCGATAGTTTATTACAATCTTCGACGGCTTCTGACAGTTTTTGTGGAATTTTGAGGAAAATTAGCATAAGGGCTTGATTAATTTAAAGAAATGCCGATATAAATAGTGAAAGAAGAACAAAGGAGGTTGTCGATATGGCGTTATCAGGAATATATGGCTATGGTTTAAGCCCGTATATAGCTAACGGATTTAACAGTAGCATAGACAGCGGCGATAATATTAATGATATTGCAGTCAGCCGGCAGGAAGATACTGCGGTTGCAGAAAGTAACGGCAGCCCGCTTAAAGATAAGGCTCCAAAGGTTTCTAATCCTGAGGATTTTACATTTGATTTTAAAAAGAACAATTCATATAATCTTGTGGGCGCAACAAGTCCGGTGGATGATATGGATATTGAGAAGGCTGTGTCTGAGATGAAAAAAGATGTGGTTCTTAATCAGTATAAGTTCTTTGTGGGACATACTAATCTTGGAACGGACGCAGACGGTACGGTGCGTCTTAAGAATATCGGACAGTTGTAAAATGCGGTAAAAAATGCTGTAAAAAATATTAAAAAAGTACTTGCATTTGTTAAAATGTTGATGTATAATACCACTTGTCGTCATAATAGTGGGCTTTCGCCAAATGGTAAGGCACTGGATTCTGATTCCAGCATTCTGGGGGTTCGAGTCCCTCAAGCCCAGTTTCAGCCTTCGCATAATGCGAAGGCATTTTTTATATCATAGGAAACTTTGTTTCCTATGATATAAAAACGCTCCGCAAGGGATGCGCACGATGTGCAGAGGAAGGCTGCTTTGCAGCCGCACATCGGCGCACAAAGCGAAGCAAGTCCCTCAAGGATTGAGGGATTTAGGAAGTTCGAAGCGGACTTGTCCGCTTTGTTCCGCGAAGGCATAAGGCAAGCGGAAATGCTTGCATTTCCATTTGCCGCCGCACGCGAACCGTCAAAACTCGCGGAGTGTGTTCTGACTGGTTATATTGTTTATATCAAAATATAAAATGGAGTGTAGATTATATATGATAGAATTAGGTAAGATGCAATGCCTTAATATAGTAAAAAAGACTGACTTTGGAGTTTATCTGGGAACAGAGGAGGATAAGGTTTTGCTTCCGGCAAAGATGGTGCCGGAGAACGTGGAAATCGGGGACGCGCTGACGGTGTTTGTGTACAGGGATTCCAGCGACAGGCTTATCGCCACCACTAAGATGCCTAAGATACAGTTGGGAGAGCTTGCGGTTTTAAAGGTTGCGCAGGTTGGAAAAATTGGAGCGTTTCTTGACTGGGGGCTTGAAAAGGAGTTGTTTCTGCCGTTTAAAGAGCAGGTAACGCATGTGGCCGAGGGCGAGTCATGTCTTGTGGCGCTTTATATTGATAAAAGCAACAGACTGGCGGCTACCACAAGGGTTTACAATTATCTCACATGTGCGGATGGCTATGTGAAAGACAGCGCTGTTTGGGCAACTGTAATTGAAATTAATCCGGAGCGCGGCGTATATGTGGCTGTGGATAATAAGTATTATGGCATGATTCCTAAAAATGAGGTTTTTGAGGAGCTAAAGATTGGAGACATCATTCATGGACGCGTTTCTAAGGTGCGGGACGACGGAAAACTTACCATAAGCCTCAAGCAGAAAGCATATATTCAGATGGACGAAGACTCAAATATAGTATATAATAAGATAGCAGAAAACGGAGGGAAGCTTCCGTTTACTGATAAAGCATCACCTGAGATTATCAAGGCACATTTTAATATGAGTAAAAATGCATTTAAACGTGCGGTTGGACGCCTTCTCAAGGAGGGAAAAGTAGAAATTACAGATGACGCTATTATTATTAAATAACATTTTTAAATTTTCAGGAGGCTTAATTATGCAGAAGGTAATTAGTACAGACAAGGCGCCAAGCGCTATTGGACCTTATTCACAGGCAATCGAAATTAACGGAATGGTTTACACATCAGGCGTTATTCCTGTAGATCCGGCCACAGGCGCTATCGGCGATGGAGTGGAGGCTCAGGCTGAGCAGGCATTCAAGAATCTTTGCAATCTTGTCGAGGCGTCAGGCTCGAAGGTTGAAAATATTGTTAAGACAACGGTATTTATAAAAGAAATGAATGATTTTGGAAAGATTAACGAGATTTATAAGAAGTATTTTAGGGAACCGTTCCCTGCACGTTCATGCGTAGAGGTTGCGAGACTTCCTAAGGATGTTCTTCTTGAGGTTGAAGCTATCGCTTTCAAGTAATTGAAAATTTAATTTACCGGTTACCGGTGGGTAAATCTTCAATATACTGCTATTGCGGTTTGGGAGGTTTTTATGTGTGAGAGAATTAATACGTTTTTTCCATGTCTGCTGGGCGGATATTTTGCATTTTGTATGATAATATCCGTTGTTATAGGGGCGTTGGATTTGGATTTGCCTTACTGGGCGTCCATTGTGTTAAGCCAGTCTGCGATTCTGCTGCCGGCAATCATATATTGTATTGTTATGAAAATTAATGTGTTCAAGTGTATTCCTTACAGGAAAATAAAGCCGCTGGACGCATTTTATTCGCTGCTTGTGGGATATATGCTTATTCCTATAGTAATTTTTATTAACAGTATTACAATGCTGTTTGCCACTAATCATGTGTCGGAGAGTTCTTCTGAGCTTACGTCATATCCGTTTATAGCCCAGATTTT
The DNA here is from genome assembly GCA_964482965.1 of uncultured Lachnospira sp. Lineage (GTDB taxonomy): Bacteria > Bacillota > Clostridia > Lachnospirales > Lachnospiraceae > Lachnospira. The sequence continues at coordinate 25,829 of CAYZZP010000026.1, forward strand.
CCTGTTGGCTGTTATTCCGCCATTTGTTGAGGAATTTGTATTCAGAGGTCTGTTTTATCATTCCTACAGAAAAAATGGAATACTTGGCGCGGCAGTCGCCAGCGGAATTGTGTTCGGTATTGTACATATGAATATTAATCAGTTTTGCTATACAGTGATTATGGGTATAGTTCTGGCAATTATGGTGGAGGCGACAGGTTCTATGTTTTCGTCTATGCTGGCGCATTTTGCTTTTAATACATACTCCATAACTATGATGAAGCTGCTGGAGGTGATGAATGTGTCTACAGAGACCACAGAAGGCACCATTGAGGCGGTTACGGAGACTACAGCGGTAACAGACGCAGTTGTGGTTGCGGGGCAGATAATGGCTGTGCTTATATGGGGAGCCATAGGAGTTGCATTTCTTATGCTGGCTTATCTGCTGATTATGCATATGGCAAAGAGAAATGGCAGAGAGCAGTATTTAAGGTTTAATTTTAAGAAGGGGCTTAAACCGCAGAATGGAGAGAAATTTTATAACTTGTCTTATATTATAACGGCGGTTTTGGCAGGAATCTATATGGTGCTTATTGAAATAGCCACCAGCTTGTAAAAACTCAAGCATAGTAAAGCTAGATAATAAATGCTAAAGGCATGCTTGCAAAATTGAAAATTTAGTTAAACAAAAAAGACTCCGCATATGCAGAGCCTTTTTTGTTTGTGATTATAAAATCACAGAAAAGAAAATGAGAAAGGAAAAATATAAGAAAAAACGCAATATTAAAAATTATACGCAGTAGTCAATATTCTGTCCGATATGAGGCGTTACTGATGCTTCCATCATCTTCTGAATACCGACGCCGGCTGTCTCTAATGTATCAAGGCTTTTCTTCATCATAAGAACCTCTATATCATTAGATACTGTCTGCGAACTCATTGGAATAGACAATGATGAAATATTCATATGCAGCACCTCCTTTTTTATATATTTATTATAGTACAATGAAATGTGAAATGCAACCATTAATTTGAATAAATATTGCTAAAATGTTAATAATTTTGTGTAAAAGCAGGAATTGTGCATAATGCAGCAGTTAAAAATATCGGTGCAGAGGTGATATTGTTGAAAGATGGGTTCAAGAAGAGAAAGCTCCAGTTAGTGTGCGGCACATTTTTAATGGCGGTGGCATATAAAAGCATATTTGACTCGGTGGGAATGGTAACCGGAGGCTTTTCAGGTATTGCGGTGATTGTACGACATCTTACTATGGGATATATTGAAGGCGGAGTTCCGCTGTGGATTACTAATACAATGCTTAATATACCGGTATTTATTGCAGCATATTTTATAAAAGGAAAGAATTTTGTGTACAACACATTTATGGGAACGATACTGCTCACGCTTTTTCTTGCAGTACTGCCTTCAACTGTATTGTCAGAGGCGGATTATCTTCTGGCGGCAGTGGCGGGCGGAGTTTCGCTTGGTATTGGAATGGGGCTTGTTTTGAATGCGGGAGCTGCGACTGGCGGTACGGATATGCTGGGAGTTCTTCTGGCTGAAAAAATCAGACAGTATTCCGTCGTGAGAATTATACAAATCCTTGACGGTATAATAATTGTGGCGGGTATGCTGGTGTTTGGCTTGAGAGTGAGCCTTTATGCCATTATTGCCATATATATAAATGCTCTGGTATCAGATCGCATACTTGAGGGCAGCAAGAGCGGAAAGGCGGCGTGGATTATATCGGACCATTATGAGGAGATAGGAAAATGTATATTGGAGGAAATGGACAGAGGCGCTACTATTTTAAAGGGAAGCGGAGTGTACAGCGGAAGGGAGAAAAATGTGATTTTATGTATATTATCAAAAAAGCAGATACCAACGCTAAAGGAAATTGTGCTGCAGACTGATGAAAAAGCCTTTTTTATTATTGGTGATGTTCGTGAGGTTTGTGGGGAGGGTTTTGTACAAATTTCACAGAGAACCTGAGATTGTAGTAAAATTGACTAAAAATCCAAAATATATTTGTGAAAATGCAATATGGCATTTAGGCTGAAATTATAGTATAGTAATTACATCAGAAGTGCCATGTGGGCGTGTTGTGTCTTTATAATGTGATGATACAGATGTGTTTAGCTTGTGTTATTACGTTTGAAGGACAGTCTGCTCTGTTGGCGCTAAATATATTAGGAGGAATTTTAATAATGGCAAGTTTATCACTTAAGAATGTTTGTAAAGTATATCCTAATGGATTTGTTGCTGTAAAGGATTTCAATCTTGAAATCTCAGATCAGGAGTTCATTATCTTTGTAGGTCCTTCAGGCTGTGGTAAGTCAACAACACTTCGTATGATTGCAGGTCTTGAGGAGATTAGTTCAGGTGAGTTGTGGATTGGCGACAAGATGGTTAATGATGTAGAGCCTAAGGACAGAGATATCGCAATGGTATTCCAGAACT
>CAYZZP010000027.1:0-26822 GCA_964482965.1 uncultured Lachnospira sp.
CCGTTCTACCATAAATTTTTGCTAACTATTGCAACTTGCTATTGCAATTTGCGTATTTTATAATTTATACTTTTATTTTATATTATTTTTTGCATCTGCAGTTAAGAATCCTGTCCAAGTCCTGAAATGCTCTCTTGAGCTTAAGCAGATAGCAGTTAAGCCCATTACAGTTAATTGTCGCGCGGTAAATTTTGTCTTTGATTCCCCGTCTGATAATCTCACCCCCCTAACGGCTTGCTATAAATTTATTAATCGGTGTTCCTTCCTGAGAAAATCGAATCTCATATTCAGTCATTACATTTCCCTGATTCATGTCACTGTTATGCAAATCGTATGTAACCGCATCCGTTTTCCAGCCTGCCGCTGCCACTTCTTCCACAGAAAAGTCAAAAAGAACCCTGTTGTCGGTTTTAAATTCCACAGCTCCTTTTCTGCTCAAAACATTATTATATCTTGCAAAATACTGTCTGGAAGTGAGTCTGCGCTTCGCATGTCTGTCTTTGGGCCATGGGTCAGAGAAATTAAGATATATTTTGTCAATCTCTTCATTATCAAAAATTTCTTCGATATGTTCCGCATCCATTCTTATGAAAATTATATTGGGAAGCTGCAGTTCCTGCTGCTTTTCAAGGGCACGTACCAGCACACTTGAATATTTTTCTATTCCTATATAATTAATGTCCGGGTTGTTGGCGGCAAGCGTTGTCAAAAATCTGCCCTTACCTGTACCGATTTCAAGATGTATTTCATTGTCATTACCGAAAAATTCTTTCCAACGTCCTTTATTTTTTTCGGGCTCATTAACCGTAAAATCACTTTCGGTCATAGCCTCCCTTGCTCCTCTAACATTCCTAAGTCTCATATTCTGTCCTCTCTGATGCGCTATAATGGCACATTATTTCTTGTCAATACTTGTATTATAAACCTTGCAATTATTTTACGCAAAGGCTATTATATAGACATAAATATAATAAAGGATTTTTTATGAGAATAAAACAGTTTTTAGCAATTATTTTATCTATAATTATTATATGCCCCTTATGTAAAACAGTTGACACATATGCCGATGATTATGAAACTCTGGGACTTCCTGAGTTTCCAAGCATCACGTCAGATTATGTGGTTCTTATGGACGCTGACAGCGGCGAGGTTCTGTATTCATCTAATGGGGACTCCAAATGCTATCCTGCCAGCACCACCAAGCTGCTTACAGGTCTTTTGACAGTGGAAAACTGCTCTTTGACAGATACGGTCACTTTTTCGGAGGCCGCAGTCAACAGTATTGAGTTCGGAGACGCCAACGCTTCCATTTCGGTTGGAGAGGAACTTACGGTCGAGCAGTCCCTTTACTGTCTCATTCTGCGCTCCGCCAACGAAGTAGCTTATGGTCTTGCCGAGCATGTAGGACAGACCGCCTCTTCCTTTGCCTCAATGATGAACAGCCGCGCGGAAGCCTTAGGTGCAGTGAATACACATTTTACCAACCCGAGCGGGCTGACTGATGAGTTCCATTACACCACTCCATATGATATGGCGCTTATCGCACAGGCATGTTTTAACAACAAGACCTTGATGCGCATTATATCATACTCTGATTTGTACACCATACCGCCTACCAACAAAAGCAATTTTACCAGATATTATACTCACCGCTATCAGATGCTTGCAGGCGGCGATTATGCATATGAATATTCCCTTGGCGGAAAAACCGGATACACAGATGCTGCCGGAAACTGTCTTGTTTCCTTTGCTCAAAAGGATGATTTGCGCCTTATATGCGTAATTATGAAGTCAACGGATGACGGAAGATACTTGGACACCATCGCTCTTTTTGACTATTATTTCGATAACTACCACAAAATATATCTTGATGACTATAATACCAGATTATCAGTAGGAAATATTGAGATACTTAATCTTGTAAACAAAATGGATACTTCTTCAAATATATCTATGGGGTTTGCGGATAATTCCTACCTTTTAGTTCCTAACAGCGTCAATATGCAGGAGCTTACAGGTATTGTCACCTATGCTGACAATCCTGCCTATATGGGCAAGGAAGGAGGATTTGCCTGCATAAGCTATTACTATAAAAATATCGGTGTGGGAAATGCCACAATTATAATAAACGACTCCAATGAAAAAAGTACTTCCATAGGCACTAACGGAGTTCCTGAAATATCATATATGACAACTAACAACAGTGACATTGACACTGTTTATATTAATATTTTCTATATTCTCGGCGCCATAGCCTGTGTTGTATTAATTGTTTTCGTTGTGATTATTATTGCCAAAAAGCGCAGAAAACGAAAAAGCCGCTACGGTTCAAAAAGGCTTCGCTTTTAAGATATGGATATATCTCTCCGGCAAAGCCTTTAGTTTTATTTTTCCTTATGACGGCGTTCTCTTCGTTTTTGTCTTGCGGCAATCTGACGTTCTTTTATTTTAGCGGCACCTGCTTCTCCGGTAAGCTTTAAAATCTTTATTGCATAGAAAAGATTTTCGTCGGTTTTCCGCATTTTTATTTTGCCCTTAAGGTATCCGTGTTCATCACAATATCCCAGCGCATAATACATTTTCTGGTTGCCCGAAAACCATCGTATTTTTTTACGGACATTTCTGCCGCATACATAACATCTCATAGCCTGTACGCTGCTGTCCTTCATTACGGCATCCTTATCGGCAAACCCTCGTGAAATATATTTGCTGTATGTTCCGTAATTAAAATTATATTCCTCAGACCTGCTGCCCGGAATTTTGTATGTGTCAACTGAGGTGTATACTGAAACCGATTCAAAATCCATTTTCGCAAACACTCTGGATGTGTAAACGGCATCGTAAACAGCCGTATGAAAAGGAACATCCTTGTCTATTTTCTGCTCATCAATGGCAGTTTCCAAGGCAACTCTGGTTTTTCCGTCCGAAAAACACAAACTGTACAGCTTTTGAATATCATAGTACACTAACGGTTTGGCAAAGGCATGATTTACTCCGAAGAATTTGCAGTTTCGTTGTAATTCCGTAAGGTCCATGGAACCCCATGTGCCAAAAATATATTCTCCGTCTTGACCGCACCATTGAAAAAATTTGTCAGCCGCTTCATTAAACTTAACGCCTTCATCCAAGTCCGCAATACTAATCTTGATTATGTCACGGGTAACACGATGCAGTGTCCTATATACCGTCGGTGACACAAACTGGTGAAACTCATCAATATATTGACGATTCTCATCAAGCTTAACGGCGCCTATTTCGACAATCTCAAACTGGAGGTCTTTATTTTCTTTTTCCTTACCATCGGGACACTGATTCCATTCCAAATCAAGAATAATGTAGTTCATATGTACTTCCTTTATCCTTCTGCATATAAAGCATACAAGGTCTGATGCTACACAGGCTGCTCCACTGTAATCAACAAGCGTATGCGCCAAAAGCTTGACCTACAGGCCTGATGCTGCACAGTCTGCTCCACCGTATCAACAAGCGTATCCGCCTAAAGCTTGACCTACAGGCAACAGCTTAGGTTTGGCAGCGCTTTACGGACACAAAGCAACAAAAACACCGAAAATCCATTAAGACTTTCGGTGTGTAACGTCCCTGACTGGAGTCGAACCAGCGGCCTTTCGCTTAGGAGGCGAACGCTCTATCCTACTGAGCTACAGAGACATAGGGGGCGAAAAACTTCGCACCTTTGCTATTTTATCACGCCGACAATTATAAGTCAATGCGTCTATTTACACAGCTTACTTTTTCTCATCCATTGACACAGCTTATTTTTTCTCAATTTTGGTCATTCCGCCCATATATGGCTGCAAAGCCTTTGGTATATTAACTGAGCCATCGGCATTAAGGTTATTCTCAAGGAATGCAATTAACATTCTCGGAGGTGCAACAACCGTATTGTTGAGAGTATGCGCAAAATATTTTCCGTCGGCACCTTTGACTCTGATTCTAAGTCTTCTCGCCTGAGCATCTCCAAGGTTAGAACAGCTTCCAACCTCAAAATATTTTTTCTGTCTCGGAGACCAAGCCTCAACATCAATAGATTTTACTTTAAGGTCTGCAAGGTCCCCTGAACAGCACTCAAGCGTGCGGACAGGTATGTCCAGTGTTCGGAATAAATCAACAGTGTTCTGCCACAGCTTATCAAACCATATCTTGCTGTCCTCCGGCTTACATACAACTATCATCTCCTGCTTTTCAAACTGATGGATTCTGTACACGCCTCTCTCCTCAATGCCGTGAGCGCCTTTTTCTTTTCTGAAGCAAGGAGAATAGCTTGTAAGTGTATAAGGAAGCTTTTCCTCATCAAGCATTGTGTCGATAAACTTACCTATCATTGAATGTTCACTTGTTCCGATAAGGTACAAATCCTCGCCTTCAATCTTGTACATCATGGCATCCATCTCGGCAAAGCTCATAACACCTGTCACAACATCGCTTCTAATCATAAAAGGCGGAACACAATATGTGAATCCTCTGTCAATCATAAAATCTCTTGCATATGAAATTACTGCGGAATGAAGTCTTGCTATGTCACCCATAAGATAGTAAAATCCGTTGCCTGCAACTTTTCCGGCGCTGTCCAAATCAATTCCGTCAAAAGCCTCCATAATTTCTGTATGATAAGGCACTTCAAAATCAGGAACCACCGGTTCACCGTACTTTGTAATCTCTACGTTCTCGCTGTCATCCTTACCAATCGGCACGCTTGAGTCTATAATATTAGGAATAATCATCATTATTTTCTTAACTTTTTCTTCAAGCTCTGCTTCCTTAACTTCAAGCTCTGAAAGGCGCTGAGAATTAGCAGTGACCTGTTTCTTTATTTCTTCTGCCTCTTCTTTTTTGCCCTGCGCCATCAATGCGCCAATCTGCTTGGAAAGCTTGTTTCTGTCGGCACGAAGGCTGTCCGCCTCCTGTTTTGTTGCTCTCGATTCCTCATCAAGCGCAATTACCTCATCAACCAACGGAAGCTTTTCATCCTGAAATTTTTTCTTGATGTTCTCTTTAACTATGTCAGGATTTTCCCTGACAAATTTCATGTCTAACATTTGTATTTCCTCCTATTATTCAGCTGTCCCTGTGATAAACACTGTAAGACATTCTGTTAAATCCTTAATTATATTTCTATCAGTACAGTCTGTTCCATCTGCGGTCTGCACTATCTGTATAACCGGTCTGTCAGGAAGTCCCCTGTTTTGTCTTATGACAACACCTGTTTCTCCGTCATTGGTTTTCACCATGCTGTTGTTGGGAAACCATGCAACAGTGGTCATAACCTGCGTCAGTAAATCATAATCAAACAAATATGCTTCATTGATTCTAAAATATTCAATGACCTCGTATACTTTATGCTTTTTATATCCGATTCCGTTGACCATCTCATCAAAATGGTCACATATTGAAACCAGCCGTACCTCCTGCGGTATCCGCTCTGAGGTTTTATGAAACGGGTATCCGCTTCCGTCAGTTCTTTCATGATGTGAAAGTACAATCATTTTAGCGGTTTCACTCATCCATTGGAATTTGTGCAGTTTTTCATAACCGTTAATTACATGCTTTCTATAATTCAGCTTATCTGCAGCCGGCATTCTGTCCATCTCCACATCAAAAAACGGAACTGTTACATCACAAAGACCTATGTCATGTAAAATCGCACCCACTGCCACATCTTTTAGCTGTATCTCGGAAAATCCGATTTTAATACCAATAACTATTGATAATGATGCAACGCTAAGCATATGAGAGTACAAACTGTCTGATTTACGTTTGACATCAAGCATACAGTTTGATATATCTACATTGGACACTATGTCTTTAATAATATTAACGGCTGTTTCTGTAATTATTCCAAGTTCTTCCTCGTTCTCGGCACTTATGCAATTCTCCACTGCATCCTTTATTACATCAATACTTTCCTGCCGTATTGCTTCTATTGTATATATCTTCGCATCCCTTGATACCGTATCCTGCACACACACTTCGTCTATATTGTTATCAATGAGCTTTTCGATATGTTCTGTCTTTAATTCTGCACCTTCATATAAAAGTATACTTCCATTTTCATTAACTACCGCTCTGGCAAGTATTTGATTACTGTTAAGCTCACTAACCTTAACGATTTTCACAAACAACACCTCTCAATCTTATGCTGTCTTTCGTACCCTAGTCAGTAACCAGACTGTCACTCTTAATTGCATTATCGAGAGCTTTCTTTTCCTCTTCTCCTAATGTAATATATGATTCTCCTTTTACTATTTCTTTGATGTATGTATAACAGCCTTCCCTGCTATGCATTGCATTGATTATATATCCGTTATTGGATTTGTCAAGCATGGCAAGTGCAAAGCTCAGCTTGCCTCCCATCTCATTAAAGGCATCATATTTTACAATTCCCACTTTCTTATATACAGACAGCATTTCTTCTGTCAACTGTGCAATCTGCTGTTTATGTATCTTATTAGATACCTTAAGTTCATCTACCTCTTTAAATCTGCTTGTAATTATATCTTCAAGGGACTTTGCATCCTTTCCGGCAGTGAATCTATCCAGCCGCTCATTAAGCTTCTTAATCTTTCCCAGATTTACAATGAGTAAAATTAAAAGAACAATAACTACAACAATGAGTCCTAATATTACATACAAGGTTTCAACTTTAAACAAATCGAAAAAATTAAGTACATTTGTATCATTCATATTCTTTTCCATCCTCCTTTGTACACTTATTTTTTCAACAAGTCTACTATTCTTTCAAAATCATCCTGAGAATAATACTCTATTTCTATTTTGCCTTTATTGTTGTCTTTATTATGAATCACAACCTTGGTTCCGACGCTGACTTTAAGTTTTTCCTCTATATCCCTGTATATAAAATCATTCTCAGGAACCTTAGTACTTTTTACCTTCACAGGTTTATCCATATTTTTGATAAGCTTCTCTGTTTCCCTTACACTGAGCTTTTCATCAAATACCTGTAATGCTGCTGTGTACTGTTTTTCTCCATCCGATATGGCCAGCAGTGCTCTTGCATGTCCTGCCGATATCATATCATCTATAAGCATCTTCTGAACTCTTTCATCAAGTTTAAGAAGTCTCATTGAATTGGTTACCGCAACCCTGCTCTTTGAAACTTTTTCTGCAACTTCATCCTGCTTAAGATTATATTCCTTAATCAGCCTCTGATATGCCTGTGCTTCTTCTATCGGATTAAGGTCTTCCCTCTGTATGTTCTCTATAAGTGCAACCTCCATAATCTGTTGGTCGCTTAAATCCTTTATCACAACAGGTATTTCTTTTAATCCCGCCATTTTGGCGGCGCGCCATCTTCTCTCGCCTGCAATTATTTCATAAAACCCATCACGTTTTTTTACAACAAGCGGCTGTATTATACCATATTGCTTGATTGATTCGGACAACTCCAACATGGCATCTTCATCAAATATATGTCTTGGCTGCTCCCGGTTTGGTTCAATCTCATTAATGTTGACTGTCACCTCTGCTGGTTCTTTAACAATAACTTCTTTTTCTATTACTTTTTCTACAATTTTGGTCTTTTGTGTTTCTTTATCTCCTTCAGGAATAAGATTGCCAAGACCTTTCCCTAAACCTTTTTTTACTGCCATTCTTCTTCTCCTCTATGCATAACTTCTTCCGCCAAAAGTCTGTAACTCTCTGCGCCTGCCGATTTCGGGTCATATATATTGATTGGTATACCATGGCTTGGTGCTTCTGCCAATCTTACGTTACGTGGTATGATTGTCTTATATATTGTCTGGTTAAGATTATCTTTAACATTCTCAACAACCTGAAGTGACAGATTAGTTCTGCTGTTAAACATGGTAAAGACTACCCCCTCCATTTCAAGGTCGGGATTAAGTCTGCTTTGAACTAAATTGATTGTATGTAAAAGCTGTGACAACCCTTCCAACGCATAATACTCACATTGTATAGGTACAAGTACCGTATTGGCAGTTGTCATTGCATTAACCGTAAGCATTGTTAATGAAGGCGGACAATCTATAATTACATAATCGTAGTTATTTACTATCGGGGCAATTTTATTTTTGAGTATATATTCCCTGTCATCCACTCCAATCAAATCTATCTCGGCGCCTGCCAGATTTACATTAGCCGGAAGAATGTCCAAATTATCTATAACATTCTTAATAAGACAATCATCCAATTCTGCCTCACCAAGAATCAACTCGTAAATTGTGTTTTCTAATTCTTCCTTATCAACACCAAATCCGCTGGTTGTATTTCCCTGCGGGTCTATATCAATCACTAGAACCTTCTGGTTTTTCTCTGCAAGACATGCTGATAAATTGATAGCTGTGGTTGTTTTTCCTACTCCGCCCTTTTGATTTGCGATAGCAATTATTCTGCCCATTTTCTCCTCCACGTTTAAATAGTGCTCATTGCTTACATTATATCACTATTCATTTCCAATTACTATAATTATTTATCCTGAATCTGCAATTTTAATTACCACTTATTGTAAAACACACTATCTGCAGGGCAAATCCACCTGTAATGATGTAACTGTGGCTATATTTGCTTGTTTACAAATGTTTCACGTGAAACATCTATTTCAAAATATTCTCTATATTCTTTACTTCTTCTATTGCTCTATTAGGGTCAACTTTTATAAGCTTTGATACCAACTTAATCTTATTTAACATATTCGACTGTGTTAGCCTTTCTTTACATTGGGCTTCTGTATTATATATATCAATCACATTACTGACTTCATCAATTTTCAGATTTATTTGTGATTTCCTACTGTCATAATATTCAAGAGATTTTCTGTGTTCTGAAAGCAAGCCTTCCAATGTTTCCAACTCTGCGTTTTCAACTTCATTGGCCTCTTGACTTGACGACATAATCGCATATGACTCATCTATGGAATTTCTGATTTGATTAATTGTCTTTTCAATATGATAAATCTGTTCCTTCAATCTTTCAATTTCCTGTTCAACGGTAAGATATTCTGATTTGTAATCATTTTCTACCGAATGTAAAAATTCCAGAACCTTGTCCATATTAGAAGCCTCCTTATAAAAAATTATTGACCTAATGGTTCTTTTGTGGGCAATCCTGCTTTCCTAGGATATTTTAAAGCAGTAGCTTTAACCTTTTTGATAATTACGAACTTTCTGCATATGTCTGTACTGGGTATATTATATGATACTACATCGTTAATTTTTCCACCAAGCAAATTTACCGCCTGTACCGCAGCTTTTACCTCTGCATCACAATCTTCTGCCTTATATGATACAAATATTCCTCCCACCTTTACGAACGGTATACAATATTCTGACAGTGAAGACAGATTGGCAACCGCACGGGACACACACACATCATATTTTTCACGCTCATTCTTATCTCTGGCAATATCCTCCGCTCTTCCATGAACCGCCTTGATATTACGAAGCTGCAATGCTTCAATGACTTCGTTTAAAAATTTTATCCTCTTATTAAGTGAATCAAGCAATGTGATTTTGAGATATGGAAACACAATTTTCAGGACTATTCCCGGAAATCCTGCGCCTGTCCCCACATCAATTACACTCAGCTCTTTTTCCATATCAATGGCGCTGGCAACTGCCGCGCTGTCAGCAAAATGCTTGACAACAACCTGAGAATATTCAGTTATTGCAGTCAGATTCATAACCTTATTGCGTTCAACAAGCATATCATAAAATTTGTTAAGCTTCTCAACCTGACTGTCACTAAGTTCTATCTTCATTTTGGAAAATATATCCGTAAGCTCTGACATATTACCTCCTGTGCTGCTCCATATACACCAGTAAAACCGTAATGTCTGCCGGAGAAACTCCCGAAATTCTGGAAGCCTGCCCTATTGAACGCGGTGCATAACTTTTAAGCTTCTGTCTTGCCTCAATTCTTAATCCGCTTATATCATCGTAATCTATATTCTCAGGAATTACTTTTTTCTCAAGCTTTTTAAAATGTTCAACCTGTTTAAGTTCCCTTGTAATATATCCTTCATATTTAATGTTAATATTAACCTGCTCTATGACATCATCACTAAGCTTTGGTCTGTCTTCATCAAATTCTTCTATGCTGTAATAATTAAGCTCCGGTCTTCTTATAAGCTCTGCAAGTCTTGTCCCATTATTAAGAGGTGTGCTGTTAAGCTTGGAAAGCTTTTCATTAACCTTTTCACTTCCTCCTATGACGATAGAATTAAGCCTTTTTATTTCATTTTCAATAAGTTCTTTTTTCTTCTGAACATAATCGTAACGCTCTTTGGAAACCAAACCGACTCTGTATCCATATTCCGTAAGACGGATGTCTGCATTATCCTGCCTTAATAAAAGTCTGTATTCCGCACGACTTGTCATCATTCTATATGGCTCATGGTTTTCCTTAGTAACCAAATCATCTATAAGTACTCCTATATACGCCTCCGAGCGGTCAAGTATCAACGGTTCCCTTCCAAGTATTTTCATGGACGCATTGATTCCTGCTATAAGTCCTTGAACGGCAGCTTCTTCATAACCTGAGCTGCCATTAAGCTGTCCTCCGGAAAAAAGACCTTCTATTGCTTTAAACTCCAAAGAAGCCTTTAGCTGTATAGGATTAATACAGTCATATTCTATGGCATAAGCATTACGGACAATCTTGGCATTCTCCAGTCCCGGAACCGTATGGTACATATCATACTGAACATCCTCCGGCAACGAGCTTGACATTCCTCCAAGATACCACTCATGAGTATAATTTCCCTCCGGTTCAATAAACACCTGATGTCTGTCTTTATCGGCAAACCTCATAACCTTATCTTCAATGGACGGACAGTATCTTGGTCCTGTTCCGTGGATAACACCGGAATACAATGGAGAGCGGTCAATATTGGAACGGATTATTTCATGGGTCTTTTCATTGGTATAAGTAAGCCAGCAGGATACCTGTTCTTTCTGAATGTCATCAGGATTTGTAGAAAAAGAAAAAGGCACTATAGGGGTATCGCCAACCTGTTCTTCCATCTTACTGAAATCAATAGTTCTTCCGTCAACTCTTGCAGGCGTTCCTGTCTTAAACCTTACAAGCTCTATGCCCAGCTTTTTCATAGAGTCTGAAAGATGATTGGCAGCAAGCAGTCCGTTGGGTCCTGTGTGGTAACTGACATCACCATATATACATCTTGCTTTAAGATATGTACCTGTACATAAAATTACTGCTCTGGTATTGTACACTGCTCCGGAAAAAAGCTTAACACCCTTAATAACGCCTTCATCAGCAATAAGCTCTGACACTTCCGCCTGCCTTATTGTAAGATTGTCAGTATTTTCAAGAACCATCCTCATTCTTTTGGAGTATTCCTGCTTATCCGCCTGTGCTCTCAGTGAATGAACTGCCGGACCCTTGGACTTATTAAGCATTTTTGACTGGATAAAAGCTGCATCGATATTTTTACCCATCTCACCGCCCAAAGCATCAAGCTCCCTAACCAAATGACCTTTGGAGCTTCCTCCTATATTGGGATTACAAGGCATAAGTGCAATACTTTCTACACTTACGGTAAACATTATTGTATTAAGTCCCAGTCTGGCACAGGCAAGTGCTGCCTCACATCCGGCATGTCCTGCACCTACAACTGCAACATCATATTCTTCAACTACGTTCATCTGAACCTCCAACTACTTGCCCATACAGAATTTACTGAAAATTTCATTGACCAAATCATCCTCAACTGCTTCACCTATTATCTTTCCAAGCTCTTCATAAGCATTCATCAAATCTATAGTATAAAAATCTTCAGGCATACCGCTTTCAATGCTTCTCTTTACTAACTTAAAGCTTTCAAGTGAATTTTCAAGGGCTTCTTTGCTGCGCTCGCCTGATATATAAACTTCATCATTATAATCTATTTTTCCATCGGTAAAAAGCTGTACAATGTAATCCGATAGCTCATCAAGTCCTGTATTGTCTTTTGCAGATACAGATATAATTTTATTGTCTGTAATATGACTTATGGCTTCCATATCCGTAACAGCCTTTAAATCTGATTTGTTCAGCAAAATTATGGTTTTGGTATCTTTTATTATATCAAGTATTTCATAATCATTATCATCAAGAGCTGTGGATGAATCTACCACATATAATACCAAATCAGCTTCCTTCACAAGCTTTTTTGCCTTATTAACTCCTATTTCCTCAATCATATCTTCAGTATCTCTTATTCCTGCGGTATCCACAAGATTAAGAGTTATACCTTCAAGATTAATCTGTTCCTCTATGGTGTCTCTTGTTGTTCCGGCAATATCCGTTACTATTGCTCTGTCGTATCCTGCAAGAATATTAAGTATGCTTGATTTGCCCGCATTAGGTTTACCGATTATGACAGTTTTAACACCCTCAGTGAAAATTTTGCCGTTATCCACTGATTTTAATAACTTATCCACACTTTTTATATAGTTATCAACAGTTATTAACAATTTATCCCCATAGTTATCCAATGAAATATGTTCTGGGTCATCCAATGCAGCTTCAATATAAGCTATATTATTAAGGAGTTCTGCCCTTATTTCGATAATCTGTTCTGATAATTTTCCGCTAAGCTGCTTTATTGAATTGTTAAGAGCATATTGGTTTTTGGAATTTATAACATCAATTACGGCTTCTGCCTGAGATAAATCTATTCTTCCGTTAAGGAAAGCTCTTTTTGTAAATTCACCCGGTTCTGCAGGTCTTGCTCCGTTTTTTACAAGTATGTTCAGTATCTTTCTCATAACAAAAACACCGCCATGGCAGTCTATTTCCACAACATCTTCCTTAGTGTAGCTGTTAGGAGCTTTCATAACAATAACAAGTACTTCATCTATTATATTTCCCTCATATACTATATTACCATAATGAACAGTGTGAGTGACAGCATCTTTTATATTAAAATTTTTTCTTTTAGACACAAAAACCCTGTCAATAATCTCTATTGATTCCGGTCCGCTCATTCTTATAATTCCGATTCCGGAATTTGACATTCCTGTTGCGATAGCCGCTATTGTTTCTTTAATCATACTGCTCCTTAAAAATCCATATATACTTTATGAAATATTATGCTGCTTTATCCATACCTTATTGGCAAATAATAGGGATGTGAAGTATTTCACATCCCTTAAAATTATTTTTTCATAAAAACAATTACATGTCTGAAAGGTTCTTCACCTTCACTTTTTGTTGATACATATTTATCATTCTGCAATGCAGAGTGAATAATTCTTCTTTCATAAGGGTTCATTGGCTCAAGAGAAACCGGCTTTCTCGTTCTCTTAACCCTATATGCAATATTTTTCGCAAGAGATTCAAGAGTTTCTTTTCTTCTTTCCCTGTAATTCTCTGTATCAAGCTTAACTCTGTAATACTTGTCTTTTTCCTTGTTGGCAACAAGACTTACAAGATACTGTAATGAATCAAGTGTCTGTCCTCTTTTTCCGATAAGAACACCCATATCATCACCTATAAGATTAATGTCAATGATTTCTTCATTTTCATTAATCTTTATCTCAATACTAACCGTTAAATTCATAGCTCCAAAAACATCATTGAGGAAGTTTCTTACATTATCTTCCATTGTTGCTTTTTTCCACACAAGAATCTTAGCAGGTTTACTATTGAAAATACCAAGTATTCCGGAAGAACCTTTTTCAACTATATCATATTCTACCTTATCGCTTGTTGTTTCAAGCTGAACCAGAGCATTTGTTAAAGCTTCTTCAACAGTTTTGCCTGTAACTTCAATTTTCTCCATAAGATATCCCTCTATTCATTATTCTTGTCATTATTCTTGTCACTATTATTTTTCTCATTATACATCTTAACCATATTTGCCTTGGCTGCAAGGCTTCCAGGCTTAGCTGAAGAATTTTTATAGTAACTTGTTGACTTCTTAATCTGTTCATCACGCTGGTCTTTTCTGGATTCACGCTCTTCCTGCTTCTTAACATGCTCAACATATGCTGTGGCAGTATTTGCAATTTTCTTAGGCGGAAGACCCTTCTTCGCACGCTTTGCATTAAGCTTATCAATGTTTTCCTGAACCATCTTTTCCACATCCACATGGTCCATTTTCTTATTGATAAAGAGCTGCTGTATAATTTGAACAACTGAACTTGTTATCCAATATATACCAATACATGCAGGAAATGTTATACAGAAAAATGCAGACATAATAGGCATAATGGTATTCATCATCTTCATTGAACCTGCTATACCCTGCTGCTGTCCGTTTGAATTTGCCTTATTAGTCTTATTCTTAGCTTCCATCAATTTAGCGCTGAGCCACTGGGTAAGACCTGCAAAAAGAGGAATCAAAAGCGCCCAGCTCCATTTCCATCCCGGAGCCTGTGTAAGGTTAATTCCGAAGAAGTTAGTAATATTCTGAAGCTTGTCCGCCTGTTCCTTTATGGTAGGCGCCACTTCTGCAAATTCACTTATTCCTGTTATTTTATCCCATGTACTTCCCGCAAACGTATAGATTTTGTCAATAAAAGAATTTGCAGTTTCTCCTAAACCTGTAATATCATTATTCTCCAAAATCTCCTGCCATCCGCTGACACTTGTCACACTATTATAAATATTGGTACAAATGTCTTTTATATGGCTTACATATCCCGGAATCTTATAAATTACTCTGTAAAGAGCAAACATAATAGGAAGCTGAATAATCATTGTGAGACAACCGCCTGTGGGAGAAGTACCATACTTCTCATATACAGCCTTAGTCTCCGCATTCATCTTCAACATTGATTCATTGTCTTTTTTATCCTTATATTTTGCCTGAATCGCCTGAATTTCAGGATTCATCATATTAGACAGCTTAGAAAACTTCTGCTGCTTAATAGTAAGCGGCATCATAATAAGTCTGACAATTATTGTAAACAAAATAACACATAAACCAACATTTGGAATACCTATTTTTTCAACTATTATAAAAAGGAAGTTAAAAATCTGACCTAACAGCCAGGCTATCGGTTTAAGGAATCCTGTTTCCTGTGTTAAAAATATCATAATGTCTCCTTAATTATTCCAATAAGGAATTACTAACTGCCCTATGGAACAGGATCATATCCTCCCTTTGCAAAAGGATTACATCTCAAAATTCTCCATATGGCCATAATACCACCTTTAAATGCACCGTACTTTCTGATTGCCTGTATGGCATACTGGGAGCATGTAGGTGTATAGATGCATGTTCCGTGTTTTTTTAACGGCGATAAATATTTCTGATAAAACCTTATCATTGCAATCAAAACTTTTTTCATAAAATTCTTCCTTATCTTAATATGCTGTGAAGTCTGCACAGATGCATAAATGCACTTGATGCCTCTGCATAGCCTTTTCCCTTAAGATTAACTCTGGCAATAATAACTATGTCATATCCTGTCTCAATACTTTCGCAGTTCAACCGGACACTTTCACGAATAATTCGTGTCAACCGGTGTCGGACAATACTATTCCCGACTTTTTTACTCACAGATATTCCTACTCGGTTAATATCCGTTCGATTCTCCAAAATGTACATAACCAGATATTTATCAGCATAGGAATTACCATTCTTATACACATTTTGAAAATCTCTATTGTTTTTCAAAGATTCATATCTGCTCATGTATAAAATACCTCGCATCTCCTTTACAGAGATAATAAAAGGCCACACTATTTGCGGCCTATGCTGATAAAACTTTTCTGCCTTTAGCTCTTCTTGCTGAAATAACCTTTCTTCCGCCGGCAGTACTCATTCTCTTTCTGAAACCGTGAACTCTTGCTCTTGATTTCTTCTTAGGCTGAAATGTCATCTTCATAATTGTCACCTCCTGCTATATTTTATTCAATGTACCTATAGAACATCATTATCATTTTATTAAAAAGACCATATAAAGTCAAGAAAAACATTATTTTTTCATAAAAAATATATCAACATCAGATTTTTTGTTTACATAATGTTATCAACAATTTGTGGAAAACTTGTGGAAAACTCAATTATAAATTGTTAAAAACACACTGTAATTACTATTTTTACTGTATTTTTATGTGCATCAAACTTATCAACAACCCTAAAAAATAAAAAACAGTTATATTCCATAAAATATTGAAAATTTCTTCAAAATGAGTTAAAATAGTATGGAAAATGCGTTAATTGTTTTTATAAAAATTTTGGAGATATTTCGATGTTAGAAGAACTGAAAAGCAGATGGACTGAAATTTTAAATTTAATGAAGGCAGATTTTGATATAGCGGATGTTTCTTTTAAGACATGGATTCTTCCTTTGGAACTATATGCATTTGATGATGATATTGTAACTATTATTGTTCCTGAAGAACAGACCGGTCTTAAATATATAGAGAAAAAATATGCTACTCCTCTGAAAATTACCATATCAGAGGTTATTAACCGTGAAGTTAATATTAAATTTGTATCAACCAATGAGATTAATAATATTCCTGCCGCTCCAACTGCTGTATCTAATATCCAGCTTCAATATTCAGAAACAGGCATTAATCCTAAATATACTTTTGATACATTTGTTGTAGGAGAAAACAACAATATAGCTCATGCTGCATCTCTTGCCGTTTCAGAATCTCCGGGAGAAATCTATAATCCTCTTTTTATATATGGAGGGGTAGGTCTTGGCAAGACACATCTTATGCAGGCTATCGGAAATTTTATAATACATCATAATTCTTCTCTCAAGGTTAAATACGTTACCTCTGAGGTTTTTACCAATGAGCTTATTGAATCCATCCGTACAGAGAAAAATACCAGCAACAAGAATTTCCGCGAAAAATACCGCAATGTAGACGTTCTTTTAATAGACGACATTCAATTCATTATAGGTAAGGAGAGCACACAGGACGAATTTTTCCACACCTTTAACACTCTTCGCGAAGCAAAAAAACAAATCATCATATCATCTGACCGTCCTCCCAAGAATTTTGAAACACTTGAGGAAAGACTTCGCTCAAGATTTGAATGGGGATTGTTAGTAGATATTTCTCCCCCTAATTATGAAACCAGAATGGCAATTCTTCATAAGAAGGAAGAACTTGAAGGTTATGATGTGGATAATGATATACTTGATTATATCGCAACTAACGTAAAATCAAATATACGTGAACTTGAGGGTTCACTTAATAAGCTTGTTGCATATTCCAAATTAACCCACAGCGACATTAATATGACATTTGCTGAAAATGTACTTAAGGATATTATATCTCCTAATGCACACAGAGCTGTAACCCCTGACTTAATCATTCAAGTAGTGGCTGACCATTTTGGAATAACTACGGCTGATATATCATCACAGAGAAGAAGCAATGAAATTGCTTATCCAAGACAGATAGCTATGTATCTGTGCCGTTATATGACTGACGTACCTTATGAAACTATAGGAAACTATATGGGTAAACGTGACCATTCAACTATAAAATACGGAGTGGACAAAATATCCAAGGATATTAAAAATAACGACTCCCTGAAAAACACTATTGATATAATCACTAAGAAAATTAACCCTTCCTAAATTTAATGTACATTATAATAGGAAGAAACACGTTTTCAACATAATTTTGTGGATTAAATATGGATAACGTTTTTTATAATGTGGTTTAACAATTTGGGCTTTAATGCTGTTGTTTATAACTTTATAGCTTTTGTTAATAATTTAAGAGCTTATCCACATAGTTTTTAATATGTTCAACCTTAGTAAAATAAGGCTTAATAGCAGTTATCAACTTATCAACAGCCCCTACTACTATTACTTCTAATTTATTACTATATATAAAATATTATTTTTGTGCGAAAGGAGTTATCAACACAATGAAAATAATCTGTAATAAAAATGACCTTCTTAAAGGAGTTAATATTGCATTGAGAGCAGTTCCCGTAAGAACAACAATGGCTATTTTGGAATGTATACTTATTGACGCTACGGAGAATGATATAACACTTACCTCTAACGATATGGAACTTGGAATAGAAACCAAGGTTACAGGCGATATTGTGGAAAAAGGTAAAATAGCAATCGATGCCAAGTTTTTATCTGAAATAGTTAGAAAGCTGCCTGATAGTGAAGTAACTATTGAGACGGATGATAATTATGTTGCAACTATAACATGTGAAAAATCAGTTTTTACAATTTCAGGAAAAAGCGGAGAAGATTTTTCTTATCTCCCTTTTATTGAGAGAGACAAAAATATTTTTCTTTCCCAGTTTACCCTTAAGGAAATTATAAGACAAACTATTTTTTCCATCGGTGATAATGAAAGTAATAAGATTATGACAGGTGAGCTTTTTGAGGTAACAGATAATAATCTTAAAGTGGTATCTCTTGACAGATACAGAGTTTCAATCCGTAATGTTGAACTTAAGGAATCATATAATCCTATCAGCGTTATTGTTCCGGGTAAAACCTTAGGCGAGATAAGTAAAATTCTTTCAGGGGAAGCTGACAGTCAGGTAAAGGTATTTTTTACGGATAACCACATATTGTTTGAATTTGATGAAACCATTGTAGTTTCAAGACTGATTGAAGGTGAATATTTTAAGATTAACCAGATGCTTTCAAAAGACCATCAGACTAAAATAAGCGTTAATAAAAAAATTCTTCTTGATTGTATAGACAGAGCAACTCTCCTTGTAAAAGAAGGTAATAAAAAACCGGTAATTTTTGATATAGAAGACGGCTCTCTTAAAATTAATATAGTATCCGCAATCGGTAAGATGAACGAAGATATTGATATTACTAAGGACGGCGCTGATATTAAGATTGGTTTTGACCCTAAATTTCTGATAGATGCATTGAGAGTAATTGATGACGAAAATGTTTCAATGTATTTTATCAATGCGAAAGCACCTTGCACAATTAAGGATGATAACGGTAATTACATTTACCTGATTCTTCCTGTCAACTACTAAGAGGTTACGGACATGGAAGTTATTGAATTAAGAGAGGATTACATAAAACTCGGACAGGCCCTTAAAGCAGCGGGATTTGTGGAATCAGGAGTTGTAGCCAAAGAAGTTATATTAGACGGGCTTGTCAAAGTGAATGGCAAAGTGGAATTACAGAGGGGTAAAAAGCTTTATGCCAATGACAGAGTAACCTATGACGGCAAAGAAATTGAGATAAGGTAAGCTTAATGATTATTAAATCCATAGACTTACAAAATTTCAGAAATTATGAGCTGCAGAATATTGAATTTGACCAACATACCAATATTTTGTACGGAGACAATGCTCAAGGGAAAACTAATGTTCTCGAAGCGATTTTTGTGTCAGGAACTACCAAAAGTCATAAGGGAAGTAAAGACTTTGAAATGATTTCCTTTGACTGTAATGAGTCACATATCAAGATGATAATATCCAAAAATGATATTGATTACAGAATTGATATGCATATTAAGAAAAATAAAAATAAGGGAATAGCCATAAACGGAGTTTCAATCAGAAAATCCATGGATTTGTATGGCATTATCAATATTATTTTCTTTTCACCGGAAGATTTGAACATAATAAAAAGCGGTCCTTCAGGAAGAAGAAGATTTATGGATATGGAACTATGTCAGCTTGATAAAATATACGTTAGTAATCTTGTTAATTACAACAAGGCAGTTGACCAGCGTAACAGACTTTTAAAAGACATATCCTTTAGTCCATCACTGGAGGAAACTATTGATGTATGGGATATGCAGCTTGTAAAGTATGGAAAAGAAATTATATGCAGACGTAAAAAGTTTATAGAAAATCTTAATAGTATAATAAAAGATATACATAAAAAACTTACAGGCGGCAAAGAAAATCTTTTCATAGAATACGAACCATCCGTAACAGAGGAGTCTTTTCAAAAAATGCTGGCTGATGGAAGAGAGAAAGACATCAGACTGAAAGTTACTAATGCAGGACCTCACAGGGATGATATTATATTTCTCATCGACGGAATAGACATTCGTAAGTATGGTTCGCAAGGTCAGCAGAGGACAACTGCTCTTTCACTTAAACTGGCAGAAATAGAATTGGTAAAACAGATAATAGGCGACACACCTGTTCTTCTGTTGGATGATGTTCTATCAGAGCTTGACAGCAGCAGACAAAATTATCTTTTAAACAGTATAAGCAATGTACAGACAATCATTACCTGTACCGGAATTGATGAATTTATAAATAACAGATTTAACGTAAATAGAATTTTTAAAGTAACTAACGGACATGTGTATCAAGAAAATTAATTTCAGGAGGCATAAAAATGAGTGATGCAATGGGCTATACAGCAGACCAAATTCAGATTCTTGAGGGTTTGGAAGCTGTAAGAAAAAGACCCGGAATGTATATTGGAAGTACATCATCAAAAGGTCTTCATCATCTTGTATATGAAATAGTGGATAACTCAATAGACGAAGCATTGGCAGGATTTTGTACGGAAATATATGTACAAATTAATGAGGATAACTCTATAACCGTCACTGATAACGGAAGAGGTATTCCTGTAGGAATCAATGCCAAGTCAGGACTTCCTGGAGTTGAGGTTGTTTTTACAATTCTTCATGCAGGAGGCAAGTTCGGCGGCGGAGGATATAAGGTCTCCGGAGGACTTCATGGTGTTGGAGCATCTGTTGTCAATGCCCTTTCAGAATGGCTTAAGGTAAAGGTTTTTCAGGACGGCAAAATCTATCAGCAGCGCTATGAAAGAGGAAAAGTTATGTATCCTCTTAAGGTTGCAGGAGAATGTCCTGAAGATAAAACAGGTACGGAGGTTACATTTTTACCGGATAAGGAAATATTTGAAGATACGGTATATGATTATGATATATTAAAACAACGTCTTCGTGAGATGGCATTTCTTACCAAGAATATAAAGATAACGCTTTGTGATATAAGAGGTGAGGAGCATAAGGAAAAGACCTTCCATTATGCAGGAGGTATTAAAGAATACGTTAAATATCTTAACAAAGGAAACACTGCTCTTTACGAAAATGTTATATATTGCGAAGGAACAAAGGATAATGTATATGTTGAAGTTGCATTTCAGCATAATGACGGATATTCAGACAATGTATACGGATTTGTTAATAATATAACAACACCTGAAGGAGGTACTCACGTAACAGGTTTCCGTAATGCTGTTACCAAAACCTTCAATGATTATGCCAGAACCAACAAAATCCTTAAAGAGAAAGACCAAAATCTTTCAGGGGAGGATATTCGTGAAGGACTTACGGCAATCATAAGTATCAAAATCCAAGACCCTCAGTTTGAAGGACAGACCAAACAAAAGCTTGGAAACACTGAAGCAAGAGGTGCAGTTGAAGGTATAGTGTCCGAACAGCTGACATATTTCCTTGAACAGAATCCGGCTATAGCCAAAACAATTTGTGAAAAGTCTGTTCTTGCCCAAAGAGCCAGAGAAGCAGCACGTCATGCAAGAGATTTAACAAGAAGAAAATCAGCGCTGGAAGGTTTTAATCTTCCGGGAAAGCTTGCCGATTGCTCTGACAAAGACCCTTCGCACTGTGAAATCTTTATAGTTGAGGGAGATTCCGCAGGAGGTTCAGCCAAAAGTGCAAGAAAAAGAGAAACTCAGGCAATTCTTCCTTTGAGGGGTAAAATCCTCAATGTTGAAAAAGCAAGACTTGACAGAATACTTGGCAATGCAGAAATAAGAACAATGATAACGGCATTTGGAACAGGAATACATGAAGATTTTGATATAACAAAGCTTCGTTATGATAAAATAATAATTATGACTGATGCCGATGTTGATGGTGCTCATATAAGCACACTTTTACTGACATTTTTCTACAGATTTATGCCTGACCTTATCAAAACAGGTCATGTATATCTGGCGCAGCCGCCTCTCTACAAATTAGAGAAAAACAAGAAAGTATGGTATGCATACAGTGATGATGAGCTTGCAGCAATACTGAATGAAGTAGGGCGTGACCAGAATAATAAAATACAGCGTTATAAAGGACTTGGAGAAATGGATGCCTCACAGCTTTGGGAAACCACAATGGACCCTGAGCACAGAATCCTCAAGAAAGTTATTTTTGACGAGGAGACGGCTTCCGAAATAGACGTAACATTTTCAACACTTATGGGCGATAAGGTAGAGCCCCGTAGGGAATTTATTGAAGCCAATGCCAAGTTTGTTAAGAACCTTGATATTTAGCATTGCATAAAGGAGATTAAGTCAAATGGATGAACACATCTTTGATAAAGTTCATGATATAGACCTTAAAAAAACTATGGAAGAGTCTTATATAGACTATGCCATGAGCGTTATAGCTGCGAGGGCTCTTCCGGATGTAAGAGACGGTCTTAAACCTGTACAGAGAAGAATACTTTTTTCAATGATTGAACTTAACAACGGACCGGATAAGCCACATAGAAAATGTGCCCGTATTGTCGGTGATACAATGGGTAAGTATCATCCTCACGGAGATTCATCAATATACGAAGCACTTGTAAAACTGGCACAGGATTTTAATACCAGATACCCTCTTGTAGATGGTCATGGTAATTTTGGTTCAATCGATGGTGACGGTGCCGCCGCAATGCGATATACCGAAGCAAGACTCAGCAAAATTTCCATGGAAATGCTGGCTGACATTAATAAAGATACAGTTGACTTTGTACCTAACTTTGATGAAACAGAGAAA
The DNA here is from genome assembly GCA_964482965.1 of uncultured Lachnospira sp. Taxonomy (GTDB): domain Bacteria; phylum Bacillota; class Clostridia; order Lachnospirales; family Lachnospiraceae; genus Lachnospira. The sequence continues at coordinate 22,687 of CAYZZP010000027.1, forward strand.
GAACCTACGGTTCTTCCGGCAAGGTATCCTAATCTTATGGTTAATGGTACATCAGGTATAGCAGTAGGTATGGCAACCAATATTCCTCCTCACAATCTGCGTGAGGTTATTTCTGCTGTTGTAAAAATTATAGACAATAATGTCATTGAGGACAGGGATACTGATATTGAAGAGCTGATGGATATTGTCAAAGGTCCTGATTTTCCTACCGGCGCCACTATTCTCGGAAAAAGAGGAATAGAAGAAGCATACAGAACAGGAAAGGGTAAAATACGTGTCCGCGCAGTTTCAGAGATAAATACTCTTCCTAACGGCAAATCAGAAATTATAATAACAGAGCTTCCGTACATGGTTAACAAAGCACTTCTTATTCAGAAGATAGCAGAGCTTGTTAAGGACAAAAAAGTAGACGGAATTACGGGGATAATTGACCAGTCCAATATGCAGGGAATAAGGGTAAGCATTGAAGTCAGAAAAGATGCTAATCCTAACGTTATACTTAACCAGTTATATAAACATACCCAGCTTCAGGATACTTTCGGCGTAAATATGCTTGCGCTTGTCAATAATGAGCCAAGAGTTCTTAATCTTTATGAGATGCTTAATTACTACCTCATTCACCAGAAGGATGTAGTAACAAGAAAAATTAAATATGAGCTTAACAAGGCAGAAGAACGTGCCCATATTTTAGAGGGTTTAATTATTGCCCTTGATAATATTGATGAGGTTATTGCCATAATAAGAGGTTCCGAAACAGTTGCCCTTGCTAAAGCAGCTCTTATGGAAAGATTTAAGCTTTCAGATGCCCAGTCACAGGCAATAGTTGATATGCGTCTGAAAACTCTTACGGGTCTGGAAAGAGAAAAATTAGAGGCTGAGTACAAAGAGCTTATGGCAAAAATCGAAGAATTGAAAGCAATTCTTGCCGATGAAAAAAAGCTTCTTATGGTAATAAGAGAAGATTTGACTGCCATTGCCGATAAATACGGAGATGACAGAAGAACATCCATAGGATTTGATGAGTTGGATATATCAATGGAAGATTTAATTCCTGATGAAAGTATAGTAATTACTATGACTAATCTGGGATATATAAAAAGAATGACGCCTGATAATTTCCGAAGCCAGAACAGGGGAGGCAAAGGAATTAAAGGTATGCAGACCATAGATGATGACTATATAGAGGATATTCTTATGACCACTACACATCATTTGATTCTGCTTTTTACCGACAAAGGACGCGTATATAAGCTTAAATCATATGAAATTCCCGAAGCAGGCAGAACGGCAAGAGGAACAGCTATTGTTAATCTTTTACAGCTTATGCCGGGTGAAAAGATATCCGCAATAGTTCCGGTTGACGGAATCAAAGAAGATGAATATCTTTTTATGGCAACAAGAAACGGTATAGTAAAGAAAACACATTGCACGGAATATGCCAATATCCGCAATAAAGGAATACAGGCGATTACCCTTCGTGACAATGATGAACTTATAGAAGTTAAGACAGTAGATAAAAATAAAGAAATTTTCCTTGTAACCAAATACGGTCAATGTATCAGATTTAAGTCAACTGATGTCCGTCCTACAGGAAGAAGCGCTATGGGTGTTATAGGTATGAATCTTATGCCTGGTGATGAAGTTGTAGGTATGCAGCTTGACAGTCAGGGAGATACACTGCTTATAGTATCGGAAAAAGGTATCGGAAAAAGAACATCCATAGATGAATTTACTGTTCAGAATCGTGGCGGAAAAGGCGTTAAATGTTATAAAATTAATGAAAAATCAGGCAATGTTATCGGTGTTAAAGCAGTAAGTGATACCAGAGAAATTATGCTTATTACCACAGAGGGAATTATAATCCGTATGGAAGTAAGCGGAATCCCTATTATCGGAAGAATTACATCCGGTGTTAAGCTTATTAATCTTGATAAGGGAGTTACTGTAGCTAAGGTGGCTAAGGTAAGAGAAGAGCCTGATAATGCAGATGATAAAAATCCGCAGGATTCGGACAGCGATAATAATTAATATCAGATTAGGGATTAACTCTCACATCTGATATATGCGCAGAGAGAGTATGCCCGTTTGTTTTAAATACTGGAACAAAAGGAGATACAATGAGAAATATCAATGTAAATATTATAACTCAAAATATAAAAGAAATGTGTATCGAAGCCAACCACTTTTTATCTGACGATATGAAAAATATACTTTATGAATCTGAAAGCAAGGAAGAATCTCCATTGGGAAAACAGATTCTTATGCAGCTTCAGGAAAATCTTCAGATTGCGGAAAAAGATATGATACCTATTTGTCAGGATACAGGAATGGCGGTTATTTTTGTCAAGGTAGGACAAGAAGTACATATTGAAGGAGGATTACTTACAGATGCTATAAATGAAGGCGTCCGTCAAGGTTATATAGACGGGTATCTCCGTAAATCCGTAGTAAAAGACCCGATTTACAGGGATAATACCAAGGACAATACACCGGCGGTAATCCATTACGAAATTACGGAAGGAGATAAAATAGATATAACGGTTGCCCCAAAGGGTTTTGGCAGCGAAAATATGAGCCGTGTTTTTATGCTTAAGCCGGCGGACGGAATAGACGGTGTTAAAGAAGCTATTTTAACAGCAGTCAGAGACGCCGGACCAAATGCCTGCCCGCCTATGGTAGTAGGAGTAGGAATCGGCGGAACCTTTGAAAAATGTGCGCTTCTTGCTAAAAAAGCCCTTACACGTAATATTGAAGAAGAATCTCCGGTTGAATATGTCAGAGAGCTTGAGAAAGAAATGCTTGAGAAAATTAATAATCTCGGAATAGGTCCCGGAGGACTGGGAGGAAGAATTACGGCATATGCGATAAATATTGAAACCTATCCGACACATATTGCAGGGCTTCCTGTTGCAGTCAACATATGCTGTCATGTAAACAGGCATTCTCACAGAATCATCTAGGAGGCATATAATAGATATGGAAAAGTACATAACCGTTCCCTTTGATAAAAATACAGCGGAATCATTAAATGCCGGAGATTATGTTTATCTTACAGGAACAATATATACGGCAAGAGATGCGGCCCATAAAAGAATGGATGATGCGCTTAACGAAGGCAGGGAGCTTCCTATAGATATAAATGGTAATGTTATATATTATATGGGACCGTCTCCTGCAAGAGAGGGAAGACCCATCGGCTCAGCGGGACCTACAACAGCCACAAGAATGGATAAATATGCGCCAAGGCTTCTTGACAGAGGATTAATAGGAATGGTTGGAAAGGGAAAAAGACAGCCCAAGGTCAAAGAGGCAATCGTACGCAATCAGGCAGTATATTTTGCGGCAGTTGGCGGGGCAGGAGCACTACTTGCACAGCGGATAAAAGAATCTCAAGTTGTTGCTTATGATGATTTGGGAACAGAAGCAATCAGAAGACTTAGGGTAGAAAACTTTCCTGTAATAGTTGTTGTGGATTCAAAGGGAAATGACTTATATGAAACAGCTGTGGAAAAATATAAAAAATAATTAATATCCTCAGAATAATTTTTCGTCAGTGATAAAATCCTATCAAAAGGAATTTTGTGAAAAACTTAAAGAAAACTTTATATATTTTACAAAATTTTGAAAAAATTATTGACAACCAATATACACTTTAGTATAATAATCTTTGCGTCACAGGTTTTGCCAGTGATAATTTCATATTTTTATGAATTCGGAGAAATACTCAAGAGGCCGAAGAGGCGCCCCTGCTAAGGGTGTAGGTCGCTAACGCGGCGCGAGGGTTCGAATCCCTCTTTCTCCGTTACAATGTCAAAATATCAATGTCAGTTAAGGGTCAAGTATCCCAAAACAGCATGTTCAACATTATTTCAAAAAAATTGTTGACAAAGAGAGTTTGATGTTGTATTATGAATAAGCTGTCGCTGAGAAAACAGCAGGCAGAGAACCTTGATAATCAAACAGTGAAACAACCCTGAAAATTTCAAAGATTTTCAACATTCAGTGTAATCAAGAGATTGCACAGACAACGCAGACGGATGAACTTAGTAAGAAGCTAGCTCATCAGAGTCGACAAACTTATAATGAGAGTTTGATCCTGGCTCAGGATGAACGCTGGCGGCGTGCTTAACACATGC
>CAYZZP010000028.1:0-26263 GCA_964482965.1 uncultured Lachnospira sp.
AATCTTCGCTATGGATACTTTTTTACTATTGCAACTTCATTTTACAATCCGCGATAATTAAAACCTATGAAATTCCCTGAAAATAAGCAATGCAACGATTCGTTGCGGAAATTCCAATTAGTGTCGCTGGATTTTTACAGTATACACTGATATTATTTTATTAACGGATGATAGTAAGGCAAGGCGTTAATTAACGGCAGGAGGATTTAATATGACTTTTGGAGAAAAACTGGCAGATTTAAGAAAAAAGAAGGGTATTACACAGGAGGAGCTTGCAGAAAGACTTCAGATAACCCGACAGACCATATCCAAGTGGGAGCTTGACCAAAGCACACCGGATTTAGAATATATAAGCAGACTCAGTGAGTTTTTTGGCGTCACTACGGATTATCTCATAAAAGAGAATGCAGAATATGGAGAGAATAATGAGAATAACGTCAACAGTACCGTAAATCGGTCATATGACGCGCCTAATCAGTCAGATACCGTTCCAAATCGTGCCAAGGCTATAACACCGGTCAAAGTAGCAGGCTTAGCGTTGGTAATACTTGGTATTGTGTTGATGTTTTTTTCAATTATGAACAGCAGCGGAATGTTTTTGCTGGCGGCGATAATTACCATTGTTGGTGTAGAGTTTTATGCAGTAAGGAAACATCCCGTTATGGCAGGACTTTGGACATTGATTGCAATATTAGCAGTTCCGGTAGTCATATGCCTGCTGAAACGGGCTTCTGCTTTCAAAATCGGAGGCGTAGGGTTTAATGCAGCTGGTATTATTTTGATAGTTTGGGTAATATGTGTTGTGGCAATGTCTGCGGCAACAGTAGTAATTGTAAGGAAAAATAAGAAACACCGTACAGATGCTTAATACATATATGCAATGATGAAAAACCCTGCGGACAGGGAATAAAGGTATTCTCTGCCGCAGGACTTTTTATGGGGGTGTTTATTTACAGCCGCTCTTATATTTTTCCCTTGCCTCGCAAATCTTTTTTTCTTCGGCAGCAGGGGTAGGATAATAGCCCTTAGCTGACATCATATGAAATACATCATCCTGAATGTCATGCTCGTCTGCTAAAATGTCAAGCATTACATTGCGCACACGTTCATGTGAACATTCATTTGAAAAATTGTTGTAAAGATTAGTGGAAGCCTTTGCAGCGGTAAGACCATCGGCAAGAACCTCCTTATCCGTAAAAATTCCTTCCATAATAATCCTCCTACTAGTTTAAAAGTGAAAAAAGTTCGTTGTAGTGTTTCTGGTGGCGCTTGGAAATCTCCAGAAATTTGTTGGAAATTTCCGTGTCAGTAGTCTGGTCAGCAAGAAGCTGGTATTTTTTGACTAACAGGCTTTCTTCCGAAAGAGTGTCATTGAGAGCCGAAAGCTCTTTTTCCGATAAATTTGCCATTGGTAAACCTCCTTATTTCATACTATAAAAAATGGCGAGGCAAAGCACACGCTTGTATTATTGTGCGCTATTGTGGAAATATTATGTGTATAAAAAACAGTAACGCATCCAAAAACGGCGATTATTTTTGACATTGGATGCAAATGTTTGAAAGAACATATATTAGAAACTGACAGCAAAAAATATATTGCAGAAGCAGTTAAATTATGCGAAAATTGATTTATACAGGAGGTTGCTATGAGAACAGCTGTTTTTGATATGGACGGTCTGATGTTTGATACGGAGGCTGTTTTTATGAAAGCGTGGGATTATGTCGGTGAGAAGATTGGTATAGGTCCGGCAGGATTTATGGTTATAGAAACATTAGGTATGAATTTTGAGAAGACTAAGCAGGTATGGCGTCAGCGTTTCGGCGGAATGTGTGATGAGGCTCAGGTTATAAAGCTGACACATGAATTTATAGAGGATTATTATGCCGGAAATTCAGTTCCGGTCAAAAAAGGATTATATAATATATTACAATATCTGCACAACAACGGATATAAACTGGCCGTTGCGTCTTCATCACCCCAAAAGGATGTGATGAATCATCTTGAAGATGCCAAGGTTTTACAGTATTTTGATGTGATAGTCAGCGGTGATATGGTTGAACGTTCCAAACCGGAACCGGATATTTACCTTGAGGCATGTCGGCTTCTTGAAGCGGAGCCATGCCATAGCTATGCGTTTGAAGATTCGGAATGCGGGCTTAACGCTGCCATAGCGGCAGGCTGTAAGACTATTATGGTGCCTGATTTGTGGCAGCCTGATGACAGCATGAGACAGCGTGTTGAAGCGGTATGTACAGACCTTGACGAAGTAGTAAACTACATTGAGAGCCGCAGCAGAGCTGCAACGGCATAGGAGCGGTACAATACAGAGTATACGGCTCAGTATAATGCAATGCAAAAATATAATGCAATGCAAAGATATAATGCAATGCGAAATATAATGCAATGCGAAATATAATGCAATGCAAAAATATAATGCAATGCAGAAACATAATGCAATGAACCAATATAACATAATGCTGTGTTATATGCTGTGATATAATAAAATGCGGCGAGGCGAGGTTATTCCGATGGAAGAAATAATTTTTTTGAAGCCTTATTTTACCCATAATATATGGGGAGGAACAAGACTTAGGACGGATTTCGGATATGATATAGAAGGAGATGACATTGGGGAGTGCTGGGGAATTGCGGCACACCCTAATGGTGAAAGTGTTGTTATGGGAGGCAGCTTTGACGGTATGGGTCTGTCAGAGCTTTATGAGACACACAGAGAGTTGTTTGGAAAATGCAGGTCAGAGCGTTTCCCTCTTTTGGTTAAAATAATTGATGCTGATGCTGATTTAAGCATTCAGGTTCATCCGTCGGATGATTATGCAATGAAACATGAAAATGGTTCATATGGGAAAACGGAGTGCTGGTACATAATTGACTGCCCCGAAAATGCCAAGCTTGTGATTGGACATAATGCTTCCAATGCAGAAGAACTACGGGATATGATAGAAAACGGCAGATGGAATGATTTTATAAGGGAATTACCAATAAAAAAAGGCGATTTTATTCAGATTGACCCGGGAACCGTCCATGCAATTACTGCCGGATGTCTGATTCTGGAAACGCAGCAAAACAGTGACATTACATACCGTATTTACGACTACGGCAGACTTATGGACGGCAAGCCTCGTGAACTTCATATACAGCAAAGCATGGATGTGATAACTGTTCCGGCATATACGACAGGGAAAGGGATTTCCCATAATAACACTAATATGTCGGAAAAGCTTCGTCTTGTTGAAAATAATTATTATGCCGTATTCAAGCTTAATGTGTCAGGAGAACTTATATTTACACCGGAACTGCCCTTTACAAACATGAGCGTTATAGAAGGGCAGGGTGTCATTAACGGAATAGAGATACATAAAGGTTCACATTTTATTGTTACAGCGGGCTGCGGACGTGTGGAAATTACCGGGAATATGGAGATAATTGCCTCAGTACCGTCCATACAGGCTTAATGTGTGCCAATAAGTATGCTTTGAGGGACTTATTGGCTTTATTTGGATTATATTAAAATATATGCTGTTCAAAGACAAATTCTATTCAAAGACAAATGCTATCCAAAAACAAATGCCATTTAAAGACATATATTATTTCAAAAACATTCTAATCAACTTGCCGTTTAATTTTTTGTAAGGCTGGTATCTCATCGGCAAATCAAGCCATGTCTTTTTATCAACAATGCTTTTGTGATGTGAGAAGGTGTCAAAACCGATTCTGCCATGATATGCTCCCATACCGCTTGCGCCTACGCCGCCAAAGCCCATGTTGGTAGTGGCAAGATGAATTATCGTGTCGTTTATACAGCCGCCGCCGAAGCTGATGGAGGATGTAACCTTGCGGATTAATTTTTTGTCGCCTGAAAAAACATACAGCGCCAAAGGATGGGGCTGATTGTTTACATCTGCAATAAGGCTGTCAATGTCCGTAAAAGTCATAACAGGCATGACCGGACCGAAAATTTCTTCTTTCATAATACTGTCATCGCGGGTAACATTATCCATGACAGTAGGGGCAATCTGCAAAGCTTCAGGCTTAAGCTCTCCGCCGTAAACTACCTTGGAGCTGTCTATAAGACCGCTTATTCTGTTGAAATGCTTTTCGTTGATTATTTTTCCGTAATCAGGATTGTCAAAAGGCTTGTCACTGTACTGGCGGACAATTTCCTGCTTTACTTCTGCCAAAAAAGCGTCCTTGATGTCTGCGTGGCAGTATATATAGTCCGGTGCAACGCAGGTTTGACCGCAGTTTAAATATTTTCCGAAAACAATGCGTCTGGCTGCCAGACGAAGATTGGCACTTTTGTCAACAATACACGGACTTTTGCCGCCAAGCTCAAGAGATACGGGAGTCAGGTGTTCTGCTGCTTTACGCATAACCTGTCGTCCCACAGTCTGGCTTCCGGTAAAAAAGATATAGTCAAAATTCTGTTCCAGCAGGCAGGAATTTTCCGCACGTCCGCCGCTTACAACAGTTACAAATTCGGGAGGAAAACATTCCCCGATAATATCTGCCATTATCTGACTTGTGGCAGGGGAATAGGCACTTGGCTTGAGAATTACCGTATTTCCCGCAGAAATGGCATCTGCTAACGGGTCAATAGTCAGCAAAAAAGGATAATTCCAAGGGCTCATAATAAGAACCGTACCGTAAGGCGAAGGTTTTACAAAGCTGCGTGAAACATATTGAGCCATAGGTGTCATAACTCTGTGTTCCTTTGCGAAACGGCGTGTATGCTTAATCATATAGGAGATTTCACTGAGAGAAAGACCTACCTCGCACATATAGCTTTCAAATGCGCCTTTTCCAAGGTCCTTGCGTATAGCCTCATTGATTTCATTTTCACGCTGCACAATAACCGAATGAAGCCTTTTCAGCGATTTTATCCGGTAGTCGACAGAGAGCGTTGCGCCTGTGGTGAAAAATTTTCGCTGTTTATCTATGATTTCCTTTATTTCAATATCAGTCATGGTATTCCTCCGATGATGGATTTTTTATTTGTCTATGGTTATTCGGCGTCTGTATCAGAGTCCGGCTCATCAGGCATCACGCAATAATAAAACTGCTCTAATTCTCTGGCGTTCATAAGCTTTGGAACAGGATAGAGAGGATTGCCCTCCTTGTCGGCATATTTTGCCAGCTCAGGAATATCCTCCTCCTTAATTTCAGGAAGAACATCGGGTATATTAAGGTCAAGCTTCATCTGCTTTACAGCCTCAATAAATGCCGCTGCGCCATCGGCCGCCTCTGCAGTGTCGTCAACAAGTCCTACGGCTCTGGCTAATTTGTTCAGCTTATGTTCAGCGGATGAACCGTAAGCCTCTAAAACGTGAGGAAGGAGCACAGCGTTGGCAAGACCGTGAGGTATGTTGTATTTTCCTCCCAGAGAGTGGGCAACCGCATGTACATATCCAACATATGATTTGGTAAATGCGCTTCCTGCCAAATATGCAGCATAAAGCATATTTTTGCGGGCTTTCATGTCGTTGCCGTCATTGTATGCATTTCGTATGTATTTGAAAATAAGCTTAACAGCCTTGATTGAGTCTTTTCTTGTTCCGGCAGTAGTTGAACCGCCGATATAAGCCTCCACTGCGTGAGTGAGGGCGTCCATTCCTGTAGTGGCTGTAAGAGAAGGCGGAAGTGAACGGGTTACTTCCGGGTCAAGTACTGCGTAGTGAGGAATAAGCGGAAAGTCATTTATAGGATATTTGTGTCTTGTTTCAGCATCGGTTATGACTGCGGCAAGCGTTGTCTCACTGCCGGTTCCTGCAGTTGTAGGAATTGCAATCAGAAGAGGAAGCTTATGGTGAATCTTTAAAATTCCCTCCATATCGGCTAACTGCTTATCCGGTTTGGCAATTCTTGCCCCGACAGCCTTGGCACAGTCTATTGAGGAACCTCCGCCAAAACCGATTAAAGCCTGACATTCATTGTCTATATACAGCTGTCTTGCCTCTTCCACATTGGTGGTGGTAGGATTGGCTACTGTATCATCATATATAACACATTTGATGTTTTCTGCAGCAAGAACCTCTTCAAGCTGTGATGTCAGACCAAAGGAATGTATGCTTTTGTCGGTAACAAGCATTACTGAGGATATATTTTTCTTGTGGAACAGGTTAGGGAGCTCCACAACACTTGACATGGTTTTAGGCTTTCTGTACGGCAAAAAAGGAATTGCTATATGGAATACCTGCTGATAGCATCTGCAATATATTTTTTTCAGAATAAACATGGTTAATCATCCTCCTTGAGATATGTTTTAAGATTGTTGGATATAAGTGTAAGAGCCTTGTAAAAAACAGAACGCTCTTCATCGGTAAGTCCATCGCCTCCCGCATTGACCGCCGAGATAATCATATCGTCAATTTTAGCTGCAACCTCCCTGCCGCTGTCTGTCAGTACAACAGGCGCGCGGTAGCGTCTTCCTTCGGCGGTTTTTACATAGCCAAGACCTGCAAGCTCGGACACTGTACGTGACATGGCGGCCTTATCCTCCTCACATGCGGCGCTGAGAGCCGTAAGAGTCATTCCGTCCGGGTTACGGTTCAGCCTGAAAAGACACATAACGTGGATTCCCTTAAGGTTCACCTCTGTCATCTCACGGTTTTTGATTTTCTGCAGGCTTTTATATATCTGTGTGATGGTGGTGGTAAATATGTCAAAGCGTTCAATCATAAGAATCACCTCGCTTAAAAATATTATAGGATTCCAATGTTGAGAAGTCAACATCTATTATGAATTGTCAACTTATTTTAAAAACAGGTTGACAATTCTAGCTGCTGGGTGTAAGCTTGTTAGGAAAAAGTTTGAAAGGAATGAAGAAAATTATGAGTAACAGTAATACGGCAGAGAAAAAGATCAGCAATGTAAACATTATTAAGATTGCATTGGTTGGAGTTATGGCGGCAGTAATCTGCGTGCTGGGGCCTTTATCAATTCCTCTTCCGTTCAGTCCGGTTCCGATTTCATTAACGAATCTGGCGATTTATTTTACTATGTATATAATCGGAATGAAAAGAGGAACTATAAGCTATATTATTTATCTTTTAATAGGATTTATAGGCGTGCCTGTGTTTTCCGCATTTACAAGCGGACCTGCAAAGCTGCTGGGACCAACCGGAGGATACTTGATTGGGTTTATTTTCTTGGCGGTTATCAGCGGATTCTTTATTGATAAATGGCCGAAGAAATTATGGCTGCATCTAATAGGAATGATAGCAGGAACGGCAGTATGCTATTTATTCGGAACGGCATGGCTGGCTTATCAGGGGGGGATATACTTTTTATCAGGCACTTTGGGCAGGGGTTATTCTGTTTATTCCGGGGGATTTGGTGAAAATAGTTATATCAATGCTGCTGGGAAGCCAGATTCGTAAAAGACTGAATGGTGCAGGATTAGTAGGATAGATATAGAATATTATAAGATTATATAGAATATTATAAGGCATATATAAAATATTATAAGACGACTGCGCTTCGGGAAGCATTGGGTTTTATCATTGTGTGATGCGGAAACTTTTCGGAAAGTGCAGTTGTTTTTTTATGCACTTTTTAGTTTTCAGCGCATATTCTGGTAGGAGAATAATACCGCATACAAGGAGAAAATTATGAGAAGATGTGTTCCGTTGGAGCCTGCCGCAGAAGAAGTGTGCAGGCAGAGTGCAATACCGCCGCTTATTTTCCAATTGCCGCCAAAAGAGGGGCGGCAGAGACTGGAGGATGCGCAGGACGCCCCCGGTATATAAATATCCTGCCGATATTGATTCCTGTCAGATTAACACGGGAAAATGGGGAACAATCCCGGTTTATTTTGTTTCGCCAAAGAAAGCAGAGACTGCCGGAAATGCGATTTTTTACATACATGGTGCAGGCTGGGTGTTCGGAAGCTTCCATACCCATGAGAAGCTTGTCCGTGAACTTGCGGCAAGAACGGATTCACTGGTGATTTTTCCCGAATATTCACGGGCGCCTGAGGCAAAATATCCTGTTGCCATAGAACAGTGCTTCAGCATACTCTCAGATATTTGGAACATATTGGACGGATTTTACCCATGTATTAATAAGAATACACTGACAGTTGCAGGCGATAGTGTAGGTGGAAATATGGCAATTGCAATGGCTCTTATGATAAAAATGAGGGGCGGTCCCCCAATAAATAAGCTGCTTCTATATTATCCGGTCACTAACGCCTGTTTCAATACACCATCATACCGTCAGTTTGCTGCTGACTATTATTTGTATCGTGCAGGAATGGAATGGTTCTGGCAGCAGTATATATCATTGGCTAACAGAAATAATATTACGGCATCGCCGCTGAGGGCTGATGTTAAATGTCTGGAAGGGATGCCTGACACAATGATAATAAACGGTCAGGCTGATGTTCTGCTAAGCGAGGGGGAAGCTTTTGGAGAAAAGCTTCGCTGTGCCGGAGTGGATGTGACAGCCATACGGGTTCAGGGAATAATTCACGATTTTGTTATGCTGAATGCCTTGGATGAGACAGAAGGCTGCCGTATTGCCATGGACGCCTCCACACAGTGGATTAACAGGAAAAATCAGCAAGTCTTCTGTAAGGAACGTAATAAATAATTCTTCTGTTTACCCCATTAACCGTCATTGCATAATGAAAAAAATGTATACGGGTGATGGGGGAATAAACAGAGACACCGTAAAACACACCGTCAGACACTAAAAAACATCATTATAAATTTTCCAAGCTGTTTTGGGAACCCCACTTGATAATTTCATAGCAGACCGGCAGCAGGCTTCTTCCCTTTTCGGTAGGGGTATATTCTACACGGGGCGGTATTTCGTTGTACTGTGTTCGTGAGATAAGGCCCCATGCTTCCAGATTGCGCAGTGCTGCTGTCAGCACACTGTTTGTAATATTAGGAAGCCTTTTTTTATATTCTCCAAACCGCAGAACATCTGCCCTGCATACCTCCATCATAAGCTGAAGCTCCCATTTTCCGTGAAGCAACGGAATAATTTTGTCCACACTGGCTTTCTTTTCCGGAACATTCAGTATATCGTTGATTTCTTTCAGCATTTCATCCAATGTCATCTTCCACGCCCTCCGCTTTATTGTCAGCAGCCTGCAGTATACCTGCATTGATGGTAGCTTGCAGCATACTTAGTAGGTTCAAACTGAGTACTTGATAGTTTTTAACTACCGTGCTACGATTATAAACAAGATTTAATATGATGTCAAGGAGGCATCCGCTTTGAATAAAGACAAAAAAGAAAAATTGTCTTCTCAGGAAGACGCATTTACAAAATATCCGATACCTAAGGTGCTTGCAAAATTTATTTTTCCTGCGGCATTAAGCCAGCTGACTGTTCTCATATTAAATCTGGCTGATGCTTTTTTTGTGGGTCGTACCGGGGATACGTTTCAGATTTCCGCAATGACGATTACATTTCCTGTTGTAATGACCGCCTCATGCATAAGCACCGTATTCGGTGTGGGGGCAAACGCAAATATCGCTTCGGAGCTGGGAAAGGAAAACCGTAATCGTGCCAAGAACTTTTCCGCATTTTCAATTTATATGTGTGTTGCGGTGATAGTTGTTCTTTCATTCATACTTATGGCAGTGAAGAATAAGGTTTTATATAAGATAGGCGCTGATGAAAATTCAATCGGATTCTGCAAATCCTATTTGCTGTGGACATTCCACGTTGCATGTATTCCGCTGGTTCTGTCTCAGGTGCTTTCCCAAATGTTTTTGGCGGAGGGTGAATCAAAAATTTCGGCGGCAGGTATTGCAGGTGCAGGTATACTGAATATCTTGCTGGACCCGCTGTTTGTTTTCGGGTTTAATATGGGAGTTGAGGGCGCAGGGCTGGCCACTTGTATATCAAATTACTCATCATTTGCGTTCTACCTTATAATGTATTTTAAACGCCGCAATAGGACAGTTATAAACTTTAATCCTAAGAACTTCAAAGCAAGAGACGGAATCTGTGCCAATGTGCTTGCCGTGGGGGTTCCTGCAGGACTGGTTTTGCTGTTTATGAATATCTGTGACTTTGTGCGCAATTATTATTTTAATATTTTAGGCGGGCAGGTGGAGCTGGCAGCTTGGGGAGTAGTACAGAAAATAGGAAACGCTTTTATACAGATTTGCGTGGGAATTGCCCAAGGTGTCCGTCCGGTTGTGGCGTATAACTATGCCTGCGGTTTGCTGAAACGGGTTAAAGCTATAATGGGCGGTTCCGTAATAGTGATGGGAGTATGGGTATTTGCATGTGTGCTGCTTGTAAATATTTTTCCAACGGCTGTTGTAAGTCTGATTATTCCTTCGGGAAATTCGGTTCCTGTTGCGGTTTCATATATTCGCATCTGGATTTTCTGCATAATCGGAATCGGATTTATAGAATTGTTTAATTCGGCTTTCCAATCCATCGGAAAATGGATGATATCAATGGTTAATACCGTTGTCAACAAAGGCTTTCTGCTGACGCCTATTATGATTTTGATGGCAAATTTAAAGGGCATTAACGGTATTTTAATCAGTCAGCCTATCACCGAGAATTCTACAGCCATCATATTGTTATTAATCTATCTGGTTGTTATGAAAAAAGAAAAGCTTGAATCAGTGAAAACTAAAAAGGAAGGTATATAAACTATGATAAGAGAACTGTCAAAAAGCGTAAGAGAATATAAAAAATCTGCCATTGCAACGCCTATACTTGTGTCTTTGGAGGTTGTGATGGAGTGTATTATTCCCTATATTATAGCCGTGCTGGTTGACAAAATCAAAGCCGGATGCGAGCTTGGCACAATTATCAGATATGGCGCCATTCTGGTTATTATGGCGATTTTTTCTCTGCTGTTCGGTTCATTTGCAGGCTCAGCCTGTGCTACCGCATCATGCGGACTTGCAAAAAATCTACGTGAGGATATGTTCCATAGTATCCAGCAATATTCCTTTGAGAATATTGATAAATTCCTGACATCATCATTGGTTACACGTCTGACAACTGATGTCACCAATGTGCAAAACGCCTATATGATGATTATCCGTAATGCAATCCGCGCGCCGCTGATGGTTGTTTTTGCATTTATCATGGCTGTTGTGATGGGTGGTAAAATGGCATGGATTTTCCTGTTTGTTGTACCGTTTCTCATTGCAGGTCTTGCGCTGATTGTGTATAAAACCATGCCGCTTTTTAAGAAGGTGTTCAAAAAATATGATAATCTGAACAGCTCCGTACAGGAAAATATTAAAGGTATGAGAGTTGTCAAATCCTTTGTCCGTGAGGACTACGAACAGAAGAAGTTTGATACGGCCGCAGAGGATGTTTGCGCCGATTTCACCAAAGCAGAGCGTATTCTTGCAATGAACAATCCGATTATGCAGTTTTGCCTTTATGTGGTTATGGTATTTATTCTGTCCTTTGGGTCATATACGATAATTACATCCCATGGGCTGTCTCTTGATGTTGGAGAGCTTTCCTCATTGCTTTCCTATGGATTTATGATGCTCAGCAGCCTGATGATGCTTTCAATGATTTTTGTTATGATTACCATGGCAGTTGAGTCCGGTCAGAGAATTGCGGAAATTCTTTCAGAGAAAAGTACCCTGACTAATCCTGAAAATCCGCTGTATGAGGTTGCCGATGGTGCAATTTCTTTTGAGCATGTCAGCTTTAAATATGCGCTGAAAGCTGAACGTATGGCGCTTTCGGATATTAATCTTAAGATAAAATCAGGAGAAACAATTGGAATAATAGGAGGAACGGGTTCATCAAAGTCATCGTTAATCCAGCTTATCTCCAGACTCTATGATACAACGGAAGGCGTAGTCAAGGTAGGCGGAGTGGATGTCAGGGAGTATGATTTGGATACCCTGAGAAATCAGGTGGCTGTTGTACTTCAGAAAAACATTCTGTTCTCAGGTACAATCAAAGAGAATCTTCGTTGGGGAGATAAGGATGCAACAGATGAAGAGTTGATCAGTGCCTGTAAGATGGCCTGCGCCGATGAATTTATCTGCCAGTTCCCTGACGGATATGATACATATATCGAGCAGGGAGGAGCAAACGTGTCCGGCGGACAGAAACAGCGTCTTTGTATTGCCAGAGCGTTGTTGAAGAAGCCTAAGATATTGATTCTTGATGACTCTACCAGTGCCGTGGATACAAAGACGGATGCTAAGATACGAAAAGCTATGCGAGAGTATATTCCTGAAACCACCAAGATTATTATTGCCCAGAGAACTGCGTCTGTGGAGGATGCAGACAGGATTATCGTAATGGAAGGCGGCAGAATCAATGCGGTGGGAACACATTCAGAGCTTATAAAGAACAATGATATTTATCGTGAGATTTATACTTCCCAGAATAAGGCAGGTGATGAAGATGGAGAATAAAATGATTCAAAAAGGAATTATATGGCGGCTTCTCAAAACCATTCGTGAGTTTTATCCCGTAATGCTGCCTATTACCATAGTGTGTATTATTTTCAGTGCTATTATCAGTTCTGTTCCTGCAATATTTATGCAGAATATTATTGCGGTTGTAGAAGATAACTGGGAAAGCGGAGACTGGAGCGTTATAGGAACAAAAATACTTATTATTGTAGGCGTTTTGGCAGGCTTCTATGTGTTGTCATTGATAACCACCTTTGCCTATGGTCAGTTAATGGCAATTATCACACAGGGTACGCTTAAGAAGCTGCGTGGAAAGATGTTCAATGGTATGCAGCGTCTGCCAATCAAATATTTTGACACCAATAATCATGGCGATATTATGAGCCATTATACCAATGATATTGATACTCTGCGTCAGATGGTTTCACAGAGCTTTCCGCAGCTGTTGATTTCGGCAATTACGGCAATCACGATTTTCTGTATTATGCTTTATTATTGCCTGTGGCTGACGTTGGTGGTACTTGTCGGCGTAGCGCTTATGCTTATGATTACCAAAAAAGTAGGAGGCGGCTCAGCAAGATATTTCTTTAAACAGCAGACTGCTCTCGGTAAGGTTGAAGGCTTTGTTGAGGAAATGATGAACGGGCAGAAAGTAATAAAAGTATTCTGTCACGAGGATGCAAGTGAAGATGACTTCAAAAAACTTAACAAAATTCTCTTTGATGAGTCGGAACGTGCCAACAGATATGCGAATATTCTGATTCCGATTTTGAACAACATTGGCAACGTTTTGTATGTTATCGTTGCCGTTGTGGGAGGAGTCCTGCTTCTTTCCAATGCTTCTAATGTCAGTCTTTCGGGTCTGGCTATAAGTATCAGCATTGTTGTACCATTCTTAAACATGACCAAACAATTTGTAGGTGCAATCAATCAGGTATCCAATCAGGTCAACGCCGTTGTAATGGGTATTGCAGGTACTGAAAGAATTTTTAATCTGATGGACCAGCAGCCTGAGCATGATGAAGGGTATGTTACTCTTGTCAATGTACGTGAAGAAAACGGCAGCCTCATCGAATGTGAAGAGCGTACCGGTATGTGGGCGTGGAAACATCCTCATCAGGCAGACGGGACAGTTACCTATACTAAGCTGACAGGGGATGTAAGACTATTTGATGTGGATTTTGCCTATGAAGAGGGGAAAACCGTTTTGCATAATGTTAGTCTTTATGCAAAGCCGGGGCAGAAGGTGGCTTTTGTGGGTGCTACCGGAGCAGGAAAGACTACGATTACCAATCTGTTGAACAGGTTCTATGATATTGCAGACGGAAAAATCCGTTATGACGACATAAATATTAACAAAATCAGAAAAAGTGATTTAAGGCACGCCCTTGGAATCGTGCTTCAGGACACGAATCTGTTTACAGGCACAGTTATGGAAAATATACGATATGGTAAGCTTGATGCCACTGACGAGGAATGTATTGCTGCTGCTAAATTGGCAGGTGCGGATGATTTTATTACCCGTCTGCCAAAGGGATATGACACTCTTTTGTCAGGAAACGGAGCAAATCTGTCGCAAGGTCAGCGCCAGCTGCTTTCCATTGCCAGAGCTGCAGTTGCCGACCCGCCGGTTATGATTTTGGATGAGGCAACATCGTCCATTGATACCAGAACGGAAGCAATAGTTCAGCGTGGTATGGATGCGCTTATGGAGGGCAGAACAGTATTTGTTATCGCCCATCGTCTGTCCACAGTTAAAAACTCCAATGTAATTATTGTTCTGGACCACGGGCGAATCATCGAGCGCGGCGACCATGATGATTTGATTGAACAGAAAGGTCAGTATTATCAGCTTTATACCGGCGCATTTGAGCTGGAATAATCCTTATTTCCTGCAGTTTGTGAATTCTTTGTGAAAAGAGTATGTAATTGGTTGCATTTTATCAGGCTTGTGGTATTATTGCGATGTAATGATTACAGCTACAACAAATGTTTTGCATGTTATTAAGGAGGACTAATTCATGAAAATTCAAAAGCGGCTTATTTGTCTGCTTGTGATGTGTGCAGTTTTATTGTTTGGCTGCAGCAGCAACCTAAAGAGTACAGTAGAGGATAATACGAAAGCGTCAGATGAGGACAATACAAAAATATCTGATGAAGGCAATAGTCTGGAAAAAATTGATATGACTAAGTGGCAGTACAATGAGGATACTGATGTGTATTGGCAGGTGGGTATTGTTTATTGTGCCGACCCTGCTGATGAAACATATGAAAATCTTGGTATTTATGTACCGGGTGCATACATGACAGGTACTGACAACGGTGACGGAACATACACCTGCCGGATTAACGATTCGGGAACAGTCGGCGGATTTACCGCGGAGACTGCGCCTATCGTCCTTCCTGTAGACACTCCGGGTTATTCTGCCATGTCAGCGCCTACAGGATATGTAAGCAGCACATCCTCATATACGGATGCGGGTTTTATCTATGTGTATGCAGGATGCAGAGGACGTGATGCAGGTGCTCCGGCAGGAGTGACAGATTTAAAGGCTGCCATCCGTTATGTACGCTATAACGGGGATATTATTCCGGGCAGCACCGACCGTATTTTTTCATTTGGTATGAGCGGCGGCGGCGGTCAAAGCGCACTGCTTGGGGCAACAGGAGACAGTGAACTCTATACGCCGTATCTTGAAGCAATCGGTGCTGTAAGCGGCGTCAGTGATGCGGTTGCCGGGTCAATGTGCTGGTGTCCTATTACCAATCTGGACTATGCAAGTGAAGCATACGAATGGAACCTTGGTGTTACAAGAACAGATTTAAGCGATGATATGCAGGAATTGTCTGACGCAATGGCAGAGCAGTTTGCATTGTATATTAATGAATTGGGGTTGAAGGACTCCGATGGAAATGCTTTAACATTGATTGCATCGGATGAAGGAATTTATCAGGCAGGCAGTTATTATGAATATCTGAAGTCTGTCATTGAAACCTCTCTCAATAATTTTCTTGAGGATACCACATTTCCTTATACTGCTGAATCAGCAGGAAAGGGTGGATTTGGCGGTGCCGGTGGCTTCACCGATTTGCCTGACGGAGATGAGGAAGGAAATTTCGGAGGCCGCGGAGGCAAGGAAGATTTAGGTACCGACGGAGGCTTTGACGATTTCGGTGATTTCGGAGATTTTGGAGATTTTGGAGATTTTGGAGAAAAAGGCGACCTTGGAGGAAAAGGCGATTTTGAGGATTTTGGAGAAAAAGGCGACCTTGGAGGAAAAGGTGATTTTGGCGGAAGGGAAGACTTCGGCGGCAATGATGGAATACAGGATTTTGGCGACAATCTGACCGGCATGGATGATGCCGGCGGAGCAGATGACTACTATGCGATTGACGGAATTGACCGTAATGAAACTACCGGAGGAATCAGCCTGAGCGGAACCTACGAGACGGTACAGGATTATATTGATGCGTTGAATGGAGAGACAACTTGGGTGACTTATGATGCCGAAACCAATAAAGCTACGATTACCAGTGTCACCGATTTTGTCAGCGCCCTGAAAATAGCTTCAAAGGATTTGGGTGCTTTTGATGCACTTGATAAATCACAGGGTGAAAACATATTGTTCGGCTACGGAGACGGTTCAGGCGCCCATTTCGATGCAGTTATGGCAGAATTGCTGGCTGATTCAGATTACGGAACAGAATTTGCAGAAGATTTGGCACGCACTGATGCGTTGGGAACCTCGGTAGCCGACCGCGTAAATATGTACAATCCTTTGTATTATCTCAGTGAGTACTATCAGGGCTATCAGACATCCAATGTGGCGTCATACTGGAGAATCCGTACGGGAATCAACCAGAGCGATACCGCATTGACTACCGAAGTTAATCTGGCGCTGGCGCTTGAAAACTATGGCGTTGACGTTGATTTTGAGACGGTATGGGGTCAGGCACATGTGGAGGCGGAACGTACCGGCGACAGTGCTGCAAACTTTATTGAGTGGGTTATAGAGTGCTGCCAATAGTCGGAACTATATTATAGCAACAAGGAACATGATATTATGGGAGCAAAAATTGTAGCGGGCATACTTATAATAGTATTCATATTCTTTCTTTTGAGTGTGTTTGGACCAATGCACAGCCAGAAAAAATTCTGGGTTGTCATACGCAAGATACGAAAAGGTATGGATTTCGGAAGCTATTGGTTTTATAATATATGTGCCATCGTGACAGTTTTGTATATTGTCTTTATGGTGGTATATGGACTGGTAAAAAAATAAAAACAGTATTCATCACAGGTGCATTGCATGAGAAGAATGTTCGGATGTAATCCTTGACTTTACAATTTAGTATTACTATAATAAGTGGAGCAGATTCAGTTGTTATGTGAGGATGAATACAAATGCAGATTTCCAGCAGATTTACGATAGCAATACACATTTTTTCCTGTATTAATACCTTTGAGAAGGAACATAAAATTACAAGCGATTTTTTAGCCGGAAGTGTTAATGTCAATCCTGTTATTATACGAAAACTGTTGTCACAGTTAAAGGCGGCGGGACTTGTCAATGTTCAAAGAGGCAGCGGAGGAGCATCCATTGCCAAACCGTTAGAAGAAATATCATTCCTTGATGTCTATAATGCGGTGGAGTGTGTTGATAATGGTGAGCTTTTTCACTTTCATGAAAATTCAAATCAGGAATGTCCTGTAGGGCGTAATATTCACAGAATTCTTGATGACAAATTATATCAAGTGCAGAAGGCTATGGAGCGTGAGCTGGAGAAAATAACTCTTGAAGATGTAATCAGAGATACGCAAAAATGTATTTCCGAAGGCGGTTAATCGTTAATTATAGTAAATGTAATTATTTTAAGAACAGTTGTATATCCTATTGTTGTGGGATATATGACTGTTTTTTTATAATCAATAAAAAATTATCAAAAGAAGATGTAACTGTTGACATTACAACAAGACGGTGGTATACTCTTGTTGTAATCAGAAAAGTTACAACAATAAGCAATAAATAATCAATGATAAGCAGCGATAAGCAACGATAATCGACAAATAATCAATGATTAAGAAATGCTAAGAAATATCAGGCAGCATCAAACAATCTGTCATAGTCGCGGTGAAATAATTATTCAGTCAACATCTGTTCCATAGGAACAGAAAAATAAATTATTAATTATTAAGGAGGACATATACCATACCGTGATGAATGAGTTTGAATAGACTCCTTCTATCTGTTTCTTGCTTCAAACGGAGTCCGCTCTCCGTTGTACCAATGTGGGATGTTTCCTACAGCTTGCAGACAGGTATGCCGACTTGCAGGAAATTGACACCGTTGCAGTAAATGAACTGATTGAGAAAATCGTAATTCACAGCCCAGAGAAAATAGACGGGAAGAAGTATGTTACGATTGAGATTTACTTCACCTATGTGGGGAAAATCCGCATCTCGCTTTCCAAGCCCGAACCATTTGCAGCCACAGAAAAACCGGCGTGACAGGTTTCCGTTTATCGTTCTGACTGCATCATCAATGGGAATAGTAGGTGTTGATGTATTAAGGAGACGCAGAAGAGCAAAATAAGATTTGATGTGATTAAATTATGAAGTAATCATAGGGAGTTCAGTTCTTTTTTATGAGGACATTTAAATGGCAGGAATTAACAGCGACCATATGGAAGCAGCTATTATAACCCTTGAGGTAAAACCTAAAAGTGCTTTTTTTACTTTGGAATTCATTTTGCTGCGCATAAGAAAAACCATGGCTGCGCCAAGATTATTGTTGTGTATATGTTCGGTACATTGGACAGCTGCTGGCGGCCCTTTGATGAACAGGCTTGCAAGCTATCGGAAGGAATGCTGGATTACTGGAGCAATCTTATGAAAACGGGGAATCCCAACGGAGAAGGTCTGGAACAATGGAATGCATGGACGGAGACGGATTCGCAGGCGCTTGGTATGGCTTACATATATAGTGGCATTATTAAAAACTGAAAAATTGTGGGTCATTTATGATGTATGAAAATGTGAAAAAACTGTAGACAGTAAGTATACGATGAATATAATTACGACTAAGATATTTTAACTTTGTGCTTGCATAATGCAAAAAAGTATTATAATATATTTATATAACATATTTCTGTTGAGGGCAGGCTTATGTAATGGGGGAAAGAATTCAAGTAAATATCTTATTGTGTGAAAGAATCTTAGTCAGTAAGAATTTGTGGTAATTGAATTAAGATTATATTTAGGCGACAAGACATATTAGGATTCGGGGAAATGTTCCTCCGATACGGTATGCTTGTCGCTTTTACAATATTATGGCATAGCATTAAATCACGATGATGATTTAAAGAAAGGGGATAATATGGGATATATTAATGAGGAAAATGGAATGAAAGACATTTCAGGTGTCGATTCCGACAAAATTAAAAAGGATGTAGTAGAAAGGATATTTCCTAAATTGCCGATACCCAAATTGGCAGCTGCATTGGCTATGAACAATGAGCTTTCCATGAAAAACATGTCTGCTATCCAGCATGGTATGATGGATGGCAGCCGAAATATTGTTAATATGGATTTGCTTCAAAAACGGCTTGAAAATCCACTTGATTCAGCAGGAGCGCCTGTGGTAATTCATACAAGGGAGCACTATAAGATTTATAATTGTCTTAAGAATATGCCCCATTGTATTAAATCAATGGAGACTACAAGAGGCGATGAGGGGGAAAAAATCGGAACCAACCGACCTCTTGAAAATACAATTTGTGTAGCGGTTCATCATCTTGATGATAAAACCTATGGTGGTTTGTGTGTATTGCGTGAATGGGGAGCAACAGATATGGCTGCTGTCTTTGTGGGATATAATCCACTTCAGAATAAAATATGGCGTGATATGATTGATGATATTCCAGACACACTTTTTACTGCTTGCATATTAGGATCAAAACCGCTTGGCAAAGGTGAGCCGGGATGGGCAGAAGGGATTTACGAAGTAGTGGATGGATTTAATAAATTTCCTCAGTCACAGCCGTTGCCAACAGAAGAATTTAACGAGATATTTGAGGGGAAAAATCCTACAGGTGTTTCGCTTACGTTTCTTGATGCGCAGCGGAGTATTTGTGCCTATAATTTTTTGCGGGCACTGGCGAGAGCGTACAATACAAACAAAAAAGTATTTGTTTGGGAAGATGGAGGATATCTCAATCCGATTATTGATCAGGCAATTGAGGATAAGCTTACACTTGAACAGTTCCGGGAAAAATATATGGTTCCTTCTGATTCGGCAGTGGATAAAATTTTAAAAGGAAGCTTTATGGAGGCTTTGCAAAAATGTTTTGCGGGAAGTGTGGAGCTTACCCGTAACGGTTATGATATGAATGCGGCAATTGCGGAAACACGTGAGATGAACACAAAGCTTTTTTCTATTGCGGCATCCTATGAGAAGATTATGCTTGAAGGTGATTCAATTACTCTTGCATGTTTGGATGCTTTATCCCAAGTCCTTTATTCTACAGGATATAGTCTCCGCAATAGGAATGTTCTTATATTGGGAGCGAGAGGAAATCTGGGAAGATTGTGTGTAAAGCATCTTGCAAATATTTTGGAATCATCTAAAGAGCAGCTTTGGGGATGTGATTTAAAAGTGGAGTGGCAAAAACCGGAACCGGATTCTATTCCAAAATGGGCAGAGTGGTCTGCTTGCGATGTACCGTTAGAGGATGTTGCAGGTGAAGTGGCTGCTTATAAAAATCTTCCGGAGGAGATACGCTATAATCTTGAAGTTATTTTTGGCTGGACCGGCGGCCCAAGAACAGTTATAAAAGATGGAAAAACCATTCATTATCAGACAATCGAGGGGCAGGATGTTGCTGACTGGCTGACATATGGAAAAGAGAAAGCCAATTTGTATTTAGTATCAGGAAGTACCAAAACGGTTGAGTTTTCCGATGTGCTTTTATGGCTTGAGACAATTTTAAATAAAGATGCAGGCGAGCGGAAGATAAATGGCATCTTATTGGATGATTTTATTGCTGCACCGATTCCGGATCAGTTATCAATCGCCGCTGTGGCACAGGTTTGGCCGGATCAAAATCCTCCTGCTGAAATTAAACGTAATTTTGGTACTCAATTTACTTTTATATTTAAACAGGATGACGTTCAGGTTACGAAAAATCTGTACTTAGTAAATAATACAATGCCGATTAATTTTATGTACTATGGAACGCCGACTGAAATTATGGATATGACATATAGCCAGGTAACAAGCTGTGCAGCTGCATTATTGAAAAATGCAGATACAGTACCGGGTATTTACCCTACGGACTATAGTAAAAAGGCAACAGATGGTGTTTACCTTGGAAGAAAGTTGGATAAGGAATACCATATTCCGCCATCAATATAAAAGAAGAGATGTTATTATTACATAATATAGAAGTTTAAAATACGAACGGATAGGAGGATATTATGGCTACAGACAATATTAAAGGTAAGACTATGGCTACAGATAAATTTAAAGGTGCGACTATGGCATACACAAATTATTATTCATTTATAAAGACTCTCATAAATGAATTCGGTAAGGAAAAAACATTTGCCTTAATGACAAAATCTGATGAGGAAAGAGGCATACGTGTTGGAAAAGCTATGAAATCGGAGGCAGGAGATAAAAAGTTCGATATTTATGAAACTTTACTTACTATTGTGGACATGGCTAGTGAAATCGGTGGTATTGATCGTATAGTGGCGAAAACGAAAGATAGGGTTGCCACAGTAACCCAATTTGGTGATTGTCCGGTATACGAAGCGGCTAAAGCAACAGGTATGGATGATCAAATGATTGAAGAGATGTGCCGTGCAAGCGCCTGTGTTTTTTTGGACAATGTAGTCAGACAGCTCAATCCTGATCTTACCTATAAAGTGAGTAAATTTCGTGATGCTGAATGCAAAGGGTGTCTGGAGGAAATTGTCTGGAACAATAATTGAAACTCAACGCCGGAGATTTAGTAAGCATTAAGAAATAAAAATAAGCCTTTCAAGGGTAGTTGATAATACAAGTGCCCTTGAAAGGCGTTTATTTTCGTTGAGCCATCTTTCGATATTCACCCGGCAGTAATCCCGTACTTTTGCGGAATAGTTCTGCAAAATAATTTGCCTTAGAATAGCCTACTGTTTGAGCTATTTGGCAAATCGGGAGATCTGTGTTTGACAGCAGATTTTTATGATGTTCAGGACGGCGAGGTGCTGATCGGAGGTAAAAACGTGAGGGATATTAACTATGAAACCTTGTTGGAAAATGTTGCGGTTGTCGTCTAAAAAACATTTTTGATATAAAAATGCGTTATTTGATACAAACGCTCTGCACAGAAAAACGGAAAAAGGGCAGAAATAAAGGCTTTCGGCACAGTCAAGTGTACGGAAGCCTTTATTTGTTTCCGACAAAACAGAGATTTTAAATTCTAACAAAGAATATTTGAACCCTCCCTATTTCAATTTGAACCCTCTTTGAATGGCAAAATCAAAAAGTGCCAATCTGGACAAAAAAATCCCGCTGGTTCTAAATGCTTAGATTCAGCGAGATTTTACATCGTTCCCATTAATTCCAAGAGAAGCCGTTTCTGTTCATCCGTTAGCGTACTCCATCTTGAAAAGAGTTTCTGTTGTTCCTCGGTCATCGGCGATTCATCATCTTCAGAAAAGAACTGCGCCAAAGTAATGCCGAACGCCCGGCATACTGCCTCTAAAGTTGGCAGCGTGGGTGCGTTATTTCGATTGAACATATTTGTGATCGTGGAATGCGAAAGACCGGATTCTTTTGCCAATCGGTAATCTGTCCAGCCGCGCTCATCCATCAATTGCTTTATGCGCTTCTGCGCGTCCATACCATCACCTACCTATCTGTATCTATTCTAATCCCCAAAAGGGCGGTATAATAGTCACGATTGGTAGATATAACGATTCCCAAAATGGACATATACAGTTATAGTATGGTAACCGGGTGGGAAAGCTATTCGGCAGGAGGTATTGGTTATATACGGTTAAGACCAATGCTGACAGTATGCTTACAAAGGTCAAAGCGGCAGGATATAAAGACGCATATGTTACAACGGAAAGTGGCACGGATATTTATTTTTAAACGTAAAATATCTCACATTATAGTATAATACATTTAATTAATAGTCTTTATTTTTATTGATAATGCGGATATACTGATAAAAAACAAAAGGGGAAAAGAAAATGGGGTACAAAAGAAAAATCATCGACCTAGTAGAAAAAATCGAGAATCAAGACATTCTGGAATATATCTACATAATAGTTTCGGATATTGCAAAGGAGGATAAGGTAGATGACAAGAAAAGATAAACAAACATGCAAAGAACACTGCAAAAACGCACGGATTAGCGTTAAATTGCAGTGTTGGTATTTCAGGAACGAAACAGAGATAAAAACCATTTTGCTATCTGCAATAACAAGTTTGCTGACTCACGTGACAATAATATTCCTATTATCGCTACTATTATCGCAACAATGATCGGATACTTAAAACTTGTTCTTCTTTCGTTATCCATCTTATCAAGTTTTGTCTCTAAGTAAGAAGTACCTTTCGGGGCGGTTAGTTCTATAAATTCTTGTGGGATTTTTTCGCCCCTTATAGGTATTTTTTCTGCGGAATCGTCGGTGGGGAAATAATGTAGGTATTCTTGGTTTTCTAACGACATAATAACATCTTTAAATTCACTGTATGGAATATCCATATTGCTGAATATAGGAAAAAGATTTACCAATTTTCTATTTTTATCTTTCTTTATATTTTCCCTATACTGCAAGACTAATTCGGTCAATACCTTATCGCGGAGTTTTTTGCTTACGCCCTTTTTCATAATCACGCCTCCACTAACAAATCAATTAATTCCAAAACATGTTCTTTCTGCCGGTCAGAGAGGGCGTAATATTTTTCTATTGCGCTAAACAGCTTCTTATCATTTCTAATTTTCACAAGCAATTCTACCTGTTCCGGATAATTTGACAGTTTCGGCTCTTCACCTGTCATAAGGTAGTCAATTGAAACACCTAAGTATTCTGCAATCAATTTCAATCTATCATCAGGAAACGTACCCTTTTTTAATCCATATATGTAAGCGTTCCCGAATCCTAAGTCCGATTCTAGGCGAGAAATCGGTATTTTTCGCTCTTTACATATCTTTTTAACCCTTTCCACAGCGTTCATAGAATACCTCCTAAAAATTTTTAGAAAAAACTCTAAAAATGTGCTTGACAAATTAGGCGATACTCTATATAATGAATTCAGGATTTAGAGGAAAGCCTAAAACAAGGATAGAAAAATCGCCATAATTAAGTTTCTGGACAATTCTTATTTTAGACGATAACCGAATCTTTGTCAATAGGTTTCCCTCTAAATTTAGAAGATATGGAAAGGAGGAAACAGTATGTATTATGAAAAAGTCTGCGATTACTGTAGTAAGAGCGGAATATCCATACATGAGTTTGAGAAAAAGTGCGGACTTGGCAATGGGACGGTTGGCGGATGGAAAAATGGGAACAATGTTCCAAAACTTGAAACGCTAAGGAAAATATCGCAGACAACAAATACTCCAATTGAAGAGTGGATTAGGAGTGGAGCAGAGGGGAAGTGAGAAAATGAGCAGTGAACTCATACATATTGGAAATTCAGATATTTCCGTGAAAGAGTACAACGGTCAGCGAGTTGTAACATAAAGAATATAAAGAACTAAAAGAAATTAAAGAAGAGGAAGAATGTAAAGAAGATAATATAGCAATATTGGGATAAACAGGATAGATGAGATGGCAAAAGACCCTAAATGCCCTTTTGTGCTGTATGTCGGCAGAAAAAAACTGATTAAGCGGCAGGCGTTTGAGAAGTACATAAACAGCGTTTTAGAACTCTGATATAGACTTTTGAGCCTTTGTATGGTAATATATGAAACTGTATCAAGGCTCTTTTCTTTATCAGAAGAAAGGAGATTTGTCGATGGGAAAAGACATAAGAGGAAAGGAGTTAGGCATTGGCATAAGCCAGCGAAAAGACGGATTATACACAGCAAGGTTTACGGACAAGTCAGGAAAGCGCAGGCAACAGTATTTCAAGAAATTGCAAGAGTGCAGACAATGGCTTGCAGATGTGCAGTTTGAAGATGAGCATGGAGGAATCAATGCTTCGTCCGACATGACCGTAACGGCGTGGTTTGACTATTGGATTAGCAACATTAAGGGAAAAACAGTGCGGTGGAATACTATTCAGAGTTGTAAAGACCGCTACAATAAGAATATTAAGGAATTGATAGGCGGCATGATTATCTCCGATGTAAAGCCAATGCACTGCCAGAATGTGTTAAATGTAATGGACGATGATGGTTATTCTGGTTCGTCCATGCAAAGGACAAAAGCGACTATGAGTGCAATGTTTTCAGATGCATTAGAGAATGACATTATTAAGTATAATCCGGTAACAAAATCTGTTAAATGCCCCAAAAAACTAGAGAAACGCACAAGGGTGCTGACATTAGGAGAACAAGAGAAGTTTTTAGGTGCTGCTAAAGGAAGCGTGAATTACAATCACTTTCTTTTCGTTTTACAGACAGGGATAAGGTCTAGCGAACTAAGGGGTCTAAAATGGGATGATGTGGACTTTCAAAATCGCATAATACACATACAGAGAAATGTTACCTACGATTCAAACAACAACAGATTTATAACTGGGGACCTGAAAACAAACTCTGGACTGCGCGACATCCCCATGACGCAGACTGTTTATAATATGCTGATAGACATGAAAAACGAGAGGACGAAGAAAGACAGAAAAGTTATTTCTTTTGAATTTTCAGAGCATGTATTCCTGAATCAAAACGGAAATCCAATTCCTAATTCAAATTATAACAGAATTCTGGAAAGGCTGTGCAATAAGGCTGATATAGAAAAAATATCAATGCACGTTTTAAGACACACGTTCGCAACAAGATGTATTGAGGCTGGGATGAAGCCTAAGACATTGCAGAAGATTCTTGGACACGCTAACATTTCTATGACAATGAATTTATATGTCCATGTGACGGAAGAAGAGAAGCAGAAGGAAATGCAAAAGTTTGAGGAACTGTTTAATGTGGTGTAGTGATTGGTGTAAAATGGGTGCTGGTACATTCTAAAAGCGCATAAATTAGGGCGTTTTGCGATAAGAATAACATACGAAATCAGTATGACGCCGCAGGCAAAGGATTCCCACCATCGCCGACTGCTCCGGCACGATATGGATCACGGACCTGCAGCTGCAGGAGGGGACTGTGCTGTCCGGCTACGCTCCGCATACCGAAGCCATGCTCGAAAAAAGCACCGAGGATGGCGCGGAGAAATCGCCTGTCTGGTTCAACGGCGTGGTGAGGTCAAAGGAAACTGTTATCCTCTTCAACCTTGGCGAAACCTCCGCTCCGCTTGATATCCACATCTATCCGAAAGCGGACATGGCGGCGGGAACGGTGAAACTCTCTCAGGGCGTAGGTGGTCAGAAGGTTTCCTTCCCCCGATGCCATGAGTGCGGAGGACGATGTGGCGCTGCTTGCCGATTCGAGGGTATGCACGAGAAACGACGCGGCATTCAGAAAGGACGGCTTTTTCCAGTACAGCGCGGCTTGGGATTCCAAGCACAATGTGGAGGTAGAATCCGGCAAGACGGCACGGCTGCTGTTTTCCTTGCAGGAGATGCGGGACGGAGAGACAAAGTTCTGACGGTTTGTGACAGACTGATGAAAGCTGAATGAGAATCTGCCGCAGCGGTTGAAATGTTCATAAGTTAGAGGTATACTATTTTATGTTGCGAGAGCGACG
>CAYZZP010000029.1:0-24669 GCA_964482965.1 uncultured Lachnospira sp.
GGACAAGGAATTCAGCCATATGCAGTGGTCAGGGGAGGCGTATATTCTCTCCCGGTTGAAGGACGAAAACGCCGACGGTTTTGTGGCTGGCAAATCCTATGACAGAGAAACCCTTTTCTGGACGGGCTACCTTTATCGGTACTGGCATTACTATACCGGCGAAAGCAGCCGGGAAATTCTGAAGCAGGCGAAGCCGAAAACCATGCAGGTCGTGTATCTGATGTACCACACCATGAGTCCGGAAATGGCCATCGACAGGCTCAGGGAAACCTACAGCGACAAAAATAGAAACAGCAAGTCATTCGCAGACGATTGATAAAAGACCCGGTTAATGGGAATATTCAGCGGCCTGTTTCGGTCAAGGGATCATCCCGCCACAAACAGCACCAGCGGTAGCGTTTACAGTTTTTTCATTTGCCGTTGCCGGAAGTTCCCACCACGGCAATAAACTCACCATGTTCCACAGAAAAATTGACACCATCAAGGGCGCGGGTAATATTCTGCTTTTCTCCATAATATTTTTTAAGATCATGTGTCTGTAAAATACGCATAGTCGAATACCGCCTTTCTTATTATGCCGTGAACATTTTTCCACAGATACATAGTAACAAAAAGGAAATCTTTTAACGGCGATGTCCACAATCCGTAGGATTTTGACTGCGAAAAAAAACCTTGATAATGAGCATGGCATTGATACGCCGAATGGTTAAATTCAAAAAGCGCAGACGACCCGGGGCCGTTTCTGCGGCTTCCAAAGCATTGTCCGGCAAGTTTCCTCAAATTGTTGTCAAGTTAACACTGCGGATATTCGTATTCCAGGGATATTCAATATTTACCTTTGTTTGGATATACTCTTGCTCGGCCAACGCCATTTTACTGTTGATAAGATAGTCTATGGCCTTATCGCCAGTCCAGACCGTTTGTGAAATCTCCCTGACAGGAGTACGCAATTCCTCACAATACTGCACAGCATTCTATAGAGAGAATCATTTTTAATGTCTTTAAAGGTTGCGATAAAAAAATTTATGAAAAAATCTTAGGACTGAATTGAAAATGATTTTTCAAGCCGGCTAGGCGTCCGAGTCTCCTCTTACGGTCACATCAGCATCCACCTCTGAGCCCGGAAGATTCCCTGTATTTCCTGCGTCAACGTCCCCTCCTGTGCTGATTTCCGCATCTACGTCGCCGCCTTCACTTCCTGTTTCGTCTTCCGTATCACTCCCGTTTTCGCTCACATTTTCACTCTCGTTTTCGCTCACATTTTCGCCCTCAGTCTCGCTTTCGTTTTCGCTCTCAGTCTCCGTCTCGCTTTCAGTTTCGCTCTCAGTCTCCGTTTGATTATTAGCGCCCTGATATGCAGGAAACGCCACTGTCGGCTTTCCCTTATGGGCTGCCGCCATAAACTGCCTGTAAATAGCAGAAACACTGGTATAATCCTCCACGTCCTTCGGATAATCATAACCCATCCACACAGTTGTAGTGTAATACATACTGTAGCCGCAGAACCACTTATCCTTATTGGAGCTTGTAGTACCGGACTTTGCCGCCATAATCACTCCGTCAACAACACCTACATTTCCTGTTCCTCCCGGCTCCATAGCTGTTCTTAACATATCCGTCATCATTCTGCTGGCGTTGCTCTCGTAGACCCGAACCTCTCTGCCGGATTCATTTACCACCTCATTTCCGACAGAATCAACTATTCTCACAATGCAGGTAGGCCGCCTGTATATGCCCTCATTGGCAATGGCCGCAAATCCCCCCGCCATTTCCTCCGTTGTAACTCCGTAGGTAAATCCGCCAAGAGAACCTGCTATATAGTCCTTGTCCACCCACACTTTCTTAAATCCAAGCTGCTGTAAAAATCCAACGCCGACGGAAGGTGTAATCTCTTTATATATCTCCCATGCCATTGTATTTTTTGAGGTCTTAACCGCCTGCCTCAATGTAATCCAGCCGGAATACTCATTGTCAATGTTAGCAGGACCGTCCTCCGTCTTAACGTCATTAACCATTGTGTCTGGTGTATTTCCCATTTGAAGATATGGAAGATATACCGAGAGCGGCTTTATGGAGCTTCCCGGCTGACGGTAGCTCTGATATGCCCTGTTAAGTCCAAAACTTCCCACATTCTCCTGTGTTCTGGAGCCGACAATAGCAACCACATTTCCTGTAGTGTTGTCTATACAGGTAGCTGCTCCCTGCATTTCGTAAACGCCTTCTTCCGACAATTCAGTATGCTTTGCAAGATTTTCATCCACAGCCTTTTGGAGTGCGTCCTGAAGTTCCATATCAAAGGATGTATATACAGTATAGCCGCCGCTTAACAACTGCTGCTGGCATCTGGTATAATATATGTCATAAAGCTCGTTATAGCCCTCCCAGTCGTCCTTAGAGCTGAAACTGTATCTGAAAGAAAATCCCGCCTGAGACATAAGGCTTTCCGTAGCGCAGTGCCTTACATACGTCACCACCGAGTCATTGACCGCCGTGGTTTTCTCAGGATTCAAAGTGATAGTTTCCTCCTTTGCCTGATTATAGTCCATTCCGCTGATAATATCATTTTCATACATCTGTTGAAGCACTAAATCACGCCGTTTGAGAGTATTGTCAAAATTTTTATGCGGGTTATATTTGGTTGGGTTATTAGGAATTGCCGCTATAAATACCTGCTCCGAAAGAGTCAGCTCCCCTACAGATTTGCTGAAATATCCTCTGGCTGCCGCCTCCACTCCGTAATATCCGTTTCCAAAATATATATTGTTAAGGTAGTACTCTAAAATCTGCTCTTTGTCGTACTTCTTTTCCATTTCCCACGCAAGAAACATTTCCTCAATCTTTCGTTCCCATGTAACCTCGTGGGACAGAAACATATTTCTTGCAAGCTGCTGGGTAATGGTGCTGGCTCCCTGCACAATTTTGTTGCTCTGCTGGTTCATAAGGGCAGCCCTCACTATCGCCTTTAAATCAATTCCCGAATGTGTAAAAAATTCCCTGTCTTCTGTCACAACAAACGCATACACAAGCGCCCGCGGAATATCATCGTACTCCACATAATACAAAGACTTACTGCTTTTTATCTTGCAAAGCTCTGCTCCGTCTGCATCATACACCAGCGTTGTTTTCGTATTTTTAAATGTACTTTCGTCGCTTGACTTTACTATAGCCGCCGCCTCCCGACTCAACTTCCAGACCTTCACAGCCTTCGGAGCAATATAAATACAGCCCGCAATAGCCAGCAACACAAGTATAATCATAACTGTTCTTTTTATAATCTTCTTCATACTTAAAACCCTTTATTCATGGTCAGCCTGTCACTCTTTATAATATGTCAAATATTTGTCTCCGCACTGAGAAAATATCTTGTCAGCGTCCGCAATGCTTACTGTTTCATAAGTCCCTGTCATTGTATTCAAATAGGTAATTTGCTTAGATGTATAGCCTGTAATAATTACATAACCGTCTATTGTCTCACCTATTACCGGGCAATCCAGCCCTACAAATGACAACATATTTTCTGCCTTCACGCCATTAATCTTAAGCCATTGCACCTCGTAAGCGGCACTATAGCTTGAAACTATAGACTCAGCAACACTGTAAGAGTTCGCAGCCGGACATCCCGGACTGCTTAAGCCCTTAATATTTGCCTCCGCAGTCTTAAACCTTTTCCAGATAAGATTATGCTTATAATCATAAATCTCGCCGTAGTTGTCTTCCGCATAATTAATAGCGTCAGCTATATTGGCATAAGCCTTTTTAAATTTTCCGCCTCCGTAGGTATAGTACTTGCCTTCCCCCGTCAGCGCTTCCGTTAATTCAAATGTCTGGTCTTTTTTGTATTCTATTTTGTCGGAAGTCCTCACTCCCGCAGCACCGCTGCCGCTCAAGCCGTCCACCAGCTTAAGCACAACCTCGATTTTGCGGTTCTCCGTAGCAATAGTATCAACGGTTACTGTTGCAGCCTCCACATTTTCTTCCCTGTTAATAAGCTGGTCTATAGACGCACTCTTAAATGTTCCGTCATCATCCTTAACAACCATGCCAAGATTAATTCTGTAACCATCCGCCTCCGCTGACACAACATAGGTTCCCGACGGCTCGTAAGTTCTGATTATTTTAAATTCAGAATCCATTATATAAAGCCTGTGCATGGCAAATGTAGTTTCCCCATTTTCTTCCGTAACAATATTGTTATTTTCTGCAACGCCATATATGAGGTCGTTTTGAACAAACCCCAATGCCTTGACCTTTTCATTTTCTCCCGCCTCGATATAGTAATCCGAGCCTTTTTCAATATTAAATACGCGCACCTTATCTGCTCCGTCGGCGTCTCCGTCAACATGATAAGCTATAACTTTGCCGTTGGCAGACACATAATAACCGCCCTCCCGAAGCCCTTTTACCTCCGTCATAGCCTCCTTACTTACAAGGTCGATGGAATACAAAACGTCGTCTATTTTTATATAAAATGCCGTATCGTCTTTTACATACGCAATTTCTGCCACATTTCCGCAGAGTATGTCATAAGGCACATTTACAGGAATATACATGTTCTCTGTAACCACATTGTCAGCATAACTGTAATCGTAAAGGGAAATACCCACCTCTCCCTCATGTACGCCTCTGTTCATATATCCGTACACCAAAAATCTACATCTGCCGTCCTCGTTTACAGACATTATCTTAATTGAATACCGGTCATAACGCTCCCTTACATTATCCGTATCCTCCGACTCAAATGCAAAAACCTTAGTATATGTGTGCTTCTCTTTATCAAAGCACCACAAAGTTCCATTATTTTCAAAATAAACATATTCATTTTTCTCATCCGCAAGGACTTCCACTTCCGTATCAGGACTAATGCCAAGATTAATCTTTCCGCTGGAAATTAAATCGTATCTTCCGTCAAATATTTGAGTCGTCTCTCTGTCAAAGCTCAAAAGATAAAACCTGCTGCTGGTCTGGCGTATCCTATAAAATTCGTGAACAAGATATGTGTCATAGGATTCATTGTCATTTGCCGCGCCTATGGTATAGTCCAACGTAATTATGGCGGTCTCCTCATTTATATCCAGCACCGACGGTACAATGTTGCTCTCCACAAACGGCTTCAAATCACCCCAGCCAACCATAGCTTTAGTGCTGTAAATGTCAACCTTTCCGTAATTGTTGTTGCTTGCAGAGCTTTTAGTCTCCAGATATTTGCTGATTTCATTCAGCCTTTCCGAATCGAATGTACACTGGTTAAAATTCAACACATAATCCAGCTTATCCTGAAGCTGATAATCCGTTCCCGCATATATGGTTGTGTAATAACTTATTTCATCAAATTTTTCTGTGCCTATAATAATCTCAAGAATATACGGCGTATTATCCCTTATGAGATTTTTAATATTCAGGGTTGCCTGCACCTGCCCATCCACAGCATCAAAGCCTTTAACCTCTGTATTTTCTATAAGGGAACGGTCTTCCACCGCTCTTATTTTATATCCTAATGTCTTTATCGTCTCATTATATGTATCTATAACTACAGTAAGTTCTTTATCCGACGGAAGCAGCGTCATATCTGTATCCAGCAGCATTTCATCAATCTCTCCCGTAATCCCGTGCATTCTGTTGTACAGCGTGCCTGTCTCTGTGCTTACCGAAACCACAGGCAGTGAAGCCTCCGTAAGGGATATGGTTCCTTTCGCGTCCGTATTGAAATGTATCGCTAAAAATGTGACTACTGCAGTCATCACGAATATAACTGAAAACAGAATACATCTTCCGATAAATCCATTTTTATTGGCCATACTAATCTCCTATATATTTCTTTTCAGATCTTTCTTTTCTAATGTTTCTTGGCTGAACCTACCTTTTCATGTTTAACCTTATAACAAAAGATTATTTAAAGTAAGCCTGAAACCAAGCGCATTTTCCATATTGCGTGCGTCCTCGCCCGCCTTCACATTACTGCTTCCTGTATAAACTGCCCTTATCAGCAAATTTTTCGGCGTATGCTCCATATCAATAAATTCAAGTATCTGTGTTTCATAACCGGCCTCCTCAAGAAGCCCTGCTCTCACTGCGTCTGTACACAGAGCCGCCATTCTTTCTTTAAGAATACCGTAATTGAGTACCGGAGCCATAATTTTGGTTCCCATAACGGCTGTCATATTTCCTGCCTGCATTTTCCCTATCATAGAATTAGCCTCGTGCTGGCAACAGGGTACTGACAAAATAACCTTAGCGCCCCATTTTACAGCCTTTGCAAGGGCATAATCCGTAGCTGTGTCGC
Organism: uncultured Lachnospira sp.; assembly: GCA_964482965.1. Lineage (GTDB taxonomy): Bacteria > Bacillota > Clostridia > Lachnospirales > Lachnospiraceae > Lachnospira. Next base: position 6,281 of record CAYZZP010000029.1, read on the forward strand.
AGGCGTGCAGCGTGACAACCATATCAACCTTATCCACATCATTATAAGACGCTATGTCGCCCACATAAAAATCCAACTTGTCATAATTGTACTTTGTCCTAAGCCGATTACATTCCTCAATAACATCTTCCTTAAGGTCAAGGCCGATAACTCTGATATCGTAGCCCTTAAGCTCCTTGAGATAATAATACATAGCAAACGTAAGATAGGATTTACCGCAGCCAAAATCTATAATGGTCTGCTCCTTACGCTTATCGAGCTTTGGCAGAATGTCCTCTACAAACTCAAGAAATCTGTTAATCTGGCGATATTTATCATATTTCCGGCTTACGATTTTTCCCTCTTTAGTCATAACTCCCAAATCCACAAGAAATACCACCGGAGTTCCCTCGGCAAGAATATATTTCTTGTTTCTGTTGTGAGCCGGCTCCTTCTGCTGCTTTAACTGCGCACTCTTTTTGTATTTTACAGTCATATTGCCGTTTTTCCCCGACAATACTGTGGCGCTGCTGTCTGTCATAACAAATTGTCCCTGTTTATAGTCATATGCAAGCCAGTGCTTTATTTTTTCCTTTATCTGACAAACCTCAAAATTGCTGTGCAACACCTTTGTTCCCACATACTCTGATGCCTGAAACATCAGATTATTCTTAAGCTTCACAGGACGCACCTTAATCTTTGACGCCTGAACGTCTTTATTTTTAACATTGCTTATTACAAGGTCTATCAGCGACTCGTTAACGCATATATCTAAAAGTTCATCTATAGTCATTATCAGTTCCCCTTTATGGTTCTTTTCCCTCTGTAACGTTTTTAATGATATTTCTCAATAATGTTTCTTACTTTTCTTGAAGCTGCGTTTTTCCGCTACTGTTATTATTTTAATCCGTATCGCCAAAATACGCAAGTTCTAATACACGCTTAATAAAGGTTTAATAATCCTGATTGTTAATAGGCGTTGACAGATATACCATAGTCACATCCCGCTCCTCATCGTAGGCTATTGACAGATTAACATTCACCTTATCCCTGCCAAGCTTCACGTACTCCTTGATATTGCCGTCATATGCGTACACAGTGTACAATTCGTCATCTCTGTTCTGCACCACTATTTTGGCGTCAATATTTTTTAGCATATCATCCACAATCATATCCTTTACGCCGCTGCTAAGCTCACCTTCCATTTCTCCCACAAGATTTACCGTAACAGTTGAATTTATTCCAAGTTTTTCATTTATATTCTTCACAATTTCCTCATAAGAAAATGCCGATTCGGCGCTGTTGTTAAGATTAATTCCTATATAAATGTACTGTCCGCATTCTGCCTCCGGCACCTCCCCTACTGTTATGAATTTGCACACAACATCGCCGTTGTCAGAGCTTTGGCTCAAAGTTTTTACTTTATTTCCCTGCTCAACCGTATCCTCAATAGTATATCGGTTAATTCCTATGTCCTCTGCTATGTCCTCAAGTATAAGTTTTTTAGCGTTGTCCGTAATATTAAAATCTCCGTATTTTCCCATAGCTGCTATGCTGGCTCTGATGTCCGTATAGGTCTCGCTGTTAAATGCGCTGATTATCTGCTCCTTTCCCATACGCTTCCAACCGCTCACAACAACATTTGCCGCAGCCACAATCCAAAGTACAAGCGCCAGCAGCACAGCCGATTTTTGAAATACATACATAAATCCGCCGCTTTTGCGCTTCCTTGATACCCACTCCTTTGTACTCAGACATATATATGCTGCCGCATCTCTCAACATTTTAAAAAATCTCGAAATTCCTGTCATAAAAAAAGACCTCCAATTCGTAATAATTGAATTATTACCACGAATTGGAAAGTCTATTCATAATTATCAGTCTACAGCCCCAAGCCTTGCAAGGGAACGCTTAAGCGCCAATTCTGCACGCATAACATTAACGCTGCTCTCATGGCTTGCCAGCCTTCTCTCGGCTCTGAGCCTTGCCTCATTAGCTCTATTGACATCAATTTCATCAGGCCATTCTGCAACCTCAGCAAGAACTGTAACCTTATCCTGCAATATCTCTATAATACCACCATGAACAGCCGCTTTTTTTACGCCGTCAGCTTCGTGTATAACCATAGTACAAGGCATAACCACCGCCGTAAGCGGAATATGCCCGGCATAAACGCCAATTTCGCCCTCGCTGGTCGCCAATTCTACCATAGCAGCATCACCTTCGTAGAATTTTCTGTCCGGGGTATTTACCAATAATTTAAATGTATCGGCCATATGCTTTCCTCCATCACAATTATGTCCTGCTTAAAGACTCAGGCCTACTTACATTTTGCAAGAACATCATCAATATTACCGCAGTTTACAAAATAACTCTCAGGAATATCGTCATACTTTCCTTCGATAATCTCCTTAAAGCCCTGAATTGTCTCGCTGATAGGCACATATTTGCCCTCAAGGCCTGTAAACTGCTCTGCTACGAAGAATGGCTGCGACAGGAATCTCTGGACCTTTCTGGCTCTTGAAACCACCAGCTTATCCTCCTCCGACAATTCATCCATACCAAGAATAGCAATGATATCCTGAAGCTCTTTATACTTCTGGAGAATCTCCTGCACATTTCTGGCAACCTTATAATGTTCTTCTCCGACAACTCTAGGATCAAGTATTCTCGATGTTGACTCCAACGGATCTACCGCAGGATACAGTCCAAGCTCAACTATGCTTCTTGAAAGAACTGTCGTTGCATCCAAGTGAGCAAAGGTTGTAGCAGGAGCCGGATCAGTAAGGTCGTCCGCAGGCACATAAACAGCCTGAACTGATGTGATGGAACCGTTCTTTGTAGAAGTGATACGCTCCTGCAAAGCACCCATCTCTGTCTGCAGCGTTGGCTGATAACCTACTGCTGAAGGCATACGCCCAAGCAGCGCTGAAACCTCTGAACCAGCCTGTGTAAATCTGAAAATGTTGTCGATGAAAAGAAGTACGTCCTTTCCACCCTTGTCACGAAAATACTCCGCCATTGTAAGTCCTGTAAGGCCAACTCTCATTCTGGCTCCAGGCGGCTCGTTCATCTGACCAAATACCATGGTGGTTTTTTCGATAACGCCTGAATCCATCATTTCGTGGTAAAGGTCATTTCCCTCACGAGTACGCTCTCCAACTCCGGTAAATACTGAGTATCCGCCATGCTCTGTGGCAATATTTCTAATAAGCTCCTGAATAAGTACTGTCTTACCAACTCCGGCGCCGCCGAAAAGTCCAATCTTACCACCCTTCTGATAAGGACACAGCAAATCTACTACCTTGATACCTGTCTCCAGCATCTCTGTAGATGTTGACTGCTCCTCGAAAGAAGGTGCCTTTCTGTGAATAGGCATATGCTCCTTAACCTGTGGAGCCGGTTTGTTGTCTATAGGATCACCCAGCACGTTAAACATTCTTCCAAGAGTTTCTTCACCTACCGGTACAGAAATAGGCGCACCTGTCGCTTCTGCATCCATACCACGCACCAGACCGTCTGTAGGTCCCATTGCGATACATCTTACAGTGTCGTCACCGAGATGCTGCGCAACTTCCACTACAAGCCTTTCGCCGTTGCTGCGTGTAATATTGATAGCTGAATTAATCTCAGGAAGGCTGCCTTCTGTAAATTTGATATCCAGAACGGCACCGATAATCTGAGTGATTTTACCAATATTCTTCTCTGCCATTTTTGCCTCCATATTATTATTTATTCGATGGCATTTGCGCCTGATATAATCTCTGTAAGCTCCTGAGTAATAGAGGCCTGACGCGCTCTGTTAAACTTAAGAGACAAGCTTGAAATCATATCCTCCGCATTGCTTGTTGCGTTATCCATAGCCTGCATTCTGGCACCATTTTCACTTGCAACCGCCTCAATCAACGCTCCATATATAAGGCTGCACACATACTTAGGAATAATCATATCCAGTGCTTCCTCCTCATTAGGTTCATAATTCATAGGCAAATTGTATTCTGCGCCTTCGGCTTCAGCCTCTTCCGTATTCATCGGCAGCAGCCTGATAAGCTTCGGAGTATGGACAACTGTATTCTTGAAGGTTGTATAGGCAAGATAAATTTCACCAACCTCGCCGTCTGTAAATGCCCTAAGCACCTCGTCACATATGGCTTTGGCATCCGTGTACATAGGTTCATTGATTACTTCTGAATAATCTTGAACAATATTATAACCTTTCCTTTCAAGAATCTCCCGTCCCTTTCTTCCTACGGTATATATAACCGCATCCTCTCTAGGGATATCTGAACCGGTAATAAGCTTGGTAATATTAGTGTTGTAGCCTCCCGCAAGTCCTCTGTTAGCCGTTATCACAATAATAGCTTTCTTAGAGGTTTCCCCTGCGCTTAGATACTTATGTTGAATATCACCTGATTTAGCAAGAATGTTGCATACAGTCTCATACATCAAATTGAAATATGGTCTGGTGCTTTCCGCCTTGCCTTTGGCCTTTTGCAGTTTAACTGTGGAAACAAGCTTCATGGCTTTGGTAATCTGACCAGTACTTTGAATACTGTCTCTACGTCTTTTTATGTCTCTCATTGAGGCCATAATTCAATTACCTCCAATCCGCTTTTACTTAAAAGTCTTTTTAAATTCCTGAATAGCATTTATAAGAGTTTTCTCTGTCTCCTCGTCCATAGCCTTCGCAGACTTAATTGACTCAGGAATATTTGGATACTTAGTATCAATATAATCAAACAGACCTTCCTGAAAATCAAGGATTCTGTCAACGTCAATATCAAGAACATACTTTTTAGTAACCGCATAAATGATAATTACCTGATACTCTACCGGCATCGGCTTATACTGCGGCTGCTTAAGCATTTCCTTAACTCTTTCGCCCTGGGCAAGCTTCTCCTTAGTATCCGCGTCAAGCTCTGAACCGAACTGTGCAAATGAAGCAAGCTCTCTATACTGCGCAAGGTCAACTCGAATAGGCGCCGCAATCTTCTTCATAGCCTTAATCTGCGCAGAACCACCTACTCGCGATACTGACAAACCGGCATTAACAGCAGGTCTAAAGCCGGCATTAAACATCTCTGTCTCAAGATAAATCTGACCATCTGTAATTGAGATAACATTGGTAGGGATATACGCTGATACATCGCCTGCCTGAGTCTCAATTATAGGTAAGGCTGTAAGCGAACCTCCGCCGTACTCATCCGACATTCTCGCAGCTCTTTCAAGCAGTCTTGAATGAAGATAGAATACATCGCCAGGGTAAGCCTCACGTCCCGGTGGTCTCTTAAGGAGCAATGAAAGCGTACGGTATGCCGCAGCGTGCTTACTTAAGTCATCATAAACTACCAGCACATCTTTTCCCTGTTCCATCCACTCCTCGCCGATTGCACAGCCCGAATATGGAGCAATATACTGCAATGGCGCAAGCTCGCTTGCTGTAGAAGCTACTACTGTCGTATAGCTCATAGCTCCATGCTCTTCAAGCGTCTTAACAATATTAGCAACAGTCGATGCCTTCTGTCCTATAGCAACATAGATACAAAGTACATCCTGTCCCTTCTGATTAATAATTGTATCAATGGCAATAGCTGTCTTTCCTGTTTGACGGTCACCGATAATTAACTCTCTCTGACCTCTTCCGATAGGAACCATAGCGTCGATAGCCTTAATACCCGTCTGCAACGGCGTATCTACGGACTTTCTTGTAATAACGCCTGATGCAACTCTCTCAATCTGACGATACTTGTCAGTTATAATAGGTCCCTTACCATCTATCGGCTGACCCAACGCATTTACAACTCTGCCTATCATAGCATCGCCTACAGGAACCTCAACTACTCGTCCTGTTGTCTTAACTGTATCGCCCTCGTTAATGTTCTTGGCATCACCAAGCAATACAGCACCTACGTTATCTTCCTCAAGATTGAGTACCATACCATATATACTGCCCGGAAATTCAAGCAGTTCGCCCTGCATAGCTTTCTCTAACCCATGAATACGCGCGATACCATCCGCTACCTGAATAACTGTACCTACATCTGACACTTCAAGTTCGGCAGAATATCTTTTAATCTGCTCTTTAATAACTGAGCTGATTTCTTCCGGTCTTAAATTCATTAGCTCAAAGCACCCTCTTTCTATTAATGTAAAGGCTGCGCCAACTGGATTTTACTCAAATCCTTAGCAAGCCCCTCAAGTTTTGTTTTGATACTGCTGTCCACTACTCTGTCGCCTATTCTTATAACCATACCGCCGATGAGCGACTCATCAACAGAATAATTCATAATAAGCTGTATATATTCCGTTGTCTCTATCAGCCTTTTTACAACCTTTTCCTTCTGGCTGTCACTAAGCGGCTTTGCTGTTGTCACATAGACTGTTCCAATCTTTTTATACTCAAGAACCCTGTCCATAAAGTAGTTCAGCGTATCAGTGATATAACTCTGCCTGTCCTTAGCTACCATAATAGTAAGAAAGCCCGTCATATCTTTAGAGACAAATTTACCGAAAATATCTTCGATAACCTTCTCTTTTTCTGATTTTTCAATCTTTGGGTGATTCAATAATTTTCCAAGCTCGCTGTTGTCATTAAATGCTGTGAGAACCGCTTTGGCTTCCTCATACAACACATCCGTCTTTGCTTCTTCCAACGCAAGGTCAAATAATGCATCACCATAAGTTGTTGTCGCTAACTTAGCCATGTATTCTCACCCATTTCATTCAAAGTCTGCTCAATTAAAGCGTCACTGTCTGTTTCATTTAATGATTTGGCAACCATCTTTGAAGCCATAAGCTGCGCTACTGCTATAATCTGCTGCTTAACCTCATCAGCACATTTTTTCTTTTCAAGCTCTACCTCAGTGTTGGCTCTAGCAATAATTCTTGCGGCTTCCTGCTTTGCCTCGTCTACTATTTTCTGCTCATTGTGCATTGCGACTTTTCTCGCCTCGCTTAAAATACCGTCAGCCTCTTTCTCTACCTGAGCAAGCCTCTCCTCGTATTCAGCTTTAAGCTCGTATGCACTTTTCTTATCAGCTTCCGCAGCCTCCCTATCGCTTGTAATCTTGTCCTGACGCTTTTTAAGCATAGTTCTGACAGGATTATATAAAATATACGACAGCAGAATAAACAGCAAAAATACATTAACTGCGGTAATCAACGAATCAAAAATCAACTGATAATCAAGACCGAATAACCGTCCGTCATCTGCAAGAGCAACAAATGTATTTCCTAAGAAATTCAAATCTATAGCCTCCTTCCTATCAGCTTAATATTCACTGCACGCAAGGTGCATAAATCCTCTACATATATAAGCTGATTCTTACTTAAAAGGCTTAACGAACATTAAGATAATAGCAACAGCGAAACCATAAAGACCTGTTGTCTCAGCAACTGCCTGACCAAGTAACATTGTAGATGTAATAGCTGATTTTGCGCCAGGGTTACGTCCTACTGCCTCAGTTGCCTTACCTGCTGCGATACCCTGACCGATACCAGGACCCATACCTGCGATCATTGCGATACCTGCGCCTATTGCTGACATTGCGCTAATAAATTCCTGTCCATTAATATTCATAACAAATATCCTCCATAAACCATTTTTTTATACCGACTGCCGTCTTGCGGCCATTATTCGTCGGAAATCTTATCATTAACAAATACCATAGTCAGCATACAGAATACATACGCCTGAATGCAGCCTGAGAATATGTCAAAATAAGCGTGCAATAATGCTGGATAACCCACTGTATATGGGTACAGCAAATCGTATATCAGACCCATAAGAACGGTACCTGACATAACATTACCGAACAAACGCAGTGAAAGCGATATCGGTGTTGCAACTTCTCCAATCAGATTGATTGGGAATAAAAACCAGATTGGCTGGAATAGTGCTGTAAAATGCTTAATGCCATTTTTCCTGATACCGTTAAACTGTATGAGAACAAATGTAATCAAGCCCAGCGCCAATGTTACGCCGTAATCTGCCGTAGGTGGTCTCACGCCAAAAAGTCCTGACAGATTCGATACAATAAGGAATATAAACAGCGTTGACAAATAATTGACAAACCTGTTGGCATTCTTTCCCATAACTCCATCTACCATAGTTCCAAGCATTTCCACAACAATCTCGACGATATTCTGGAACATCCCCGGTGTATCGGATGCGTTTACTTTATTGATTTTAACTCTCGCAATAATAGCAAGTGTCAGTATCAATATGGTTATCAAGAGCATTGACACATGAGTGGTAGTTATAGAAAAGTCATAGTCTATTCCGGGAATCCTGAACGAATACAGCGACTTTATCAAAAAGCTGCTTTCGCACGCCACCAATGATGACATTATCGTGCTTCCCACCTTCTCACCCTCCTTTTTTTAAGATTTTAAATGCCATTTTCTGAAAATACGGTTGCAAATATGCAGATATCTTCATGGCAAACATTCCAATAAAGGCAGCTAATATGTTGCCGATATTGAAAATATACAGGAGCGCAACAACAAGAAATAAAGCCGCTATTCTCATACTATAGCCTGCAATCATAGTCTTGCTCGAATCCGCTTTCCCATACACCACCTTGCGAATACGAAAGCTCATATGAAAAACGCAAAATACTGCATAAAGTACGCCGATTAAATAACCTAACGCATATGCCAGCTTGTCCGGAAGAAATGCTATAATTATAACTTCACCGATTATCAGGTACAGTAAATCTATAATAAGAATACCCGGTAAAGCTTCATTTAATTCCTTTAGCTTTTCTATCATTACTTTCTTCCACCTTACGTTTAATCTCTTTTTCCTGCTTCTCACGCTCAAGACGCTCTTCCTTGCGCACAATACCCATAACTAATACATAGGCATTCCTTGCTCCGGCAGCCATCCCCAGTATAAGAAGCGGCAGGGTAAACCATGTTCCAAATCTATCGTCAAGCCACACTCCCAGCGCCAGACAAACGAACGTCGGCACCAGAATACTTATACTGACCTGTGATATTAATATGAAATTCCGGTACTCATTTCCCTTTGAGCTCATCATATTTCCTCTCAATTCAGTGATTATTTTTATAATATCATTTTATAATAAAAAAGTCTATTTTTTTGTTAATTTTTAATAAAACGACCAATAATATACAAAAATTTTAGAAATTAAAAGTAATAATTGAATTTTTCAACATATATTGATATAATTCACTAAAACATTTTTAAAAATATTTTCTTGCAGGGGGTGTCCTATGGCTGAATTATACAGAAAAAGACTAATTCCTATGGAATGTATATACTTAAAGGATGATGAGATACTAAGCGTAGATGAAAGCCACATAATCACCAGATGGAGTACACTTCGTCCAAAGCCTGAATTTTCACATGGCATTTCATATTACTGTCTGAAGGAAGGCTGGAAAATCAGCCTGTTTTACAGAAACGACAATACCGTTGCATATACATACTGCGACATAATTGATACGGAATACAACAAGGAAACTGATACCTATATATTCACGGACCTTTTGGCAGATGTGATAATTGATAACAACGGCACTGTGCGTGTAGTTGATTTGGATGAGCTTGCTGACGCCTGCAGTCAGGGGATTATATCCAACGCAATGCTGGTGACAGCCCTCCACAGGCTCAATAATCTCCTTACAATAATTTATAACGGTGAATTTAGCGCCTATGTGAATAAAATCCGTATGCTGCCGCAAAAACGCGAATAAGATTACAATTCAAACTCAATCTTTCTTCCTGTCGGCTGATACTCATAGTATCTGACGCCCGCTGCGTTAAGCATCCTCTTTGAAGCGATAACCGACGCAGTATCAGCGTATTTGTCACAGGCGTAGACAATGGTTTTTATGCCCGCCTGAATGATTGCTTTCGCACATTCATTGCATGGAAAGAGCGTCACATACATTTTGGCATTGTCAAGGCTTCCACCCCTGTAATTAAGTATTGCATTAAGCTCGCTGTGTGCTGTGTACATATACTTATTGTCAAGGGGAGCGCCCTCTCTCGACCATGGAAAATCATCGTCTGAGCAGCCTCTGGGCAGTCCGTTATAGCCCATAGAAAGTATTTTATTATCACTGCTTACTATACATGCTCCCACCTGCGTATTAGGGTCCTTTGACCTGAGCGCTGACATCTTTGCCACTCCCATAAAATATTCATCCCAAGATATATAATCTGTTCTTTTATCACTCATAATATTTCTCCGTTTTTCTCGCATATTACTTATTTTATAATCAATTACTGCCTGTTTTCCAGCACCTTACCAAGCCTCCGGCTTTCCAGCCTTCAACTTTTTCAAGCTGCGGCTTTTCACATTTCCAGCTTCCCGGTTTCCTGCTTTTTTGCATTACTCAAGCATGCTGATTCTTCTGATATGTCTCTCATCATTAGAAAAACTTGAGTCCACAAATGTATCCGCAATTCTGAATGCAAGCTCCGGTCCTATCACTCTGGCTCCAAGACAAAGCACATTGGCATTGTTATGCTCCCTTGTAGCCTGTGCGCTGAAACAGTCTCCGCAAACCGCCGCGCGAATACCTTTAACCTTATTTGCTGCAATGCTCATACCTATTCCTGTTCCGCACACAAGAATCCCCAGCTCGCACTCACCGCTTGTCACAAGGTCTGTAACCTTATAAGCATATTCAGGATAATCGCAGGACTGACTGCTGTAGCATCCAACATCCTTAAGCTCAATTCCTCTTTTCTTAAAATGCTCAATAATCTGATTTTTCATTTCAATTCCACCGTGGTCGCATCCTATTGCTATCATAACACTCCTATTCAGCAGACTTACTGATGTCCGCTCTGTTCTTCCTGTTCTTCTTGTTCTTTGATATTTTTAATAATTTTATCAGCCGCTTTTTCGACTAAAAACTGCAAATCCTCAAAGCATTTTACATACCCCTCAATTCCGCACCCGTAAGGGTCTGCAACTTCTTCTTCCGGCTCTCCGGCAAATTCGCATAAAGTATATACATTGATCGCCTTATCAAATGTATCGTACATCTTCTGTTTCATGCCTGCGTTCATAACCAATACCAGCGTCTCGTTGCCAAAATCTTTATTCTCAATCTGCATAGCACTGTTACTTGGCATAATCATTCCAAATCTTGCTGCCACAGCCACCGCCTTTGGATTATATGGCTCGGGAAACAGCACCACCATTCCTCTTGAATCCACCAGTATGTCCATGCTTTTATCTATAGCTGACATCTGCGCAGACAGTCTGTTTTGCATAATTGTAGCCGCCATTGGGCTTCTGCAGGTATTTCCTACACACACAAATATAATTTTCTTATAAGTGTTCATACAGCTATTCACTCCTGTGAGCTTTGATTATATTATTCCCTGCGGCCTTAATCAACCTGTTCATAATGGCTGTCCCCACATTACTGTTCTCAAAGCTTTCCGAATAAATGTAGTCAACCTCAATTTTGTCAAAGGTTCTAAGAACTGCATATAGCTTTGATGCCGCCTCCGTCTCATTGTGTCCTAATGAAAGCACCTCATCAGCCCTATAGTAAGCCTGATTGTCCGATGTTGCAACAATTCCTACCTTAAAGCCCGCTTTCATTTTCTCTGCTGCTAGTCTGTTAATAGTATCTATAACCTCTTTACTGTCACCCTCAACAATAGTCATATCTGCATTAGGAGCATAATGCTTATATTTCATTCCCGGCGCCTTTGGCACAACTCCGTCCGCCACAACCGCCCCTGCAACTGCCGGGTCCACATCGACTCTTCCAAGCTGTTCCTCAAGCATTTCCCTGGTTATGGCTCCAGGTCTTAATATAATCGGGACTTCGCCGCTCACATCAACAATCGTTGACTCTATTCCGACCTGTGCTTCTTTAGCAGCGATAATCATATCTATCCTGCCTTTTAAGTCGTTGATAACATGCTCCGCCGTCGTAGTGCTTGGCTTGCCTGACAAATTGGCGCTTGGAGCCGCTATATAGACCCCTGACCGCCTTATAAGTTCAAGAGCTATTGTATTAGCCGGCATCCTCACTGCCACCGTACCAAGCCCGCCTGTAATATATCCCGGAACTATTTCACTTTTTCTCATAATCATAGTAAGCGGCCCCGGCCAAAATTTCTCCGCCAACTTCCTCGCATTGTCCGGGACCTCCGATGCCAGTTCATATATAGCTTCCTTATCTGCTATATGAACAATAAGCGGATTGTCCGATGGTCTGCCCTTTGCAGCATATATATTTTTCACAGCCTTTTCATTTAGGAAATCAGCACCAAGACCATATACCGTCTCTGTGGGAAATGCCACAAGACCGCCTTTTTTCAAAATTCCTGCCGCCTCATTAATAATATGGCTGTCATTTTCCAAATCATTATTTTCACTTGTGTATTCTATAATTGTGTCCATTTTCTTAACCTTTAACAAAATAATCTATTATTCCATAGTAAATCGCCAAAGCTACTTTATCCTGATACTGCTCATCTGCCAGCAGCTTTGCCTCCTCCGGGTTCGATAAAAATCCGCACTCTGCGATAACCGTAGGTGCCGACGTATGTATCAGCATATAATATGTGCTGTCTGCCTTTTCCACTCTGCTGTTGCTCTCGTCAAGATAATCCTTAAATGCCTGCTGTATGCTCTGTGCAAGCTGCTTTCCCTTCGCAGAATGTTTATAATAAAATACCTGCGCACCTTTCACCGAAGAACTCTGAAAACTGTTCTGATGTATGCTTATAACTATATCAGCACCGGACTCTTTTATTATATCACATCGCTTCTTCATATCAGCAGATTTTTTATTGACATCCGACTCGCTGTAAAGCCCCGAATCATCTGTGCGGGTCATAATCACCTTCATACCCGAATTTTCAAGGTATGCTTTAAGCTTATATGCTATAGCAAGATTAATGTCTTTCTCCAGCAGTCCGTCAACGCTGGTTTTGCCCGGATCAATTCCTCCATGCCCGCTGTCGATAACTACCACATTACCTGTAAAATCAATATTCTCAGGTTCATTTGAATTATTTTCATTTTCTACATTTCCGGCAACGTCTGCTGCGCCGCTGCCGCCGTCTTTTCCCGATTGTCCCGGCAGATAAATGTACATTAAAATATATACCGAAACCAGCAGTAAAAGCGACATTATCACCATCAGCAATTTATTATTCATAAAAATCTCCATTATGCTTTTTATTAATAATTTATGCTTCCGGCAGTTGTATTATATCCGATTCCGTTCTTTTTAACAAGAAAAACTGATAATACTTGCAAATTAATTCCACTATTTGCATATATCATTTTTTCATGGCGTTTACTTTACAAATTCACATATACATACTGATTATATTATCCAAAATACACGCAAGAAGAATACTCATTAATACAACGTCTCCTACATATTCGCTATATCCAATAACTTTATTGTAATTGCGCCTGTGAATAAGTACTCTGTATTTCTTCCCTTTCTTTGGATAAAACAATGCCGTACCTCTACTTACATATGTTCTTTTTTCTCTCACTCCGATAATCTCGTACTCGTATGTTGTATGTGATATAGAACCTGAAGGAGAACTGTCTAAACAAATCACCCAATGTTTAAAGTAATTAAATTTAAGATATATTGCATATGCTAACATTACAGCAAAAGAAATAATTCCAATAGCCAATAATTCCATAATCCTCTCCCGTTATTATACTGAATATTTCCACCTTGTCCTGACTGTAGCACCATATTCTATACATTTGTTGAACATCTGATTTACTATCTATAAGCAATAGTTACCTGATCCCATGTACTACTGTCAATTCCAGACTTTGTTCCTTCCATTTCTGTCAAAACCTCTGTAGTGTTGCTTTCCTTTGCATATACAGGTACATTAACTGCACTAAAATACATTGTAACTGTCATCACATATGCCAGTGTTCTTATCCAAATTTTTTTCATATTCTTTTGCTTCCCTAAAAATATTTTAAAATCGCACAAGGGAGATTGCTCCCCTACTCGTTCGCCCAGGCGTCCCGTCAGCTTGCTGACGCACTTCCTTTGAGCGCTGTTGCACAAAAAAAGCTGCAATGAAAATCATTGCAACTGAACCATCAATATAATAAAATATCCCCATTTTATTACTTAGACTTCATGCTTTGCGTCCTTATGTTTCCATAAGTTTGCCCTTATTTTGTATCACAAATCATGATATATAACGCCACTTTTTCATTAAATTAACTTACATAAATATATTATTATTATATTATAGCTTTCGTCATTTTTCAATATTTTTCTTTTTGCCTTTTTATGTTGTCTTTTCTATACTTTATTTTCTGCACAATGCCCACATAACCTACTAAGTTCCACAACCCTCCCCACACAAATAAAAAACCGGCCGCCATCCAAACTTCCTCGTTCGCCAGCAGCCGGCTTATCATGCAAAAAGGGTTCTATTTCACACCAAAAAATCAAACTGTTAATTGTAACAAAATGCAGCTTATTTTATAACATTAAAATTAAATAATTTAGTAATTAAATGATTTAATCATTTAATGTCCTTAGATATGCAACGTAAATAATCTCGTGATATATAATTTACCCGCATTTTTATCCGCACTTCCGCCTGAGAAATTCTCCCAGCAGAAACATCGCCTCTGATGTAATACATAGCGGATCAACCTCCGCCGGAATGTCAAAAAACGCCATATGTCCCAACTCTCTTATATTCCTTAACCTTCTGTAATCCGGCATAAATGCCGCCATTACATAGTCTATACCCTTAAGCTTTTCCATAGTACGCCTGACTTCCGCCGACTTCCAAACCGCTGTTGCCGCCACCACAATTCTTACATCGCAGCGTTTAAATTCTTCCAATGCACCCTGCGCACCGGAATACATGTCCATAATCACAACCTCATAGTTTTTTGAAAGACAATCCGCAACTTCCTCCGGCGTTTGACAACTGTTAAAATTAATATCCTTATATGTAAAATGTCGAATGTCATCTACTCTTATACTCGTCTCACCGCATATTTTCATATAATCATTTTTTCCGCTCTCAATAATTGCTGTTTTCAGACCGCATCCGCCCGAACAATAGCAGGCAAGCATAAGGGCAAGGTGCGTTGTTCCTATCCCCTTTGCTGCTCCCATTACGCCTATGCGAAGCTGCCTTTTTCCAGCTCTTTTGGCCTCTAAAAAAGTATTATCCTTTTGTCTTTTCCAAATCAAACGCCTCAATTACAGCCTCCTCAAAAAGCTTGTTGCTCTCGTACCACTCATACATGCATGGCATCCTATAATATTTCACCGGATTCTTTTCATCTTTTTTCATGATTTTGCTTTCTCCTCCGCCTCGGTTATCCCTGATAAAATTATAAAATGCTTTTCCGCTTATATGATTTATGAACACAGAAATTTCCCAGCCAATATTGCTTATACTACTTATAAAGGCAATATCGCTTTTTCGATATCCACAGTCTCCGACATATATCACGTGAGATGATTTGTCACCTTTTTTCCCGCAAACTTCCATATGACTGCCGCAGCCATTGCCAGCAGCATTGAATTCAGCCGCATTAAATTCAGCCGCATTAAATTCAACCGCTCCGGCACGATTGTAACTGCCATTATCCACAGGAAAGTCTGCCACGCCGCAGTCATGCACAATCACATCAAATCCAGACAAATCGCAGCGAATACAATCGCCGTAATCCGGCATAATATATATGCCATGACTTTTATATGCGCCAATCTTGGTAAGCCGCCCTTTGACAGCTTCCAAGAAAATGTCTTCCCTATCTCCATGTCTTATATAAAGCACTTTTTTGCCAACAAAAAACTTTTTAAAAAATGCAGCGAGACATAGTGATAAATGTGTTGTACCCACACAGCGCTTAATGCCATAAACGTAAATATCATAAGCATTTCCGGTATTAACACTTTTATTATTTTCCTGATTAAGAACTTTTATTAGCTCTTTTTTTAGTTCTTCAATGGAATTAAATCTTTGACTTTGATTGTGCCTGATACACCTTCTTATAACAGGACCAATCGTATCAGAATACAGAGATAAGACTTGTTCCGTCTTCTCTGCCATAGACTGTATATGACCTTCGCATGCCATATACAAAAGCAGCATACCTACGCTATAGCAATCGGTTCTCGTTGAAATTCCGTCTGCCATATCTTGATTCGTTTCGCAAACAGCAGCTTCATACTGCTCCGGCGCTGCAAAGCCTGCCGAACCATATGAGCCGCACGCTGCAGCATATCCACCTATAGATACAGAACTGTCGAAATCAATTATACTGACATAATACGAACCAAAACATAAATCCTTATCGGAGGTCATCACGAAATTCTTATTTGACATATTCGATTCCATGTCCAAACCTCTGCCAGAATTTATACCTGAACACATACTATCCGCGGAATCCTTCTCACGGATAATAATATTCTCAGGTTTTAAATCCATATGAATAATATCTTTACAATTATGCAGGTATTCCAACACTTCACATATCTTGATGGAAATAATCGCCATCTGCGTCACCGACAGCCTGCCTTTAGAAATATATTCCGCTAAAGAATTACCAGCAATATATTCTTCTATTATGCAGATACTATCACTATCTTCTTCAATATCATATACTAAAGGTATGCCGATATGCTTTATGTTCTTAATAATATCAGCTTCCCGCAGAATACGTTCACAATCCCTGTGGCTTTTTCTCACCACTTTGGCAACTCTGTAAACAGAGAGCTGCATGTGCCTGACAAGATACACCTCTGAATGTGCCGTCTGTGCAATTCTGCGAATTACTTCATACTTATCGCTAATTATTTGAAATTAATCTTACCTCCTTTCAGTTAATACCTTTTGCTTAATTAGTATATTATCACAATATTTTAGAAAATGCAATATATTTTTTATTTTTTTCGTTTATATTTTTTAACTTTACATATCCATTAAAAATGGGTATTATATGCATATAGAGAACTGTAATGATTGGAAGTGATTATATGAAGATAGAAAAACTTAGTGACAACCAAATACGATGCACTTTAAAGAAGTCTGACCTTACGTCCCGCCAACTCAAGATAAGCGAGCTTGCTTACGGCAGCGACAAGGCAAAGGAACTCTTCAGGGATATTATGAAGCAGGCTGCCTACGAGTTTGGATTTGAAGCAGACGATATTCCTCTTATGATAGAGGCTATACCTGTGTCTTCAGAATGTATTGTTCTTATAGTCACAAAGGTAGACGATCCCGAAGAGCTTGATACCCGTTTTTCAAGATTTTCACCGTCTGATTCTGAAGATGACGATATAGATTATCCTTATGGTCCTGAAGATTTTGGTACGCTATCTACCATTGACGATATGTATGATGAGGAGGACGACGACGAGCTTCCTGAAACTGTTTCTGAAGAGCTTGAATCTCCGTCTGACTCCGTTACGGAAAATGTACTCAGTCTGTTTAACAGACTTAAAAACTGCCTAAACAGCGAACTTAACGCAAGTACCGGCGAGGCTGCTTATGATACCTCCGGCGGAATTGAGGTTTATGACATCTCTAAGCACCCTTTAAACGCCCAAAAACTCAAAGCTGATTTGCAAGCTCCGAAACCTGTTATAAGAGTATTCTCTTTCACAGATTTTGACACATTTGTGAAGGGTGCCAATGCTGCAATTTTGGTTTTCAACGACCGAAACTCTCTGTATAAAAGCCCAAAGGATTCAATTTACTATTTGGTAATTGAAAAGACTGTCTGCAATGTTATTGATTTTAACAAAGTATGCAACATATTATCAGAATTCGGAACAAAAGAAATTGCCACCCCAAGCAGAGTTAATTTCTTTAAAGAACATCTTGAATGTATAATTCCAAACAGAGCTATTCAGGTGGCATGCCGGATTGAATAAAAGCTACAGCATTTAATAAATCTATAGAATTAAAGTAAACAATAAAAAATCCAAACCTACGCCAAATACTGCGGACGCCAAACTTTAAAAAACTAAGCGTTTTGATAAAAGCAGCATGGCAACGGTTGGGATTTGTATCTCAAATAAAATTTTGTTGTGTTTGAAGCGGTATAGCCCTGCGGCTATGCCGTTTTTACCGCTTTGGCGGCTTTTCGTTTCAAATGCTCGTGGAAGTATTCTTCCATTTCTTCAGGAGATGGCTCTCGGATAATTACAACGCCGTTGTAGTAGATTTCCACGCCCTGATAACGCTTCCCGTCTCTGTATTCAGGTTTGGATACCACGATTTTCTGTATGAACTCGTGTACCAGTTCGGGTGTAAGCTCGGTTAGCTGCGTTACCCGCTTTGTTCATCCTCCAAAGACATTGACATCCCTACAAACCGGAATTTATCAGTTGTCTTTTATTTCAAATGGTTTATTCCATGAACCTATCTCAAT
>CAYZZP010000030.1:0-24586 GCA_964482965.1 uncultured Lachnospira sp.
GATGAACGCCCTGTGCCACTGGACACATGTTTTCTACTTCCTGTGTATAAATCATCTTCATACTCCTTTCGTGATTTAAGGTAAATGTACTTTCTCATTCCGTACTGCGGTTATTTTCTCACAATCCGTTCCATTAGTCAATCGGCAACTTTTAAATTTATTTACTTTTGTGTGAATTTTTCATATTGCATAGAACTTTGTTCTCAATATACTACTGCTTCTTTACAACTTCATTCTTATTCTTGTAAATGCTGTCTGCCGGAACATAGCCTCTTACGCTTGAAACCGGATATACGTTGGACTGCCTGCCGACTATAGTTCCCGGATTAAGCACACTTCCGCAGCCAATCTCCACATTGTCTCCTAAAAATGCGCCAATCTTTTTGATACCTGTCTCAATATTTCCGTCAGGTCCTTTTATGGTTATAAGTTTCTTATCGGACTTCACATTTGAAGTGATTGAACCAGCACCCATATGCGCCTTAAAACCAAGAATTGAATCCCCCACATAGTTGTAGTGAGGAACCTGAACCTTGTTAAACAAAATTACATTTTTCAATTCTGTAGAATTTCCTACCACAGCCCCTGCTCCTACGATTGCATTTCCTCTGATAAATGCGCAGTGGCGAACCTCAGCGTCCCTATCAATAATACATGGGCCATTGATGCAGGCTGACGGAAATACCTTTGCGCTCTTTGCAATCCACACATTGTCGCCGCACTTTTCGTACTCATCCTCCGGCAACGTATTCCCAAGCTCCACAATAAATTCTCCTATCTTAGAAAGCACTTCCCACGGAAATGTGCAGCCATCGAATACCTTTGCTGCAATGGTTTCGTTCAGGTCAAAAAGCGACTTGATTTCTATTGATTCGTTCATGTTTATTCCTTTAACCTTCTGCTTTATTTTAATATGCGCTAATATTTATATATGGTTATACAAGCCCGCTGGCTGCGCCGCTGCCATTACTCCACCGTAACAGACTTTGCAAGATTTCTTGGCTTATCAACATCATTTCCTTTAAGAACCGATGTGTAATACGCCAAAAGCTGCATCGGCACTGCCGCAGCCATAGGCATAAGAAGCTGTTCTGCCTCCGGAAGCCTGATAATGTAGTCAGCTACGCTTTCCTCGACTTCCACGTCCTTTGCACACACAAGTATTACCATAGCCCCTCTTGCCTTAACCTCTTTTATATTGCTTATGGTCTTTTCTTCCAAATCATGCTGGGTAACAATAGCTATAACCGGCATTCCCTGCGTTATAAGTGAAATTGTTCCATGCTTTAATTCTCCCGCCGCATAGGACTCTGAATGAATATATGATATTTCCTTAAGTTTAAGAGAACCCTCCATGCTAAGCGAATAATCCAGGCCTCTGCCTATATAAAGCAGGCTTTCTGCGTTC
The DNA here is from genome assembly GCA_964482965.1 of uncultured Lachnospira sp. Classification (GTDB taxonomy): domain Bacteria; phylum Bacillota; class Clostridia; order Lachnospirales; family Lachnospiraceae; genus Lachnospira. The sequence goes on from CAYZZP010000030.1 coordinate 1,409, forward strand.
ATGAGCTTTGAAGCCGTGTACTGGCACTGCTCCTTTAACAAAATTGCTTCGTCTATAACATTTGGCATATCAGCAAGCTTTGCTGTGTAATCCCTACATTCCTCCCCGCTAATTTTGCTGCTGCTGAAGGCTATTGCAAATGCAAGAAGATACATAATTGAAAGCTGCACCATATAAGCCTTAGTTGAAGCTACGGATATCTCAGGACCCGCGTGAGTATATATAACCATATCCGCATCTCTTGCTATTGAGGAGCCCTTTACATTTACTATCGCCAGCGTAGTTGCGCCCTTTTCTTTGGCAATCTCCATAGCCGCCTTAGTATCCGCCGTCTCTCCCGACTGGGATATAACTATCATAAGGTCGTTCCCGTCAATCAGAGGATCTCTGTATCTAAACTCTGAGGCAATGTCAACTATTACCGGAACCCTAGCCAGCTTCTCAATCACATATTTTCCAACAAGTCCGGCATGCATAGCAGTACCGCAGGCTACAATATATATCCTGTTATAGCTTCCAAGCTTAGACATATCCAGACCATCCGATGAAAAATCCGGCATTCCATTTACTATTCTTGGAGTTATGGTAGTTCTTACAACTGCAGGCTGCTCATGAATTTCTTTAAGCATAAAATGCTCATATCCGCCCTTTTCAGCCGCATCTATATCCCAGTCTGCTGTCTGTACCTGCTTATTTATCATTTCCCTATGGGTATTATAAACCGCTACAGAATCCTTTTTTACAACTGCTATTTCATCCTGCTCCAGCAAAATGTAGTCTCTCGTGTACTTCATAATTGCAGGGACATCCGACGCAAGGAAATTTTCACCCTCGCCGACGCCGACTATAAGCGGGCTGTCCTTTCTAACCGCATAAATACGGTCCGGAAAATCCCTGAAAAGAATACCGAGAGCATATGAGCCTTCCACCTCTGCCAGCACCTTAATAATAGTTTCAACAGGATCTCCCGTATAGTAATAATCTAACAGTTTAGCCACCGTCTCCGTATCGGTTTCACTCACAAAGCTGTAGCCCTCGTCTGTAAGAAACTCCTTAATCTGTCTGTAATTTTCGATAATACCGTTGTGAACTATTGTAACCCTCTTATTTCCATGTGGATGGGAATTAATATCAGAAGGCTCTCCATGTGTAGCCCATCTTGTATGACCTATTCCGCAATGTCCCTCCGGCTTTCCAAACTGCTTCATTTTGTCTTTCAGGTTTACAAGTTTTCCCTTGCTTTTTTCCACCTTGATAACGCTTTTTTCAACAACAGCAATCCCCGCTGAGTCATAGCCTCTGTACTCCAGTTTTTCAAGCGCGTCTACAAGCACATCAGCACAATCCCTGTCTCCAATATAACCAACTATACCGCACATACTATCTCCATTCTGCAATCCCCGACTGCTCTTTATATTTTAACTTACTGCAATTTATAATTATCTGCAAATCCATCAAACATTTTAACAAGTTTAGTCTGATTATTCAACCCCATAACCGCAACGGTACGCCGCTTTACAAATCCTTCCAGCTTTTCCATATATTCGTCCGGTGTTATTGTTCCCGTTGCCACATAATTAAGCCCCTTTTCCCAGCTTGCAGTAAGCTCCGGGTTGAGTAATTGCGTTATAGAATTGTCAACCACATCATAAATTATTTCACCAAGCTGCGTAGGGGTAATAATCTGAGTCTTATTGTTGGTGGCTATGTAACCGTTAGTATTAAGTTTTTTCAAAATTTCTGCCCTTGTGGCTGAGGTTCCTATACCGCAGCTTTTTATCTGCGCCCTGAGTTCTTCATCTTCTATCAGCTGCCCCGCATTTTCCATAGCAAGAATAATAGAACCTGAATTGTAGCGCTTTGGCGGAGAGGTCTCGCCCTCCTTTATCTCAAAGCTGTCAATATTTAATTTATCTCCCTTTTTCAGCTTTTTTAAAGCCTCAAATAAAGCTGTATCACATTTCTCATTTTCGCCGCCCTCCTCAGGCTTCCCCTGTTTTGAAAATGAATTTTTTGCAACCTTAAGATACCCTTCGTCAATCAGTATCTTAAATGAAGCTGCCAGCCTCTCTTTCTTGCAGTCCAGATTAACGGCTACCTTACTATATTGTGCAGAAGGATAAAAAATGCTTAAAAATCTTCTCACAATTATCTCGTATGTCCTTGCCGCCGTCTGTGAAAGCCTGCTAAGATTTCCAAGTCCCTGCCCCGTAGGTATAATAGCATAATGGTCTGTAATTTTTTTGTCGTCGCAGTATCTGGTCTTTGATAAACCGGAATACATTTTGTTGTCGAGAATCTGAGCTGCTATTTCCTTCACAGGTGCATAATTCTTAAGCCCGCCGATATTTTTGTGTATCTCCTTGCAGACCGCTGTAGAAAGCACTCTCGCATCGGTTCTCGGATAGGTGACAAGTTTTTTTTCATACAGCTCCTGAATAATGTTCAAGGTCTGGTCAGGGCTTATTTTAAAAATCTTAGAACACTCATTTTGCAATTCTGCCAAATTGTAAAGCAACGGCGGATTTTTATTTTCTTTCTTGCGTTCTATGCTGTCAACCACCGCTATAGCAGGCATTGGAGCCGACAAATAGTCTATAAGCTCCTGCGCCCTTTCCCTCTCTTTAAATCCATTTTCCTTATAAAGATACGGCGTTCCAAAATATCTGCTCTGCTCCCATACGCGCCACTCTGCTTCAAAGCTGCTGCCCTCTCCATTTACCAGAGCATTAGCCACAACCCTGAAAAACGGCGTTTTTACAAAGACTCTTATCTCGCGCTCACGCCTTACAATCATACCAAGCACGCATGTCATAACCCTGCCTACAGATATAACCGTCCTGTCGGTCTTAAGATATCCTGATATATTTCTTCCGTATTTAAGCGTCAGCACTCTTGAAAAATTAATTCCCATAAGATAGTCTTCTTTAGCCCTCAAATACGCGGCTGCGCTTAAATTATCATATTCCGACAAATCCTTAGCGTTATTTATTCCCTTTAATATTTCTTCCTCTGTCTGAGAATCAATCCAAACTCTCTTTTCCTTTTTATCCCTGACCTGCGCCATCTGTTCCACAAGTCTGTAAATGTACTCTCCCTCCCGTCCTGAGTCGGTACACACATATATAGTCTCCACATCCTGCCTGTTAAGCAGTCCCTTTACAATATTAAACTGCTTTTCCGCCGAAGGAATTACCTCATATAAAAATGTATCCGGCAAAAAAGGCAGCGTGTCCAAACTCCATCTTTTCAGCCTTTCATCATATTTATCAGGATAACTCATAGTGACCAGATGACCATAGCACCAAGTCACAATGTATTGTTCAGATTCCAGAAAACCGTCTCTTCTTTGGAAATTCTCATGGAGCGCTTTAGCAAATTCCTGCGCCACGCTGGGCTTTTCCGCTATAAATACTGATTTCCCCATTTATTACTCCGTTTCTATTACGATTATCAAATTCATATTACAAGTCGCTGAGGCTTATCAAATTCACATTTTTATTTTCTGCTGCAAATGCCATAAGCTCCGCGTCAAAGCTGCCCCTTGAAAAAAGATAAATGTAATCCTTTCCAATCCCCGCAAGATTAACATTATACATAAGCTCCTCAAACATTTCAAATGTAAACAGATCTGTAAGCCAGTTACATTTTCCAATAAGATACTTTCTGTCCGCATCGCAGGCAATTATGTCAATATCGCCATTTTTGCCCCACCAGCGGCCTCGCCTGTCAATCTTAATCGGAAGTTTGCCCATACTGTCCATAAGCTCCACAAATTCCGTACCGACCCTTACAAATGTCTCCTTCGCAAATTCATTGATACTCTCCTTTATGTATGTATCGTAAAATTTTTCGGCTCCCATTATTTCAAGCTGGGATTCCCTGCCGTATATGTATTTAAACCAAAATTCCGTATATCCCGACTTAATTCGGTACAAACCCTTTCTTGTATACTCGCTGCCGTCCGTATCGTAAGAAAATATCTTATCTACAATCTCGCGTTCCATAAGATTTTTAAGATACACGCTTATTTTATCCCTGCCAAAGCCTGTAAGCTGATGCAGCTCGTTAAGCTTACATGCGCCTGCGGCAATATGGGACAAAATCGTATTATAGAGCGCAGTTTCCCTAAGTTCTTCTTTTATGTACCCGCTTCCGGCGCTGCGAAGATTCTTTCCCTCTGCCAATATATTCTCACAAATATTTTCACGCACAGATATGGCGTCTGAAAATTCCTTCATATATGCAGGCACTCCGCCTGTAATTGCATATACAAGCATACTGTCAGGCACCGCATATTTAGGAAGCATTCTTACTATATCAACAAATGACAGCTCTTTTAGCTTTAAAAAGCCTGTGATTGCGGCAGCGTTCATTCCAATAGCCGACACCATGCTATTTTCAATCCAGCTTATTGATGAGCTTGTACACACAACCATAACCTGCCTGCTGCACAACTCTCCCCGAACAAGCTTTGTAAGGCTGTCCATAAATGTTTTACTCTGTTTTATAATATTCTGAAATTCTTCAATAATTATCAATTTGACCGGTGCTTTAATATTGGCGGCTTCTGATAACAGTGCATCATAACCACCATTTTCCGCATTTTCCCAATCTGCATCTTCTGTACCCTCTGCCTTTTTCAAAATTCCTTCGTCGGCAAATACCTGCCGCATAACCTCATACTGCTGCTTTTCCGCCGCTTGCGGCGCTGCATAGTAAACACATTCCTTATCCTTAATAAATTCCTTAATAAGCGCTGTCTTTCCAATACCCGTTCTTCCATAAAGTATTGTAAGCGTATTATTGCCGCCATTGTAGCTTTCCTCCAGTGCCGAAAGCTCTGCTGTTCTTCCTATTAGCATATTAAATCTCCTATTATCTTTTTACCTTCTGCTTAATCTTATATTGCTTTATTATTTTCCGGATTCATCTATAGTCAGTTTATATGCCGGTAAAAATTCATCCATATAATAATTTACCTCCGGCAAATTCATATCTTTCAAAGCTTTTTCAATGGTCTCTCTCGCATCATCAAAATCTCTGTTTCCCATCTGCTGTTCCTCAATACATTTTATAAGCGCCGAAAGCTTGTCTGCTGCCTTTACATAACGCCAAAGCTCTGCCTCCTCCTCTGTCTCTAATAAAAGTTCGCTGTACCGGCTGCTTATTTTATCAGGCAGCGAAGATAAAAGTTCGTCTCTTGCAACCGTTTCCACCTCTTTATATGCGCCTCTTATAACAGGGCTGTAGTATTTTACAGGAGTAGGCATATCTCCCGTTATAATCTCAGTTACATCATGATACATTCCCAGAATTGCCAGCCTTTCTGCAGGAAGCCCGCCGCCATACATCACATTATTAATTATGCCAAGAGCATGGGCAATAAATGCGACCTCCAGACTATGTTCACACAGATTCTCATTACGGGTGTTGCGCATAAGTCCCCATCTGTTTATATATTTCATCCTTGACAGCATTGCATAAAAATGTTTATCCTTCACTTCTACTTCTCCTAACTCACACAAGTTAAATTATCTTTTAATTTTATCTTAAAACAGAATAATTTACAACTGATTATTTTGCATATTGTGATTTTATTTTCTAGCAAACCTGAAACTATCGACTTTTCCGAATTTTGCGGCATATTAAAAATTGTCCGACTGATTTTCTGAATAACAAAAAACTTCCGGCAGGCAGTTACACACCCGTCGGAAGTTTCTAAACTTTACAATCACTTTAATTAACCCTAATTAGTAATTCAATTCTACTTAGCAGTAATATATCCCTTAGCCTTGAGAAGCTCAGCGATAAGTACTGCGCCGCCTGCTGCTCCTCTCAATGTATTATGTGAAAGTCCAACAAACTTGTAATCAAATACGCTGTCCTCTCTGAGACGTCCAAGAGAAATTCCCATACCGTTTTCATAGTTTACATCAAGCTTAACCTGAGGACGGTTATCCTCCTCAAGATACTGTAAAAACTGCTTTGGAGCGCTTGGAAGATTAAGTTCCTGCGGAACGCCTCTGAAGTTTCTCCATTTTTCAATAATCTGCTCCTTTGTAGGCTTCTTCTCAAAATTTACAAATACTGCTGCCGTATGTCCGTCAAGAACAGGAACTCTGATACACTGGCAGGTAATAACAGGCTCTGTTGCAGGAACAATCTGATCGTTCTCAATCTTGCCCCAAAGTCTTAAAGGCTCTTTTTCGCTCTTTTCTTCCTCGCCGCCAATGTATGGAATAATATTTTCTACCATCTCCGGCCACTGCTCAAATGTCTTGCCTGCGCCTGAAATAGCCTGATATGTTGTGGCAACTACGAGCTTAGGCCCAAATTCTTTCAACGCATTCAAAGCAGGTGTGTAACTCTGAATTGAACAGTTAGGCTTTACACAGATAAAACCTCTTGTTGTTCCGAGTCTCTTTCTCTGAGCTTCAATAACCTCAAGATGCTCAGGATTAATCTCAGGCACTACCATCGGTACATCCGGCGTCCAGCGGTTTGCGCTGTTGTTAGACACAACAGGCACCTCTGCCTTTGCATACTTCTCCTCAAGTGCTTTAATTTCATCCTTTGGCATATTAACTGCACAAAATACAAAATCAACCTTAGATACGATTTCATCGAAATCCTTATCCATATCATAAACTGTCATCTTCTTGACAAACTCCGGCATAGCTGTTGACATCTTCCAACGTCCATCTACAGCCTCCTCATAAAGCTTGCCCGCTGAACGTCCGCTGGCTGCTACCAGCACAACCTCAAACCACGGATGGTTCTCGAGCAAAGTAATAAAACGCTGTCCAACCATACCTGTTCCACCAAGAATACCAACTCTTAACTTGTCACTCATTGTTAATACTTCTCCCTTTTGTCATTATCTCTTTATCAAAAGACCAAATGTACCTTGTCTGCTGTATTTTAGCATGTCTGTCTTTCTATCGCGGACATTTGTCTTTTTATCTTTTAGGATATTATCACACTCATTAATATAATGCAACACTTTTATCAATTATTTTTATGATAATTTTTGTTATATTTTTAATATTCTATGATATACCGCTCATAGCCGTTAATAATTGTTGTATCGCCATATACAAACTCTCTGCGGAAATTAGTCGTATAATTTTTATGAACATGCCCATGCACAAAATATTTAGGCTTATATACATCAAGAACCTCTACAAAGGCATTAAAGCCCTTGTGTGCATAATCGTCGCCGTCATTTATGCCCGCAGCCGGAGCGTGGGTAACCAATATATCCACTCCCCTTTTCAACTTGAGCGACAGCCACATATGTTTAAGTCTTCCCGTCATCTGTTGCTGTGTGTACTGATTCTTGCCATTGTTATATTTTATACTTCCTCCAAGCCCCATAATCCTTATTCCTTCATGCACATAAATCTTATCCTCTATACATATGCAGCCGTCAGGAGGCGTTTGTTCATAACAGTCGTCGTGATTGCCTCTGACATAAAGTATCGGTGCCTTAGTAAATGACGCAAGAAATGAAAGATACTGCGGTTTCAAATCACCGCACGACAATATCAAATCTATGCCTGCAAGTTTTTCCTTTTCAAAATAGTCCCATAAATACTTTGATTCTATATCCGCCAACACAAGTATCTTCATATCAATTAATTTGACCTTTCCTATTCTTGCACAATTCCCTGAGCCATAACAAGAGCCTTAGCGTTTTCCTCCAGCTCGTCAAATTCAGGAATACTGCCTACTACATTGTCCAGCAGCCAGTCCATAGTAATTATATCCTCCGGTGTAAGCCAGCTGTCATTATCATTTCGGACTGTTCCATCCTGAGCCACCAGTCTGCCCGCAAACGGCTCAAACTCACCCTTGCACATCATTTTCTTTAAAAGCTCTACCAGCCTTAAGGTCTCTGCCGGAAGTTTACTTGAACATATCAGATCAACAACCTCAGCAGACATGCCCCACCAATAATTAAGCGCCTTTACGCCCTCCATATCCTCCTCATGCTTCCATGAACCGGCTAGAATACTCTGAATAAGCTTCTCATAAAATACACCCCAATGCCATACGGGCATAGCAATATTCTGCCTGTTATTCTCATCCTCAGCATTGTATAAACCAAATCTTCTTGAAGAACAATGCGGCGTAATCATATCCTGATCCGATATATAGGTTATTCCCCTATCCTTAAACTTACTCTGAATATCATTGTCCTTAACGCTTGACCACTCAAGATAGACCTTAGCTGACGGATTCACAAATTTAACTCCCAAAGCAAACGCATTAACATTTGCAATTACTCCGTAAACCGGACACTGAGCTATATAGCCGATTTTATCCTGCCTTGACAACGCGCCCGCTATTACTCCGGTTATAAACTTCGCTTCATACATTCTGGCATAATATGTTCTTATATATTTGTGGGAAGTATTCAAAGAACAGGTTAAAATTTTCACCTCCGGATGCGCTATCGCTACTTTTACGCTGGAAATAATCATTGACGGCGATGTCACAAATATAAGGTCTGCCTTGTTGTCAATCATCATCTGTATAGCGTTCTCGTCATCCTGCTCCGGTCTTACATTTGTTATGCTGGAGGTCTCTATCTGCTCGCCAAATGTATCCTCAATATACTGTCTGCCAAGCTCATGTGCATAACACCACTCTGAATCCTGTGGTGTATTTTCATATATAAAGCCCACCTTAAGCTTCTTGGTTCCCGCTCCCGGTCTTGGAAGCAGATAGCTTAAAATATTTTTCTTTGGTCCCTTTACCGGGTCCATCATAAGCTCTACCTCGCTATCTTCCGCCAGCAGCACAAACTCAGCCCAAGTCTTAGCTACATTTTTATTCATTTCTTCACCTGACATACTCTTTACGCTGTCATAACCATGAATATGAATAAATCTTAAAAATGCGTCCCCCACCGGATAGTTGAATTTATCTCCGCCTCTCGCCTCAAAAGCCTTTCTGAAAGCTAAAAAGCAGGATACAAAATCCATCTTTTCGTCATCCGGCATTTTCTTATCCTTCTCAATGCCTACCAGCTTCATAAGCGCAGGGAAGCTTCCTACCTGACTGAAATATATATCATTGAGCCTTGTACATTTATAAAATTCCATAAACTCATAATATATCTTAACCTCCGGCTTATCCGATTTTTTAGGAACCTTTCTGATAACGTCGGCATTTACGGTTACTGCATTAAAATACTTAAGCACGCTGACGCGCTTATTGCCCTCCAGCACATAAAACTTGTTCATATACTCGTAAACCTTAATATTGTCTCTGATTCCCTCATTTACCTGACTATCGCTTAAGCTCGCCCATTTTGCTGAAAATTCCGTTCCCCAGTCAAGAATAGGCATAAAATTTCCTGCGAAGGCATTAGTCCTTCCTGCGTTGCAGGTTCCCACCACCAGTCTCAGGGGTATCTGGTCAGTGCCTAAACTAACCTCAGAATCAATCTCGCTCTCTGATACAATGTTCTCTAAAACCGGAAGATACGGATATGTTCCTTTGTTGACGCAGGCATTATATTCTCTCTTGCCAAGCTTTACCGCACTCATATAATCCTGAACTGACATAAATTTCTCCTTTTTCCCTTAACCAAGCCACAATCTTCCGGCCCAAATATTTTCAGGCAGACTGTGGTATTCTATTCATTTTCTTCTCAATTCCAGCTTATTACACTTTTTCGTACAAATCAACAAATTCTTTTAAATTTTTTCTTATGCTTATATGCTGCGGACATATTTGCTCACATCTGCCGCACTCTATGCACTCTGATGCCAAACCGTGATTTAACTTATATCTCTCATAATACATATTGGTTTTCTTTCCCGTCACGCTGTGCAGGTTATAAAGCCCGAAATAAGCAGGAATATTGATATTTTTAGGACATTCCTCCATACAATATTTGCAGCTTGTACAGGGAATACTTATGGTACTGTTTAAAATATCTGTAATCCTTGCAAGCATCTGCCTTTCACTCTCATTTAACGGAACAAAATCCTTCATATAAGAAACATTATCCACAAGCTGCTCTATATTACTCATACCGCTGAGAACCAGCATAACATTATCAAGAGACGCCGCATATCTGACCGCATAGGAAGCAGGAGACGGACTTTGTTCTCCAAGACTTCTTCTATACTCCTCCATAGCTGCAGGCGGAAGATTTGCAAGAGTTCCGCCCTTCACAGGCTCCATAACTATAACAGGTTTATTGTGCTTTACTGCTGTTTCATAGCAGGCGCCGGACTGCGCAACAGGGCTTTCCCAGTCAAGATAATTAATCTGGAGCTGCACAAAATCAACCTCCGGGTGTTCTGTAAGCACTCTGTCCAAAAGCTCCGCATTATCATGAAATGAAAATCCAATCTTTCCCACATAACCCTTTTTCTTCATCCGGCTTATAAATTCAAACCCGCCATATTTAAGCGTATTCCCATATCTGTCGCTTCCCATATTATGAAGAAGGTAATAGTCAAAATAATCCACTCCGCACCTTCTAAGCTGCTCGTCAAAATATCTTTGATAATCCTCCGTCGCCTTAACTCTCAAAATGGGCATTTTATCAGCAAGCACAAAACTCTCTCTCGGGTACCTGTCAACAAGGCACCTCTTTACAGCCGCCTCCGACGTTTCCCCATGATATGGATACGCCGTATCAAAATATGTAAATCCATTTTCTAAAAAATAATCCACCATTTTGTCAAACTGTTTATAATCAATGCTCTTAGGATTTTCCGAATTTAATAAGGGCAGTCTCATAGTTCCAAATCCAAGCTTTTTCATATTAACCTCCATTATAAAACGCCTTTATATTTTTATCTCAGCTTTTAAATTTCTCTAAACCATCTTTAATTATAACAAAACATCGGCCTGAAAACAATGCGCTTTCAGCCGATGTTTTATTACTTTTATGCGAATCATTTCTCATAGTTCAGCTAGCTTTCAATAACAGCACTTAATCCTGCGCCTATCTGAAACGTCTCCTCCGTCTCATTATTTTTGACCTTATCGTACATTTTGTTAATCTTGTAACGAATAAGCTGAAGATAATCTGTCTCGCCGCTCTCCGCTTTCGCCGCCTCATTCCATGCATTCCTCACTGCTTCAGGCACATTTGAACCTAAACTGCCTAATGCTTTCTTTGCCGCCCAATTATTTCCAATTCCCGAATTTTCATATTCATACAAATTCTCAGTCTCAAATTTTCCAAACACATCAAGCAGATTTTTACAGCTCCGGCTCTGATCATAAATTCCCTCAGACAATTATTATCAATTTTGCTTTAAATATTTAAGAATAGGCATTGACAACCTTATGTCACGAACCATATTCCACCTATTCAAGCCTTACAGCCCTGTCAAACTCCTCAAATGAAGTAGTTCTGTGTGTAACCATGATAACAATTTTATTCTTCATAAGCTGTTTCATTGCAAGATTAATCATCTTCTCGCTCCGGACATCCAATGCCGAAGACGGCTCATCTAAAAGCAATATTGGCGCATCCTTCAAAAATGCCCTTGCTATGGCTATCCTCTGCCTCTGACCTCCTGAAAGACTGCTGCCTCCAGCCGACACCTGCGTATCATAGCCCATCGGCAGTTCTCTTATAAATTCGTCCGCATACGCCATCTTAGCAGCCCGCACAATATTTTCTCTCACCGGTTCAGTCAAATCATCTGCCCCTGCTTTTCCTCTATTTCCGGCAGCTGCTCCACTCTCAACATTCAAACTGTCTCCGGCCCCAAACGCAATATTCTCCATAATAGTTCCCTCAAAAAGATAATTATTCTGCGGAACATATGTAATCAACTCCCTTAACTCCTCCAAAGAGTACTCGCTGATACTTCTTCCATAAATCAGTATATCCCCTGACTTCCTTTCATAAAATCTCAACAGCAGTTTAATAAGCGTACTTTTTCCGCAGCCTGATTCACCCACCAGCAGCACTTTTTCATTGTCCCCTACATCAAGATTAAAATTGCTTATTACATCATTTTCTCCGTCATATGAAAAATATAAACTGCGCACTTTAATTCCGCCGGATAATTTACAATTTCCTGCTTTATCTGCATTTCCTGTAACTGCAATTTTTTCTTCTCCTTCCAGCTCAAGAAAATCAAATACCCTGCCCGCCTTAACCAAAGATGATGTGAGCGTTGTCATAGACGAACCGAAGCGCTGCACCATACCGCTGACGCTCATCTGCAGCGAAACAACCGCCATAACTGTGCCGTAATCCATCCTTCCTCTTGCCACTAACACCGCTCCCACTATGATAGTTCCAAAATTTCCGAGGACCCCCATAAGAAATGATACCATTTCAAGGGATGCCGACTTTGCGCTGCGCACTTTTTCCGCCGACATTACCCTTTCATTTTCTCTGAAATAATCATCCAGCACGACAGACGACCCTCTGTACATTTTCAAAATCACAAAGCCCGAAAGTATATCGCTTAATCTTTCTGAAAGTCTGCATATGTTTGCCTGTATTCCTTTCTCCATACTTTTGAGCTTTCTGTTTACTCTCACCGATATCTGTACTGTCACTATAGAAAATGCTATTGATATAACTGCAAGCAGCGGACTATATATAAGCATTGCCACAATGGCGGCAACTCCTCCCACCAGTTTATTCGTGACCCAGTACACATGGGAAAAATATGAATCCTTCAGGCTGTTGGCGTCCCCATTCAAAGTCTTTAACGCCTCACCGCTGTGATGTTTTTCATAGTATTCCATATTCATAGATACAAGCTTGTGAAATACTCTTATTTTAATATCGAATACTATTTTGCGTACAACCTTAATATGAAAATATCTTACATATGGAAATACACAGCTTATCACTACAAGCACTGCACAAAGCACAACTGCATACTTAAACTGTTCTATATCGCCGTACTCTACCGAATTAAACACCTGCTTATTCATATAGGAATACATCAGATTAATGAATACAGGGATTACTATGGAAGCCGTAAGCATACTCCAATATAGAAATTTATATTTTCCTATGTATGAAAAATATCTTTTATACTCTTTCATTATCCTATGCCTCCCCTGCTATATATTCATTAAACATATCATAGTACCTATCCTTTTTCTCCATAAGATACTTATGATTGCCCTGCTCTGCAATACTGCCGTTCTCAATCACAATAATTTCATCATAGTCCGTGATTGTAGTAAGTCTGTGGGCTACAGTAATTATGGTTTTCCCGGCAGATATTGCAGTTATTGTCTCATTAATGGTATTTTCTGTCTCCCTGTCAAGCGCCGAGGTCGGCTCATCCAGTAAAAGAATTGGCGCATCCTTTAATATTGCCCTTGCTATGGCTATCCTCTGCCTCTGACCTCCTGAAAGATTACCGCCCTTCTCCTCCAGCATGGTGTTATATCCATCCGGCATATTACTTATAAATTCGTGACAGCCAGCCGCCTTTGCTGCTGCTATAATTTCTTCTTCAGATGCTTCCGGCTTTCCTATTCTTATATTATCCGCTGCCGACATAGGAAATAAAACTGTATCCTGAGAAATCAACGCCATATCTTCCCTTAAATATGCCGGACTAATATCGCCAAATAATTTGTCATAATAAAAGATACTTCCATCCGAAGCCTCATACTGTCTGCTAAGCAGCTTTAAAATAGTGCTTTTTCCGCCGCCGCTTCTTCCAACCAACGCAGTCCTTTTGCCACGTTTTATGTCCAGATTAATATTTTTAAGCGCATATACATTTTCATTACTTTTTGATGTATCTGACTGCTCATTACCGCCATAAACAAATGAAACATTTTTCAAAGAAAACGTATTCTCCAGGGTTTTGTCAACACTGACAACCTTGCTCTCATTTTCCTCCAGCGGCATATCCATCACATAAAATACACGTTCCACCGAAACCATTGCCATCTGGCTCCTAACCACAAGCTGATATGCGCTGTCAAGAGGTTCAATAAGTTTTTGAACTGCGCTTATAAATGCCACCATCATACCTATAGTCATATTGCCCTTAAATACCAAATATGCACTGGCACACAGCGCAATAGCTGTTGGCACCTCATTAATCATACTGACTATAGGACCGACATTATACTGTCTCAAGTCATTTACATTTGATATATCAAGAGTTTTTTTCAAATCTATGTAATATTTTTTCTCAATTTTCTTTTGCAGATTATAAGACTTAATTACATCCGCCCCGTCACATGCTTCCTGTATGTTATTATTTGTCATACCAAGCATCTTCACATATTCAAACTGACTCAGTTTTACAGGCTTTAAAAGTTTAATGCTCAAAGGCACAAGTACCGCCAGCGGAGCCATGCATATCACCGCCAGAACCGGATTAAGGCCTATAAGATAAATCGAAAACACAATTACAATAATAGGAACATACAAACAATCCTTAAAATAATCCTTCATATATCCCGCAAGTCCGTCAATATCAGAAGTAACCCTCGCCATAATATCTCCAAAATTATTTTTCTCCATAATGTCAGGAGATGTTTTCATAATTCTGTCTACGGAATCCCTTCTCAAATCTCTAAGCACTAAAGCACCGAAATGTCCCGTTGAATATATCACAAAATAATTCGATAACATTCCCATTGCGATAACCGCCGCCGCAATGCACAAAAGCACAGGAATCCTTCCAGCGGCATTTTCCGATATAGTCGCATCAATAATTCTTTTTAAAATATCTATTACCCACACATTAGCTACCGAACACCCCACGCTTGCCAATGCTGCAATAACTATATGCAGTAAATAAGGTCTTGCATATTTTATCAATCTTTTCATTCTTGCCATCTCCCTTTATATCAGTTATACTTTTTACATAATATCAGCAATATAAACCTTTATCAATTATAATTTTACACATTCCGGCTTAAGAAGGACAGCCATTCCGCAGCAATACCTATCTAAACAATAAATTAATAAGCTGCTCTCCAACGCCAATATTAAATCATTATATTTTTATTAAATTAGACAAATTGTCTTATTTGTACGTTGAATTTCTTTATATTAAATATTATAATTTAGCAGGTATCGGCAGATAATAACGATAATTGCAGATAATAAATAAAGATAAGAGGAGCCTTCAAAATGATTATCACCATTGAAAGATATTTTTTCTGGCTTATGCTGTACAGTATAATTGGATGGGTATATGAATCTTTCATATGCTCAGTGGCGAATAAAAAATTCATCAACAGAGGTTTTCTTAACGGTCCCTACTGCCCTATATACGGCTGGGGCGCAATCCTTGTAATACTTGTGCTTGGACGTATGGGTAACCCATTTCTTTTATTTTTGCTGGGCGCACTTTTAACCTGTACCCTTGAATACCTCACATCACTTGCGATGGAGTTTCTCTTTCATGCGAGATGGTGGGACTATTCCGACAAACGTTTCAATATAAACGGCCGCATATGTCTTGAGGGCGCTATAGTATTTGGAGCATTTTCAGCACTCCTGATAAAAATTATCCATCCATTTATAATAAAATACACTGACTTAATTCCTATGACAGCGTTCCACATTATGAACGTAATCCTTCTGGTGCTTTTCGTATCAGATACCATAATTACACTCGGAGGATTTTCCGGCTTTAACAACAAACTTAAAGAGGCTTCTGCTCTTTTTGAACAGATGCGCTCTGAGTTAGGTGAAAAATTATCCGAAAACCATTCAGGAAAGCTAACGGAAAAATGGTCTGAAAAAATGTCCGAATACATTTTGGATAATGAAGCATATCAACGCCTCATCAGCAATATCAATAAACAGCAGCGTCGTATGCTCAAAGCCTTCCCAGGTTTTAAGTCAATAAGCTATGAAAACACCCTTGCTACCTTAAGACAACATGTAGCAAGCCGCAAAGAACAAAAGAAAAACCGGCACTGATTTCATAAATACATTTTTAAAATACAGATTTTCTAAAAGGAGAAATATTTATATGGCCAGAGAGCAACGGCGATAAATTCCTGCGGCTGGCAAAGCCTGATGAAAACGGCATTGACAGAATAAGATTAAACGGTTTTAACAACGGAAACTACTCACAGCACATATCCACAGACATCAAGAAAGCCATCAAGGCAAGGCGCTGTGTTGTTCTTGGCACCTCCAATCCTGAGGCGGACCACAAAAACGGTATAAAAAACGAAGACCGGGTTATGACTAATTCCAGCCAAAGACTTTCTGACTTCCAGCCCTTAAGCAAGGCAGCCAACGACGCTAAGAGACAGTTCTGCAAGGAATGCCGCCGCACCGGTATAAGATATGACGCAAAGCTCCTCGGATACCCTATGTCCTATTATAAAGGCGGCGCATACCACGGCGGAAGCGAAACAGGCTGTGAAGGCTGTTACTGTTATGATCCGTGGGAATTTAAACAACATCTGGTTGAAAAGAAATAAAACTAAACTGCTTACACTTCGCCGCTATTTTGTCAGGCAATGCAGATACTCCGTAGTACTGTCGCTTTTATGATTGCGGTTTTCGTCCTTATCGGCTTTAAACCGTCTGTAATCACACTGGCGCACATCATATTCGCCGTACTGCGACATTATAGACTTAATTGTGTCAAATGACATAAGCCCTTCATTATTGTAGCTCAAGAATATATATTTAAAATTCGCCCTCTTTATTAAATCGTCAAATACCTTTTCAACTGTTCTCTTTGAACAGTAAAGGCTCTTTTGCCCCGTACTGTTCCTAAGCCCTGTAACTCCCTTTAAAGAGGGATTATCATATCTTGCAATAGTTTCAAGAATATGATAATTAGCACAATACTGGCGTGCATTATAAGGAGGATCAAGATACAATATATCTCCGCTAAGCTCTCCTATAAGTTCATTTACATCTCTGTTATGAACCTCGCATTTATCGCTTCCGCTTATAACCGGAAGCAGCTCCAATTTAAACTCTCTCTGTGCTGAGTGCTTTATGTGCTTAAGATACGCTCCATACACCGACGCCGTATTGGCATATTTGTCAATAGAATTAATAAGGCTTGCCAAAATGTAGTAATACTGCCTGTCATCAATTCTATTTTCTTTTCTTAAATTTTCAAGTTCAATCCTTATAGCATCACATTTTCTTCCATTATCGTCTGCAAAATAATTTCTTCCCGAGCCGGAGCCTTCGCAATAATTATTGTACACAAAGCCATCTTTGCCTTCCAAATCAAACATATAACCAAATTCCGAAACATCAAGCGGCGGAACATTTCCTATAAGATGTCTGTTCAGGATATAACTGTAATACTGAATATCATTAGCTATAACCCTGCAGCCTTTTTCTTTAAACGCCGTACCCACCGCGCCCGTACCAGCGAACAAATCGGCAAAGGTACAGCCGCTTATGTTCTTTCCTGCAGCATCAAGTATTGAATCAGAAAGAAAATTAGTTAATGATAATTTAGAACCGATATAATTCATCTCTACACTCCAAAAGTAAATTGTTTGTATTCTAACATAATTACACCCGCAAATCAACCGGAGCATTTAATACAATAACGCCACAACTTTGCTCACAATTTTCCATTTGTAAAAATTGACAATGCCTGTATTACTTGGATAAATCCACATTTCTCACCGCTGCCCTCACCTTAAGCACATATGACGGAGACACTGAAAGCTCGTCAATCCCCATTCTTAAAAATTTCTCTGTAAGACTTGTATCAGCCGCAAGCTCTCCGCATATGCCAATCCACTTGCCGTTGGCATGGGCATTTTTTGCAGAAATCTCAATAAGCCTTAAAACTGCCTCGTGGTGAGTGTCGCAAAATGCTTCAAGATTAGGATTCTGCCTGTCGCATGCTAAAGTGTATTGTGTAAGGTCGTTGGTTCCCACGCTGAAAAAATCTACCAGCGGCGCAAGACGGTCGCTTATAACTGCCGCCGCAGGAGTTTCAATCATAATGCCAAGCTCTACATTTTCTGAAAATTGAATATCTTGTGACTTAAGCTCCGACTTTACTTCGTCACATATGCCGAGTATCTGTTCCACCTCAGACACGCTTGTTATCATAGGAAACATTATGCCAAGATTACCGTAAGCAGACGCCCTGTAAAGCGCCCGAAGCTGCGTTTTAAATATATCCGGTCTCGTAAGGCATATTCTTATGGCTCTGTAACCCAAAGCCGGATTTTCCTCCTTTGCAAGATTAAAATATCCCACCTGTTTGTCGGCGCCTATATCAAGAGTTCTGATAATCACCTTTTTACCAGCCATGCTCTCAAGCACTTTTCTATATACCGAAAACTGCTGCTCCTCAGCAGGGTAGCCGCTGCTTTCAAGATATAAAAATTCGCTTCTGAAAAGACCTATTCCTCCGGCGTCATTTAAAAGTACTGCGCCTATATTATCAACGCTGCCTATGTTTGCAAAAATATTAATTTTAGTGCCATCAACGGTCACATTTTCCTTGCCCTTAATATTATTTAGCAGCATTTTTTTCTCCTCGTCCTCAAGCTGCTTTTTGCAAAGTTCCTCTACAGTTGCGCTATCCGGTTCAATATATATTTTTCCTGTAAAACCATCCACAATAGCGTTGTCGCCATCAGAAAGTTCATTTAAAAATTCCCCGCCGACTCCTATAATTGCAGGAATATTCATATTTCTGGCAAGTATAGCCGTATGTGAATTACTTGAACCGTATGCTGTCACAAACGCAAGAACCTTATCTTTATCAAGAAGCACCGTCTCGCTTGGTGCCAAATCATCTGCGCAGATAATAACCTTGTCATTTTCCACCGTATCCGCATTATCCCCGGACATAAGATTTTTGATAATTCTGTTTGATATGTCCCTTACATCTGCAGCGCGGGCTTTCATATACTCATCTTCCATAGAGCCAAACATCTGAGCAAAATTATCTGATGTTACAGCCACAGCATACTCCGCGTTTACAAGCTGCGTCTCAATTATATTGTTAATGGACTCGTTATAATCTTCGTCCTCAATCATAACCATATGAATTTCAAAAATCTGTGCATTAGTTTCGCCGACTTCCTTCAGCGCTTTCTCATATATTTCCTGAAGCTGTGCCACTGAAAGCTCCTTCGCCGCCGCAAGACGAGTTTTTTCGTTCTCCACATCGGTTATGCGGCTGCGCTTAACAGCCACCTCCTGTCTCTTAAAAAGAGAAACCTTTCCAATAGCAATAGCTCCATATACGCCTTTTCCATTATAAATCTTCATAACCATACCCCCGTTATGTACATATTTTTTTAATTTTTCTGCGTTTAACCGCCGGCGGCAGCCTTATATTTTACAGCACACCGCCGACTTGAAATTTATCTACTCGCCAAATCCATTTTCAAACATTGCAGCAATTTCATCAAGCGCATCCTTCTCGCTTTCTCCATCGCACGCTATCTCTATCTCAGTACCTCGCTTGATACCTGCCGCCATAATCTGCATAACTGCCTTTGCATTTATGTCCTTTCCATCGCTTCATTTTTATCGGATGGTAATACTTTTAATGCAATGCTGTCTTTGCTTAACAAATCAACTATTCGCATATTGTTGTCCTCCGCTTATTTGTAGTTTTTAACATATAATATCTTAAAGCTGCTTGAGCAGTCTGTATATATCACCTTTTTCAGCCAGCCCTTCTGAAAACGCTGTTGCGCCTCCTGCTGCTGTTCCGAGCTTTAATGCATATTCATAATCTCCGTCGGCCGAACCTGCTATAAATCCTGCAACCATAGAATCTCCTGCTCCCACCGAATTTTTAACCATACCTTTGCACACACCGCATATATGAGTATTTCCATTTTCATCAAGAAGCAATGCCCCATCGCCAGCCCTTGATACAAGCACATTTTTTGCACCCATTTCTCTGAGCTTAGAAGCATATTTAACAATTTCTTCATCTGTCTTAACCGCCACGTCAAACATTTCGCCAAGCTCGTAGCTGTTAGGCTTTACTAAAAACGGTCTGTATTTAAGCACCTTTAAGAGTAAATCCTTCGTGGCGTCCACCACTGCTTTCACCTCTCTGCACGCAAGCCTCTCCAATATTTTTTCATATGTATTGGAGGGAAGCGTGTCGGGAATACTGCCTGCCAGTACTATTGTGTCGCCGTCCTTTATATTATTTAGTTTATCCAGCAATTTATCAAGTGCCGCCTCGTCAATCAGAGGCCCCTGTCCATTAAGGTCCGTCTCGCTGTCAGACTTAATTTTCACATTGATTCTCGTAAATCCTTCATCCAAATGTATAAAATCTGCCGTTATACCTTTATCAGCCACCGCCTTTTCCAGTGCTGCTCCTGTAAATCCTGCCACAAATCCCATAGCTACCGATTCAATGCCCAACTCTTTCAACACCCATGAGACGTTAATTCCCTTGCCGCCAAAATAGAGTTCTTCATGCTTTGAACGGTTCACTATTCCGGTTTTAAAACTATCAGCGTACATCACATAATCAATCGCCGGATTAAAAGTCACAGTGTAAACCATTATAAACCTCCTTTATGGACGCCTTGCCAATATATTTTTTATCCTCAAGTCTGTCTGTTATTATTATTCCCTCGTTAAGCTGCATAAATGTAACCGAACTAATCTTGTCAAACTTTGAATGGTCTGCCAGCACATATACCTGCTTACTATTTGCAGCAACTGCCGACTTAACACCCGCTTCATTCCCATCCGGAGTTGTAAATCCTGCCTTTGCAGAAATTCCATTGACGCCTATAAATGATTTTGTAAAATTGTACTTTTGCAGTGCCAGAACACATTCAGCGCCAACTATTGCCTCTGTTACCGCTTTAACCTCCCCTCCCGGAATAAATACCTTAAAGCCTCTCCTTGCAAGCTTTTTTGCATGAATAAAACAATTTGTTACAAATGCTGCATTTTTATCAGGCAGAAAATCAATCATTTTCTCAGTGGTTGTTCCTGCATCAATATACACAAAATCTCCGTCCTCTATCAACGCGGCAGCGTATCTTGCTATTGCTGATTTTTCTTCAATATATAACTTAGATTTTTCTTCCACGTCATGTTTAACAGCTTCCAGAGTATCATTAAGTGCGATAGCCCCTCCGTGAACCTTATTGAGCAGCCCCTTTTCCGCCATTGTATTCAAATCTCTTCTTATAGTTGATTCAGAGGTTTTCAGTATCTCACACAATTCGCTTACTGTAATACTTTTCCGGTTGTTTATCATATCAAGTATTATGGAATGTCTTTCTTCTGTAAGCATATTATCCCACCTTTCTATTTTGATTATTTGATTTGTTGTAATTGCTTTTGATTGTTTTTTAAGTTGCTATTGCTCTTTTTTTATCGTTCTTGATTGTTTATGATTATATTCTAGCATCTCTTAATAATTTTTCAAGCATTTTTACTCATTTTCCTCTATTTTCAATCATTTTCATTATTATGCACATAACAAAAGCAGATGTTTTGTGCATTATTTACAAAACATCCGCTTTAATTTATAATAATATGTGCATTATTTTTCTGTAAAAGGAACTACCTCAAACACTGAAAGCCGCCCGCCGTCTACTGTGAACCGGACATCAAAGCCCGCATATGCAACGCCATATCTGCGTTTTGGGTCTTTGTGATACGAGGGTCTTGGGTCCTGTCTTAAAACTTCAATAATCCCCTTTTGCTTTTCCTTCGGCAACATTTTCAATAACTCAGCCGGAAAATCCACCTCTAACTCATAATCCTTAACTTCATTAGCAAAACCACCCTTTGCGTCTGTATGGCAGTCCGTATATGGAAGATAAGGTTTAATATCATATATAGGCGTACCGTCTCGCAAATCAATTCCAGACACCTGAAGCACCGGCCCATTTTCCATAAATTCTATTTTTTCAAGCTTTACAGATGACAAACCGATATTATTTGGACGAAACGGCGACCTTGTGGCAAACACTCCCATATGAGTATTTCCGCCAAGCCTCGGAGGCTTCACGGTTGCGGACCAGTTATCTCTGTCAGTCCCCTGAAACTGCCACAACAGCCATATATAATTAAAGCCCTCAAGCCCCTTTACTGCATCCTCGCTTCTATATTCCTTTTCAAACACAACTGTTCCCTTTAATTCCTGCACCAGCCCGCTCTGCCTCGGTATTCCGAATTTCTGCGGAAAATCAGTATATATACGCGCTATAATTTTCATTGCCTATCTCTTTTCAAAATCATCAATTTTAGCCGGACTCTAATTCAATTCCTCATTTTCCCATTCCATCTCGAACACATCCCTGTCTGCGTATTCATTCAACTGCCATAAAACCGGCATTACCGCTTCTCTCCTCTTTCGACAGCTGCATTTTGCAAAGCTCAGCTCTTCTTAACAATGCCTGTCTCTTTTTTAATATATCCCAAAACGTCATAATGTTAATCTCCACTAATAACTGTATTTGTTATTGTTTTTTATATACAAACTGCTTTTTCCTGCTTTTATTGGATTAAAAAATTTTCAAAATTATAACTTTTCTATAGCCGCCCGCTCTCTGCTCAATTCTGCAAAAAGCCTTTTTAGCGTCCAGCTCTTGTTTGTCGGTGTGAGTATTGCTTTAAAATCTGCCGACACCTCAGCTCTTCTTAATTCAAATAATACCTTATCCAGACGCTTTTCACGCAGCCCACAGAGTAAAATCAGGCTTTCATTGTCCTCGCTGCTGCCAACATTTTCATCAGACTGTAACGCCCCTTTAAATTTTCCTATAGAAATTTCCTCAAGTGTAATATTGCAATCTCCGCTCTCCTTACACTCTATACGCTCTGTCTGCAGCTTCATTCTGCCTGCAATGCCCTGCACCTTACCGTACTCATTATTATCTAAATTTATTATTACAAGCTTCTCCATATATGCTCCCATCACTGCCGCAAATATATTAGCTGCAAATATTTTAATCTATAAAATTATACCTCACATCCTATATGTCTGTCAGCATAATCAATGGCAATATGCTTCTCTTTTATAATCATTAATTGTTCCTCCAAACTAAAAATTACATTCTTAAAAAGCCCGATTAGTCGCTCTCACAACATAGAAACATTATACCTCTAATTTATGAATTTTTCAACCACTGCGGCAGGTTTTCATCTTGTTCTCACCAGTATGTCACAGTTTTATCACATACACTCAGAACTTTGTCTCCCCATCCTGCATCTCCTGCAAAGAAAACAGCAGCCGTGCC
>CAYZZP010000031.1:0-2237 GCA_964482965.1 uncultured Lachnospira sp.
AGAAAGAGATACTTGACGAAAACGGGGATATCCGCAAAGGCTGTAAGATTGTGAAGAAAGGCGAGGTATATGAGCGCAACCTCTTTACCGCCAAGAATAAGCTGTTCAAGCAGGACGATTTTGTGGACGAGGTAAAACACTTTTACACAGACCTTATCAATACTTTGGTAAAGGACGACAAAGAGAAACTGCACGTTTTTGACGAAAACGGTCTGTACCTTGCCACCAAGAAGATAGGGAAAAATAACCCGAAAGCGGAACAGATACAGACGGATAACGAATATCGTATGCGTTGGAATCGTGAGGTTGACAGGGCAATCGTCAGTGGCGTGGCGGAAACAGAGATACAACAGATAAAGCAGGAATATATTACTGATCGCATCAGGGAATCCATTGATGTATTCGGCAGCCAACCGGAACGGTTTGGAACTATCCTTATGAGTGCAGTTGCGGTGTTGGCAATACTGATTTCAAAGGTGCTGCAAAAGGTAAGAGAACTGTCAGCAAAACTCTATGATACAGAGCAGATAAAACCGCAGATGCCAGTGCAAGAACTTGTCCGCCAACCACCCGAAAAGGAAACACAAACCAAGCCAAAGATACCGCCCAAGCCTGTCATGCTAGCCGAAGCAGCCGCCTATCCAAAGCTATTTAAGATTTACAAGGAACTGAAACGACAGAATGAGATCATTTTTGAGGCAGAAAAAGAACGCAATGTTTTAGAACTTGAGCGTGACGATCTGAAAGGGCTTGCAAGATTTACCAAGAAAGGCGAACTGCAAAGCAAAATTGACCGCAAGAATGAGGAAATAGGCATTCTGAAAATCGGCTTGTCCGGTATTGCCAAAAGATACGGTTATAAGAATGTACAGGAGTTTTATCGTATTTATCACAAATCCCACAGTGCTTATGTAGATTATAAGGAACAAGTAGCTACATGGGAGAAAAAGTATGGCGAGGACAGTCAAAGACAGAATAAAAGAAGTGTGCTTGAGCGGTTGAAAAATCCGCCAAAGAAGATAGCAAACTATCAACAGCAAAGGTCAGTTAAAAACAAAGGGGCGCGGTAAGCACCCCTTTGTAGCTATAAGTGATTTATATATTGTTCTTATATTGTCAAGTCTATAACCATTTCCGAGAATATTCCTGAAACGCTAATTTGATTTTCACTGTCAGAAACATTTTCGTACCCTGTCTCTTTTCCTGCTTTTACATAATAAACATTACATTTTCTGCCATTATTTACCACATTTACCATATTTTCCTGTGGGATATGAAGAATCGTTTTTGCTTTCCACTGGTTAACGTCTAACCTTCCCATAATCTTATCAACCGTAATTTCATAATCTGTCTTTGCTGTCAATTCCAAACTTCCACTACTGTTTGAAACCAAGACCTGCTCTGCATCACCGTCATATTCTAAACGGTTCAGATGAAGATTCCTGATTGCAAGAAGTTTCACGCTGGCTTCAATCTCACAGCTTTCAGAATATTTACAAGGAAAGACAATCTCAACCGTCAGCGATTCCTCTGCTTCATAACGGCTTAACTTATTTTTGTTAATGCAGATTACATCCAACTTGTTTTTCTTTTCATCCAGCTTTATCTTAAACATGGAGTCTAAATTTTCAAGGGTTTCAGAGGACAACTTAATATGCAATTTCTCATCATCGCCCGATGACAGCAGGATTGTAGCTGCACTGCCAATATTAATATCAAAATGTTTTTCACAGTCAATGTCATAGATTGTTTCGCTGGTATATACAGATGTTTCCGAAACTGCTCTTGTGACAGAATCAGTAAGCAGCTCATCTATGGTAGTCTTAAAAATCTCTGCTATGATTACCATATTTTCCACATCAGGCAATCCTTTTCCAGTTTCCCACTTTGTGATAGCCTGCCTTGAAACACCGATTTTTTCGGCAAGCTGCTCCTGTGATATACCTTCTTTTTTTCGTATCTCCTTTAATTTTTCAGAAAAATTCATATGAAACCTCCTCGCTTTAATCCTTTAACAGTGAATATGCTGTAATCTTTTTAATCGGTGCAGAAAGAAGTACACTAATTCCAAATGCAACAGCAGTAAACAGAGCCACAAATATAATTAATATCCAAATGGATACTTCAAAATGGTTTTTTACAGCCCCGATAAGTGAGAAAATAACATTGTCGATTGCGGGAAGATACCACAATCCGGCTATTGCCGAAATAACTGATGCCACAGCTACAACAGGTAT
>CAYZZP010000031.1:2337-24474 GCA_964482965.1 uncultured Lachnospira sp.
GATACCACAATCCGGCTATTGCCGAAATAACTGATGCCACAGCTACAACAGGTATCAGTTCAAGCGCTGTCTTAACTGTAAGCTGCCGGTTTGTATATCCGATTGCTTTATAGATCCCAAATTCCTGTCTGCGCCTGCTTATCATCCCATTTATGATTACATACATTACAAGCAATACCATCAGGACAGAAATGACAAACAGGATAGTCACAATAACGGAAACAATGCCCGTATACATCATTTGACCGTTTTCACTCATTTGTTCAAAATTTACTGACGATTTAACAACTGTATCGTAGTTTTCTTCATATTCCTTTATAAACCCATCAGCATTTTTATCATATAAGTAAACATTGACAGAATCCGTTTTTTCGCCTATTTTTTCATATCCTTTACTTGTCAACTGACATACCGCCCCAGCATTATTAACGCTTTGAATATAGCCTGTTACAATGTAATCTTTCGACCTGGAGCCGACTGTTATCTCTATTTCATTACCGATAGGATACGCATCCGCAAGTGCGTTTCCCACTGCAATTTCATTATCTTTCGCGGGACTGCTTCCCTCATAACAGATATCGTTTGTTACTTTTGAAAAATCTTCACACACAAAGGCGGTAAGACTGCCATCCGTATAGCTTACAGGTACGGAAGCATATTCCATAAAAAGCTGCACACGATTATCCTTCCCCAGAATTTCCTTAAGTTCTGCCATTTTTTTTTCCTCAGCCGTAAAAATAACAGACGGTAATTCCTCTGAAAGCGTATTCATAAAATTATCCGGCTTAATATTTACATTGTATAAAAGAGTTCCTGCAAAAGACAGCAACACCATGATACCAAATGCAACGATAAAAAGTAATATATTCTGTCCCGCTGATTCTTCCCCGACAACGCCTCTTATAGCGTTTATAGGTTCTAATCTATGTATTTTCCCTGCTGAAATATAGGAAAAAAGTAATATTGCCAATGTTAGTATCAGAACTACGATCAGCATAGCCATTATATCAAATGCAGGAGTATAAGAAAATCCTGATTGGATTGCTAAAATACCCGCTACAAAAGGCAAAACGGCATAAGATACAGCGATTCCAATTACTGTAGCAATAATGCCTACAGACACATAGGGCATAACTGCTGAAATAATAATCATGTTACTTGTATAACCAATCGCTTTTAATACCCCCATCTGTGCCAGTTCTTCCTCTACCCCGCTTCGTATCCGAAAATTACTGAGGAAAATACTCACTACAAGTATAATTGCGGCAATCGCCAAAAATATAACAATAAGTAACGTACAGACCATCGTTCTGGTCTGCTTTGAAGCCGCCCTGTCATTGATGCTTAATAAGGAAATCCCTTTTTCTTTTATTATTTCAGATATTACATTTTTCATTTCGCTTAAATCAGCGTTTTCAGTTGTTTTTATGGAATATTCCGTAACGACATGATTGCTGTATTCACCTGCAAATTTCTCATAGACCTCCTTTGGGAAATAGCCGCCAATCAGTCCTGTACCGTAATTTCCATACTGCATCTCCTGAACGACACCGTCAATATGATAAGTATGATCCTTTCCATCTATGGAATAAGTAATGCTTCCGTCCTCCATAAAACCGCCCAATTCTTTCATATACATAGGAATATAAGCAGAATCGCCGCTTTTTCCCGAATGTTCCGTAACATCAAGCAGATTCAGCTCCCTTTCCTCATCAACATTGTAAAAAACAGTATTCATGTCAAAATCAGACCCTGCAAATTCACGAACTGTTACCGGAGTAAATACCCCACCATGCTTTTCAACAAATAATACACCGTCGATTTCCTCTACTTCTGTGAGCAAATCATCATAATCCTGAATCTGCGGAATAATAAAATTGACATCCGCTGTGTTAAGCTCATCAAACAGGTCATCATAAGCGTCAAATGTTTGGAAAGTAAGCACAAGGGCAATATTTATAATTAATGCGGTCAGACAGATAAACACCCCAAAAGAGATGTACTGTCCCTTTGCTTTATTCAAATTATGTAAAATAAGCGTGGATAGTTTTTTCAATATTACCACCCCATTTCTTTAATGAATTTATCAAATTTTTCAGTTCTTTCGAAATTGTCCTGCTCAAATTTCCCCAAATCACATTCCCCAAAAATCTTCCCATCCTTTATATAAATGATGCGATTCCCCCGCAGGGCTGATTTTTTGTCGTGAGTAACCATGACGATGCTCTGACCTTTACCATGAAGCGAGGTAAAAACATCAAGGACTGCCGCCGAATTTGCGGAATTTAACGCACCTGTTGGCTCGTCTGCAAAAAGCACATTGGGATTATTGATAACTGCCCTGACAATCCCTGCCCTTTGCGCTTCACCTCCTGAAATCTGAGCAGATGTTTTTCTCCACGTTTTTTCAGGAATGTTTACCAAAGAAAACAATTCCTCTGCACGATTTTTAATATCTTTTTTATCTTTACTTGTCAGTACCCCTGCCGTAATGACATTATCCATAAGGTTCATCTTATCAATTAAATAAATCTGTTGGAACACAAATCCACACTCTTTCCGCCGAAACACAGCCAGCTTGTCATTGCTTAACTTCGTGATGTCTACTCCGTCAAAGTAAATCTCCCCACCGTCCGGCTTATCCATACCTGAGAGGGAATACATCAAGGTAGATTTGCCTGCCCCCGATGAACCCATAATAACGGTAAAATCCCCTTTGTAAATATCAATATTCAGATCCGAATAAATGACCTGAATACTTTCGCCTTTGCCAAAAGCCTTTTTCAAATGCTTTGCGGATATGGCTATTTGCTTGTTCATAACACAACCACCTTTCTTTTGATTATGTATCATACAATAATGAAAAAGCCCATGATACGCCACCAACAGTTGTATACATTTGTTTTTTTTATGCTACTTTCCGTTTCATATCAATGCAGCAATGTTTTTATGCCCTCAAAGAATATCATTCAATGGCATTATTCTTTATTGCACCATGGAAAAGTGCGTAATTGCCCATTCTGTCAGGGATATTCCCATAAGATTAGACTGTTGAACACTTTCCCGCAATGCTAATATGAATTCAATTCTTCCAATCATTTATATTTATAAAATGTTCTTCTTGTTGAGCAGATAATTTAGAAAAGGTGCTGACTACATAATAAAAATAGTCAGCACCTCGTTAATGTTGCTACCAAATTTCCAAACTATCCTCTGCATCCACCCACATCTGTAAGTTGCCATCAAGTGCTAATCGGGCATATTCAAGCGGATTATCTATTGCTAATGCATCTAAAGCACATTGAGAGCAGGGAGTTGTCCGTAGTCCTTCTTCCGCTACATTACAGTCAACCCGAAGAAGATACCCGTCAAAGGTTGTTATATCAACACTGTTGTGGTACATATTGTATTCTGCATATATGAATTTCATACCTTATCAGTCCTTCCTTTGCTAATTGTATTTTTGGAGAAAATTAAGAAAGCATTTCCATCAGTTCTTCCTGCCCGATTTATTCTGTGTTATAATTTGTTACAGATTTTTCTTTCCCATATTTTTGCCCTTATAAGGGTTCGTAATACGAGGGAAAAGGATATAACACAAGGGAAAGTCTAAGGGCAAACTCACTTGCTATAAATTTAGCATTTTCAAGGGTTTGCGGACTTTTTGAAGATAAGATATAACAGTTAATAAATGCTATAAAAAGTGTCTTATCAGAATTCCGGTTTGTCGAACTGATTGTCTGTAAAGATAGCTGGCATCGGATTGTGTAAGTCAAAATTCCAATCATACCTGAAAGCAGCATGGACTTACCGAGAACCCTTTTTATAAAATACAGGCAATTCCGGAAGAAAATTTTACTCTCGCCGATACATATTCTTTTATCTTTGTCTGATTTCATATATGTGTGATAAAATATTGTTATCAAAGCAGTTGGAGAATAGGAAGAAAAACGGGCGACGGGCAGAATATAGCTTATGAATATAAGGAAATGGAGAAAAAATAATGGAAAATAGGTATAAGTGTAAATGCTGCGGATATTTTACGCTGATTGGAGAAACAGAAGGAGATGTTTTGTGGGATATATGTCCTGTTTGTTTTTGGGAAAATGATGTTTCGGGGGAAAATCCCCATGAATATAGTGGCGCTAATCATATGACATTGGCGCAGGGGAGGGAAAATTTCAAAAAATATTCGGCCTGCGATATAAAAATGGCGTCTCATGTAAGAGAGCCAAATAGAGAGGAAATGCCGGAAAATCAGCAGACTTAAGATGTTTATTTATATCAGCGTTATTTCTGCATTAACGGCTCAATTACACCAAGAAACATCTCTGTAATTTCTTCCGGAGTCTCTTTCATTTTCCTTGAAATCCACCAATCCACCGTTTCAACGAAGGATGAGGAAATGTGGTTTACAAGGTAGTCCTCCGGCAGCTTTGAATTTTTTAACATTCCCTTGTCGGCATACTGGGTTATGATAAGGTTTTTTAAATTACTCTTGAAATATCGCAGAAATATTTCGTTATTTTGAGAGGAAAGCAGACCGAGAACGTTGCGGTCGTTTTCCTGAAGATGGCGCAGCAGATGCAAAAATACAGAATCCTTTGCGTTGCCGCAGGAGTAGTGATAATGTCCATGAGGGAGTCCCATTGCGGTGTCTATTATATGATTAAACAGCTCTTCACATAGTTCTTTAAGTAAAAAATCCTTTGTTTCAAAATGGGCGTAGAAAGTTGTTCTGCCAATATCGGCAGTGTCAATGATTTCCTGTACTGAAATCTGATTATAGTTTTTCTCGGATAAAAGTCTGGCAAATGCTTGAAATATTGCCTCTCTTGTTTTCTTTTGACGCCTGTCCATAACAGCCTCCCGAACAAATAAATAAAAATGTTCTGTAACGAACAGCAATAGAAATCTGATTATTGAATGGATTTTACAGCGTGACTATAATAAAAGAAACAGAACATTTTGTTTTATAACAAATATATTATACACTGGGTTTGAAACAGTGTCAATGGAGGTTAGTATGCTAAAAAGGGTGAATGATTTCTTGGCTGGTGTGCCTGCAACGCTGGTTGGCGGAGTTTTTCTGGTATTAAGTTTTGTGTTGTCTAAAATTGGAGTGGAGTTTCCTATAAATCCTGCATGGATTACGGTTGTAATTTGTGGTATTCCGCTTTTATATCTGGCAGTGTGGCGCATTTTTTACAATCCCGGTATCAGCAAAATTTCATCAGCTCTGCTTATTACAATGGCAATGTTTGCTGCAATCGCTATCGGAGACTTGTTTGCTGCGGGAGAGGTCGCATTTATTATGGCTATCGGCGGTATTCTTGAGGATATGACTGCCAATAGGGCAAAGAAAGGATTGCGGAAGCTTGTAAGTTTAGCGCCTGCTCAGGGAAGAAAAATTGTAGATGGAAAAGAGGAGATGATTGCTGCGGAAAAAATCTGCAAAAATGATATTCTTCGTATTTTGCCTGGCGAGACAATCCCTGTTGACGGTACTGTAATAAGCGGCGAAACATCTATAGACCAGTCTATTATGACAGGTGAATCCTTACCTGTGGATAAGGCGGTGGGAGACGACGTATTTTGCGGAACAATCAACTGTTTCGGAGCTATTGATATAATGGCTACTAAGGTCGGTGAGGACAGCTCCCTTCAAAAGCTTATCCGTATGGTACAGGAAGCGGAAAACAAGAAAGCCCCTATGGCGAGGATTGCGGATAAATGCGCAAGCTGGCTTGTGCCTGCTGCTTTTTTGATTGCGGTTATCACATGGATGGTGACAAAGGATATTGTGCGTGCTGTTACCATATTGGTTGTATTCTGTCCATGTGCGCTTGTTCTTGCAACACCTACGGCGATTATGGCTGCTATAGGCCAGGCAACAAAACAAGGCGTTATTATTAAGTCAGGTGAGGCTCTGGAAAAAATGGGGAAGGTTGACACCATTGTTTTTGATAAAACAGGAACACTCACATATGGAAAACTTGAGGTAAGCGATATTTTATCCTTTGAAGGGCATATTGATGAAAATGCACTGTTATCATTGGCAGCTTCCGCTGAGGCAAAGAGCGAGCATCCTTTGGGAAAAGCGATTGTTTCCTGCGCAAAGAAGAAAAATGTGGCAATAACAGAATCTGATGAATTTAAAATGGCAACAGGAAAAGGAATTTATGCGAAGGTTTTTGGAAAATCCTTGCTTTGCGGTAATGAAAAATTTTTGATAGAAAATGACGTGGCAATTTCTGACACGGTTTTAAATGAGCTGGAACATCTGCGAACTCAGGGAAAGGCTTCTGTATTGGTTGCCGAGGGCAAGAAATGTATCGGCTTGCTTGCACTGTCTGACCTGCTCCGCCCTGAAGCTGAAAATATGGTGTTAAAGCTTAATGCAATGAAGACGAGAATAGTGCTTTTAACAGGCGATAACCAAAAGGCTGCCGATTATTTTGCGGGAAAGGCAGGAATTAAGGAAGTCCGTGCCGAGCTTCTTCCGGAGGAAAAAGTAAAAAGCGTTGTAGATATGCAGTTTGAAAACAAAAGGGTTTGTATGATTGGCGATGGAGTAAATGACGCACCTGCGCTGAAGACAGCAAACGTGGGTGTAGCAATGGGCGGTATGGGAAGCGATATCGCTGTGGAGGCAGCCGACATTGCGCTGATGAGCGACGACATATCAAAAATTCCTTATCTTAAGAGATTGTCTAATGCCACAGTAAATACAATCAAATTCAGCATAACACTTTCTATGTGCATCAATTTTGTTGCGGTTGGGCTTTCTGTGATGGGAATTTTAAATCCTACAACAGGGGCGTTGGTACATAATGTGGGTTCATGCTTTGTGGTGCTGATTGCGGCGTTGCTGTACGACAGGAAATTTACTTGTTGATTTTGCAATATTACAGTATAATACATTTATAAAAGTTTGGGTGTGAAAATGTATATTTTGACACCCAAATTTATGTTGTTGAATATCAGATAAAGCGTATGTGCGCAATCCTATAAATCTCATTGTATTTTGGACAAAAATCCTGCGCCTGTGCTTGAAGGATTGGATAAGCCTTTGTTTTTATTCTGGATATAAAAGGGGAGGCCGCAGTAAATATAATAAAATTAAAATGGGAGGAAGTTTACATATGGGATTATTCAATTTTGAAAGTAAAGCCGGCAGTCCTGAAAGCGGTGGTAGAACCGATTTGTCTGCGCTGGTAAGAAGCGACGCAGACGAGATAACCTCCTATGAGGAAATGAAGCTTTTTATAAAAGCCATAGGCGACGAGTATGTGCAGTCAAAACAGCTTGAACTCTCTGAGGAAGAGTGGGACAGGATGAGTATTACGGACGGCGCTGAAATGCTGAGTTTGTATAGCTGGTATCACAGCAAGGTTGTTGCGGACGATACCGAGGAAAAGCGAAGCCTGAGCCAGACAAGAATGAATAGATTGGTTGCGGCGATTGTGAAAAAGATTATTAATGCGGATGAAATATATTGTCTGCACAACAGGAGTACCGGAGAACCGCATTTGTTCTCAAATACGGTGAGGCAGGGCGAGAGGTATCTTTGCACGCCGCCGGACATCCGGATATATACAAAGGCATATGCAGCTTATCAGATGAAGAAATACTCTGGCGAACTTTTTGAGATGAAAAAGATTGAGAATGGTATAGAAGGAAAGGCAATAGAAAATTTTTTGGGAGAGAGCTTTTACTTAAACGGCGCTACGGGAGTACTGGTTAATGAGGGACAGGTGTCAATTTCAGCAGAAATGTTTGTTGCACCGCCGGATTTTACGGGAATGGAGCAGATAAATATTCCTGTTATGAATCCGGATTTAATGAGGTGGATGCTTTTAATGGAGCAGTTTACAAGGATTGAGACAGATGACGAAAAGTTTATTTACAGCCTTTATCACTGTTTTATGTCGAAAGAAATTGTTAAGGCAAGGTTTCTTGTTCCTATGAAAACAAAAAGCGGATTTCCTGAAGCTGGGGATGGCACAGGTCAATTTACCGTAAAAGCAGGAGCTGAATTTGTGCTTGCAATTATGAAGGGAAAGTATGACAGGGATGCAATAATTATGTACACAGACTGGAAGAGGCTCAGGGAATGTTATGACGGCTGGAACGGCTCGATTATGACCCTTGAACAGATTATGTCTGTGAATGATGCAGCGATTAATCCGACAAAACATCCAAAGCTTGGATTTTATATTGGAAAAGATATGTATGCTGATATTATGAAATATGTAGAGCAAAAACGAGAATGAGGGAAAAGAAGATAAATTGCAACAAGGATATTTATAAAATCTATTTATAGAAATATAGATGAACGAATTGACAGAATTGTGAGGAAGCCTACAAAATTGTATGGTATTATGATCTTTCAAACGACGCAGGAATATCGTAAAGGAGGAGTACTTGTGAACATTTTGGTGGTAGATGATGAGAAAGAAATTGCTGACTTAATAGATATATATCTGAAAAATGAGAATTATTGCGTTTATAAATATTATGACAGCAAAAATATTTTGGGAGATTTGGAAAAACTTGATATTGATTTGGCAGTGCTGGATGTTATGATGCCGGACATTGACGGATTTTCTTTGTGCAGCCGGATTAGGGAGAAATACAATTTTCCGATTATATTTGTCACAGCGAAGGTAGAGGATATTGACAAAATAAGCGGGCTTACCATTGGAGCGGACGATTATATTACCAAGCCGTTTCAGCCGTTGGAACTGGTGGCGAGGGTTAAGGCGCAGCTTAGAAGATATAAGAAGTATAATCAGGCTTGGGAAAAGGACGAAAACGTAATTGATTTCAGGGGAATTGTTATTAATCTGAATACCCATGAATTTTACTATAACGAGAATAAAATAGAGCTTACTCCGACTGAATTTTCTATTATGTGGTATTTGTGCAGGAATAGAGGGAATGTAGTAAAAACAGAAGAGCTGTTTATGGAGGTTTGGAAAGAAAAATATCTTGAAAAAGACAACAATACCATAATGGTTCACATCAGACATATAAGGGAAAAAATGAAGGATTGCAGTAAAAATCCTAAATGTATAAAAACGGTATGGGGAGTAGGCTATAAAATTGAAAAGTGAGAATAATATACAAAACCGGCTTAGAAAGAAAATTTTCAGAGAGTTTACTATACAGGTGGTTCTTTTTACGGTTATACCGCTGTTAGTGTTAAGCGCTGCATTTTTTATAATCATCAGATCAGATTTTCAATGGCTTTATAATATTTCACCAAGTCTTTATTATCAGTTAATAAGCATATTTAATGATTTGTATGGTGGGAATATTATTGTCATATTGATTTTGATTACCCTGTGGGTCATAGGGATATTTATATTGCTGTACAGATTGCTGGGGAAAGTGTTTTCTTATGTTAATGCAGTCTGCGAAGCCTCTAACCAGCTATTCGATAAAGAGGTTGAATACATAGAATTGCCGCCTGAGCTGGAAGAATTAGGCAAGCAAATGAATCATATGAAGCGGGAATCAGAGAAAAATGAGCGGTTGGCGAGGGAAAATGAGCAGAGAAAAAATGATTTAATTGTCTATCTGGCCCACGATATTAAGACGCCGCTGACCTCCATGATAGGTTATCTGTCGCTGCTTGATGAAATAGATGATATGCCGCAGCATCAGAGGAAAAAATATACGACGGTTGCGTTGGAGAAGTCATATAGATTAGAGGATTTGATTAATGAATTATTTGATATTACAAGATTTAATTCAGAAAAAATTATTCTTGAGAAAGAGGAGATTAATCTGGGTATGATGCTGGAGCAGATTATAGAGGATTTTTATCCTGTTCTTAAGGAGAATAATAAAGAAATAGAGTTTATTCCAGAGGATAAAATTATCATAAACGGCGATTCTGATAAGCTGGCAAGAGTTTTTGGCAATTTGATTAAAAACGCCGTTTATTACAGTACGGACAGCAAAATTGAAATTAAGATAAATAAAGCCGGAAATAATGCTGACATTGTGGTGAGCAACAGAGGCAGAAAAATTCCTGAGGAAAAGCTGAAAAGAATTTTTGAAAAGTTTTACAGGGTGGATTCTGCAAGAACGACAAAAACAGGCGGCAGCGGGCTTGGACTTGCCATTGCAAAGGAGATTGTAGAATTGCATGGAGGAACAATAAGGGCTGTCAGCGATGAAAAATATACAAGATTTTATGTAGAACTTCCGTTGGCGTGAAAGTCGGGCGGAGCATGCGGGAAATAGACAGCTGAGAGGCAGGATAGATGAAAAAGCAGGATAGGTAAAAAATAGGATAGAATAAATAAAACAGGATAAAATAAGTAAACCTTAAGATTTTTGTAATACTAAATTAAAAACAATTACTTGGCAGGCTGATACAATTTTGTTAATGAGCCTGCTGGGTAATTGTTTTTTTATTGGAGGTATTTTGTTGATGGAAGGAATGGGCAATAATAGAAGAAGTTTGAGCAGAGAATTAAACAGGAGAGCAAAAAAAAGGAAGGCAAGAACAAGAAGATTAAAGACAGCGGGAGTTGCTGCGGCTGTTGTGCTGGGCGGCTGGCTTGTTGGTACTTACGGCTCTGCGGTAAAAGATGTAATTCTGCCAAATAATATATCAGAAAACAGTACTTTGGAAAAGAATGAGAGGAATAGCAAAGAAGATAGTAATTCGAGCAACACAGTAGGAACTGCGGGAAATACGTCAGAGGAAAAGTATAACGAGGTTTCCGCTATGAATAACAGCAGCGGAACGATTAAGGAAAGACTTAGCCGTTTAAACAATCGGGACAGCAGGATAAAGGATATTATAATAAATTACAATGATTATCCGGAAGAACTTTTGGATATGCTTTCGCGAAATATTGATATGATTGATTTTGTGGCTAATTTTCCAAGCAAAAAGGGCAAAATTTATAGCGATAATATCGGTGCGGTTAAAAAGGGAGAGGTTCCTTTGTTATTGCAGTGGGATGAGAGATGGGGTTATGGTGATTATGGAGAGAGTTGTATTGCGGTTAGCGGCTGTGCGCCCACCTGCCTTAGCATGGTGATAGCATGTCTTACGGGCGATAATTCCGTAACTCCATATGAGGTAGGAAAATATTCCAAAGAAAATGGTTTCTATGTTAAGGGAACGGGAACAAGTTGGAGCTTGATGACAACCGGAAGCAGTCACTTCGGGATTAAGGGCAAAGAAATTTCGTTGTCTGAAAATGTAATTTATAACGAATTGAAAGCGGGGCATCCTATTATATGCAGCATGCGAAAGGGGGATTTTACCACAACAGGGCATTTTATTGTCTTGACAGAGGTAAGGGACGGAAAAATAAAGGTGAATGATCCAAACAGTACCCAGAGAAGCGGGATATTGTGGGATTATGACAGGCTGGAGAGTCAGATAAAGAATCTGTGGGCGTTTACAAAGTAGAATCTATAATGGCAGATTATTGACGAAAATTCATGTTGGTAGTATGATACAACCGATATTTGGTGAATTAAAGGAATCTGATATATGTCTAAGGGAAACAGCAGAGATTTATTCGTTACGTTTTTAAAAATAGGAGCGTTTACCTTTGGAGGCGGGTATGCAATGATACCGCTGATAAAGCGTGAGGTTGTGGAAAATAAAAAATGGCTTGAGGATAAGGAAATAATAGATGTGATAGCCATAGCAGAATCGACGCCCGGACCGCTGGCTATCAATGCAGCGACATTTGTGGGAAGCAGAGTGGAAGGAGTGAAGGGGGCTTTGGCGGCTACAGTTGGGGTTGTGCTGCCATCCTTTCTTATCATATCAATAGTGGCTCAGGTTTTGATTCAAATTGAAAATCTGGCTGTAGTAAAGCACGCATTTGCAGGTATCAGAGCAGGCGTGCTTGTGCTTATTGTCAGTGCGGCGGTTTCACTGTTTGGAAAAATGAAAAAAGACGCATTTACATATGTGGTTATAGCGGCTGCACTGGTATTAATATTATTATTTAACGTAAACACGCTTCTGGTATTGTTAATTTGCGGCGCAGCAGGCGCAGTATGGAGCTTTAGCCTTGCGAGGAGGGGCGGACAGTGATATATGCAAAACTAATGTTGGAATTTCTGATAATAGGAGCGTTTACCTTTGGAGGCGGATACGCCATGATTCCGCTGATACAGCAGGCGGTTTTAAATAACGGCTGGCTTTCAGAACAGCAGCTTGTGGATTTTATTGCTGTGAGCGAGAGTACGCCCGGACCGCTGGCGGTAAATATGTCAACCTACGTTGGGATGAGAACTGCCGGAATAGGCGGCGCGGCGGCAGCGACACTTGGAGTTGTGCTTCCGTCATTTGTTATAATATTGGTTATTTCACGTTTTTATAAAAAGTTTCAGGATAGCAGGCTGGTTAAGGGGTGTATGTCAGGGCTTAGACCGGCAGTGGTTGCCCTTATGACAGTAGCTGTCCTGTCAGTTGCAGGAAGTGCGTTTAATACTTCGGACATCATATCCGGGGAAAATATAGTAAATCTTGTGATTGCCGCAGTTGCGGGCTTTTTATGCTATAAGAAAAAGCACCCCATACTGATAATTGGCGTCAGCGCAGTTATGGGAGTGCTTCTTTATTGGTAATGATTTATTTCAGGCGCGAGCCTTCTGTGCCTTCAAAGAATAGAGCCAGCGCGCCAGGACCGAGATACGAGCCTGTAACCGGTTCGTGGTCTACGATTAATATTTCTTTTGGAGGATTTATTTTGTTGACCATATCGGCAAGATATTTTGCGTCCTCCATACAGTCTGCATTTGAGATGCCTACCAGCATATCGTCGTGATGTGCTGAAAGTTCCTCATATTTTTTCAAAATAGCTTCAATGGTGCGTTTACGTCCGCGGGTTTTTCCAAATGTAACAATCTGGCCGTTTTCATTTCCTTTAAGAAGCGGCTTGATATTTAACAGATTGCCTGTAAATGCAGTTACATTAGAGATTCTTCCGCCAATCTGGAGATATTTAAGGTCGTCTACAGTAAATATCTGGCATATGTTATGACGGAATTTGTCGAGATAGTCTGCTGTTTCTTCGATAGTCATACCCTTATCCCTGCATTTTATAGCCTTGAAAACTACAAGACCTTCGCCGAGAGATGCGCCGAGGGTGTCTATGGTATAAATTTTTCTGTCAGGGTATTCCTCGCGAAGCTGTGTGGCAGCTATAAGAGAGGAAGCGTATGCGCCGCTGATACCGGATGACATGCCCACAAAAAGAATATCCTTGCCTTCTTTGACAAGAGGTTCCATATGTTCTAAATAGCGCTGCGGGTTAATCTGTGATGTGGTAACTCTTACATTGTTGCGCATCTGCTGATAAAAATTTTTTGAATCGAAGCATTCAGCTTCTAAGCAGACTGCCTCTACTCCATCCATATAATAGGAAAATGGAATTATAGTAATATCATTGTCTTTGATATGGTTTGACTGCAAATTTGCAGAAGTATCTGTAACTATTGAAAAACTCATTGTGTTCCTCCCGGTAGATGTTTAAATTATCATACATAGTTTTTATAACCACATTATAGCATATTTTGTTCTATAAGCAATGGTTTGTTATAATTCTTTTTACAAATAAAGGTTAAAATATTATAAAATGTTATTAAAAATCATTAATTTTATACAAACGATATGCTGACGCCGATTTTGGCGGTTAGTCTCTTGCAAAAATTTCTTGACAGCAATAGCTGGGATAGTATAATAAATTCAATCGAGTACCGCATTGAGAAGCATTTACCAGCCCTGACTGTTTACAGATTAGTCTGTGGCAGTCAGGGGCGTTTTTTAATTAAGGACAGTATTAGTATTGTGTCAGCATTGGCAGCGAAAGGATGAGAAATATATGGAAAAAAGAAGTGTTACGCTTGAGATGGCAAAGGAATTTTCAAAGGAATATAAGGTGGTTCCTGTGAGCAGGGAGATTATGTCTGATATTAAGACGCCTATGGAGGTGCTTAAGGTTCTTAAAAATGTGAGCAGCCATTGTTATATGCTTGAGAGCGTGGAAAATCAGGAGAGGTGGGGAAGATATACATTTCTTGGATTTGATCCTACTATGGAGGTTACTTGTACAAATGGGATTATTACTGTAAAGGACGGCAATAATATTATTACGCAGCCTGTAAAACACCCGAGAGAGGTTATAACTAAGCTTCTTGAAGAATATAAGAGTCCTAAGGTTGAGGGGCTTCCATCATTTACCGGTGGACTTGTGGGATATTTTTCTTATGATTATATTAAATATAGCGAGCCGGGGCTTAAGCTGGATGCCGATGATGAAGAAAATTTTAAAGATGTTGATTTGATGCTTTTTGATAAGGTTATTGCATTTGATAATCTAAAGCAGAAAATTGTGGTTATTGTAAATGCGAGAGTTGACTGCGCTGAAAAAATAGAGGAGGAATATAGAGCTGCCGAGGTTGAAATAGAGCGCATTATAGAGCTTATAAAAAATGGCAAGCCGGCGGAGGTTGTTCCGGGTAAGATTAAGTCTGAATTTCGCAGGCTTTTTAATGAGGAAGAATACTGCCAAATGATTGAAAAAGCTAAGAATTATATATATGAGGGGGATATTTTTCAGGTTGTTCTTTCTAACAGACTTGAGGCTGATTTTGAGGGAAGTTTGTTAAATGCCTATAGAATTTTGAGAACCACCAATCCGTCCCCGTATATGTTTTATTTCAGTTCAGATGATATTGAGGTGGCGGGAACTTCACCGGAGACGCTTGTAAAACTGGAGGACGGAGTTTTACATACATTTCCGCTGGCAGGCACAAGACCAAGAGGTAAAACACAGGATGAGGACGATAGGCTTGAACGCGAGCTTTTGCAGGATGAAAAGGAACTGGCTGAACACAATATGCTGGTAGATTTGGGAAGAAATGATTTGGGAAAAATCAGCAAATTTGGCACTGTGGCTGTGGAAAAATATATGTCAATCGAGAGATACTCACATGTCATGCATATAGGTTCTACGGTAAGAGGCGAAATTAGGGAGGATAAATGTACTTTGGACGCCGTTGACGCTGTGCTGCCTGCGGGAACTCTCTCAGGCGCGCCTAAAATCAGGGCTATGGAGATTATTAACGAGCTTGAAAATAATAAGAGGGGCATTTACGGAGGTGCCATAGGATACGTTGATTTTACGGGGAATCTTGACACATGTATAGCCATAAGGATTGCTTTTAAAAAGAACGGCAAGGTATTTGTGCGTTCCGGCGCCGGAATTGTGGCTGACAGCGTTCCTAAAAACGAATATCAGGAGTGCATTAACAAGGCGAAGGCGGTTATGAACGCCATTGAAAGCGGACAGGAGGAATTGTAATATGATATTGCTTATAGATAATTACGATAGTTTTTCATACAATTTGTATCAGCTCGTAGGCGAGTTAAATCCTGATATTAAAGTGATTAGAAATGATGAAATGACAGTGGAGGCGATTGAAAAGCTGGCTCCTGAAAGGATAATATTGTCGCCGGGACCGGGAAGGCCAAGCGACGCGGGAATATGCGAGGATGTGGTACGGGAGCTTGGAAGCAAAATTCCAATTCTTGGGGTGTGCCTCGGACATCAGGCTATATGCGAGGTTTATGGCGCAACTGTAACCTATGCCTCAACGCTTATGCATGGTAAGCAGTCCGACGCAAATATTGACAATTCAGCAAAATTGTTCAGAGGGCTTGGAAGCACAATTAAGGTTGCAAGATATCATTCACTTGCGGCAAAGAAAGATACTATACCGGCTGAGCTTAAAGTGACGGCGTTGTCTTCTCAGGGCGAGGTTATGGCTGTAGAACACAGGGAGTATCCTGTGTACGGCGTGCAGTTCCATCCGGAGTCAATACTTACGCCGGATGGAAGAAAAATGCTTGTCAATTTTTTAAATTGACTGTAAGCGGATGAAATTATTGTGAAAGGCGATGAATGTGAAAAATGTTAACAGCAACGGAAAAGGCAGGGCGGT
The DNA here is from genome assembly GCA_964482965.1 of uncultured Lachnospira sp. GTDB lineage: Bacteria > Bacillota > Clostridia > Lachnospirales > Lachnospiraceae > Lachnospira. Next base: position 18,334 of record CAYZZP010000031.1, read on the forward strand.
GGCATTGCTGCCCATAGGAGTATTCTTGGGAATTTTTATCGGATTTGGAATATTTACCGGGGATTTTTATGCGATGCCGGCGATAGTGGCGTTTCTTATTGCGCTGTCGGTTGCCCTGCTTCAGAACAGGACGCTGACGTTTGCGGAAAAAATTGATGTTATGGTTAAGGGAGCAGGCAATGATAATATTATTACCATGTGCCTTATATTTTTGTACGCAGGAGCGTTTTCAGGGGCGGTAACTGCTGCCGGCGGCGCTGCTTACGATAGTTATATTTTTCTTTATGACAAGAAATGGCGAGTACGAGGCATCAGGCGGGCTGGAATATAACATTTTAAAAGTGGTTCCGTATATTATGGCGCTGGTTGGAGAATTGGCCGGACCTATCGCTAAGGAGATTAGTGAGGAATATGGCATTGAGCCGAAAAGAACCTACTCTCTGCTTGATATATTCAGCTCTGTCGGACAGGGAATAATACCTTATGGCGGTGAGCGCAATTTTATTTATAATATTTAGAAAACGTCTTTAATAAATTGCTTAAAAATGTTATTATCACAAGTGATATATGCATTTAACAATAAAATTATATGTTCAGCCGGAGGGCAGATTGGAGAAAAACGTATGTTAACTAATGATGCAACAATTCTAAAAATTAAGCATGAAGTTTTGTATGAAGTGGCAAAAATGGCTTATGACGGAGTGTTTGAGAACAAAAAAGACGAGATAGCATATAAAATTTCACCGGGACCCAAGCCTAATTTCAGATGTTGTGTATATAAAGAAAGAGAGATAATAAGGCAGAGAGTGCGCCTTGCGGAAGGATTATGTCCTACAGATACAGCAAGAGAGGCTTCTGACAATATTATGCAGGTTATTGAGTCAGCGTGTGCGGACTGTCCGCTGTCGCATTATATTGTAACGGACAACTGCCGTAAATGTATGGCAAGGGCGTGCCAGCAGTCATGTAAATTTGGCGCCATATCTATGGGAAGGGACAGGGCTTATATAGACCCTGATAAATGTAAGGAGTGCGGAATGTGTGCAAGAAGCTGTCCTTATAATGCTATTGCGGATTTGATTCGTCCTTGTAAGAAAGTCTGTCCTGTTGATGCAATTACTATGGATGAAAATGGAATATGTGTAATTGATGATGATAAATGTATCAGATGCGGAAAATGTATTCACAGATGTCCGTTTGGCGCTATCGGTTCAAAGTCGTCTATAGTGGACGTTATCAAGTCGATTCTTTCTGAAAAGCGTGTGGTTGCAATGTTTGCACCGGCTATGGAAGGACAGTTTGGTCAGGACATAACTATGTCAAGTATTCGTACAGCCTGCAAGAAATTGGGATTTGACGATATGGTAGAGGTAGGACTTGGCGGAGATATGACTGCTGCGTCGGAGGCTGACGAGTGGGTTGAGGCATATAATGAGGGAAAGAAAAAGACTACATCGTGCTGCCCGGCATTTGTCAATATGATAAAGAAACATTATCCGGAGATTTCTGATTACATATCCACAACAGTTTCACCTATGTGTGGAGTTTCGCGAATGATAAAGGCGCAGGACGAGAATGCAGTTACTGTATTTGTGGGACCTTGTATAGCTAAGAAGGACGAAGCGGCTGATAAATCAATTGAAGGGAATGCGGATTATGTGCTTACCATCGGCGAATTTAGGGCTATGATGAGAGCTAAGAATATTAAATTTGAAGCTGAGGAAAATGATACGCAGCAGGCGAGTATATATGGCAAGAGATTTGGCAACGGTGGCGGAGTAACAGCAGCTGTGCTTAAAAGTATGGAAGAAAGCGGCGTTGATGCTTCACAGTTTAAGGTCGCAAAGTGTGCAGGAGCTGATGAGTGTAAGAAAACCTTGCTTCTTCTTAAGGCAGGTAAGCTTGATACAGATTTTGTTGAGGGTATGATGTGCGAGGGCGGATGCGTCGGGGGACCTAGCCAGCACAGAACGGAAATGCAGTTTAAGAAGGACAGGGATAAGCTTATTGGGGAGGCTGACGCAAGAGGAGTCCGCGAAAATCTGATGGGGTACGATATGGATTCTTTCAGAATGAACAGATAGGAGGCAGTTTTGAAGTTTGAGAGTATAAAAAAGGTGCATGAGGGTGCATTTATAAGCAGATATGATATAACCTACACGACTGTTGACGGAAGAAAAAAGGTTTATGAGATAATAAGCCGAAACAAGAATCTTTGCGACGTGTCGGATATACACAATTCTCATACGGATGGAGTAGTTATCATTATGACTGATGAGACGAATGAGAAAATTCTTTTAAACAAGGAGTTCCGGCTGTCAGTGGCAGATTATGTGTATAATTTTCCGGCGGGGCTTATTGATGAGGGTGAAACTCCTGAGATTGCAGCGGTAAGAGAGCTTAAGGAAGAGACAGGGCTGGATATTGTGAGCATAGATGATAAGCTATATGACAGCTACAGCGCCATAGGCTTTGCAAACGAGACTAACGCAGTAGTTATAGGAAAGGCTAAGGGAACATTTGCACCGAGCAATTCAACCTTAGAGGAGATAGAGGCAAGGTGGTACACAAGGGCGGAGGTTAGAGAACTGCTTAAGAATAATCATTTTGCAGCGAGAACGCAGGCGTACTGCTATCTATGGTCAAAGGGAGTATAATTATGAGCAAGAGGGCAAAGGAGATACTTATTGTTGCAGCCGGAGTTATATTTATTGCAGCAGCGCTACTTTTTATAGTGAAGGTTGCGGGCTGCGGCAGTAAAAGTAAAATACCGTCGCTTACCTATACCGCAGATGAGAATAGAGAAGACCGGATTTATATTACAGGGCTGACGGACAAGGGCAGAAGTGATTCGGTTGTAAGGATCCCGGCAGAACTTGACGGAAAGATTGTTGAGGGAATTGCGAGAGAAGCATTCAGGGATTGCAGCAATCTCAAAGAGGTAATAATTGAAGAAGGAATAACGGAAATTGCTGAAAATGCGTTTTTTAATTGTGTTAATCTGGAAAATATAGAGATACCTTCTTCAGTGAAAAAAATCGGCACTAATGCGGTTAAGAATACGGCATGGCAAAAGAATAAGGCAAGCTCGGAATATATAATTGTAAATGATATTCTGATAGAGGCGAATACTGTAAAGGAAGTATATATTATCCCCGACGGAGTTAAAAGAATTGCATCCGGCGTATTTTACTCTAATAACAGAGTTCAAAAAATAACTCTGCCGTCAGGGATTGAGTATATAGAATCCTATGCCTTTGCAGGGTGTGGAGAGCTTTCCGAGATTAATATTCCCGACAGCGTGAAGGTCATAGAATATGGTGCGTTCAGCGGCTGCAGCACACTAAGCGTTGAGGTTCCGGAAACTGTTGAAACTGTGGGTGTCGACGCATTTCTTAACGTGGAACAGGTTAAGTATAACGGAATGCTTGCAGAGGCCCCCTGGGGAGCTAAAGCGTACATTAAGTAAAATCAGAAAAAATGCGGAAATTGATGCAAAAATTAGTGAGAAATACATAAAAAATATTGACGGCATTGTCAGAAATTGTTATATTGTAATGCAATGGGGTATTTTTATAAGATGAAATTTTGCCCCCCGATTGACATCTCCTAAAGGGCTTGTCAAATAATTCAGAAAGAGGAGAAAGATTATGGAAGTTTTATTGGTATTAGTCATTGTTGCAGCTTTACTTGCACTTGGCTATGCAGCGTTTAACTTTGTAAGTGTAAAGAAGTTAGACGAAGGAACAGACCGTATGGCTGAGATTGCGGCAGCTATCAGAGTTGGTGCTAATGCATTCATCACATACGAGTACAAAATCATTGCAGTAGTTGTAGTGATTATTGCAGTAGCATTTGCTGCAATTTTTAGTGTACAGTATGGTGCTTTCAGTTGGGAGCCATCTGTATGTTTTATCATCGGTGTACTTATGAGTGCATCAGCAGGCTGGGTTGGTATGAAGATTGCTACATATGCCAACGTAAGAGTTTCTAACACAGCCAGACAGACTAAGAACATTGGCTCAACTTTGAAGGTTGCCTTAAAGGGCGGTTCAGTAATGGGTCTTTGCGTAGGCGGTTTCGCTCTCTTAGGTCTTTTTCTTGTTTATATTATTTTTGGCTTCGGCTTGAATATGCTCGATGTTGAGGAGTTAAGAGGCGCACATGTATTTACACAGTGTCTTTCATGCTATGCACTTGGATGTTCAATCGTTGCTATGTTCAACCGTGTAGGCGGTGGTATTTATACAAAGGCTGCCGATATGGGTGCTGACCTTGTTGGTAAGACAGAGGCTCATATTCCAGAGGATGACCCTCGTAACCCTGCTACAATCGCTGATAATGTAGGTGATAATGTAGGTGACGTTGCAGGTCTTGGTTCAGATCTTCTCGAGTCATTTGTAGGCGCTATCTCATCGGCTATTATTCTTGCAGTAAGCCTTTACCTCGGCAATATTGCTCAGAACAAGAATGTATCAGATGTTATGCTTCAGAAGATGATGTATTTCCCATTGGTATTTGCAGCTATCGGTTTGATTGCTTCATGTCTTGGTATTGCATATGTACTTCTTAAGAAGGGTTCAGACAATCCTCATAAGGATTTGAATATTTCTACATGGAGTGCTGCAGCTATTACAATTATAGGCGGTTTTGTTGCAACATATTTTCTGTTCCAGCCGGAAACGGCAGAGCTTCTTAAGGATGCAGGATTTGCAATCGGTTACATTTCACCATGGGTTGCAGCATCTCTCGGAGTTGTCAGCGGTGTTATTATAGGTATGATTGCTGAGTACTATACAAGTTATGATTACAAGCCTACGCAGACAATCGCTCAGGCGTCTAAGGAAGGTGCAGCTCTTACAATTACACAGGGTCTTGCAGTAGGTATGAAGTCTTGTATGCTTCCGCTTATTGTTTTGGGTATTACAACATACGCTTCATATGCCGTTTCTGGTATGTTTGGTATTGCTATGGCTGCCGTAGGTATGCTCTCATTCGTATCTGCTACAGTTTCGGTTGATACATATGGTCCTATTTCAGATAATGCCGGCGGTATCGCTGAGATGTCTGAACTTGAGCCGGAAGTTAGAAATATTACAGATAAACTGGATTCAGTTGGTAACACAACAGCAGCTATCGGAAAAGGATTTGCCATCGGTTCTGCATCGCTTGCAGCTCTTTCACTTATGGTATCATTCCTTTATGCTTTCCAGGACCCTGGTACACCATTGGATCTTAACTTTACAAATCCATTGATTCTTGCAGGTGCTTTAGTAGGAGCAGCTCTTCCATACATGTTTTCAGGTATGCTTATTGAGGCTGTTGCCAACGCTGCTCGTAAGATGGTTGAAGAGGTTAGACGTCAGTTCAAGGAAATTCCTGGTATTCTTGAAGGTAAGGCAAAGCCTGACTACAAGACATGTATTGAGATTTCTTCACAGGGTGCTTTGAAGGAAATGAGAATGCCTGCGATTATCTCAATCATATTCCCTATTATTTCAGGTTTCCTTTTCGGACCATACTTTGTAGGCGGCCTTTTGATTGGTGCTACACTCTCAGCTATTATGCTTGCTATCTTCACAGGTAACTCAGGCGGTGCATGGGATAACGGTAAGAAGTACATTGAGTCAGGTGCTATTGAAGGTCAGGGCAAGGGTTCTCCGGCTCACGACGCAGCAGTAGTAGGCGATACAGTAGGTGATCCTCTTAAGGATACAGTAGGTCCGTCGCTTGATATCCTTATCAAGATTATGTCAACAGTTTCACTTGTTGCAGCAGTAATGTTCTACAAATACAACCTCTTGGATGTAATTTTGGGACTGCTTAAGTAATTGTAAGAAAAAATAAGTGCAAAAAATATAAATTGATATAAGTAATTTGGTTATAATATTTGGAACATTACAAAATAATTAACTTTAGTTATTTTGTGATGTTCCGTTTTTTGATTTTTATGCCTGCGTTTTTGAAAAATAAAAAATGTTATAAAAATGTTAATCTTAGAGTATAATTATCATTGGCAAAAATAAAGGGAAGAGGCAAAAACCTCTTCCCAATCATACAGATTTGCTTTATTGTTTAATTGACGAAAAAAAAACATAAGGAGTCTGTATGATGAAATCAATAATAAAGGAAAACGGAGTA
>CAYZZP010000032.1:0-24321 GCA_964482965.1 uncultured Lachnospira sp.
AACAATCGTAAGCATACATTCATCGGAGCCGGATTTAGAAAAGGTTTTTTTGCATCCATTGGTATTGGAAGTAAAAATCAAATGTCAGCTACATCTGTTACAGTTCCGGTAATGATGATTTTTTCTTTTTTGCCGATGCTGTCAATGTTTAATGACAAGATAGCAAAGGTGGCAAAGATTACCTATTCTGAGCAGATCTGGATTTTAATGAGTACCTTAAAAAATGATGGAAATTATGCTCAAAATATAATAACTATTATTCTTAATATTATTTTGTTCGGAGTTTTATTCTCAATATTATATAAAAAACAAGGACTTGCATAAAAGATAAAATGAAAAAATTCCGCAAGGGCTACCACTTCATAATCAAAGATGAAACGTGTACCCTTGCGGATAATACCGCCCTAAACAAGCTAATTATATCATCTCCGGCACCGATTTTGCAAGAGTTGGTGCTATTTTTGTACCCATTTTACATAATTTTAGTTGTACTGGTGCAACTGCCGCCAGATAGAAAGGATGATATAATATGGCTAATAAGATATCTAATATGCAAACCGCCTGCGCATATATTCGTGTCTCCACTGACAAACAGGAAGAGCTGTCACCTGATGCACAGAAAAGGCTTCTGCTTGATTATGCCAAAAAGAATAATATCTCTGTCCTTAAGGAGCATATCTTTATCGAAAATGGAATTTCCGGAAAAAAAGCTGACAAACGTCCTCAGTTTATGAAAATGATCGGGCTTGCCAAGTCAAAAGAACACCCTTTTGATATTATCTTAGTATGGAAATTCAGCCGTTTTGCCCGCAATCAGGAGGAATCTATTGTATATAAATCCCTGTTAAAAAAGAATAATGTGGAAGTTGTAAGCGTTTCAGAGCCACTCGTAGAGGGACCATTTGGTACATTAATAGAACGTATCATTGAATGGATGGATGAGTACTACTCTATCCGCCTTTCAGGTGAAGTAATGCGCGGCATGACTGAAAAAGCCATGCGCGGCGGTTATCAGTCAACACTGCCTTTAGGGTATAGAAAAAATAAGGGAACTGGCATACCCGAGATTGATGAAAATTCCGCTGCAACTGTAAGGCTTATCTATGACCGATATCTCGCAGGAAAAAGCTATCTTGAGATAGCCAGAGAACTTAATCATCTTGGACTTCTAACAAAACGCGGAGCTTCCTATGAGGAACGCACCATCAGATATATTTTGGAAAATCCCTTCTATTACGGAGCAGTCCGCTGGAACCGACAAAAGCATGACGATCACACTATCCGCGATAAATCTGAATGGATTATTGCCGAAGGAAAACACGAAGCCATTATCTCAAAGGAAATATGGGATGAAGTGCAGGAACAGATATTAAAACGCAGCCGTCCGTACAAAGCACGAGCGGCCGGAACAATGAAGCACTGGCTGGGCGGTCTTGTAAAATGTTCTGACTGCGGAGCTTCCCTTATGGCTGGATTAAATGCAACCCGCTACCAATGCGGTAACTATATCAAAGGCAAATGCCTATGCAGTCATTACATAAAAACCGTTGATTTGGAACAGGCTGTATATAGTGCTTTTAAAGACGTTATGTCCGGCGGCGAATTAAAATTCATTCTTAAAAAGCAGGCATCAGACAATAATGTTGACTCAAGTGAATTGATAAACCAGCAGCTTAAAAAGCTGGAGGATAAAGAACGGCGTATTAAGCAGGCTTATATGGATGGTATTGATAGTATCGAAGAATATCGGGAAAACAAAGTATTGATACAGGCGGAACGTGACGAGCTGACTGCTGCCTTTACAAAAATAAATAAAGATACTGACAATACTTCCGAAATGATGAGTGAGATTAGCTCCGTTTATGATATAATTACGAACGAAGCTTACGATAAGGTCACCAGAGCTAATGCAATCAGAAGCGTTGTGGATCATATGGTCTACGATAAAGAAAAGGATACTTTGGCAGTGTACTTTTTTTTGGCTAAATAAATATAATTTATTATTGACATACGTGTTAATACGTGTCATAATTACTATAGATAAGGAAAGGAGATACTATTTATGCCAATGACATCAAAAGAAATGATATCATTTCTCAAAAAGAACGGTTTTGAAATAGTTAGTCAAAATGGCTCACATATAAAACTGATAAACAGAACTACTAACAGACAAACAATCGTTCCTTATCATTGTAAGGACCTCAAAAAAGGACTTGAGCAGGAAATATTAAAACAAGCAGGGCTTAAGTAATGCTCTGCCAAAAGAAAGTTTTTAAGGCAACAGGCAGTGGTTAACCATACTCTGCTCGAAGGAGGTTTCTATGACAAACAGGTTATTTTACCCAGCTTTATTTCATAAAGCTGATGAAGGAGGTTTTTGGGTATCATTCCCGGATTTACCGGAGTGTTTAACTCAAGGAGAAACAATGGATGAAGCATATGCTATGGCTATAGACGCTTTAGGACTATGCTTAACTGAAAAAAAGAAAGAAGGTCAAACAATTCCCGCTGCTTCTGATGTATCAAATATTAATGTTGAGCCAGATACATTCTTAGTGATCGTAGAATTTGATATGCTTGCATATAATAAGCAAAATAATTCAAAAGCGGTCAAAAAGACACTCACTATTCCGGAATGGCTTAACGAAGAGGCAACTAATGTAGGAATTAATTTTTCTCAAGTTCTTCAGGAAGCATTAATGATGAAATTAGGTCACTTACAATAATTTATTGACTTAGAAAAAAGCCTGCAACTACGGGCTTTTTTCTTTGTATCTCCTAATGAAGTATAGTCCACCATATTGGCTAATAATCATCGCTGCCAGTTGTGGATTGGTCTGCTTAATATTAATCGGATACTCAAGTCTTTTTTCATAATTCCACATACGCTACCCCTCCACTTCCCACGGCATAGGTGTTGTAACCCATGTCCAGCAGTTTTCATCATTAACATCTGTTATACGAAGCGGTCCGTACATTTCTGTATATCTGTCAACGACTTCTTTGTATTTTCCCTTTGCCTCGGCAAAATATGAGAGAGCATCGCTGTCGCTTGGGTGCGTATCCAAAAACAGCATTGCCTCCACCAATACAAATCCATACTCATATACTGATTTCATAAGAGTTTTTCTGTCGCATCCTACAGGCTTATCAACAGCGTCGTCCATCGGCATATATGGCTGTCTTCTTCCTCTGACATTAGTATTGGCATTATTTGGTCTTCGGTAAGACATTCCCTGCTGACATCCCGGTCCATTGCCATTTATCATGTAATTATTATTATAATTATTATTCATCATCTGCAGCCTCCTTTAAACGGTTTATCAAGAGCTGCAAACATAGTTCCTCTCATAAGCGCTTTACAAGGCTCATATATTTCATCCCATTCCTGAAACTTAACTGATGCAATCGCAAGCTGCGCTTCACAGTTACGAATCTTTCTGTCAGAACATGCACAATCCATACTTACTCCCAATATTGTTTTTCTCTATATTATATGGATTGCAGATAATATTGTGCCAAATTACCAGCACATCACTTCGTGTCCATTTTCCGTAACCAGCACCATTATCTCCCACTGTGCAGACGGCATATCGTCATCCGTATAAATGGTCCAGCCGTTATCCTCATCAATATAGACATCCGGCACGCCCATATTAATCATAGGCTCTATAGTAAATACCATACCCGGTGCCATAACCATACCGGTTCCCTTGTTAATCACATAGCTGACATATGGATTTTCATGAAATTCAAGACCTATTCCATGTCCGCCGACATCACGAACAACTGAATAGCCGTTAGCCTTAGCATAGCTGTTAATTGCGTGTGCCACATCTCCAAGATGCCCCCAGGGTTTTACCTCTTCAAGTCCCAGTTCAACGCATTTTTTTGCCACGTCCACAAGCTTACGGTTCTCATCAGATACATTTCCTATGCAGAACATTCTTGAAGAATCTGAATAGTATCCGTTTAAAATAGTTGAACAGTCAACATTTACAATATCGCCGTTCACAAGCTGTATATCCGAAGATGGGATTCCATGACACACCTGCTGGTTAATGGACGTACAAACACTTTTAGGAAAGCCTTCGTAATTCAAAGGCGCAGGTATTCCGCCCATAGCTACAGTCTTTTCATAGACCATTCTGTCAATCTCCTCGGTGGTAATGCCTTCTTTAATATTTTCAGCCACATAATCCAGCACAGCTATATTAATCTTGCTGCTCTCCCTCATTCCGTTGAGCTGCTCCTCGTTTTTAATAATTTCCCTCGGCGGAACCTTATGAAATTTTTTCCTGTACATTTCAATCCTTTTGTCAAATTCCATGTGACAATCGCCATACAGTCTGCCGCTTTTACACCAGCACAGCTCATCTTTCCTATACTTTCTCATTTTGTCATTACTCTCCCATTATAAAAAATTTTAAGACTGCCGCACAGTTAAGCAAATATCCTGCACGGCAGCCTTATAAGACTCCTATAAATTATCAATCTATTCAGCCACAACAGAATTATTTTCGGAATACTACAACTTCTGTCTTATCTGTAAAACCTAATGTTCTCATCTTATCCATTAAACGTCTGATAGCTTTCTGATATACAAAGAACGCATCGTAAGTTCTGTTGAAATACTCCATAGCCAATGTCTGATTTCCTGCATCCCTTGCCTTCCATGACTCAGTTGCATATTTATGTAACTCATAATGAGCATTCTTAACGCCTCTAAACTCTTCACTTCCGGTTATAGCCGCATCTGTCTGTGAATTAATCCACTTACCAAGCTTACAGCTCTCAGGATTGTTGAGCTGTGTAATCTTAAGCTGCTCAAATCCAACAACATTGTTATATACTCTCCACATAAGAATAAAATGGTCAATCTCAAATATCCGCAGCCAATCCTGCTGTGTAACTTCAGCAAAGCCTCTAACCATATCACTTCTTGCCGTGTCAATAAATCGTCCAATCTTATATACATGAATACCCTGTTCCATGCAGTCCTTATAAAGCTCATCATAGCTGTCCGAAATACTTCCAACCTGCCTGGTGAAATCCTTTGTTACATTTGATTGAGTGTCAATATCATTAAATATACTGTCAACCTTCTCCTTAATTCCAATCATCTGATCCGTCATTTTCTCAATATCATTCAAAGATTCCTCAACCTTTTCGTTGCCTTCTCCGAGCTTTGCCGTAGTTTCATCCATTGATTCTGCTAATTGGTCAATATCCTTTTTAAGCTCATTGACATACTTTACAATGTCCTCAGCCGATTCAGATGTGCTGCTTGAAAGCTGTCTGACCTGATCAGCAACTACGGCAAAACCCTTTCCTGCTTCACCGGCTCTGGCAGCCTCAATAGACGCATTAAGCGCTAAAAGGTTACTCTGGCTGGCAACATTCTTGACAACATCCACAATCTCACTTATCTTATCTATCTTATCCTGAAACTCTTGTACCTGTGAATTGATAGTTCCAATCTTTCCGGAAGATTCACTTACAACCTTAATACTCTCATTCATATTGGCAGTACTATTTTGCACAACAGCAAGCATCTCATGTGTATTATCACGAATATGTGCCATAGCTGAAGAAATATTGATAATAGATTCTTCAAGATTATGGCTGGCCTTTCCCATATCCGCAATAGCTTCTGCCTGAGACTGAACCTGATCCAAAGTAACCTTAACATAAGAATTATCTCCAATGGACTCCATTGCCTCATTAAGTCTCATAACAAAATTATTATTAGCCTTCTTAAATGCATGAATCATATCATTAAGCTTCTGTCCGTATTCAGAATCAGTAAATAACGAAGTATCCACATCTTTGTAATCTCCGGCGATTACATTATCCATCATCTGCATTAGTAAAACCATATCCTGATTGGCAACTGTACCTTTGCTTTTCTTCTTACCAAACATATCGCTGACCTCCTATATCTCTTTCTCACACATCAACCTCTATTTGGATTTATTATAACATATTAATATAAAAATGGAAACCTTTATTTTAATTCACATAATATAATAAAAAATATTTGGAGCTTATATGACTAAATCTATAAAGCGTTTTATTTCTCTGGCATTATGCCTTACTATGCTTGTCTGTGTATTTGCCGGATGCAAACAATCCCATGAACCGTCAGGCAGCAATACCGATAAGCTTACAACGGTCACTCTCAATGAGGTGGCTCATTCTATTTTCTACGCACCCCAGTATGCAGCTATTGAACTTGGATATTTTGAAGAAGAAAATATCGACTTAAAGCTTGTAACAGGTTTTGGCGCCGATAAAGTTATGACATCTCTCATAAGCGGCGACGCCGATATAGGATTTATGGGTTCAGAATCATCAATCTATGTGTTTGCTGAAAACTCTGAAGACTATGTAATTAATTTTTCACAGCTTACTCAGCGCGCCGGAAACTTTCTCGTGGCAAGAGAAGATATGCCTGACTTCAAATGGAGCGACCTGAAAGGTAAAAAACTTCTGGGAGGCAGGGCCGGAGGTATGCCTCAAATGCTTCTTGAATACATTCTCAAGAAAAATGGAATAGACCCTAAAAATGATTTGGAAATTGTACAAAATATAGATTTTGGTTCCACCGCAGCCGCATTTTCATCGGGGATAGGCGATTTTACTGCAGAATTTGAGCCTGCCGCCACCTCTCTTGAAACCACGAATACGGGCTATGTTGTCGCGTCTTTGGGAGTTGACAGCGGATATGTTCCTTACACTGCCTACAGTGCCAAAAAGAGCTATATAGAAAAAAATCCTGAGATAATTCAGGCATTTACCAACGCAATACAGAAAGGCGTTGAATATGTAAACACCCACACATCAGAAGAAATTGCAAAGGTTATCGCCCCTCAGTTTACAGAATCCGATGAAACCACCATCGCAAAGATTGTAACACGCTACAAGGAGCAGGATACATGGAAAAATGACACTATATTTGAAGAAGAGAGCTTTGATCTCCTTATAGACATACTGAAATCTTCCGGCGAACTTACGGAAGACGTTCCTTATGACAAACTTGTTGACACCTCATTTGCAAAAAAAGCTGCCGATAAGTAAACTGTAAAAACATTACCCAGCCGCAGCATTTCAACTTCATAATACTTGAACCCGCTTTCGCACCTTGCACAACTTATGTATAGCCTTAACGCAATACTCTTAAAAACAGCTATATGCATAGGCGAAGGCGGGTGCAATATTATTTTCACAATCTTATTTGTACACTGTACGTCAGACCGCTCACTTTACTTTCTTAAGAGTCTTCCTCATAAAAATAATGCACAATATAAATGACGCTATCTCAGCCAGCGGATATGCCCACCATACGGCGTCCACCGTTCCCATAAAAGAGAGCAGATATGCTGCCGGAAGTATTATAACAAGCTGCCTCATTACGGACATTATAAGACTGTGGATAGGATTTCCTATAGCCTGGAATACAGTTCCTCCGATAATGTCAACACCCGCAAATACAAAGCTTATGGCAATAATTCTAAAAGCAACTACTCCTATGGCAAGAATCGAATCTCCTGCGCTGAATATAGCCAGCAGCCTGTCAGGTATCAGTTCAAATACCGCAAAGCCCAAAAGCATATATAATACCGCACTTGTAATTCCCAGCTTAATAGTTTTTCTTATTCTGTCATATTTGCCCGCTCCATAATTATAGGCAAGTATTGGCACAAGTCCGTTATTAAGACCAAATATAGGCATAAATACAAAGCTGTTAAGCTTAAAATATACTCCATATACAGTAATTGCATCCTCTGAAAACTTCTTTAAAATCAAATTCATTCCCACAGTAAGCACTGACGTTATGGACGCCATAATAATTGACGGAACGCCAATGGCATATATTTTCTTTATTTCTGAAAGACTTGGTTTTATTATAGATTTCAGCGATAAAGTAATTTCTTTATTCACTTTTATATTAAATATAATTGCCAGCACTGCCGCCACGCACTGCCCAATAACCGTAGCAAGCGCCGCTCCTGTCACTCCCATTTTGGGAGCGCCGAAATATCCGAATATAAGAATCGGATCCAGTATAATATTGACTATTGCGCCCGTTCCCTGGGTTATCATAGAATAAAATGTTTTTCCTGTAGCCTGCAACAGCCTTTCTCCCACAATTTCTCCAAATGAGCCAAAGCCGCCTATGGTTATAACCATAAGGTACTGCTCGCCGTAATCTACAACGGCCTGTATATCCGACTGCATTTCATAAAACGGTCTTATCAACGTAAGACCTATAACCGCAAACACTACATAGCTGCAAAAAGCCAGAAATATACCTGTGTTGGCCGTTTTATTGGCGTTATTAAATTTCTTCTCGCCAAGATGTCTTGACAGCATAGCATTAATACCTACTCCCGTACCCGTAGCAACAGCAATCATAAGATTTTGTATTGCAAAGGCTATTGATACGGCCTCAAGAGCATCCGCGCTGTATCTTCCCACAAACGCACTGTCAACAATGTTATACAATGCCTGAATAAGCATAGATATAACCATAGGAATAGCCATATTAAATACCAGCTTTGGTATAGGCATAGTTCCCATTTTATTTTCGGGTTGTATTGTCTCTACATCTTTAATCTGTTCTGACATTTCTCTTCTCCTTTTTATCCAAATTCATTTTCGTCAGCCGCTCAACAATATAGCATATTGCGACAAACAGCAGAAGCGCTGCCGCAATGCACGCAGCAGTAACGGCAATCTGCCTTAATGACAGCGGATACAGCGCAAACACATTCGGCAAAAACAGCATGCTTAACACTATTCCCACAGTCATGGCAGAACATATTCCCCCTCTGATTAAATTCATAGGTCTGCATATTTTTATGAGCATCAGCAGTCCCACAGATATAATAACAAGCGCTACCATAGTGGTAAGCTGGTTGTGGTCAGTTCCATAAACTTCGCCTATGAGAGTCAGCGCAATTATTATAATAAAATCTGTAAGCGCCGCAGGCAAGGCTTTTATTATAACATTATGTATAAATTTCCCTTTTATAATCTCCTTGTTGGGCTGCATTGCAAGCAAAAATCCGGGCAGCCCCACTGTAAATATTCCAAGCAGCGACAGTTGGGTTGGGTACAGCGGATACCTGTTCACTGCTATAAGGGTATATATTGAAAGCAATATTGAAAATATATTCTTAACAAGAAACAACGAAGCCGAACGCTGAATATTGTTGACTACTCTGCGCCCCTCAAGCACCACCGAAGGCATACTTGAAAAATCAGAGTCCATCAAAACCACCTGAGCGGCATTTGCCGCCGCATCGCTTCCCGAACCCAGCGCAACGCTGCAGTCCGCCGTCTTTAGTGCAAGAACGTCATTTACGCCGTCGCCTGTCATGGCTACAACATTCCCCTCCGCCTGAAGCGCCTTGATTATTTTTTTCTTCTGCTCAGGATTAGTCCTTCCGAATATATTATATTTAACCGCTGCCTCTTTGATTTTCTCGTCGCTGTCCATATACGACATATCCACAGCATCATCCGCACCCTCGATGCCTGCCTTTCTTGCGACGCTCAAAACAGTTTCAGGGTTATCGCCTGATATAACCTTTATATTTACCCCCTGTCTTGCAAAATATGCAAAGGTTTCTCCTGCCTCCCTGCGCACATTATTTGAAAGCACTATGACCGCCAAAAGTTTAACAGCCCTTGCAAGAGGCTCTTTTCCAAGCGTCTCCAGCTCTTCGTCGCTGGCAAAATACTGCCCAAGAACCAGAGCGCGTCCGCCCTGTATTCCCTTTTCTTCCATAAGAGCTTTATACTGCTCATAGTTGTCCTTCATAAGATATTCCGGCGCTCCAAGCACATAACACTGCCCTTCTATAACAACAGCACTGTATTTTACCTCTGAAGAAAATGAATAAACCCTTGAAGCCGGTCTGTATAGGTTTTCGGTATTTATTTCAATTTTTTTGCAGTATTCCTTAATTGCTTCTATTGTATTGTTATCATTTTTTAAATTATGGACTACATTCTTAAGCTGTTCACAAGCCGCAGCTTTTTCGTCTTCATTTCCTTTATAAATAACATTTTCCACAGCCATTTCATTATCTGTTATGGTGCCGGTTTTATCAACACACAATACATTTACTCTGGCAAGAGTCTCCACACAAGCCATTTCATGTATGAGAACCTGCCTCTTTCCAAGTCTCATAACGCTTACAACCAGCGCTATGCTTGCCAGCAGATACAGTCCCTCGGGTATCATACCAACCAAAGATGCTATCATTGACACCACGCTGTCCTTAATGGTATTTCCGAGAATAAAGCGTGACTCAAGATACATAATAATGCCTATTGGAATAATGATAACGCCTATAATCTTAACCAGATTATCAAGAGAACGCATCATTTCTGACTGCTGCTTTCTCCTTGAAGTTTTAGCCTCCAGCATAATTTTTGCGGCATAGGATTCATGTCCAACCTCTTCAAGTACGGCTTTACATTCTCCCGACACCACAAAACTTCCTGACAGAAGCTTGTCTCCCGGATATTTTAATATTTCTTCCTCCTCTCCTGTAACAAGCGCTTCATTGACCCTGACAGACCCGGAGACAATTTCTCCGTCAGCGCATATCTGATTTCCTGCCAAAAATACACATAAATCATCCTTCACCAGCGCTTCCGACAATATTTCCACGCATTTCCCGTCCCTGATGACCTTTGTCTTAGGCGCCGTAATAAGATTTAATCTATCTAAAACCTTCTTTGCCCTTATTTCCTGAACAATTCCTATAAGGGTATTTATTATAATAACGGGCAAAAAGGTCATATTAATATATGACCTTACCATAATAAGCAATCCTGCAAAAATTGCAAACACTAAATTAAAATAAGTACATACATTGCCTGCAATTATCTGCCCCACCGTCTTCGACTGGTTTCCGATAGATTTATTCACCAAGCCCTCCGATGTTCGCCGCCGGACTTCGTCGGAAGTAAGTCCTTTCTCCAGATTAATCTTCACTACATTTTATTCCTCGCTATACTCTAATCCTCGCTGTACTCTATTGCCCCCGCAGCAATACGGAAAGTATAATACAGTGCCGCTGCACATACAAGTACTTTTACCGCAAAGCATATTATAATACTGATAAGTGATGTCTCTTCATACAACTGAAATGATATGAGAGACAAAAATGTAATTACAGTCGATATAACATAAACGTTGCTTTTAAGCTGATGCTTAACCGCTCCATACACCACATTGGTAAGAGCAAACTGAACCAACATATCCATAACTGCATTGAGAGCAAACAATATCCATATGATAGCCGGAGCGCTATAAAGCATCTCTATTGATTCATAGGTTGAAGCTATCTCCGCCTCTGTCATTCCTTCCATTGCAGCTGACAAGCCCTCATTGTATATGGCAAGACACCATACATAGCTTGATATGACCGTCATGGCATAAAGAACTACATCTCCTATTCCAAGCCCGATTCCTGCCATGTATATGTCGCCTTTTCTTTCATATCTTTCAAGCAGCATTGAATTTAACATATATTTTGCTACCAGAGAGGCAATCGCCGCCAATGCCGAATATATAATAATATATGCTGTAGGATTATATTCAAATGCAACCGCAATATTCGGTATAAGCGCTAATGCCGATATCAAAAGATTCGGAATTATAAAAACTATGATAAGATATGCTACAAGTCCCAGCAGAAGCGGAATAACACGTCCCCTCCAGCGCTTCATAACCACAATAATCATAACAATTATGAATGACAGAGCAATCATTCCTCCACCTGCAATCATACTTTCCAGACTATCGGGCAATGTTCTTGTCAAATCAATACCATCCATATAAATAACCTCCATAAATAAATACTCTGTAATCAACAAGAGCAGCCGCCAACAATTGGCAACTGCTCTCCCCATAATCTTGATTGCACAACAATATATCTTTTTCAATAACCAGATGTATATTTAAAAAGGCACACTGTAAAACATTCTAGGATTATAATTTTGTTACGTTAGTAGCCTGTGGTCCTTTAGCTCCTTCTGTTACGTCGAACTCAACCTTAGCGCCTTCTTCAAGAGACTTAAAGCCTTCCATATTAAGACCTGAATAATGTACGAATACATCATTCCCCTGCTCATCGCTGATGAAGCCGTAACCTTTCTGATTATTAAACCACTTTACTGTACCTTTCATTGTCAAGTACCTCCAAAAAAATATGTGATGTCTGACAAACATCTCTGTAATTTTACCATTGCAAAACACTATTGTCAATAAATAGTTATTCTTCTCCTGCTTTTTTTGCAGCTTTTAATTTTTCAACGACCTGACGCTGTCTTTCTTTTAATTTAGCAGACGCAGACCTTGAACCCAGCACAAAATATGCATACCGCTGGGCGTCTTCGTAATCTCCCTCCCTATATGCAAGAACCGACATTAGATAATTAATAGTGACATCATCCATGCCGCATATAGGAGGGTACTCCTTAGCAACAGCGGTTTTCATACCCTTGTATGCCTCGTTTTGATAATGCTTAGCTCCCATTTTGTAGGCTCTTACCAGCTTATCATCAGGGTTCTCAGACTGTTCCTGTTCTTCGAGGGCTGCTCTGTAAAGCCACGCCAGCTTAAGAGCAAGATATGCTCCCTCGCTTAATTTTGAGGGCTTAACCATAGCTGTGAGAATTGCCATTTTATATCTGTATATGGCATCCTCATATGTATAAATTCCCTCCTTATGTTCCACGCCGCAGAACTTATCGGCAATTCCGTCCAATATGTTCCGGCGCTGCTTTGAAGTCACATTATTAAATTCTCTTGAAACAGCGGCATAACCGCAATGCGTGCAAAATATCACGTCATATTTAATTGTATCAACCCCTGAATACCTCGGTCTTAAATCCTCGTCAGTTCCGACAAATCTTGCCTTTCCTGTCTTAACCTGTTTAAAAACAAATTCTTTATGACAGATTGGACAATCCATCTTTTTGTCTAATATATATGCGTTTTCCTGCTCCATTACTTACCCCTTTTTACCCCGAATTATTTACAGTTTAAATGAACTCTTTAGAGAAACAATTCTGTTAAACACAGGCATTCCCGGCTCTGAATCCTTCATATCAGCGCAAAAATATCCATTCCGCACAAACTGGAACTTGTCCTCCTTAGAAGCTTTGGTCAATGCCGGCTCTACATAACAGTTATCAACCACCGTCAGCGAATTAGGGTTGAGATTGATTGAACCGTCCTCATTATATACGCCCTTTTCCTCGTCTGCTATATTCTCATAGAGCCTTGCCGTAACCTTTACTCCCTCTGCGGCGGATACCCAGTGGATTGTACCCTTTACTTTTCTCTCTGTAAAATTTCCGCCCTTTGTGGCAGGATCATAGGTACAATGAATTATAGTGATATTTCCGTTCTCATCCTTTTCGCAGCCGACACATTTTACAAAATATGCGTTCATAAGGCGCACTTCATTTCCCGGAAACAGCCTGAAATACTTCTTTGGCGGTTCTTCCATAAAGTCTTCCCGCTCAATATAAAGCTCCCTTGTAAAAGGAACCTTTCTTGTGCCAAGTTCAGGATTTTCCTGATTGTTGGAAACCTCCATATATTCAACCTGTCCCTCCGGATAATTGTCGATGATAACCTTCACAGGATTAAGCACAGCCATCATACGATTAACCTTGAGTTTAAGATCCTCTCTTATGCAGTATTCAAGCATTGGATACTCAACTGCACCCTGACTCTTAGTAACTCCCACAAGGTCAACAAACATTTTAATAGATTCCGGCGTAAAACCTCTTCTTCTAAGCGCCGCTATGGATACAAGCCGCGGATCGTCCCAACCGTCAACAACACCATCCTCAACAAGCCTCTTAATATATCTCTTGCCTGTCACAACATTGTTAAGATACAGCTTTGCAAATTCAATCTGCTTTGGAGGCTTCGGATACTCAAGCTCCTTTACAACCCAGTCATAGAGCGGTCTGTGATCCTCAAACTCCAGCGTGCATATCGAGTGGGTTACTCCCTCTATAGCGTCCTCTATAGGATGCGCAAAATCGTACATAGGATAAATACACCACGCATCTCCTGTCCTGTGATGCGAAATATGCGCCACTCTGTAAATAATCGGATCACGCATATTAATATTAGGCGACGCCATATCAATCTTTGCTCTTAGCACTTTAGCGCCGTCCTCGTATAAACCATTTTTCATATTCTCAAATAATTCAAGATTTTCTTCCACAGAACGATTTCTATACGGGCTTTCTTTTCCCGGCTCTGTAAGCGTTCCTCTGTACTCCTTTATCTGCTCCGGCGTCAAATCGCAAACATACGCCTTACCCTTTTTAATCAGCTTTACTGCTGCCTCATACATCTGCTGAAAATATCCTGACGCAAAAAGTACCTCTCCCTGCCATTTCGCACCAAGCCACTTCACATCGCTTATAATAGAATCAACGAACTCCTCCTTTTCCTTAGTTGGATTAGTATCGTCAAATCTCATATTAAAATGTCCGCCATATTCTTTGGCAAGTCCATAATTAAGAAGTATTGACTTGGCATGTCCAATGTGCAGATAACCGTTTGGCTCCGGCGGAAATCTCGTAACAACCTCGTCGCAGTGTCCCTCCGCAATATCCTTATCTATTATCTGCTCAATAAAATTTTTTGAAACAGCCTCATTTTCCATAGTAAATTCCTCCTGAATCTATCTCTTTTTCTAGTATAACCTATTTATAAAAATGTTTCAATAATTCTTGTCTTTGTTGGCGACCAAATCATATATTTCTTCCACAGATTCCCTTAACAGTTTTTTATCAAGAAAAACTGTTATGTCAGCATATTTTTTATAAAGATTTTTCCTATCTTCAAATATTTCCTCAACGGTGGTCTTTCCATTAGATACCACGCCGCGCTCCTTCAGGCTTCCCAGCCTCTCCTCCAGTTCCTCGTAGGAAACGTCCAAATATATAATAGTTCCGATATCCCTGAAATGCTCCATAGCCTCCGCACCGTAAACAGCGCTTCCTCCGGTAGCAATAACTGTTTTTTTAACGTCAATGGAACAATTAACTTCATTTTCAATTTTTATAAATCCGGCGTCGCCATTTTCTTCAATAAGCCTTTCCAATGTCCTGTCATATTTTTCCTGTATAATAAGATCCGAATCAATAAACCGGTATCCCAGCTTCTTAGCCAGCACAACGCCTATAGTACTTTTTCCGCTTCCCGGCATACCTATCAAAATAATATTTTTCATTCGACGATTCCTCCTGATGCGTGCATTATTATATCTGTTTTCGCCAATACTAACCTCGTGGACTGCGGCTGCCGCAATTATTTTATGCCGGCAGCCTAAAGCTCCACAATTATTTATGAAAGGAAACATTTTTATGGACAATTATAACGCAAATGGTTACGGTGTCAATGAGGATATCTTTGGATTTATTCCTCCTGATATGATGTTTCAAAGTAATTCTGATCCGCGCTTTTCATCAGAAGAAGAAAAAGAGCGCTATTATTATAACAAGGAGCAGAATGACCATTTCCATATCAAGGATGAACCTCCTTTTGACAAAACACTATAACTTAATGCCCTATCTGCCGGCAGCCGCCAGCATTTCTTTAAGCTCGTCTACAGAAAATGTATAGTGGCTGCTGCAGAAGTGGCAGTTTACCTCTATAGGCTTATTTTCGTCTATCATTGCTTGTATTTCTTCCCTGCCAATACTTATAACAGCCTTTTTTACTCTGTCCTTTGAGCAGCTGCAGTAAAATTTTGTATCAATCCTGTCAAGTACAGTAAGTCCCATATCGCTGAGAATCACTCCCAGTATATCCTCAGGACTCATTCCATGTTCTAACATATCTGTTACAGATTTTATTTCACCGATACGCTTTTCCAGCTTTTCAACAGTCTCCTCATCGGCTCCAGGAAGAAGCTGGATAATAAATCCGCCAGCCTGCTCTACAGTATTATTTTTATTCATAAGTACGCCAAGTCCTACAGACGACGGCACCTGCTCGCTTGTTGCAAAATAGTATGTCAAATCATCCGCAATCTCGCTTGTCACAAGAATAGTATCTCCCACATAAGGCTCCTTTAGCCCGATATCTTTAATAACGCTCAAAACGCCTATTCCCAGTGCTCCCGCCACATCAAGCTTCCCGTCCTTTAACGGCAGCATAACCTGGGGATTAGCTACAAAGCCCTTGACATTTCCTTTGGCGTCGGCAGTAACCGTCATACTTCCTATAGGTCCGTCGCTTTTTATCTGAATTGTAACAATATCAGAGTCATTTTTCATCATAGTTCCCATCATTGCGCCGCCTGTAAGCAGACGTCCAAGCGCCACTGTGGCGATAGGGCTTGTCTCATGCTTTTGTCTCGCAGTCTCAACAAGCTCTCTTGTATTTGCGGCAAATGCTCTTATCTGTCCGTCAGCAGCCATAGCTCTCACAATATAATCGCCCATATATTCCTCCGTTCTGTACATTTTTATATTATACACTTCGTTTAATTTTTTATTTTTGCAGCTTTACAATTATTTTTTTAATACATAATAAAGCCTTTCGCTGTCCCCTTTTGGCGCTTTATGCGTAAACGCCTCATATACAGCCGAGACCTTCAGTCCGGCTTCCTTTGCCGCCTCAAGCACCTCATCATTGTAAAATCCATGCTGAAAATGATTTTCCTCGTAGCGCTCAAAGCTTCCATTTTCGTTTTCTATAAACACCGCCAAGTCATAGCAGTTGTTACGGCTTTCCTCGTCATAGCTGTTGTCCCATATAAATGCTGAGCTGTCACGATTCTGCGCATATACGTTATCCGCCAGCACATCCTTAAAAAAATGTATTGTCTTTAAGTCAAATATAAATACTCCTCCGTCAGCAAGCCCTTCATATACGCATTTAAACACCTTTGTCAAATCTTCCTTTGTGGTAATATAATTCATAGAATCGCATATACTAATCATAGCGTCCATCTCGTAAGGCAGAGCAAAATTTCGCATATCCTGAAGGCTGTATATAATCTCCTGCCCACTATCATACATTTTGTCTGCAGCAATGGTAAGCATCTCCTCGGCATTATCGATACCAACGCAGCTATATCCGGCTTTGTCAAGAATCATTGTAACGGCTCCTGTTCCGCAGCCCAAATCAGCCACAGACATTTCTCCTGTAACTCCCTGCTCCTTCAGCAGTTCTATAAGATAGGCGCTCCACTCCTCATATGGAATGTTGTCCATATATTCGTCATATACATGTGCAAATCCTGTGTATGCTTCCATAATATTCCCTTTCATTGGTCTTTGCGCTTTATAATTCATGTGCTTTATATAATTTATCAAGAAATCAAGAAAAAAGCAAATTGAAATAATATTTTATATGTTCTATACTAGAATATATCAGTTCATTAATACAGACAATAACTTTTTGGAGATAATATATATGCATTATATCAGGATACACAAGGCTAAAATAAGCACCAACAATCCCTATTTATTGGCTTTTTTGGCATCCCTAATTATAACCGTTACATGTATTGTAACATTTTTCAGACTGTCTATTCTTTCATCATTTTCTCCTATTGCTTACACCGCAGATAAGAATATAGATGAATATTATGAGGATGATGTACATTATGTAAGCTGTCATGCCGACACTTTATATTATACAGGCTATGACTATCTTCGACAGAATCGTGTAAAGGGGCATTACTACTACTCTCTTGTGGACAATAAATGTACAATTTATCTGATTTCCTCCTCATATCTGGGCAACACCAAAACCCCTCCGCTCACTCTTGAAAATGTAAATTTCAATGCTGCGCTGAAAAAAGACCACGCAAACTTAAAACCACTGCTTGAATATATGGCGTCAGATTTAGACTGGAATTATCACGGAATATCAAGGCACACCAGCACAATATTAGTAAGCCAATATCACTATAGTCCCGTACTATATGCCATAGTATTTATACTGTGTTTTATATGTATCTGCACCACCATTGTGCTTTGTATAAGCACTTGGAATCACAGAGACTACGATAAAAACACAGCCAAAGAGCCATAAATTTCACCTGAATTCTTGACGGTTTAATAAAAACCTGAATTTAAGCCTAAATTTCATCTTGTCTTGTAACAAACAGGCGCAAAATAAAACGGCGCGCCGTTAATTCAGACGCGTCGTTTCATTTTGATATTATAGGATTTAATTCACAAATAATTCTTTAATATTCTGCCAATTATATATCAGGCGTTCTTGCCACAGCACTGCTTATACTTTTTGCCGCTGCCGCATGGACATGGATCATTACGTCCAACCTTCTTTCCCTTCACAACCGTTCCTGAAAGCTTCTGCTCCTTGTAAAGACGCTTTCTTGTCTCCTCGTCAAGCAATGTTTCCCACTGTGGAAGCTCATAAAGCCAGTCAGCCTTAGCGCCTACCATATTGTAGTAAAGCTTTTCCCTGTCATAGTCAAGATTAACCTCTGTATCCTCATCCATTGTTTCTATTGGATTAGGATTCTTCAGGCTGTCATTAATACCATCCAGAAAACCTGTCATAATCAAAGTATCTATATCATACTTCTGAGCAAGCTCCTTGACTGTTCCTTTAACCGGCTCGTCAGGTGTTGAGAGAATCTTCTCATAAATGCCCTTTTCAAGATTAAAATATGTTCCCCAGAAATCGGCAGCCTGCTTCTGATTCATCTCAGTCTCATAGGCTAACTTTCTCCATGTCTCAAGTAATGCCATTACTTTTACCTCGCATTTCCTTATTGTAAATTGTAAAACCGTAAACCAAAAATCATTTGATTACAGGAATCTGTTATAGGTAGAACCTGTAATATATGAATATGAGCCATTGCTTCCATATAAACTGGTTGTTGAAAGCTTTGCAAGCTGTGAAACAGCTGAGCCATACATCATAGTAGCGCTGCTTGCAACGCTTCTGCCATATGAACCTGCTCCCTGGAACGCTGACTTCACAGAAGCCATATCAGCATCCTTGAAAGCTGTCTCATCTATAGAAAGTTTATTATCCTTTCCTATAGAAATACCAATTCTGTCAAGCATATCTGAGTTAGCCTTTGTATAATTGACCATACTTGATGCTGTTCTAAGCACATTTGAGTCCTCAGAGTCTCCTGAACTGTCGATAAGAGAATTATAATCATTTACAAACTCTGACACAGCCTTATATATAGCATCTTTGTCATATTCCTCTGTTACCTTGCCATCCTCAGACTTGACTTCCTTCTTCTCCCAGAGCGAACTCTTACCAAGCTTGGTGACAGTCTTACTGAGCTGTTCTGCGTCATCCCTTACGCTCATAGCATTGCTCTTGTTCTGAGATACTGTTTTGTCATCTTTCGTTGAATTCCAGTCTGTCTTGCTTGTATTACTGCTACTGCTGCCGGTTTCCGTGCTGTTCTGAGAATAATACTGTCTCAAAAGCTTCTTATAAGAGCCGTTCTTGATACTAGCATACGTACTCAAGTCAATTCCTGACATTGATGTTGAAAACAACGATGAATTAAGATTGAAATTAAACATCCACTTTACCTCCTTGATTAAATTTAGCGGCCTCCTTGCCTTATTGTTATGTTCCCGTTAATGAGTACTAATTGTCTCTCAAACGCTGAATCATATCCCACATTGCCTCAGCAGAATTAAAATTCTCCGGAACAATATCAACCGGTGTAATCTCGATGTCAAATGTATCGTTAAGTTCTCCAACTATAGAAACAATATCATATGAATCAAGAATACCATCATCGATAAGAGTGTCACATGTCTCGTAATCAACGTCTGCATTTACCTCTGTCAAAATATCCATTAACTGATCCATAAAAAAACCTGACCTTTCTACTCTGATATATCGTCAAACAAGGCTGATTTCTTAACCCTCTTGACGATAATAAAGTACAACAGGTTATTATTATAGTCAAGTATATTTTAACAAATATCTAAGTTTCTTGCAATATATATTATCAACCTTTTTTCACGAATTTTTAAATATATTTTACTGCATTTTATAGTTTTCCAACAAAGCCTTCCTGTCTATTTTCCCATTTTTTGTAATAGGCATTGAATCTATTTTTACCATCTCCGAAGGTATCATATATTTTGGCAGCTTTTGCATAAGATTATGCGCAACCGCTTTTTTATCTGTATCTCCTTCAAAAAATCCTAAAATTTTATTTTCATCACTATCAAATATGCAGCAGGCTCTAACCACATTTTCCACCGCATTTACAGCAGTCTCAATTTCTCCCAGCTCAATCCGGTGTCCCATGTGCTTAATCTGAAAATCCTTTCTTGATGAAAAACACAGTTCTCCTCTGTCATTATAATATCCCAAATCTCCGGTTCTGTATATAATCTCATTATATGCGCTGTTAAGCGGATTTTGAACAAAAGCTGAGTCAGTCCTCTCTCTGTTATTATAATATCCCAGCGCCACCGCAGTTCCCGAAACACATATTTCGCCAAGCCGGTTTTTGCTGCTCTTTGCAACAAGACTGTCGTCATCATCTAAAAGGAACACTCTCTCGTTAGGAAACGCTTTTCCTATAGGCAATGTTTCATCCATAGAAAATTCCCTGTCAATTATATAATAGGTGCAGTTGCATGTAATTTCCGTCGGACCATACACATTTGCAAACATACAATCAGGATATGCTGCCTGCCATGCTTTCAAATGCTTCATCGGCATAACTTCCCCTGAAAATATCACTTTATTAATCCCTGCAGGAATTTTATAGTCAAAGCCATTCAGAGTAGTAACTATGCAAAGGGCCGACACTGCCCATATAAGCGTTGTGACTTTTCTCTCTTCCAGATAGTCAAGCAGCTTTATAGGAAATGAAAACATAACCTTAGGAATAATTTGCATGGTAGCACCACATTTCAGAGTTGAATATATATCCTTCACAGACACGTCAAAATCAAAAGGCGCCTGATTACCTATCACGTCATTTTCACCGATTCCAAAAATCTCGGTAAAACACTCTATAAAATCAATAACCGAGCGGTGATTTACTACAACTCCCTTCGGTACTCCCGTTGAGCCTGACGTAAATATCGCATACAACGGATCAATGTCCAGCGCTGACGCTCTTATTTCCTCAAGCCTGTCAAATTCCTCATCAGTCACCCTGTGATTAAAAAGCTCCTCCACTGACACCACATTTCCTTTAAAATTCAATTTTTCCTGCTTCTTTGCGCTTTTTTCATCAATCACTATAATACCCGCGCCCAATGTATCAAGTATCATATCTATACGCTCTGCGGGATGTGACGGATCTAATGTAATATAAAAACAGCCTGCCATAACAGCTCCCATAAATACGTTTAACGCCTTACAGCTTTTATCCATATACACAGGCACAGCCTTTCCCGGCTCAGTCAGCGATATAAGCGCCCCTGCCACATTTCTTGCATTATCGTAAAGCTCCCTGTATGTCATAGAGCATTTTTCATCAGACACCGCTGTTTTATCAGGCATATTGTCTACTGAAGCCTCAAGCCATTCCAACACGTTCTTTGTCATAATTCTCCTCCAAAATACTAACATTCTCATAAAATCCGTTGGTGAAATAAAAAACTTGTGATATAATAACAAACGCAGTTGCCAACTGCGAAATATTTCGCTTATCCTATAGCCAAAGTCAGGAGCCGGATTATTATGAAAAAAAATATAAAACGAATCGCCGCATTGACCGCAGTCATTTTATGGACAATGCTCATTCTTATCACTATTGTTGTCGCTTTTATTGATACCGAATTTACCAATACGCTGTTTAAGGGACTTATATTTACAGATATTTTACTCCCTGTAGTAATTTATGCTATGATGTTGATGTACAGATTTCTAAAAGGCAGAGGAAGCAAGTAACATACGCATATGCAGCCCTCCGCTAATTAATAAATCTATTAAAAACCTCTGTAAGACAACCGCAGCCGCAATATCAGCCAATCGCTTAATGTCATCTAGTCTCTCATATCTACAATTTTAACAGTTGCGCTGGTTCCAAGCCTGTCTGCTCCTGCTTCTATCATTGCCTGAGCAGTATTGTAATCTCTTATTCCGCCGGAGGCTTTAACCTTTGCATTATCTCCAACTGTCTTTTTCATAAGCGCAACATCCTGTATTGTCGCCCCGCCTGTACTAAAACCCGTGGAGGTTTTTACAAAATCCGCCCCGGCTTCAACAGCAATCTTACAAGCTGTCTCTTTCTCTTCATCAGTCAAGAGACAGGTTTCAATGATAACCTTTAACACCTTTCCCTCGCATACATTTCGCACTGACAGGATATCCCTCTTCACATATTCATACTCTTTATCCTTCAGCGCTCCCACATTGATAACCATATCAATTTCATCTGCTCCTTTTCTAATCGCAGAAGCCGTCTCAAATGCTTTGATTTCACTGCTGACAGCTCCAAGAGGGAAGCCGACCACAATACAGGTTTTAACATCAGTACCCTCAAGTTCATGCTTTACAACCGACGCATAGTATTCGTTGACACACACAGATGCGAACCCGTTTGCTTTCGCCTCGTCACATATTTTTATAACTTCTTCTTTTGCGGCATCAGGTTTTAATATAGTATGGTCAAAATATTTCTCAAATTTCATAATGCCTCATTTCCTTTCCTATTGTCTTATATATTAATTTCTATTTATAACTTCTATTATAACTTTTACACACAATTTTTTGCTAACTTCTATGTACAACTTTTTATGGGCAGCCGCACAAAAAAGTGCAACTGCCCTTAGTAACATAATTATTTAGAACATGAGCTTACTCTATGAATAATCTCATGCCTTCCCGGTCCATTTGAGACCATTGTAATAGGCGCTTCAATTTCCTGCTCAATAGCTTCGATATAATTTCTGCACTCAACAGGAAGCTCATCATAATTCTTAATGCCCCTTATTTCACATTTCCAGCCCGGAAATTTCTTAAGAACCGGCTTTGCTTTCTCAAGCTGCGTTGTTGTCGGGAAGTCTCTTGTCACCTTACCGTCAATCTCATAACCTACGCACATAGGTATTTCATCAAGATATCCCAAAACATCAATTACGGTAAGGGCAACCTCTGTTGTTCCCTGCATTCTGACACCATAACGGCTTGCCACCGCATCGAACCATCCCATTCTTCTTGGACGTCCCGTTGTCGCGCCAAACTCACCGCCGTCTCCTCCTCTTCTTCTAAGCTCGTCAGCCTCATCACCAAATATTTCACTTACAAATGCACCTGCGCCTACAGCGGAAGAATATGCTTTAACAACCGTAACTACATCTGTAATAGCCGAAGCCGGAATACCTGCTCCGATTGCGCCGTAAGGCGCCAGAGTTGAAGATGATGTAACCATAGGGTAAATTCCATGATCCGGATCCTTCAATGAACCAAGCTGTCCCTCAAGCAGTACCTTTTTTCCTTCCTTAAGAGCCTGATGAAGATATGCTGAAGTATCTGTAACATACGGAGCAACCATTTCCTTATATTCCATAAGGGTTTTATAAATACTATCCACATCAAGAAGCGGCTTATGATACAAATGCTCAAGCATAACATTTTTAATCTCAACAACATTCTTAATTTTATCTCTCAATGCGCTCTCCTCACCAAAGAGTTCGCTTACCTGAAAACCAATTTTAGCATATTTATCTGAATAAAATGGAGCAATACCGGACTTTGTTGAGCCAAATGACTTGCCTGCAAGTCTTGCCTCCTCATATGTATCAAAATCAACGTGATACGGCATAAGAATCTGCGCCCTGTCGGACACCAATATCTTAGGCTTCGGCACATTTCTCTCAGCCAGACTGTCCAATTCCTTGATAAGATAAGGAATATTAAGCGCAACTCCGTTACCAATAACACTTGTTGTATGATTATAGAAAACTCCTGATGGCAGAAGATGAAGCGCAAACTTACCATAATCGTTAATAATAGTATGTCCTGCGTTGCTTCCTCCCTGGAATCTTACGATAATATCCGACTCTTCAGCAAGCATATCTGTAATCTTACCCTTGCCTTCGTCTCCCCAGTTAGCGCCAACAATAGCTTTTACCATAGTTTCCTCCGTTCCGCCGTCTTGCGGCATAGCAATAAACATAATAAATTGCATGGTTTTAACCACACTGAAATATCATAACACATATTGCCTGCCACAAGCAATGATAAATTGATTTTAAATATAAAGAAATGTAATTTTTCTTTGGAGGACGTTTTTGGTAGTAGAAGCGTTACATTCACAGGCAGAAACGGACAGC
>CAYZZP010000033.1:0-24013 GCA_964482965.1 uncultured Lachnospira sp.
AAAATCACTGTCGGCGGTATGGATATATCGAAAATAGAGCCGGAAACATTGTTATCGCTGTATTCTATCGTGTTTCAGGATGTGACGCTGTTTAACAATACAATCATGGAGAATATCAGAATAGGCAGGAAAGACGCAACTGATGAAGAAGTGATTGCGGCGGCAAGATTGGCAAATTGTGAAGAATTTGCTGCAAAGCTCCCGGACGGTTATAACAGTATAATTGGTGAAAATGGTTGTGAACTGTCAGGCGGTGAACGGCAGCGTATTTCAATCGCCCGGGCCTTCCTCAAAAATTCTCCTATCATTTTACTTGATGAGGCGACGGCAAGCCTTGATGTGGAAAATGAAACACTGATACAGGCTGCTTTATCAAGGCTGATAAAGGATAAGACCGTACTTGTTATAGCTCACCGTATGCGTACCGTAAGCGGCGCGGATAAAGTAGTTGTTCTTTCAGACGGTACGGTTGCAGAACAGGGAACGCCGGAGAAATTGATGAATACAGGCAAGATTTACCCGCATATGGTAAAACTGCAAATGATTAGTCAAGACTGGGGAATTTAGTATGAATACAGAAAGGATAATATGTCCTATATGTCAAAGCAAAACACGCAGATTAAAAATGGGGTTATCGACTCTGCTCATAATGCGGCGGCAAAACTCGCGGAGTGTGTTTTGACTGGTTTATTCCAAGACAAAATCAGACAAATTGGCAGCTGCCATATTTTCAGTTTGCTGATACTGTTTTATTAGCAGCTGCCAAAAGATAGTCATTGATTTAATTAATTTAGAATTTTAAAGAGTATTTATCCTACTCATATATGGGTTCAAAATCGTCAGCGCCATGACCGCATAAGGGACAGGTAAATTCAGCGGGAAGCTCACTTCCATTGTAAACATAGTTACAAATTTTACATCGCCATCCGACGATTTTTTTATCTTCAGATTTTTTTTCAGGCTTTGGCTTAATTTTATTTTGATAATCAGCATAAGTGAGCGGAGCGTTTTCGCTTAATATTTTTCCGTCCACAACCTCGGCGATAAATAGGGTATGGCTTTCTAAATCGTGGCTTTCAAGCACTTTACAGCTTAACATAGCGCAAGCCTGCCAGCCTATATATGGAATACCGCTGCTGTCAGTTGGGAGTTTTATATCGGAGAGCTTATCAACATTTCTTCCCGACTGCATTCCAAAATGCTTTATTGTTTGAAATGTACAAGTCTGGTCCAATATGCTAAGAGTAAAAATGCCGCTTTCTTTAATCAGCTCGCATGTATAATTAGTGTTAATTACAGAAATGGCAACTCTTGTAGGATTGCCCGCCACCTGCATACAGGTGTTGGTTATGCAGCCGTTGGCTTTACCGCCTGATTTTGTCGCTAACATAAAAACGCCGTAAGATAAAGCATATAATGCCTTTTTGTCCATATAATACCTACTTTCTGAAGAAAATAATTTTTATCCGTCTGATAATTTTATCTTTTGCAAAATATAGAAGAGATACTAAAATTAAACAATATCAGGGTTGTTGTGCAGATTGATATATTCAGCAACAGATCTGTCAGCAGATTTAATGTGTTTAAATAACCAATCGACAACCTGCTTTTGAACCTTATCTGCAAAATCCTTGTTAGGACCTTCCAGCTCGTCAAGATAATCAAAAAGTTCTTTAATTGTATTTCTAAATTCTTCATGCTTTGCATGGTGGTTATCGTAATCAGGATAGCCGGATTTTTTCTGAAGCTCTTCCTCTGCTGAGAAATGGAAATTAGTGTATTCCTCAAGATAATCCAGCATTTGGATAGCCTTAACCTTTCCACCACCATTTTCACAGCTTGAAACAAGGTCATTGATTTTCTTAATAAGTTCCTTGTGCTGTGTATCAATGGTGTTGTTTCCAGTGATTAACGAATCATCAAATTCAATTAACATACGAAGTACCTCCATAAATATTTAATATGATAATATTTTATCATTTTTTATTATTGCAGACAACAGATATTTATGTAAAATGCTATTGTGAAATGCTATTGGTATGAAATTTAAAATTCAGAATGTAGATAGTGCTTTTAAATGGTTGAAATTGTATTTTCAATTTGATATAATGTCAATATACATAAGTACGTGGTTTGGAGGTTAATATATATTATGGAAACTAATATTTTAATGGAAAGCGGAACTAACGAGCTTGAGGTTCTTGAGTTTACTATTGGCAACAATCATTATGGTATCAATGTGGCAAAGGTTAAGGAGATTGTGCCGTTTAATTATGTGACGCCTGTTCCTAATGCGCATCCATGCGTAGAGGGAATATTTATGCCAAGAGACACTATGATTACTGTTATAGATTTGTCGAAGGTTATTAAGGCTGCGCCGTCGCAGGATGTTAATAAGGACATGTTTATTATAACTAATTTTAATAATCTTAATGTGGCGTTTCATGTGCATACAGTTGTAGGTATTCACAGAGTTTCATGGGCTGATATTATCACTCCGGACAGTACAGTAAGCAACGCTGACAGTGGAATTGCTACGGGAATTGTGAAGATTTCCAATCAGCTTATCATTATTCTTGATTTTGAGAGAATTGTGTCAGATATAAGTCCGGAGACTGGACTTAAGGTATCGGATATTGATGCTCTTGAGGGAAGAGAGCGCAATAATTCACATGTGGTTATGGCGGAGGATTCGCCGCTTCTTATGGCGTTGCTTTCAGATTCTCTTAAAAAAGCCGGTTACACTAATCTTACCTGTTGTGTGAACGGTCAGGAAGTGTGGGATTATATGTGCAAGGTCAAGAGGGGCGAGGTTCCTAATGACGTTAAATGTATTATAACTGATATTGAGATGCCGCTTATGGATGGACACAGGCTGACTAAGCTGGTTAAGTCAGACGAGGCACTTTCTAAGATTCCGGTGATTATATTCTCATCATTGATTAATGAGCAGATGAGGAAAAAGGGAGAATCACTTGGTGCAGATGTACAGCTTTCTAAACCGGAGATAGGATTGTTAGTTAATGAAATCGACAAGCTGCTGATGAAATGATAATCTGAGTTTAAATAAAAGCTGTCGCATTTTATGTGGCAGCTTTTATCGTTATTCTATAATAATCAGAGAGATTCGGGTGTCAAAAGAGGCTTTTGACACCCGAATCTCGGGGAGAAATTATGTGTATTGAATTAGTGGATAAAAATATTATAGAAAGCTTTAAAAAGGATTATAATGAGGCGGAAATGGTTCTTGCAGGCATTGGAAGCGAGCTTCATAAGAATATGTTTGACGGCGCAGGGAATATAAAGAAAATGCTGGAGTATTATAATAAAATTCTTGATAAGAAAAATTATTTTATAATAACTTCATTGGCACAAAACATTTTTATAGACACCGATTTTAATAAAAAGAGGATTGTGAATCCTGTGATGATTGAGAACGCAGGCGAGGGCGAGGAAAAGCAGAAGGAAGAAAAGCAGTGGGAATTATATAATAAATGGCTTTCGGCGACGCTCAATCACAAACTTATGATTGTTGAGCTGGGAGAGGGATTTAACAGACCTAATATTTTCAGATGGCCTTTTGAAAAAATATTATTTATCAATCAAAAAGCGGTGATGTACAGAATTAATCAGCATTTTTATCAACTGCCGGAAAATATTTCAGAGCGGGCATTTTCTGTAAAATGTAATTCACTGAGATTTCTGGAGTGTTTTATGCAATAGAAATTATATGGCTTCTATTGTAAAGGTTGCGGTTGTCTGTTGTTAAATACATTTTTATATGGTAAAATTTTATTAATTTGAAAAATTGCGTGTTGTGAGGTGATACTGTGGCTGGTAAAGAGGAAGAAAATTATTTGAACAAGCTGCTTGGCTCAGTTGGGGTTGAAGGTTTGGATACAGAAGAACCAAAGAGCATTTTTGGGGACAGAGATGACAGCAATTATGATAAGGCTGAGGTAATTGAGGCGCTTACTGATATTAATGACATAAGCGAGGATTCTTTAAAAGCTGTTGACAATGTGCAAGAGCCGGAAATAATAGACGAAATAGCTCAGGAGGCATCAGAAAATGCGAAGGAATACATAATGTCACAGTCAGATGGGGAAAATAATGCAAATGATATATCATCACAGGGCGCTGCAGACAGCGGATTGACATCAAATCCTGAAGCGGACAATTTAGTTAAGAGTAACAATGAGACCGATAATATGGCGGCGGGTATTGCTGACGGTGTTCCGGATTTTTCTGAGCCGGAATTGTCGTCTGGAGATTTTGAAAGACTTGCGGATATGGGATTAGATACAATTATAGAGGATGTGTCGTCGGATACATTTTCAGTGGAAGATTTGTTTGGAAAAGGCGGCGCAGGCGATATTAAGCTGGATCCGCTGTCTTCTCAGGCTGATTCGGAACAAAATGGCGCAGCTAGTGAAACAGCTAATAGTATAGCTGATGAAAAGGCGGACGCAGCAGATGATAAAAAAATTAATGAAGCGCCTGGTGAAATATCTGGCGGGACAGAGAATATGATAGAAAAGCCTTCTGTTTCACAGAATTCAGAAGGCGCAGAGGTTGCAGCAGCAGCGGCAGCCGTTGGGAATGCTGCTTCTATTAAGAAACATAATAAGGTTAAAAAGCCGAAAAAGAACATAGGTCAATTTATAAAAAATATATTTTTTGAGAGTACTGAGGAAACTCCTGAATCGTCAAAGGCTAAAAAAGAGGCAAGGAAAGCAGGCACAGAGGCAGAAAAAAGTGCTAAGGAAGCCTTTAAGCAGGATATTAACGCAGGAGCAGAAGGCGTAGAAGAGCTTGATGAAAATCAAAGGCTTATATATGAAATGTATGGAAATGACAGCAAAACTGATGAGACAGCCGCGCCTAAAAAGGGCTTTTTTTCTAAGATAAAATACCGGATGCAGCAAACGCTTAAAAAGAATCAGGAAGAGGACAGGCTTGAGCAGGAAGCTGAAGATAAGGAATATGAGGAAAGAAAAAAGGTAAAAACTGAGAAGAGGGAAGCTGATAAGGTAAAAAAGGATGAGGCAAAGCAGGCTAAAAAAGCAAAACAGGCAAGTAAGGCTGCCGAGAAAGCTGAAAAGCCAAAGAAAGTAAAAAAACCTAAGCCGGAGCCAAAGCCTGGAGATATTCTTAAAATTAAGCCGCAGGCAATGGTTATGTTTGTGCTTTTTGTGGCAGGAGCAATTATTCTTATTACTATGCTTAACTCGGCATTAAATTATAATAATTCTGTTGCCGCAGCTAAGTATAATATGGAAAACGGTAATTATGGCAAGGCATATGAGGCCTTATCAGGACTTAACTTACATAAAGAAGATAAATCCTTATACGATCAGGCATCAGCCATAATGTATGTTCAGAGGCAGTACGAATCCTATGAAAATTACAGCAGCCTCGGAATGCATACAGAGGCTATAAATGCTCTTATAAAGGGACTTGAGCGGTATAATTTGTATTATAATAAGGCGGTAGAACTTGGAGTCAATAAGCAGATAGACAATGTCAGGGCTGAGATTATTAAAACGCTGGAAGAGGATTATAAAATTTCAGAGGCTGAGGCACAAGCACTTCTTATTATGTCAGAAGATAATTTTACGCAGTATTACAGTAGAATAGAAGCATACGGAGAGGCAAAGAATGATAGCGATAATTGATTATGACGCAGGTAATTTAAAAAGTGTTGAGAAAGCGCTGGTTTCTTTAGGCGAGGAGGTTGTGGTATCAAGAGATTCATCGGTTATTTTAAACGCTGATAAGGTTATCCTTCCGGGTGTAGGTTCTTTCGGAGATGCCATGAATAATCTCGACCATTTTAATCTGGTGGATACTATAAAAAATGTAGCTGCCAGCGGAAAGCCATTTTTGGGAATATGTCTCGGATTGCAGCTTTTATTTGAAAGGAGTGACGAGACGCCGGGAGCGGAAGGCTTGTCAATACTTCCGGGAGAAATTCTTAGAATACCTAATAAAGAAGGTCTTAAGATACCCCATATGGGATGGAACTCGCTACAAATCAATCCAAAATCAAGAATTTTAAACGGGATTTCAAATCAGTCCTATGTATATTTTGTCCATTCATACTATTTAAAGGCAAGGGACGAGGCTATTGTTGCAGCTTCAACAGAATATTCAACTCATATGCATGCGGCGGTTGAGAAGGGGAATGTATTTGCATGCCAGTTTCATCCTGAAAAGAGCAGTGATGTTGGACTTAGAATACTTAGCAATTTTTCTCAAATGTAAAAAAATATAGTGGTATTAAAGACGTATAGAGCTAAGAACGCAAGAGCTTTAGTAATGCAGGAAATGTAGAATATAAGGGAGAAAATTATGTTTACAAAAAGAATTATACCATGTCTTGACTGTAAGAACGGCAGGGTTGTAAAGGGAACTAATTTTGTGGATTTGCGGGATGCAGGCGACCCCGTAGAGGTTGCGGCCATGTATGATAAATCGGGAGCTGACGAGCTGGTATTTCTTGATATTACGGCTTCAAGCGACGGCAGGAATACAACCGTAGACCTTGTAAGAAAGGTTGCGGAAAAGGTATTTATACCGTTTACGGTAGGAGGAGGAATAAGGACTGTAGAGGATTTTAAGGTACTGTTAAGAGAAGGCGCTGATAAAATATCAATAAATTCGGCAGCAATTATGAATCCTACTCTTATAAGCGAAGCAGCAGACAAATTCGGAAGCCAGTGCGTCGTAGTTGCCATTGATGCAAAGAAGCGTGAAAATGGTTCCGGCTGGACTATTTATAAAAACGGCGGGCGTATTGACATGGGAATTGACGCTGTCGAATGGGCTGTAAAAGCAGAAAAGCTCGGAGCAGGAGAGATACTTCTCACCAGTATGGACTGTGACGGCACAAAGGCAGGTTATGACATTGAACTTACAAGAACCATTGCAGAAAATGTATCAATACCCGTTATTGCTTCAGGCGGCGCAGGAAATATGGAACATTTTTATGACGCATTTGTGGAGGGCAAAGCAGACGCAGCACTGGCGGCTTCACTTTTCCATTATAAGGAAATGGAAATTATAGATTTGAAGCGCTATCTTGCAGATAAGGGCGTTCCAATGAGGATGATTTAACAAAGTCTAAGAAGTATTATAAAACACAGAAAAGAGGTAAGCAGCTATGCCAATGATTACAAATGACTGGCTTGATGCTATAAGATGTGAATTTAAAAAGGATTATTATAAGGATTTGTTCAAATTTGTTAGTGATGAGTACAGCAGGGCAGTTATATATCCGCCTGCGGACGATATTTTTAATGCGTTCCATTTTACGCCTTTGAGTAAGGTTAAGGTTCTGCTTCTTGGACAGGACCCTTATCATAATGTAAATCAGGCTCACGGTTTGAGCTTTTCAGTGCCGCCGTCACAGAAGGAAATACCTCCGTCACTGCAGAATATATACAAAGAGCTTGAGACAGACTGCGGCTGCTATATTCCTAATAACGGATATTTGAAAAAATGGGCGGATCAGGGAGTTTTGCTGCTTAACACAGTGCTTACGGTGCGCGCTCATCAGGCGTTTTCACATCAGGGGCGTGGCTGGGAGCAGTTTACGGACGCAATTATTGAGGCAGTAAATGCGCAGGACAGACCTATAGTGTATCTTTTATGGGGAAAGCCGGCCCAGTCGAAAATGAGGATGTTAAATAATCCTAAGCACCTTATTCTTACAGCGCCACATCCAAGCCCGTTGTCGGCATACAGAGGATTTTTCGGGTGCAGGCATTTTAGTAAGACGAATGAGTTTTTGGAGACAAATGGAGTGAAGCCGATTGATTGGCAGATTGAGAATATATAAAAGGAGATAATAATAAGGCAGGCAATGATTGTGTTTATTGTCTGCTTTGCAGATTGTTAATAAGTTATTAAAGACTACTATCAGTATAGATATTGATTATAAAACAGTTGGCTGTGTTTGGTTCGGTTTGGTTCGGTTTAATCAGGTTTAATTTTCGCCGTCTATTTCGTCGGCTATTCCGATTGAAACTGATATACCGATGATTATGGATATGGCAACTACTAAGATTGCGATAATTGGTCCTATAAATAAAAGAAACATATGAATATCCTTTCTGATTAATTTTATAAAATAAGTATAACCCTTGATAAGGATTTTATCAAGGGTTAAATTTTTGTGTTTTATTTCAACTCTTGAAAAGAGCTGTTTTACCTGCCGTTCTCCAAGTTTTTGTTGGCGGTGGCTAGCATGAGCTTGATTCGGTTGAGCTGGTTTACTTCGGAAGCGCCGGGATCGTAGTCTACGGCGATTATGTTTGCATCCGGGAAGGCTGCTCTAAGTTCTTTGATAACGCCTTTTCCTACAATGTGGTTAGGAAGACATGCAAATGGCTGGCAGCATACGATATTGCCGGCTCCATTGTGAATAAGTTCAATCATTTCTCCAGTCAGAAGCCAGCCTTCGCCAGTCTGGTTTCCTAATGATACTAAATCTTTGGCAAGGGCGGCAGTATCCTTTATGGAAGCAGGAGCAGTGAAACGCTTGCTTGCAGCCAGAGCTTTCTTTGCATCCTTTCTAAACCACTCCAAAAGCTTAATCACGCAGTTGTTGACAAATGCGGATTTTGCAGGGGTACCGAGGTTGGCATGCTTGAAGTTAGCATTTTCACAGCAATATAGCAAAAATCCCATAAGGTCAGGAACAACTGCCTCTGCGCCTTCAGCTTCAAGTAAATCTACCAGATAGTTGTTAGCGGCAGGCATAAATTTCACAAGAATTTCGCCTACAACGCCGACTCTAGGCTTCTTTATGTCAAGAAGCTCAATTTCATCGAAATCTTTAATGATATCGCGGATATGTTTATTAAATGTCCGCATAGGAACATGGTTCATAGTTTTAAATTCTTCTATAACAATATTTTTCCACTTTTCGTGAAGCGCGTTGACCGAACCGGGAACCTTTTCGTAAGGGCGGGTTCTATATACAACATTCATAAATACGTCACCGTAAACTATAGCCTGCATGGCTTTTTTGAGAATTTTCAGATTCATCTTAAAACCGGAATTGGGCTCAAAGCCCTGAGCGCTCAGGGAAATAACAGGAATATGTTCCAATCCTGCTTTTATAAGCGCCCTGCGGATAAATCCTATATAGTTGGAAGCACGGCATCCGCCGCCGGTCTGGGTGATAACGATTGCGGTTCTGTCAAGGTCATATTTGCCTGAGAGAACAGCGCTCATAATCTGTCCTACAACCATAAGAGAAGGATAGCAGGCATCGTTATTAACATACTTGAGTCCCACGTCTACGGAAGATTTGTTGTCGTTGTCAAGGACTACAAAGTTATATCCGCAAGAATTTAACGCAGGTTCAAGCAGGTCAAAATGTATTGGCGACATCTGAGGGCAGAGGATAGTGTAATTCTTGCGCATTTCCTCTGTAAATTCCACTCTTTGGAATGCAGCGCTTTCTATCTTTCTCTGATAATGCTTCTTATCGCGAACCTTTAAAGCTGCTAAAAGAGAACGGACTCTGATTCTTGCAGCGCCGAGATTGTTTACCTCGTCAATCTTTAGTACGGTATAAATTTTTCCGGCTTTAACAAGAATATCGTTTACTGCGTCGGTAGTAACGGCGTCAAGACCACAGCCGAATGAATTGAGCTGTATGAGGTCGAGATTGTCCTTAGTCTTTACATAGCTGGCAGCGGCGTAAAGTCTTGAATGGTACATCCACTGGTCCATAACGATAAGCGGACGTTCAACATTTCCAAGATGTGAAACGCTGTCCTCTGTAAGTACGGCTATTCCGTATGAGTTAATAAGTTCAGGAATACCGTGGTTAATTTCAGGGTCAACATGGTATGGACGTCCTGCAAGAACGATACCTCTCTTTCCTGTTTCGTCGAGAAGTTTGATAACACGCTCGCCCTCTTTATGCATATCCTCGCGGGATTTGAGCATTTCAGCCCAGCCGGCGGATACGGCAGCTTTCACTTCGCCTGCAGGAATATCAGAAAATTCCTCGCAGAGACGTTTCTTTAATATATCCTCATTTTCAAAAGAGAGGAATGGATTGCGGAAATCAATATTTTCAGTTTTTAATTCCTCAACATTATTCTTAATATTTTCTGCGTACGAGGTAACGATAGGGCAGTTGTAATGGTTGTTTGTCTTGTCAATTTCCTTGTGTTCGTATGGGATGCAAGGGTAGAAAATAAACTTAACCCCCTGCTTGATAAGCCAAGAAATGTGACCATGCGCAAGTTTTGCAGGGTAACATTCCGACTCGGAAGGGATTGACTCAATGCCTAACTCGTATATTTTACGGTTAGAGAGCGGTGACAGTACCACCTGATAACCTAATTGTGTGAAAAATGTGTACCAGAACGGATAGTTCTCATACATATTCAGTACTCTTGGAATACCTACGGTGCCTCTTGAAGCCTGATCTGCGGTGAGCGGCTCATAGTCAAAAAGTCTGTGGAGCTTATACTCAAAAAGGTTAGGAAGTTTTTCCTTAGACTTTTCTTTTCCGAGACCGCGCTCGCAGCGGTTACCTGTGATAAACTGTCTGCCGCCTGAAAATTTGTTGATAGTGAGGTGGCAGTTGTTAGTACAGCCCTTGCAGCGTGCCATAGATGTCTCGTATTTGAGTTCGTTAATTTTGTCAATACTGAGCATGGTTGACTCAGATATGCCGTCGTAGCGCTCCTTAGCGATAAGAGCAGCGCCGAAAGCACCCATAACACCTGCAATATCAGGTCTTACAGCCTCAACTCCGGTGATTTTTTCAAAACTTCTAAGTACGGCGTCATTGTAAAATGTACCACCCTGAACTACAATATGCTTTCCTAAATCGTCAGGATCAGCAATCTTGATAACCTTATAAAGCGCATTTTTAATAACTGAATAAGCAAGACCCGCAGAGATATCTGCAACTGAAGCACCCTCCTTCTGAGCCTGCTTAACCTTTGAGTTCATAAATACTGTACAGCGTGTACCTAAGTCGATAGGATGCTCAGCAAAAAGCGCCTCTTTGGCAAAGTCCTGAACAGAGTAGTTCAAAGATTTTGCGAAGGTCTCGATAAATGAGCCGCAGCCGGAAGAACAGGCTTCATTTAGCTGTACGGAGTCAACCGTCTGATTTTTGATTTTGATACATTTCATATCCTGACCGCCTATATCAATAATGCAGTCGACATCAGGATCAAAAAATGCAGCGGCATAGAAATGAGAAACCGTCTCAACCTCGCCGTCGTCAAGCATAAGCGCAGCTTTAATAAGCGCCTCGCCGTAGCCTGTTGAGCAGGAATGTACGATTTTAGCGCCAGCCGGAAGTTTTTCATATATTTCCTTGATTGCGCGGATAGTTGTGGCAATCAGAGAACCGTTATTGCTGCTGTAAAACGAATAAAGAAGTTTGCCGTTTTCGTCAATAAGCGCAATTTTAGTGGTGGTCGAACCTGCGTCGATACCAAGATAGCAGTTGCCGGAGTAGGTTGAAATGTCGCCTGTGGCAACTCTGGCTTTGCTGTGTCTTGCTAAAAATGTATCGTAAGCAGACTGATTTTCAAAGAGAGGCTCCATACGTTCAACCTCGAAATCAAGCTTGATTTTGCCTTGAAGCTTTTTAATTATATCCACTACTGAATGGCAGTTATCAGGCTTTGAAGTCATGGCAGAACCGATAGCTGCGAATAAATGTGAGTGGTCCGGAGCGATAATATGGTCAGGACCAAGACTTAAGGTTCTGATAAATGCCTGTCTAAGCTCTGACAAAAAGTGCAGAGGACCGCCCAAAAATGCAACATTTCCTCTGATTGGCTTACCGCAGGCAAGACCGCTGATGGTCTGATTTACAACTGCCTGAAAAATAGACGCTGAAAGGTCTTCCTTAGTAGCGCCTTCATTTATGAGGGGCTGTATATCTGACTTGGCAAATACGCCGCACCTTGCTGCGATAGGATATATTGATTTGTAATTTTTTGCGTACTCATTAAGACCTATGGCGTCAGTCTGCAAAAGAGTAGCCATCTGGTCGATAAATGAGCCTGTACCTCCGGCACAGATACCATTCATTCGCTGGTCTATACCGTTGGTAAAATATATTATTTTAGCGTCTTCACCACCAAGTTCAATGGCAACATCGCATTGAGGGGCTTCCACCTGAAGCGCAGTAGACACTGCTACAACCTCCTGGGTAAAAGGAACCTCAAGATGTCTTGCAAGTGTAAGTCCTCCGGAACCCGTTATAACAGGATTAATGTTAAATTCCCCCAGCTTTGCTACAGCCTTTTCAAGAAGCGACTGGAGAGTTTCCTGAATGTTAGCGAAATGTCTCTCGTAGTCTGAAAAGAGAAGCGTATTATTGTCGTCAAGAATGGCAATCTTTACTGTAGTAGAACCAATATCAATACCTAATTTGTATGTATTCATTAAAATTAACCGGCAAAAAGTGCCGCCTCCTTCTATATTTACAGATGCATACAAACCTTTTTAGCCTTACAGCAAATTGTGTAAGACAAATGCTGTAGAAAAAAGTCGAAATATGCAAACTCTATTATTATATTATGAAAAACTGCAAATTTCAATAAATTTAAATATTAAATAATATAGATAAGTTTAATAAAGTTTTTATTAAGTTGTTTTACCTTCATTGACAAAAAAATATGTGTTATTTATACTTCTATTTGTAATTTCTATTATTATTATATGTTGCCGGGGACAAACCCGCATCATTATATTAGATTATTAGATAAAGTTATGAAAGGGCTTGTTTATCGTATGAAATGGTTTGATAAGTTAGAACACAAATTTGGAAGATATGCTATACACAACCTGATGTATTATGTTATCGGAATATACACGCTGGGCTTTATTATTAATATGTTTGCACCGCAGGTGTACAACACATATCTTGCGCTTGATGTGCCGATGATTCTCAAAGGTCAGATATGGAGAATTGTCACATATATAATTCAGCCGCCGTCAAGCAGTATTATATTTATGGTATTTACTATGTACTTTTATTATCTGATTGGTACGACGCTGGAAAATATATGGGGTGCATTTAAGTTTAACATGTACTATTTTTCAGGAGTGCTGCTTCACGTTATAGCGGCATTTCTTTTGTATTTCATATTTGGGCTGAACTTTAATATGACAACACATTATATCAATCTTGCGCTTTTTATGGCGTTTGCTGTGGAAAATGCCGATGTTGAGGTTTTGTTATTCTTTATCTTGCCAATTAAAATAAAATGGCTTGCCCTCTTGGACGGAATCATATTTGTGGTGACGATTGTGGGCGGATATGCTTATCAGTTAATTTTTGCCTTGTCGCCGAATTTTTATATGACGCTGTTTTACAATGGAATAGTGCTTCATCCGGTATATGCCACTTGCGCGCTGGTCTCCATGATTAATTTTATTGTATTTTATATAATAATTAAGAAACCAAGAGCAGGGACGCAGACACAGAAAAATTACAGAAAAGCATACAAGACGGCCAAGAAGGCGCAGAAAAAAAGACAGCAGGAAGAAGAACAGCGAAGAGCGTATATGAACAGCGGATATGGACAGGGAAGAACTCCATATGACGGAAATTCACAGGGCAATGTATCATATGGCGGGAATAAACCAAATGAAAGAAGAGCATACAGCCTTGTGGGAGGTTTGGCAAAGCACAGATGTGCAGTCTGTGGAAGGACTGAAAATGACGGGGACGATTTAGTCTTCAGATATTGTTCTAAATGCGAGGGTGATAGAGAATATTGTCAGGACCATCTATATACTCACGTTCATGTCACATCAGTCAATGGCAATAATAATTAAATTTATGTTAAAAAATATTTGTTAATGAATAGCCGATATGATATTATAACTATGTATATATACGTCATATTTTAGCTAATAGTTGGAGGTAATAATGAAAAAAACTAAGATTATCTGTACGATGGGGCCTAATACTAACGACAGGGAACTCATCAAGAATTTAGCATTGAATGGAATGGATATTTGCAGATTCAACTTCTCGCATGGCGACCACGATGAGCAGGCAGGCCGTATGGCACTGGTTAAGAGCGTGAGAGAAGAATTAAATATACCTTTGGCAACATTGCTCGACACAAAGGGACCAGAGATTAGAACAGGGGATTTGAAGGGAGGCAATAAGGTGACTCTTAATGAGGGACAGAAGTTTACCCTCACAACAAGGGATGTGCTTGGCGACGAGAGTGTTGCAAGAATTACCTATGACGGACTTCCGCAGGATATTGCAAAGGGCAATACAATACTTATCGACGACGGTCTTATTGAGCTTAAAGTTGACAGAGTTGAGAATGGAACAGATATAGAGTGTACTGTTATTAACGGCGGTGAACTCGGCTCAAAAAAGGGCGTTAATGTTCCTAA
Organism: uncultured Lachnospira sp.; assembly: GCA_964482965.1. Lineage (GTDB taxonomy): Bacteria > Bacillota > Clostridia > Lachnospirales > Lachnospiraceae > Lachnospira. The sequence goes on from CAYZZP010000033.1 coordinate 14,419, forward strand.
TGTAAGCATAAGGCTTCCGGGTATTACAGATAAGGATAAGGAAGATATTCTTTTTGGTATTGAGCAGGGCTTTGATTTCATTGCAGCTTCATTTGTAAGAAATGCAGCTTGTATTCAGGAGATTAAAGAGATTATGTGGGCGCATGACGCTGATATTCCTGTAATTGCCAAGATTGAAAATGCAGAGGGAATAAAGAACTTAGATGAGATTATCCGTGTGGCGGACGGAATTATGGTTGCCAGAGGAGATATGGGTGTAGAGATTCCTGCAGAGCAGGTTCCTCATATACAGAAGGAGATTATCAGAAAATGTAATGCGGCATACAAGCCTGTTATTACAGCTACACAGATGCTCGATTCAATGATTCGTAACCCTCGTCCTACGAGAGCGGAGGTTACAGATGTCGCAAATGCTATTTATGACGGAACAGACGTTGTAATGCTTTCAGGCGAGACTGCCAACGGAAAATATCCTCTTGAGGCATTAAAGATGATGGCAAAGATTGCAGACACGACAGAGAATGATCTTACAGAGGCTCATTTTGAGGCTGCAAGAAGCATCCACTCAAAGAGAAGTATTTCAAGCGCAGTTACAAATGCTGCGGTTCAGACAGCTAACAATCTTAATGCAAAGGCTATAGTTTGTCCTACAATTTCAGGCTTTACGGCAAGACTTACGTCAAAGTTAAAACCAAATGCAGAGATTATCGGCTGCTCGCCATATGATAACGTCCTCAGAAAAATGCAGATATACTGGGGCGTAAGACCTTTAAAGACTGCAGTTGAAAATTCAACAGATAAGATTGTTGAGCATGCCATAGAGGTTGCTGAGAATGCAGGATACCTTACAGACGGAGATATTGCTATTGTCTCTGCAGGTATCGCCACAAATTCAGCGCCGACATCAAAGAGAGGTCTTACCAATACTATGCGTGTAGTTACTCTGTAATTTAGAGTTGGTAAATAAGGCAGAGTATGAATAATAAAAAGAAAAAATTTGCAAAGAGTATGCTGTTTAAGTTTATAGTGTGGGTTCCTGTAATACTTATGTATATGGTTATATTTGGATTTTCAGGTCAGAACGGCGATGAGTCAGGAGGCTTAAGCTATAAAGTGTCAGGGATTATCGTGAATGTTGCAGAGGTTTTTGTGGACATTGACAGCGGCAGCAGGGAGGATATTATAAATGATATTCAGCTTCCGGTGAGAAAGTTGGCGCATATGACAGAATACGCGGTATTGGCTGTACTTATATATATTGCGCTTACAGTCGATGGACTTAAATACAAACTGTGTCCGGTCTTTTCACTGGCGCTCACATTTATTTTTGCATGCAGTGATGAGTTTCATCAGCTCTTTGTTTCCGGAAGGTGCGGCGCATTTTCGGATGTGCTTATAGATACAGCCGGAGCCTTTATAGCGGTTATTTTTTGCGCTATAGTAAACTTCCGTTTCAATAATTCAAAAACGCTCCGCTGAGGACGCGCAGATGTGCAGAGGAAGGCTGCCGATACAGCAGGCGGCTGGTGCTTGACAAACACAATAAAAATGTAGTATTATAAGCTATGTTTTTAAATTAATATTTTTAAAGCTTTGATGGAAACAAGTAGTAATTGCAGGAAGCAACAGAAAGCAGCCGGGTGATGAGAGGCGCAGTGGAAAGCAGTTATGAATACATTCCGGAGCAGCAGCCTGAATATATTGGCAGAAGGCGGATAATATTGCATTGAATAGTGTAAGTGCTTGTCCTGCGGAATGCTGGTATTAGTAGGAGCTGACGTAGCTGCGCACGTTACAGCGCAAAGTATTAAATGATACTTGTTGAGATAAACAGTGCGAGCTGTTTGTGAATAAAGGTGGTAACACGAAGTGAGAGCTTTCGTCCTTTAGGGATGATGCTCTCATTTTTATTTACGCGAAGGCATAAGGCAAGTGCCGCCGCACGCGAACCGTCAAAACACGCTCCGCGAATTTTGACGGGTTTTATGCAGTCGAAAATATGCGGAAAATTACAGAGCATATTTTTGCCGATTAAAGAAATTTCAGGAGGAAGATAACATGAAACTTTATGACGAATTAGTTGCAAGGGGATTGATTGCCCAGGTGACAGATGAGGAACTGATTAGCGACTTAATCAATAATGGAAAGGCGACATTTTATATTGGCTTCGACCCGACGGCGGACAGCCTGCATGTGGGACATTTTATGGCGCTGTGCCTTATGAAGAGACTGCAGATGGCAGGAAACAAGCCGATTGCTCTGGTCGGTGGAGGTACAGCTATGATAGGTGATCCTTCAGGACGTACAGATATGAGACAAATGATGACTACAGAAACCATTGAACACAATGTTGAGTGCTTTAAAAAGCAGATGGCTAAATTTATTGATTTTTCAGACGATAAGGCAATTCTTGTCAATAATGCTGACTGGCTTTTAAAACTCAACTATGTTGAGTTGCTGCGGGAGGTAGGAGCCTGTTTTTCAGTAAACAATATGCTAAGAGCCGAGTGCTACAAGCAGAGAATGGAAAAGGGTCTGAGCTTCCTTGAGTTTAATTACATGATTATGCAGTCATACGATTTCTATATGTTATTCCGGAAATACGGTTGTAACCTTCAGTTTGGCGGAGACGACCAGTGGAGCAATATGCTTGGCGGTACGGAGCTTATCAGAAGAAAACTGGGCAAGGACGCATCAGCTATGACAATTACTCTTCTTCTTAACTCAGAGGGAAAGAAAATGGGTAAGACCCAGTCCGGCGCAGTTTGGCTTGACCCTGACAAGACAAGTCCCTACGATTTTTACCAGTACTGGAGAAATGTAGATGACGCAGATGTGTTGAAATGTATAAAAATGCTTACATTTATCCCGCTTGAGGAGATTGAAAAAATGGAGAGCTGGGAGGGCGCGCAGCTTAACAAGGCTAAGGAAATACTTGCATATGAGCTTACATCCCTTGTTCATGGTGACGAGGAGGCAAAGAAAGCCGAGGCTACTGCAAAGGCAATTTTTACAGGCGGAGACGCTGCAAATATGCCGTCAGCAGAGGTTAGCGCAGACAGCTTTAAGGATGGAGTTATAGACATTATCACGCTTGTTCATCAGGCAGGTTTAGCTTCATCACGTTCAGAGGCAAGAAGAGCTGTAGAGCAGGGCGGAGTGAGCGTTGACGGAGAAAAGGTTACTGCCATAGACGCTGCGTTTGCCAGAGAAAAATTTGATGGCGATGGCGTCGTTGTAAAGAAGGGCAAGAAAACATTTGTCAAGGTTACAGTGAAGTAACAGGTTGCTTCAGAAGGAGAGCAGTGTGAAAAAAGATGACGTTGTTATTGTAAATATATTGACTGCTGCCGGAATTTTGGCGGTTCTGGTGCTGCTGCTTGTGTTCGGTACCGGAACCAATCTCTATGGCAGTATAGTAGGAAAGATTAACAGTGCTTCTGGTGATGTATTTTCCAATGCAAATATATACGATATCTGCTATTATAAGGGCTTTGGTGTGATTTATGGAATAGCTTTCAGTGCTGCGTTATTTTCCACAGCCATATCTGCGGCATCGCTTTTTCTTAGAAAAAATGGGGCCGTAAGGCTGGCAGGCATAGCCGCAGCAGCAGACGCGGTTACAGCGCTTATAGTGTTGATTAGCGCTGTATTTGAGGGAAATGTTGGTGCTCACAGATTTGTGGCAGGCTTTTATCTAAAAGATGTTGCGTCGGACTTTGAGATTACAAAGGCATTGGGAACAGTTTCTGTGGTAATGGCAGTAATAATTCTTATTTTATCTGTGGCGCTGCTTGTGTATTTGAAAATAGCAGGTATTGGAAGGCTTAAGGTTTACAACAGCGGAGGATTTAATGTGTGTAGGCTGCTTGTGCCTGTTATGTACGGAAGCATTGTGTTTGAGGTAATAAGAGCAATACTTATAAATGCAGTGTGCGATAGGGCGGGCGGTATGAAAATGACTGTCCAGACCTATCTCAAGGACTACTATTTTGTGAAGGCTCTGGATTTTAATCTGCCTTATATGTGGTTTGCGGCGGTGCTTGTATTGGCGGCGATGATTTTTTCTGAGACTGCGCCGAAGAGCAGAATGAGCGAAACAAGTAGTATGAGCAAAACGGCGGATGTCGGAGTTCAAAAAAACAAAAGCGCAAAGAATTTTGTGTTACAAAGAGTTATAATAACAGTAGCTTCCACAGAAATACTGGCGCTTATCATAAGGGCTATAATATATTTTGCAAATCCACCGAGACTTTTCGGTTATCTTACTCTTGATGAGGCGGTATGCGACGCGGTGGAGGCGGCGTATCCTGCATATATAATCGCGTATCTGCTGGATGTATTGCTGCTGCTTGTACTGACGGGTTTAATAATGCTTAAGGCTGACAATAAAAAAATACTGATGCTTTGCGCAGTACAGGCAGTCATCAGTATTGTGGCTGTATTTGCAGGGCAGACGGCAGGTACGGCTGGCATATATTATGGCTGCGCCATAGCTGATGTAATAGCCTTAATCTGCCTGTCTTATATGGCTTATGTCGGTAGAAGCCACCATTGAGTAATTAGTGTAATAGACTACAAAGCCGGGCTTTGCGGCTGCTGGCTTTTTAACTTCTTTTTTGACAACATAATCAACTTCAACCTTTTCCTGGCTCTGCCCTTTTGAGTAGTAGGCTGCAAGCGCTGCGGCTTCCTCATAGGTGCGGTCAGGAATTTCTTTGCCCTCTGTTCTCAAAATAACATGGGAACCGGCCATATTTTTTGCGTGGAACCAGAGGTCGTTTCCATTGGCAAATTTAAAAGTAAGCTCGTCATTTTGAAAATTATTTTTTCCAACATAAATGTCAAATCCGTCGGAAGATATATAGTGCAGAGGCTTATTAGCAATTTTTGTCTTCTTGCCCGACGGGGTATGCTTATGAATGTAACCTGACATAATAAGTTCTTCTTTAAGCTGGCTTAAATCATCGTCGCATGTGGCGATATCAAGGGCGTTGGAAATGGATTCAAGGTGCATAATTTCATCTCTGGTTTCAAGCACCAGTTTGCTGTCCGCCTCAAATGTACGTTTCAGCTTGTTATATCTGTTAAAATATTTTACGGCGTTTTCAGAGGCAGTAAGAGTCTCGTCGAGAGGGATAGTAATTTCCTCGTTGGTGTAGTAGTTAAACGCTGCAAAGGATTTTGCACCCTCTTGGATATTGTAGCCGTAGGTGTTGATAAGCTCGCCGTAAATACGGAATTTATCACGTTTTTCAGTGTCCTTAAGCTGCTTTTCCTGAATATCCAGCTTTTTGTAGGAACGCTCAAGGGCGGTGGTTACAATTCTGCGCAAATCGGAGGATTTCTGACGGATTCTTGTTATAACGCTCTTTTTAGCGTAATATTCCCTAAGAAGCGCACTTATGGAGTCGTATTTTACACAGTTGTCATACATTTCCATAGGAATAGGAGCAAAGTCATAAGGCTCGTTATTAACATATATAAGATTTGGCTCAAATTCCTCAGCTGCAATTTTGTCCATAATACCTTTAAAAATGTTGAAAAGGTGGAGCGTTTCGTTGTTCTCAAGGCAGTTAGCAGGATACTCGCTGTTAATTGAAGCCTCAAAGCATATTTCTTCGGCGGCTGCAGGACTTATTCCGGTATAACTTGTATAAATGGCTTTTCCCGTTGGAAGCGGTTTTTTGCACACAGCCTGTGAAAATTCCTCAAGAGTGGTGTCGAGGGGATTTAACTTGTCCGCAGTATTCGGGATAAAATATTTGCGCCCCGGCAGAACCTCTCTTATAGAGCTGACCTGTGATGAAACATGCTTAATGCTGTCTATAATTATATTATCGTCGCCGCAGAATATAATATTGCTGTGTTTTCCCATAAATTCCGCAATTAAATGTTTGCGGCAGAGGTCGCCCATCTCGTTTAAATGTTCAATCTCAAAGTCAATTATTCTCTCAAGTCCCGGCTGAGTGACAGAAATAATTCTGCCGTTATTCAGGTGCTTTCTTAAAAGCATGCAAAAATTTGGAGCGCTTAATGGGCTTGGCTTATTATCGTCGGTGAGATATATAAGCGGGAGACTGGCGTTGGCGCTTATAAGAAGCCTGTACTGACCGGAAGGCGCCTTTATGGTAAGAAGCAGCTCGTCCGCCTCAGGCTGTGCAATCTTATATAGTCTTGCGCCAACAATCGTTTTATTAAGTTCTGATTTTATATTTGAAATGACAATTCCGTCTAATGCCATAGTTGTAGTACCTTTCCCGTTAAAAATAAAAAATTTATCCGGCTGGACTGTTATTAATATTACCACAAATATGACTTTTTGTCTTGTACTTTTAGGAGCAAATTGGTATAATATTTAACTGGATTTTAGTTAATTTATATGTTGTCCCGGAAAAAATCGGAAGAATGGGTTTAAGGGGCGCAGAAATGAGGTTGTAATGATTAAAAGTATGACAGGCTTTGGAAGATGTGAATTGAGCGAGGGACAACGAAAAATCGTCGTGGAAATGAAGTCGGTTAATTACAGATATCTGGAAGCCGGAATTAAAATGCCGAAGAAACTCAATGTGTTCGAGGCAAGAATGAGGGATTTGCTGAAAAAATACGCCCAGAGAGGCAAAATAGATATATTTATTACATACGAGGATTTGACGGAGAATAAGGTTAATTTAAAATATAATCGTGAAATTGCAACGGAGTATATGCATGTTCTTGATGAAATGTCGCAGCAGTTCGGCTTGAAAAATGATATTACAGTGTCGATGCTTTCAAGGTATCCTGAGGTTATTGCTATGGAGGAGGCTGCAACCGACGAGGAAGAGCTTTGGCATTTTATAGAGAGAGCTATAAGTGCGGCATGCGAACAGTTTGTAAATGCAAGAATTATTGAAGGTGAAAATCTTAAAAAGGATTTGTTAGACAAGCTTATTAATATGGAGGAGCTTGTTACATATATTGAGGCGAGAAGTCCGGAAATGATGCAGGAGTACAGGGCAAAGCTGGAAGCTAAGGTGGCGGAGCTGCTTGGAGACACTCAGATTGACGAGAGCAGGATTGCGACGGAACTTATTATTTACGCTGATAAAATATGTGTAGATGAGGAGACGGTGCGTTTGAGAAGCCATATTGCACATGCGAGACAGTGCTTAAGCGAGGATGGAGGCATTGGAAGAAAGCTGGATTTTATCGCGCAGGAAATGAACAGGGAGGCAAATACGATTTTGTCAAAGGCTAATGATATCGGTATTTCCAACAGAGCCATTGACTTAAAGACAGAAATCGAGAAGGTAAGAGAGCAGATTCAGAATATTGAATAAATTTCTGCTTGCTTGTTGGCAAATGTTTTTGTATAATATTATGTGCCTATAAAAAGCTGTATTGATATTCAGCAGATGATTTAAGAGGTGTTTTATGAATAATCGTGGAAAACTTATTGTGGTTTCAGGATTTTCAGGTGCCGGAAAGGGTACTGTATTAAAATGTCTGATGGATAAGTATGATAATTACTGTCTGTCGGTTTCAGCAACTACGAGAAGTCCGAGAAACGGAGAGGTTGACGGAAGGGAATACTTTTTTAAGACCATATCTGAGTTTGAGGAAATGATTCATAAGGGCGAGCTGCTGGAGTATGCGAAATATGTGAATAATTACTACGGAACACCAAGAAACTATGTCGAGTCTAAGCTGGGGAGCGGCAATAATGTTATTCTGGAGATTGAGACGGTGGGAGCCCTCAATATCAGAAAAATTTTTCCTGAGAGTAAGCTGTTATTTATTACGCCTCCAAGCGCAAAGGAGCTGGAAGCAAGGCTTGTGGGAAGAGGCACTGAAGACAGGGAGACTATTATGGCAAGGCTTGCTAAGGCAGCCAAAGAGTCTGAAGGGGTAGAGAATTATGATTACATAGTTGTCAATGATACTATAGAGGAGTGCGCTGACACTATTAATAAACTGGCCTGTGATGATGAGGCTGTAAGCAACGGCCGCAGGGCATCAAATAATATAGGGCTGATTAATAAAATAAGAGAAGAATTAAAGGTTTATTCGGAAGGAGATAAATAATGTTACATCCATCATATTCAGAATTAATGGCTGTTGTAAACAGCGGAGTTGAAGAGGGCGAGCAGCTTGTAGTATCAAGCCGTTACTCAATCGTTAAGGCTACAGCGGCAAGAGCAAAGCAGATTATCGACGCCCGTTCAGTGGAGGAGAGAGTATTTAAAAATATGGACAAAGAAGGCAGGGCAGCAGCCACAAGAGCAGAGAGAGCAACTATGAAGATGGGTACTCCGCTGGTGGACAACGCTGACGGTGTGAAGCCTCTTTCAGTAGCCGTTCAGGAGCTTTATGAAGGCAAGCTGAAGATTGTAAACGACAGCGGGGAAGAATAATCAGCAATGGCTGTAAATGCCTGTGGGTCTGGAATTGAACCGGCTCACAGGCGTTTTTAAATTTGTTGTATAGGAGAATATAAGGGTATGGGCGGAAAAATTTTACAGAAATAAAGTGCAATGACTGAATATTTATCAGCGAAAGCTCGGAAAATATTGAAATTCGTCGAAATCTGTAGTATAATATGAAAGCAAGTTTTTTGTCAGCCATCCGCTGACTGACATCATTGTACAAAATCTGGCCTTTTCGGTTATGACCGCCGCTGACTGCGGTTTGACCTTAGAGGTCAAAAGACCAACTATTAAAAGTCAAATAGATAATTGAAAAAAGTAAAAAGAAATTTTCTGGTAAAAGAGCACGACAATAAGGCCTGCTATCATGTAAGCCAGAACTGGGATATAAGGAGTTACGCTTTTGGAACGTAAGGCTCATTATTTTTTAGAACAGCATAGATGATGTTGCACATTTTTCTGGCAACAGCTCCAACACAAGTTAAGTGATGTTTTCCTTCACTCCGTTTTTTCTGATAATGGCAGCTCCTGTGATGTTCCAGATGCCGGTAATCGTAGTAATGGGAGATTCTTATTTTCCAATGATACAGGATATTTCAGCTTCTGTTTCTTTCACCTGGTTTTCAATAAAAGAAATCTGTTCAATCAGTGCTTTCAGCTGAAAGGTAAAGCTGTTTTTGGCAAAGGTGATTCCAAAGGAAGAAGAAGCGGCAGCCTTCAACTGCTCGGCTTTTGCGGCGCCAACTTTCTGTCTGCTGAGTTGTGCAAGCAGTTCTGCCAGAGTTTCGGATGAAACGTTTTCAAAGTCGATTGGCGAAGAAAACTGAAAGGAGGATTTCTTTTGAGGTTTTACCAAAAATGTTGGAAAAATGGACTGATACTCAGGGTACGCAGGGAGAACAAATCTTCATCTGCAAGACGTGTTTCTATGAACTGTCCATAGCGGGTCAGGTCAGCAATAAGAACAGAATTAATGGTGTCGTTTTTCTGCTTACGGATTTCCGTACCCCTGCGCCAGCCATCGGTTTGGATTGGATTAATGTCATGGATAAGGAAGCCTTTCTCAAAGAGGAAGGAATAAACAGAGAGCCAATATGATATTGTCAAGATTAGTTGGTGACCTGTAGCCTCCATGCCAATTTCAAAATCGGAAGGATTAGAAGAATAAGAGGAAAGTTTGGAAAACAGAG
>CAYZZP010000034.1:0-23458 GCA_964482965.1 uncultured Lachnospira sp.
GAGCATGGGCAACAAGAAAAAGTGGTGAAAAATGATGAATAAGTCCTTGACAAGCCGCAACAGGATAAATAAATAAATTAAAATTTTTCTTGACAATAAATATATTTGCGGATATACTTAGCATAGAATAAATATTTTAAGCGTTTTGAATATTTCAATCAGATTTAACCGATTTAGATATTTTAACACTTTTATATCTATTCTGTCATATAGGATACAGATGTATCCTCTCTTTGTTGCAGATATTTTTGCAATTAGAGGTCAGTGGTCTTTATTTTTCATAGGGACGCAGACCATCTTAGGTAGAGTTTTTACGCTTTACTTTTCCTACGGCTTAGGCTGTAAGTTTTATTTCCACATTTTTGGAATATACCATCAAGGATGGCTTATTTAATTTAATTTTTTAGGGAGGAAAACTATGGAGTACGAAGTTTTCAAGCAACACATAAGAGATGGTGTTGAAGCGCAGACTAAGAAAGGAGGTAAAGTGCTGGTAAATCACATTATCAAGAACAACGGCAGGGAGCTGGACGGTCTTGTGATTTTGGAGGATGGCTGCAATGTTGCGCCTACTATATATCTTAATTCCTATTTTGAGCAGTATCAGGACGGAAGAAAGATTTCGGATATTGTGAAAGATATAATAAATATTCACAAGTCTAACAAGAATAATTTGAAGTTTGCCTCCGATATGTTCAATGACTATAACAATGTCAGGGATAAAGTGGTGTATAAGGTTATTAATTATGATAAGAATTTAAAGCTGCTTCTTGATGTTCCGCATAAGAAGATGCTTGACCTTGCCATTGTATATTATTGTCTTTTGGATCAGGATAAGGGAATGAGTGCAACTGCGCTTATTCACAACAGTCATTTGAAAAGCTGGAATATTACTGAGCAACAGTTATATGAGGACGCAATTATAAATACGCCGAGACTGCTCAAAAGCTGTATCAGACCTATGAGTACCGTATTAAGAGAGATGATTGAGGCTGAGGATGATGAAGATAGGGGAGAGGGCGACACGCAGCTTATAGGAAGAGAGGGCGAAATGTATGTGCTGACCAATGAAAATCGTGTAAATGGTGCAGCCTGTATGTTATATGAAAAGGTTCTGGATAAGTTTGCAGACCTTATGGAATCCGATTTGTATATTTTACCTTCGTCAATCCACGAGGTTATTATCTTACCTAAGCAGAGTGCATATGACAAGAAAATGCTTCAAGATATGGTAAGGGAGGTCAATGTGGAAGGCGTTGCGGCAGACGAGGTGCTTTCTGACAGCGTATATGAATATTCGCGAAGGGATAGGATGATTAAGATGTAGAGATAATCAAGCCGCATAGGTGATAAAGCGGACGGTGGGATATAATAAGAATAACTGTCGCAGAATAAATATATTATAAAATGTTCTGTGACAGTTGTTCTTAGGTTATCATAGTATTAAGTATAAATTTTGGGGATAACGGATTTTTACAAATAAAAAATGTACATGATGGGGGTCGAACCCACGGCCTTTCGCTCCGGAGGCGAACGCTCTATCCACTGAGCTACATGTACATTATGCCCATTTTACAACATCATTGAAAAAAAGGCAAATGAATATTTTGCAATTAAGTATGGTTTCTGATAAAATACAGTTTATCAAAAGAAGGAGTAAATTGTGAAAAAGACCATAGTGGAATTTAGATGTTAGGATTGAATATATGGAAATTCGTATTAATAAATATTTGAGTGAGGCGGGATATTGTTCAAGGAGGGAAGCTGACCGTCTGGTTGAGGCGGGCAGAGTAAGCATAGACGGCAGCGTTGCTCTTATAGGAAGTAAGGTAAGCGATAAAAGCTGCGTTACGGTTGACGGAAGAATGGTTGGTGCTAAAGAGAAAATGGTGCTGCTGGCATTTAACAAGCCTGTGGGAATTGTGTGTACGACTACAGATAAACAAGGCAATAATAATATAGTGGATTATATAGGATATCCCACAAGGATTTATCCTGTGGGAAGGCTGGATAAAGATTCGGAAGGGCTTATACTTATGACTGACAATGGTGATATTATGGATAAAATTCTAAGGTCCTCCAACGGTCATGAAAAAGAATATATTGTAGAGACAGATAAGCCTGTGACTAAAGAGTTTGCTGATAAAATGGCAGCAGGTGTGTACCTAAAAGAATTGGACAGAACGACAAAACCATGCAGGGTGGAGATAATAAGTAAAAAGAGGTTTAGAATAATTCTTACACAGGGGCTTAACAGGCAGATAAGGCGAATGTGTGGAGAGCTTGGATATAGGGTTGTAAGTCTTAAACGGATAAGAATAATGAATATACATCTTGGAGAGCTGGCTGTGGGAGAATACCGCGAGGTTACGGGAGAGGAATATAAGAGTTTGTTAGAAATGTTATAAAATCAATAGGAGCGTATAAATATTATGGATTCGTTGGCGAGAATAAAGGAATTGGTGGAAATTCTTAATAAAGCAGGAGAAAGCTACTATTCAAAGGGCGTCGAGATAATGACAAACTATGAGTATGACATGCTTTATGACGAGCTTGTAAGGCTGGAGAGAGAGACGGGCTGCGTGCTGTCTAACAGCCCTACGGTAAATGTCGGTTACGAGGTATTAAGCGAGCTTCCAAAGGAAAGACATGAAAGTCCTATGCTTAGTCTTGATAAAACGAAAGAGCCGGATGCGCTGGTTAGCTGGCTTGGAGTTCAGAAGGGAATTTTGTCATGGAAGCTTGACGGACTTACAATCGTGCTTACCTATGAAAATGGAGAGCTTAGCAAGGCGGTAACAAGAGGAAACGGTGAGGTTGGAGAGATTATTACAAATAATGCCAGAGTATTTAAAAATCTTCCGGTTACCATACCATATAAGGGAAAGCTGGTGCTTCGAGGAGAAGCAATTATAACTTATTCTGATTTTGAGAAGATTAATGAAAAGCTTCCGGAGACCGACGCTAAGTATAAGAATCCAAGAAATCTGTGCAGTGGTTCTGTAAGACAGTTAAATAATAAAATTACTGCTGAAAGAAATGTTAATTTTTATGCGTTTTCACTTGTATCTGCGGAAGACGTGGATTTTAAAAATTCGAGAAAATATCAGTTTGAGTGGCTTGCAGGCCAGGGGTTTAAGGTTGTCGAATATAAAGAGGTAACAGCAGATAATCTTAAGGATAGGATAAAATGGTTTGAAGCCGCTATTCAGAATAATGATTTTCCGTCGGACGGACTTGTTATAACCTATGATGATATCGCTTATGGGCTTTCTTTGGGACGGACTGCGAAATTCCCTCGTAATTCTATGGCGTTTAAGTGGACTGACGAGACGGCGGATACTGTGCTTCGCGAAATAGAGTGGAGCGCTTCAAGAACAGGGCTTATTAATCCCGTTGCCATATTTGATACGGTGGAGCTTGAAGGTACTCAGGTGAGCAGGGCAAGCGTTCATAACATCAGTGTAATGGAGGGGCTTGAGCTTGGTATCGGCGACGTCATATCGGTATTTAAAGCAAATATGATTATTCCTCAGATTGCGGACAATAAGACAAAAAGCGGCAATGTTGTTATTCCTAAGGTCTGTCCGGTATGCGGTGGAGCGACTAAGATAGAGGCTGTAAATGACGTTAAGGCTCTCTATTGTACTAATCCTGATTGTCAGGCTAAGCATGTAAAGAGCTTTGCGCATTTTGTCACAAGGGACGCTATTAATATTGACGGACTTTCCGAGGCGACTTTGGAAAAATTCATACAGCATAAATTTCTTAAGAATTTTGCGGACTTGTATCATCTTGAAAGATATAAAGATGAGATTGTCAGTATGGAAGGATTTGGTGAAAAATCCTATGAAAATCTTATAAATTCTGTGGAAAAATCAAGAAATACAACTATGCCAAAGCTCATATATGGCTTGGGCATTGCTAATATAGGACTTTCAAACGCTAAGATGATTGTTAAGGCGGTAGGAGCAGAGCCGGAAAAGCTGTTGTCAGCGGACCGGGAGACTCTTGAAAATGTGGATGGTATTGGGGCTGTTATTGCAGACGCATTTGTCTCATATTTTGAAAATGAAAGTAACAGGGTGCTGTTTGAAAATTTATTAAAAGAACTTAAAATTGAGACTGAGAGCAGTGCGGCGGAAGGCGGGCAGGTATTGGATGGCAAGGTATTTGTAATAACAGGTTCACTTGTGCATTTTGACAACCGAAACCAGCTAAAGGAGCTTATTGAATCACTTGGAGGTAAGGTTACAGGCTCGGTTACAGGCAATACAAGCTATCTTATAAACAATGACAGTACTTCGGGTACATCAAAAAATAAGACCGCAGCAAAGCTGGGGGTGCCTGTTATTACTGAGGATGAGTTTCTTGTACTTGCGGGAAAGGAAGATTTGTTGTAATATATAAAACTAACAGGATTTGTTATAATATGAGACAAAATCAACGGAATTTGTCAAAAGTATAAGAGGAAATCAGGAAGGTGAGTATATATGCCAATCAGGATACAAAGTGATTTGCCGGCAAAGGCAGAGCTTGAGGAAGAAAATATATTTGTGATGGACGAAAGCAGAGCTATGTCCCAGGATTTTCGTGAACTGCAGATATTGATACTTAATCTGATGCCTATCAAGCAGGATACGGAGCTTCAGCTTTTGAGGGCTTTATCTAATACTCCGCTTCAGACGGATATAACATTTTTACAGTTGGAAAGCCATGTGTCAAAGAATACGCCGGCTTCGCATCTCAAGAAGTTTTATGTTACATTTTCAGAGATAAAAAAGCGCAAGTTTGACGGTATGATTATAACGGGTGCGCCTGTTGAAAAACTGGATTTTGAAGACGTCAACTATTGGAAGGAGCTTACTAACATAATGGAGTGGAGCAAGAGCCATATCACCTCTACGCTGCATATATGCTGGGGAGCGCAGGCGGGGCTTTATTATCACTATGGAGTTAAGAAGGAGATGCTTTCAAAGAAGCTGTCAGGCGTGTACAGGCATAAGGTTATGAACCGGAAGGAGCCACTTGTCAGGGGTTTTGATGATGTATTTATGGCGCCGCATTCAAGATATACAGAGGCATGCAGGGAGGATATTCTGAATAATCCAAAACTTAAGGTTCTTGCTGATTCGGATGACGCAGGTATATATATTGTTATGGAAAAGGAAGGCAGACAAATATTTGTTATGGGACATCCTGAGTACGACAGACTTACGCTTGACCAGGAGTACAAGCGTGATATCGAGAAGGGCATTGAACCGGATTTGCCGATAAATTATTATCCTGATGATGACTGTTTTAGAAAACCACTGCTTTCATGGAGAAGCCATGCAAATAATCTTTACACGAACTGGTTAAATTATTACGTGTATCAGGTGACACCTTATGATTTGGAAGGAACGCCGCTCTAAGCCAGTAAAATCAGCGTTTTTTGGAATTTTAGCATTATATCAATTTTATAAAATTTGTTAAATTTTCACGTATTTTCACAGCAAAATGGTGTAGTAAGAAAAGAGCCTTGATACGATATTTCACTTGACCACTTTCTCAAAATTTAATAGAATAAGCATATCGGGGATTTGTCAATGGAAACTTTGTAAAATAATGATTCAGGAGGGTAGTTTTACAGTTTCTAAAAGCTTAAAAAATCTAAAAATTTTTGAGATTTTTGAAATTTTTGCTTGACTTTTTAGATAATATGTGGTATATTATGTGTAGTAAAATATTTGGTGGTGATTAAATTGTATAAAGTATCTGATTTTACCAAGACTTTTTATAAACCTCAAGAGGTTGCAAATTTATTTGGGGTTTCAGCACAGACTATAAGAAATAGAATTGATAAAGGTGAGATGGGTTGTAAGATAACAGAGGGTGGTCATAGGATAATAAGTCGTGATGACCTTTTGTTGTATTTGAAAGAGAGTAATATGCTATATGATGATACATCAGTTGTAAAGTATAATGTAATATATGCACGTGTATCAAGTCATGAGCAGAAAGAAAAAGGTGATTTAGATAGGCAGGTTACATATATATTAGAACACATAAGCGGTTTAAGTAATGTGCTAATATTAAAAGAAGTTGGTAGTGGTCTTAATGATAAGCGTAAGCAGTTATTAAAACTTATAGAACTTGTCATGAATAATAAGGTAAATAAAGTATATGTAACTTATCGTGACAGATTAACAAGATTCGGGTATAATTATCTTAATACTATATTCTCGCTTAAGAATGTTGAGATTATAGTGTTAAATGATGTAAGTCAGGACAAGAGTTGCCAAGAGGAACTTGTAGAGGATATGATGTCTTTGATAGCGAGTTTTTCTGGAAAGCTTTATGGAATGAGGGCGCATAAAAAATAATGTTTGGAGGACTGTTTAAGTGGATTACAATTTGGATTTGTTAGTTGAAAAGTTAGGTAAAGATACTGTAGACAGGTTATTTGCAGAGTACGCTATGATGTTAGTTGCAAAAGGCAATATGTTTGACAGAATAACTGATTATGTAAATGAAAAAGGTTCAGTTGACAGTAAAGAATTAGAAAGGCTGATAGCAGGTGATTCAAATGGAAAAAACGAGAGTTTTCACACTTGAGACAAGATTAAATAAGTCTGATGCTAAGTATTTTGAGCAATATATCAGTGTTTACAACAAGATATATAGGGAAATTTGGCAGGATTATGTTCATGGAGAGGACTTATCATCGAAGTACATAACAGATATGTGTAAAAAACATAATCTTATGAAAAGGACTGTGAATTCCATTGTTCGTGATGTAAAAGGAAGGTATAAGGCACTGCATGAATTACGGAAACAACAATATAACGATTTAGTAAGCAAGATACAAGCACTAGACAATGATATTGCTAAACTGAAGTCGAATATAGAGTATTTAAGTAAGTTAGCAGGAAAAAATCAGTTAAGCAGAGATAATATTACCGATTACAGAAATAAAAAGAAAAGAATGTTTTCATTACAGAGCAGGAAATTAAAATATCAGAATACTATTGAAAAGATGAAAGACACCAATAAGATTTCATTTGGTTCAAAAGAGTTTTGGAATAAACAGTATCTTTTGAAAGAGAATGATTTTAGGTCACATATAGGCTGGTACAATCAATATGTAAGAAAACGTGATAAGTATATCTATTATGTAGGCTCAGGCGATGAAACTTGTGGAAACCAGATGTTTCAGATGCAATATGATGAAAGCGTTGACTATTTTCACTGCAAGATAAGAAAAGAAAATGCATACAGTGAAGATGATAAATATATCTATTTAGATGTTAACTTTAAGGCACCAAGACGTGATATTCTAATAAGTATGTTGCAGTACAATAAAGCAATGTCATACAGAGTGTTAAGGAGAGATAAAAAGTGGTATTTACAGGTTATGTTCTCTGCTTCATTCGATATAGTAACAGATAAGGCAAACGGCAGTTTAGGGGTAGACTTTAATAATGGCTTCTTAGCTGTCACTGAAACAGATACCAAAGGAAATATAAGTGATACAGGTGTATTTGAATTGCAATATCATGGCAGTGGAAATAAAGCAAAGACAGAAATGGAAAGAGCAGTAAAGAAATTAGTTATTTTGTGTAGGAAGTTAAACAAGGCACTTGTTATAGAAGATTTGAATTTCAGCAAAAAGAAGTCAGGAACACTTCATAATAAGAATAAGCAGTATAATCAGATGATTCACAGGCTAGATTATTCAAGGTTTGCACAGTTATGTGATAATTGTTGTACAGTGTATGGTGTAGAGTTGATAAAAATAAATCCAGCATATACTACTAAGATAGCAAAACAGAAATATTGTAATCAGAGAAAGTTAAATACACACATAGGCGCATCTTATGTGATAGCAAGAAGAGGACAGGGATTCAAAGACGAGTTATTAGCAGCTTAAAAGAGTTTAACTGTGTTGTATCACAGGTTGTATACCAAGAGATATACAGGTTGTAAAGTGCAGCGCAGTGTAATAAGACAATATATGAAAGTAAATATGTATACACTCCATTTAGGAGAGAATATGAGTGATTAGTATATTGTTGTGTTTATGGTGAACCGTAACACCAGAAGCTTTGAGATTTTTGAAGTTTTATTTTACGGTATCTATGCTCAAAATACCCGATTTTACAAAGCCGGAAATTGACTATATAAAGGCAAATGCAAATTCCACGGTCGCAGAAAGACAATTATTTGATTTGAGGAATGGGAGCATTGTCTTGAAGAGTGTGCCGAATTGATGAATGTCAGCGTTGCCACGATTTACAGGCTAAACAAGAAAATGAAGAACAAAATAATCAGGTTAATTTGAGAGTGTTTTGACACTCTCTTTTCTTTTTCAAAAATTTTTAAATTTCTTCTTGACATTAATGACAAATTTCTCATTTTATGGTAAAATATGGCTATCTATTTAAGCGGTTTCTTTACGATAATTGCATAGATGGAATGAATTTTGTGTGATAGATGAACTATTTAAATAATCGAAAAAATGTATAGCTTTTTTTGGTATGTAGGCATAAATACATATTTTTATGCCAATAAGAACAGAATGGAGAAGCAAATTGATATGTCAAAGATTAAAATAGGCGATAATACCTCCAGAAAAAATGCAGGAAATATAATAATCAAGGGTGCTGCTGTTATTGCTGTAGTTATGGGCTTGATAATAGTTTTTGGAGCGTTTTTTGTTATGCAGCAGAGTATGCTTCCGGATTATGAGGCGGGAAAAGAACAGGAGCAGCTCATAATGTCAAGAAATATAAGCATAGGCGCCATGTATGTTATGGTGTTTGGAATTATAAATTGTTTTGCTGGATTTTTTGGAACAATGAATGCAGACAATGATGAGGAGACCCGAAAATGCACTATATACGGAGCGGTGCTTGTGGCAATGTGCGTGGTTAATGCAGTTATTCTTGCAATACTTGGAGATATAACAAGACCTGTGTCATTAGCTGCTATAATGGTGCCGCTTGTCATTGACGGTGCTTATCTTGCAGGAGCATTGCTGAAAAAGTAATCAATAAAAAATAATTATTTTCGTTTTTCTTTATTGAGTCCGCTTGTCATATGATTGTATTCGTTGTCTATGAAGCGGGCTCTTTTTATACTGTCTTCTCCGTATTTCTGACGGATTTTATCGACTGCGGCGTTGAGTTTTGAAAGCTGCATATCCTGCGGTGTGTCGAACATACTTACCTGTCTTGTGGCGGTGTTTGTAACATGGGATGTGGACACGCCTATAAGACGTATAGGCTGATGTTCCCACATTTCATCAAGTAAATCAGCCGCATAGCTGTAGATTTCTTCAGTTACGTTTGTTGAGTTATCTAGAGTACATTGCTTTGACTGCTGGTTAAAATCGCAGTCTGTAATGTTGACGGATACTACGCCGATGTAGCAGTGGTCGGCGCGTATTCTGGCACCGACGGTCTCGCACAGGGACAGAAGTATCATTTTGGCGGTTTCTTTATCTGAAACGTCATAGTGCAGTGTTATAGAGTTTCCATAGCTTTTGGCAGCAGAATTTTTTTGAACGGAGCCTGTGTCGTAGCCATTGGCATAGTTCCATATGGTGTCGCCATGCTTTTTGAAATGGCTTATCAGCAGTGTACGGTCGCATTTGGCCACATCCCCGATGGTGTGAAAGCCTAAGGAGGTAAGTTTTGCCTTAGTGGAACGTCCTACGGAAAAGAGGCTGCCTATGGGAAGAGGCCACATTTTTTCTGGAATTTCTTCGGGGAAAAGGGTGTGAACTTTGTCCGGCTTTTCAAAATCCGACGCCATTTTTGCCAGAAGCCGGTTAGTTGATATGCCTATGTTGACTGTAAAACCGAACTGCTGGCGTATCTCTGATTTCATGCGGTGTGCCAGTGCAATAGGCTCCCCGTATATGGCTGAAGTTCCGGTTAAATCGCAGAATGCCTCGTCGATGCTGTATTGCTCGACATCCGGGGCAATGCTTTTTAAATACTCAATAAATTGATTGGATTTTTCTACATAAAGGCGAAAATCAGGCGGAATAACCATAAGCTCAGGGCATTTTTTGCGGGCTGAAATCAATGGTTCGCCAGTGTTAATTCCAAACCTTTTTGCTGGAACTGACTTTGCAAGAACAATACCATGACGCAATTTTTCATTTCCACCAATGACGGCAGGAATTGTGCGGATATCTAGAGCGTTAGGGTCTTCCTTCAGACGTCTGCTGGCTTCCCATGAAAGAAATGCGCTGTTTACGTCTATATGAAATATGATATTGTCTGCCATACATTTTCACCTGCCTTTGCAATATATAATATTATGTTACATTTTCTTATAAAATATTGTATAATTATTTGAAGAAAATTTAAAGGGAAATTCAAGAATAATTAGATAAGAACATTTTGAAGAATTAAGAATAAGTAATATGGAGCGATTTTGATATGATAGATGAAAATGAAATTATGCCGTTCAATTTTTTTAAATATGGCGGCATATATACTGGAGAATGTGGAACAGGCAAACAGATGAGATACAAAATAGCGAGAGTGGGGGAAAAGCCTGATTTTAAGTTTGAAGTATCCGTATGGCGGGGGCCTTTTGCATACTGCGCCGTTGCAAAGGATGAGGTCAGCGTTTCGGAATATGAATTTAGTGAGGAAGGGAGGCTTGAGGCTATAAAATGGCTTCAGACTGTATATGAGAATGAGAGAGAAAAGTGGGACAGCGCGCCTGATATATTAGCTGCCCCTATTGATTTGGATGAAATGTATAAAAAGGAAGAAAGCACAGGCAATGACGGCTCCAAGACATAATAAAATTACGTCATGGATAGGAAGGACTGTTTTAAAAAATGTGTATATAACAAGAGATATGCCTGTTGATATGATTGATGTTACGGCAGGCTCAACTATAAAGCTGTATGGTTTCATGGCAATATGAAGCATACGGCTTAATTTTATGTAATGGGCGAGACATATAAATATCTGGGAAACCAAAAGGCCTATAAGGTAAGCAGTTATGCCTTTGCTCGGCACGAGTAATATAAGAAAGCTGATTCGTATAAGTATGGCGATTATATTATGAATACAGGTGGTTGTGGTTTTTCCAAGACCGTTTAATATGCTGCCGAGAGTTGTGGCAAGATATATAAACGGACATAACCATGCCAGTACAAGAACCATAGAATAGACGAGAGGTTCGTCAAATATTATGGTACCAAGCCTGGAACCGTAGAATATAAAAAGCAGCGTACTCATAATACCCATTTCTGTGCATAGCTTTAAACAGCGGTTGAAGGTTTTTGTTATGGAATCGTTATGGTTTGCTGACTGAGCTTCAGAAATTTCAGGCAGGAGCATAACGGACAATGCGTTAGTAATGGCGCTTGGAAATAAAATAAGAGGGAGCGCCATTCCGTTGAGAATACCATAAAGTGATGTGGCTTCTGAACGGTTAAAGCCGCTTAACATAAGCTGAGCAGGGATAAGGATAGCCTCTCCGCTCTGCAAAAGATGCATAAGAAGCCTGTTTGAGGTGAGAGGAAGTGCAAATATAAAAAGTTCACTGATATTACTGCCTAAGCCTTTCAAACTACACTTTATTTTTTCGGAAAACATAATAGCTATACTGCAGAAAATAAAGGAAGCAATTTCACCTGCAAGGTTACCGTAGAGGGCGCAAATGGCTGTAATCGGAATATTGTGTTCTTCGCAGTAATGGGCATATACAAATACTACGGCTACACGTACTAACTGTTCCGTAAACTGTGAAAATGCAGGTATTCCGGTTTTTTTATGTCCATAGTAATATCCGTTTATGCAATTATGAAATGTAGAAAAAGGAAAAGCTAATGCCAATATTTTGAGAAGTCCGGCACAATCAGGATTAAGAAGCAGCCTTAATGCAATAAATTCTGAATATGTGTAGACTAATATACAGGCTGCGACGGACAAGGGCAGGGAAATACAAAGACCTGCCAAAAGCCAGCGCAGGCTGTCTTTTTTTGCGGCGCAGTATCTTGAAATTCCGGTTTGTATGCCGGAAGAACATATGGCGAACACTATTCCGAGAACCGGAGTTACAAGCTGGAAAAGTCCTATACCCTCAGCGCCAATGGTTCTTGTAAGAAATATTCTGTAAAAAAAACCTATACAGCGGCTTATGACACCTGCAACAGTAAGAATAAAAGTGCCTCTGATTACAGCATTTCCTGCAAGAGACAGTTTGTTTTTATAGCTGATATTTTTTCTGCCATTATGTGATGATTTTGCTGATAAAGTTGATTTTTTTGATGAAAACATAGGCTACCGGTCATAGCTGCGATTATTATCATTGTATGCGGTTTTTGAATATAATATTAATAAGTAATAATGAAAGGTAAAACTACTATGATATATATGGATAATGCCGCAACCACAAAAATGCGGCCGGAGGTTGTCAGGGCAATGCTTCCGTATATGGGCGATCGCTATGGAAATCCATCAGGTCTGTACAGATTTGCAAAGGATGTAAGCAGAGATGTTCAAAAGGCAAGGGAACAAATTGCAGCTACCATTGGTGCGGCTCCTGAGGAAATATTTTTTACCTCTGGCGGAACAGAATCGGATAACTGGGCGCTTAAAATGAGTGTTGGCGGCAGAAAAGGGCATATTGTTACATCTGCCATAGAACACAGTGCAATTTTGAAAACCTGCGATTATCTTGAACAGCAGGGACACAGGATTACAAAGGTTTTTCCAGATGAATTTGGAGTTGTGGGAAGCCGCAGCATAGAGCGGGCGATACGGCAGGATACACGTCTGGTATCGGTGATGATGGCCAATAACGAGATTGGTACTATAGAGCCGGTGGAGGACATAGGAACTGTGGCGAGACGTAACGGCGTTTTGTTTCACACGGACGCTGTGCAGGCTTATACCAATATTCCTATTGATGTACAGACTATGAATATTGATATGTTAAGTGTAAGCGGACATAAATTGAATGGGCCGAAGGGAATAGGATTTCTGTATATCAGGAACCGTTGTCTGGATAAGGCGTTTATTAATGGCGGCGGGCAGGAGATGGGACTTAGATCAGGAACTGAAAATGTAGCGGGAATTATAGGACTTGCAAAGGCGGCTCAAATCGCCAACGACAATATGATGACAAGAACCGCTTATGAAATAGCCTTACGGGATTATATGATTGGCAGGGTTCTAAATGAGATAGATTATGTAAAGCTGAATGGTCATAAAAGCTATAGACTGCCTAATAATATTAATTTTAGTTTTGCATATGCAGATGGAGCTACGCTTGTTCTTATGCTGGATAAACAGGGAATATGTGCGTCATCGGGTTCGGCATGTTCCTCAGCTTCAAGGAAGGCTTCGCATGTGCTTACTGCTATTGGAGTATCAGATGAACTGGCGCATGGTACAGTTCGTTTAACTATAAATGAAAATGTAACCAAACGAGAAATAGACTACACCATAGAATGTCTGAAACAGGATGTTGCGAAACTTAGAAATGCCTAAAAGCATAAAGGTACAAAATATGTGGTATATGGAAAAGATACAAAAATAAGAAGTATATGAATAAAAATGCAGGGCTGTGGCATAATTAAGGTGTCGCAGTCCTGTGAATTTTGACTTTTTAACAGGCGTATGGCGGGTCGCCTGTTTTTAATAAAATTTAATCTGATAGTTTATGAAAAACAGGAGTCCTTTTTGAAAATGTGGTATAGTACTTAAAGCCTGCCTCTGATAACAGCGTGGGTATAGTGTCAAAACTGTAGCCGATGTGTTCAGCTTTGTGGGCATCTGAACCTATGGTGAGAATTTCACCTCCAAGTTCGTGGTATCTTTTTAGGATTCCAAGACATGGATTAGGATAGATAAGACCGCTTTTTAAGCCGGAGGTATTGACTTCTATACCTTTGCCGTTTTGGATAAGCTGTTTAAGGATTAAATCTAAAAGGTCGGAGTAGTCAAGCCAGTTGTAGGATTTGTCCTTGTCAGGCGCATATCTTACAACGTAGTCAAGGTGTCCGTAGACGTCAAAATTATGGCACACCTGTATATTATTGTAAATGCTCTCAAAATATGAAAGTGTTGCGTCTTTGGTTGAACGGCCGTTCCAAAATTCAGGGTAATATGGGTCGCAGCCATCGACCAGATGGGATGAACCTATTATAAAATCAAGTTTTTTATCAGCATCGTAAGCGTTAATGCGGTCGGCTGCCGGAATGGACAAGCCCTGTTCAACGCCGATGTATATAGAAATGTCTGTGTCAGCAGTGTTGTGCATATCGCAGATGCCGGCAGCATAAGAAATTGTGCCGGAATTAGGAGTATTTCGCAAAGAATCTATATAACTATAGTAGCTGTCAAAATCAAGATTAAATAATACCTGTCCATTTTCTAAAGGATAATCGTAGTCGTTATGCTCCGTAAAGCATATTGATGAAAGTCTTTTGGCGGCAGCGGCATTTATAATTGCTTCCGGTTTGGTTTCAGAATCAGAAGAAAATAAACTGTGAATATGAAAATCTGATAAAATGGTCATAATGTTTTTCTCCGATAAATTTTATATAGTACATAATATCATAGTTTTTTGCCAAAAATATACTTTTTTTGTGAAATTTGTTAAAAAAGTAAAAAAAGGTAATTTATACTTGATATTTTATTCTAATTTATGTAAAATAACAGACGGTTGATTTTAAATTAACAATCTTAATTCAATTAGGAGGAATTTTTTATGTCAGTAAAAGTTGCAATTAATGGTTTTGGCCGTATCGGTAGACTTGCATTCAGACAGATGTTCGGCGCAGAAGGATACGAAGTAGTAGCTATCAACGATTTAACAAGCCCAAAGATGCTTGCTCATCTTTTAAAGTATGATTCATCACAGGGCAGATATGTAGATTTCGGCAAGGAAGACACAGTTGTAGCTAACGATGAGGAAGGTACAATTACTGTTAATGGTAAGACAATTAGAATTTACAAGGAGCCGGACGCTAACAACTGTCCTTGGGGCGAGATTGGCGTAGATGTAGTTCTTGAGTGTTCAGGTTTCTATACATCTAAGGACAAGGCTCAGGCTCATATCAATGCAGGCGCTAAGAAGGTTGTTATCTCAGCTCCGGCAGGCAATGATTTGAAGACAATCGTTTACAATGTAAACCATGAGACACTTACAGCAGATGATAAGATTATCTCAGCTGCTTCCTGTACAACAAACTGCCTTGCTCCTATGGCTAAGGCTCTTAACGACCTCGCTCCAATCGAGTCAGGTATTATGTGTACAATTCATGCTTACACAGGCGATCAGATGATTCTTGACGGTCCTCAGAGAAAGGGTGACCTTAGAAGATCAAGAGCAGGTGCCTGCAATATCGTTCCTAACTCAACAGGTGCTGCTAAGGCTATCGGTCTTGTTATTCCCGAGCTTAACGGCAAGCTTATCGGAGCTGCTCAGAGAGTTCCA
The DNA here is from genome assembly GCA_964482965.1 of uncultured Lachnospira sp. Taxonomy (GTDB): domain Bacteria; phylum Bacillota; class Clostridia; order Lachnospirales; family Lachnospiraceae; genus Lachnospira. Next base: position 15,460 of record CAYZZP010000034.1, read on the forward strand.
ACTCCTACAGGTTCAACAACACTTCTTTTCGCAGTTGTTGACAAGGAGGTTACAGTTGATGAGATTAATGCAGCTATGAAGGCAGCAGCTAACGAGAGCTTTGGTTACAATGAGGAGCAGATTGTTTCAAGCGATATTGTTGGTATGAGATATGGTTCACTTTTCGATGCAACACAGACAATGGTTTCTAAGTTGCCGGACGGAAAGTCACAGGTTGAGGTTGTTTCTTGGTATGATAACGAGAACTCATACACAAGCCAGATGGTTAGAACAATCAAGTATTTCGCTGAGTTAAACTAATAATTTTGATTTTATCGGTTGGTTTTGCCGGAAAATTCAACATTAGTTGATAAGGCGCAGGTTTTAAAGAAAATCACCAGAGAGATTAGCATAGGTTAATTCCTCTGGTATTTTCAAATAAATGGAGGAAAAATATATGCTTAATAAGAAGTCTGTTGATGATATTAATGTTAAGGGCAAGAGAGTACTTTGCAGATGTGATTTTAATGTTCCGTTGGATGGAGATAAGATTACAGATGAGACACGTCTCGTAGCAGCTCTTCCTACAATTAAGAAGCTTATCGGTGATGGCGGAAAGGTTATTCTTTGCTCGCATCTTGGTAAGCCAAAGGGACCGGATGCTGCATTTTCTTTGGCGCCTGTTGCTAAGAGAATGTCTGAGCTTTTAGGTCAGGAAGTTAAGTTTGCGGCTGATGATACCGTTGTCGGTGACAATGCAAGAGCAGCAGTTGCAGCTATGAAAGATGGAGATGTAATTCTTCTTGAAAATACACGTTTCCGTACTGAAGAGTCAAAGAATGGAGAGGCTTTCTCAAAGGATTTGGCTTCAATCTGTGATGTATTTGTTAATGATGCATTTGGTACAGCTCACAGAGCGCATTGTTCAAATGTTGGCGTTACGCAGTATGTTGACACAGCAGTTGTTGGTTATCTTATGCAGAAGGAGATTGATTTTCTCGGTAATGCAGTAAACAGCCCTGTCAGACCATTTGTAGCTATTCTTGGCGGTTCAAAGGTTTCTTCAAAGATTTCTGTTATCAACAATCTTCTTGATAAGGTTGATACGCTTATTATCGGCGGAGGTATGTCTTATACATTCCAGAAGGCTAACGGCGGTAAGGTTGGTCAGTCTCTTGTAGAGGATGATTATCTTGACTACGCTAAGGAAATGATGGCTAAGGCTAAGGAGAAGGGCGTTAAGATGCTTATTCCTGTAGATACAGTAGTAACAAAGGAGTTCAGCAACGATGCACCTTCAAGAATTGTCATAGCAGGACATCAGGAAGACGATGATATTGGTATGGATATTGGACCAAAGACTCGTGAGCTTTACAAGGACACATTGAAGGATGCAAAGACAGTTGTTTGGAACGGACCTATGGGTGTATTTGAGTTCTCTAATTTTGCAAAGGGTACAATCGCAGTAGCAGAGGAGCTTGCAAAGCTTGAGGATGCTACAACTATTATCGGTGGCGGCGATTCAGCAGCGGCTGTTAATAATTTAGGCTTTGGCGATAAGATGACACACATTTCTACAGGCGGCGGTGCTTCATTGGAGTTTCTTGAGGGCAAGGAACTTCCGGGCGTTGTCGCAGCTAATGACAAGTAATTAGCGATACTGACATAATATTATATATGAAAATCCCGGTGATTGCCGTTGCGTACAGAATTGTGAGCAGCAGGCGGCTGCCGGGATTTTTGTGGTTTTTTGTCAAGAGTTGGGGATTCTGCTTTTTGGACTTTTCGTCAAAAGTCGGATATAAAAATTTTATGCAAACTTTGATAAAAAAATATCAAAGAAAGAGTGGCAAATAACAGAAAAGTATGGTATAATCAATACAATTAAAATGTAGTGATAATATAATATTTCTCAACGTGGAAGATTTCAGGGCTGGGAAAAATTTATAACAAGAAAGGACTATTAATTTATGCGTAAAAAAATGATTGCAGGCAACTGGAAGATGAATATGACACCAAGTGAGGCAGTTAAGCTGGCGGCGCAGCTAAAACCTATGGTAGACACAGATAAGGCGGACGTAGTATTCTGCGTTCCTGCCATTGACATTTTGCCGGTTGTGGAGGAAGTTAATGGCAGCAATATTAAGGTTGGCGCTGAGAATATGTACTATGAGGAGAAGGGCGCATACACAGGGGAAATATCGCCGGAGATGCTGACGGATGCAGGAGTTTCATATGTTATAATAGGTCATTCCGAGAGAAGGCAGTATTTTAAAGAGGACGATACAGTGATTAACAAAAAGGTTAAGAAAGCCTTAGAACATAATATTATTCCGATTCTCTGCTGCGGGGAGAGCCTTGAACAGAGAGAGGCGGGAGTTACGTTGGATTTTGTTAAAGAGCAGATAAATCAGGCATTTAATCATATTGCGCCAAAGGACGCTGTAAAGTGCGTTATTGCGTACGAGCCGATATGGGCTATTGGAACGGGCAGAGTTGCAACATCACAGCAGGCTCAGGAGGTATGCCAGGCAATCCGCGATAATATTCGTGATATATATGACGACGAGGTTGCGGACAATATAAGAATCCTTTACGGCGGAAGCGTTAATGCGTCTAATGCTTCAGAAATATTTGCACAGCCTGACATTGATGGTGGTCTGGTGGGCGGAGCAAGCCTAAAGCCTGATTTTGCGGATATTGTGAATTATAAGTAAGAATAATCGTATTGTTTACATTTTCCAACAAATGTGTTATTATTGCTACTGGTTTGGAAGAAATTTCTGTATGCTTAATGTGCGCTGAAAAGTCTTTCGCCACAGAGAAGAAAATTATTGTAAGGAGAATTTCTATGAGTAAAAAAACGGTAGTTTTAATGATACTTGATGGTTACGGTTTAAATGATAATTCAAAGGGAAATGGTGTGGCAGAAGCTAAAACTCCGGTTATGGATAAGCTTATGGCTGAATACCCTTATGTTAAAGGATATGCAAGCGGTCTTTCTGTAGGTCTTCCTGACGGACAGATGGGTAATTCAGAGGTTGGACATCTCAATATGGGAGCAGGAAGAATTGTATATCAGGAGCTTACAAGAATAACAAAGTCTATTGAGGACGGCGATTTCTTTGAAAATCCTGAGCTTTTGGCTGCTATAGAGAATTGTAAGAAGAACAATTCGGATCTTCATTTGTTCGGACTTCTTTCAGACGGCGGCGTACACAGCCACATAACACATCTCTATGCGCTTCTTGAGCTTGCCAAGAGAAATGGACTTACTAATGTATATGTTCATGGCTTTATGGACGGACGTGATACTGCTACAGACGGCGGAAAGGGATATATTTCGGAACTTTATGCCAAGATGGATGAGATTGGCGTAGGTCAGATTGCTTCTATTATGGGACGTTACTATGCAATGGACAGAGATAACAGATGGGACAGAGTAGAGACAGCTTACAGGGCTTTAGTTGACGGCGTTGGAAATGAGGCAGCTTGTGCAAGATGTGCAATCAATAATTCCTATGAGGCAGGAAAGACTGATGAATTCGTAGTTCCTACAGTAGTTGTAAAGGACGGAAAGCCGCTGGCTACAATTAAGGACAATGATTCGGTTATATGCTTTAATTTCAGACCTGACAGAGCAAGAGAGATTACAAGATGTTTCTGTGACGATGAATTTACAGGCTTTGACAGAGGAGAAAGAAAGAAAGTTCACTATGTATGCTTTACAGATTATGACGTTACAATACCTAATAAGTATGTAGCCTTTAAGAAAGAGCAGATTACCAATACATTTGGTGAGTTTCTTGCTGCTAACGGAAAGACACAGGCAAGAATTGCTGAGACTGAAAAATATGCTCACGTTACATTTTTCTTTAACGGCGGCGTAGAGGAGCCGAATAAGGGTGAGGATAGAATACTTGTAAATTCTCCTAAGGTTGCCACCTATGATTTGCAGCCGGAGATGAGCGCTCCTGAGGTGTGCGACAGACTTGTTGAGGCTATCAAGTCAGATAAATATGATGTTATTATTATCAATTTTGCAAATCCTGATATGGTTGGACATACAGGCATAGAAGCTGCTGTAATAAAGGCTATTGAGACAGTTGACGCATGCGTGGAAAGAGCAGTCGAGGCTGTTAAGTCAGTTGACGGCGTTATGTTTATCTGCGCAGACCACGGAAATGCGGAGCAGCTTATAGATTATACAACAGGTGAGCCGTTTACAGCCCACACAACGAATCCTGTTCCATTTATTCTTGTAAATTATGATGATGCTTATACTTTGAGAGAGGGCGGCCGTCTCTGCGATATAGTACCTACTCTTATTGAGATTATGGGTATGGAGCAGCCGAAGGAAATGACAGGAAAGTCGCTTCTTATAAAGAAATAGACCTGAAGTTATATATAAGTAATTGACAAAGCAAATAAGTATAGAAACAGTAAAATAAGTAATTAACAAAGAAAGCTGAAAAATAATAAACTTTTAGTTGATATTTAATATTGCTTATGATAAAATCAATACATTGTGTAAGTTTATTACCGAGTAGGAGGTGTGATATATGTTCGGAATGTCTTGGGCAGATACTATAAGAATTGGCTTAATGGGGCTTTTTATATTAGTTTGTATATTCATGACAGTACTGGTTCTTATGCAGGAGAGCAAACAGAATGGTTTGTCCGGTGCAATCAGCGGCGCTGCTGACAGTTATTGGGGCAAGAACAAAGGTCGTTCAATGGAAGGTAAACTTGTAAAATTTACAAAGATACTTGCTGTAGCTTTCATTGTAATAGCGGCTATATTGAATATTAATTTTTAATTGAAAGGCGCTCTTAAGTATAACTTAAGGGCGCTTTTATAACTGTATTGGAAATTGTGTTTGTGGGGATAATTTAACTGGCTGTAAAATTTATATTGAAAATTGGAGAAATTAGTATGAATAAGGAACAATTTAATAACAGAAAGAAAATGCTTGCGGAGCTTATACTTGAGAATGAACTGTATGTTCCTATGAAGACTAAAGAACTGGCAATATTACTGCAGGTTCCAAAGGAACAGCGATATGAGCTTCAGGAGGTTTTGGACTCGCTGGTAAGAGACGGTGTTATTGGAGTTACGAAAAAGGGGAAATACTGTAAGCCGGAAAATACAGCGCTTGTAGGAGTATTTGAATGTACAAAGAGGGGCTTTGGATTTGTTGCAGTTGATGGCAGGGAAGACGATATTTATGTAAGAGAGGCTGATACAAACGGAGCTTTTCATATGGACAGGGTCAAGGTTGTAATTACTGAGGAAAAGCATGGCGACAGAAGATGCGAGGGAAAGATTATAGACATCATAGAGCATCAGCTTACCAGTGTGGTCGGAACATTTTCAAAATGCAAAAATTACGGTTTTGTAATTCCTGACAACGGAAAGATACCTTATGATATATTTATTCCACAGGAAAAATCCATGTCAGCGGTTTCAGGACATAAGGTTGTGGTAAAACTCACGGCCTATGGAGAAAAGGGCAAAAATCCGGAAGGGGCTGTGACAGAGATTATCGGACATATCAACGATCCGGGAACGGATATAATGTCAATAGTTAAGGCTTACGACCTTCCGGTGGAATTTCCGGAAAATGTTATGGAATCCCTTAAGAGTATTCCTGATGAGGCGGACAGCAGGGATATGGCAGGAAGAGTGGATTGCAGGCATTTGCAGACTGTAACCATAGACGGTGAGGACGCTAAGGATTTGGACGACGCCATAACTATTGAGGAAGAAAATGGAATATTTCATCTGGGTGTGCATATAGCTGATGTAAGTCATTATGTTACAGAAAAAAGCCCTCTTGATAAGGAGGCTTTAAAACGGGGAACCAGCGTATATCTTGTTGACAGGGTTATACCAATGCTGCCGCATAAGCTTTCTAACGGCATTTGTTCTCTTAATCAGGGCTGCGACAGACTGGCGCTTAGCTGCCTTATGGATATTGATTATAAGGGAAATGTAGTGTCTCACCGCATATGTGAGACTGTAATCAATGTGGACAGAAGAATGTCTTATACAAATGTAAAAAAGATACTCGCAGACAGGGACGAGGAGGTAATAAGTGAGTACAGCGAATTTGTTCCTATGTTTGAGCGAATGGAAAAGCTGGCATATATACTGAGAACAAAAAGATTTAGCAGAGGTTCCATTGATTTTGATTTTCCCGAGACTAAAATTGTTCTCAATGAAAAAGGCGAGCCTATAGAGATAAAACCTTATGACAGGAATGTAGCCACTAAAATTATTGAGGATTTTATGCTTATTGCAAATGAAACAGTGGCGGAGGAATATTTTTGGCAGGAACTGCCGTTTTTATACAGAAGCCACGAAAATCCTGACCCTGAGAAAATATCAAAACTCGGTACGTTTATTAATAATTTTGGCTATTCTATAAGAATCGGCGACGAAGTTCATCCGAAGGAATTGCAGAAGCTCCTCTCAAAGATAGAGGGGTCGCCCGAGGAAAATCTTATTGCAAGACTTACGCTTCGCTCCATGAAAAGGGCGCAGTACACCACAGAGTGCGTGGGACATTTTGGCCTGGCTGCAAAGTATTACTGCCACTTTACATCGCCAATCAGAAGGTATCCCGATTTGCAGATACACAGGATTATCAAGGAAAATCTTCATGGCGGCTTGAATGAGAAAAGAATAGAACATTATGACAAGCTTATGCCGGAGGTGGCAAAACACACAAGCGCCACAGAACGCAGGGCAGACGATGCGGAAAGAGATACTGATAAGCTCAAAATGGTGCAGTATATGGAAAAATATTTTGGCGAAGAGTTTGAAGGCGTTATCTCCGGTATGACTGCATGGGGAATTTATGTGGAGCTGCCTAATACAATAGAGGGAATGGTTTCTCTTGCTTCCCTTAAAGACGGCTACTATGTATATGACGAGAACCATTATGAGATGGTAAACGAGACTACCGGCAAAGCCTATAAGCTGGGGCAGAAGGTCAAGGTAGTTGTGACAGGCACAGACAGAATTTTGAGAACTATTGATTTTGAGATGGCAGAGTAATGTGCTTAGGCAGTGTGCATTTGCACAATTAATCTGCAAAGAAAAAGGAGAAAATATGGCAAAGGAAACAGTGGCTAACAAACTTATAGCCAACAATAAAAAAGCATATTTTGACTATTTTATAGATGAAAAATATGAAGCCGGGCTTGTGCTTCATGGAACGGAAGTGAAGTCTTTAAGGCAGGGAAAATGTTCTATTAAGGAGTCATATATTCAGATTATCAACGGAGAAATGTTTATAATCAATATGAATATAACACCCTATGAGAAGGGCAATATTTTTAATAAAGACCCTTTGCGTCCTAAAAAGTTGCTGCTTCACAAGAGCCAGATAAACAAGCTGGCAGGACAGATTTCTCAGAAGGGCTTTGCCATTGTGCCGCTTCAGGTATATCTTAATAACGGCAGGGTTAAAATGGAGATAGGTCTTGCGAGGGGCAAGAAGCTATACGACAAGAGGGATAGTATAGCAAAGAAAGACCAGCAGCGGGAGGCAGCTAAGGACTTTAAGATTAGGAATATATAGATTTCCGAAAACTTCTTATGAAAATTAATTTTATGAAGTATTGACGAAGTGAATTGCGGGTGTTACAATCGATATGCTATCGAGGGGTAGTAAAGGTTTCGACAGGGGTTTTGAAGCTGGTGAAGCTATTCGCAGGTGATGCGTCAAATCACAAACTTAAATATAAACGCTAACGATAATTTAGCTTACGCTGCCTAATGGCAGCAGTCTGACCTAAGGCACCTGCACTTTAGGACTCAGGCTTCGACTATGCAGGAAACGACACTGTCAAAGCTTTGAGACAGCGGGCGTATTATGAAGCTACTGAAAGCACAGGGGTGTTGATTTCCTTGTGCCGGAGGGAATGAGGGGCAACCCGAAATAATCAACTATAATAGTAGAAGAACAGTGAATGGGCTTTTGGACACGGGTTCGACTCCCGTCTACTCCAT
>CAYZZP010000035.1:0-21089 GCA_964482965.1 uncultured Lachnospira sp.
GGATTCCTTCCTTGTTCGGAATCAAGATTGCGAACTTGTTTCGCAATTACCTATTTTGCACTTTAATAATTCTTATATTCCGTTATTCCCACAATATCAAAAGCCTTTTATTTATAAATAATACATATTACAGACAAAGCCTATAAACAATCTTTGCCTGCTTATATTTATTATATCATTTTCAAAGCATTTCAGGTGATTCTTGTAGAAACTCGTCAGTTTGTTGTAATAATTTGCATTTCCAAATATTATTACTAAATATATTATACAAAAAATGTTTGTTTTTTGCAAGCACTTAAACTCCTTTTTCTTTTATTCTCCTTCCTCCACTTCTTTGCCGCTCCTGCCGCACGCCTATAAACAGCCTTCGCTTCAGTCTTATCAGCACATTCAAGTTTCTTTTCCTCGTAGGCTGACCGCTCTATCATATACGCAAGCTCACTTATGTCACATTTTGCCGCACTCTCAAACTCAAACGCATACTCATACGGAGTGTAAGTATTCGCATCAGCTATAATTCCTTTTGCAGTCTTTTCCTGAATACGCTTATATAACATCACAACCGCCTTTTCCGGCGCTGCCTTATTAAACCTCCACAAAAAACAAATCTCACTGACGCAAGGCTCCACAAATTTATTGACAAACAATATTAACAGAATAACCGCAGAGATTATTCCGAATACCGCCAGCACTCTAAATACTACATACAAAAAATATTCTGAAATCCCGAAGCCCGTATCGTTAAGCACATCAATAGCAGGCTGGGTGGCTTCATAAACCACATAGCCGACATTTGGTATATAAACCTCCGCATATGCATGTCCACAATCTGACCTGACAACATACTCTCCGCTTTGCTCCTCCTTCGGCACAAAGCCTTCCACATATCTTACCGTAAGCCCTGCTGAACGCGCCATAAGCACATATGCTGAAGCAAAATCCGAGCAGGTTCCTGTTTTTCCCTCAAACAGAAAATATTCAACACTGTCATCCGGCGCAGCATATGACAAATCATACACAAAACCATTATTTTTAAAATATTCCTGCAAAGTCTCGGCCTTCTCCCAGTCATATGTGCAGTTTTTAGTAAGCTCCAAAGCAAGCTCTCTGACTTTTTCAGGAATCTGCTCTGTATTCTCTTTACAGCTATTACTATACATCAGCGCGTATCCCGCCTCATTACTGTACTGCCTTACAACATCAGCATACATGTCCTCGCCGTTCATCTCAAGAATCCATTCTACTTCATACATCATTATCTGCGAAGTCTCAATATCACAGTTTGCCCCTCCGGCATCAAGCCATATAGCCCTTAAAACTTCTTCGTCATAATAAGCTGCCTCATATTCGATATTCCTGTTAAGATACCCGTTCTTTCTCTGAAATGTTCCGCTGTATGAAACATAAGTATTTTCCTGCGCCTGACTGTCATTTGACAACACCGTTACACTAAAGGTACCTGGCGGAGTAATATATGCTGCACTTGAATAATTGGTTGCCTGTACAATAAGCGTTTTTACGGCAGTATTATATCCTCCTGAAATTTCATTAATCCTGTCAATCCCTGTGATTCCATATTTTTTTAGCGTTCCCGGCTCATATTTTTCCGCAAGGCTTAATGCCTCCAAAAATGCCGCCAGATTATTTTTCTGTTTTTCCTCTGTCCACTCTGCCAGCGAACCTCCTGCATTTGAAAACAAATAATTTGAATACCACCTGTCATTTTCAAAATCATATATATCAAAGGTCTGCCGCTTAAGATACAAATTTTTCCCTGTATCATCAGCGCTTACAGTATAAAGTTTCCTGTTATTCATCTGACTGAAACCGTCCGCATTGCCGGAATATTCGCTCATATCAGAATATTCCTGAGGAATTTCCTGAGTTATATTTCCTCCAAGAAATGTATCCTCAAAGACATAATAGTATTTAGTCTCAGCTTCCGGCAAAGCCAGACCAATCATAAGAAAACAGGCTGCATAAAATGCCGCCGATACAAGCCCGTTCACATAACCTATAATCCGCTTTCCTTTATCCTTCGCCGACCTGGTATTTATCAAAAAGGCCGCTATATTGAGAGCTGTAATAAATACCACCTGCGTCATATTCACAGGCTTCATTACCTTAACATATACCACCAGCGGTATCATGCTTACAAGCATCAAAAATGAAGTCCTGTAGAGAACTCTCGTAAAATAATATACGACCATAGCAAAAAACACCGTAAATATCATTAATAACGTAAGCAGATATGCAGGTACTGTCTCAACAGTATCGCCGCCGGACATAAACCATCGCATATAAGAAAAATTTCCTCCGCCACGAAAAATAATGTCAAATGAGGTATTTAAAATCACCACCACAAGAGCTATTATCATAAGGGTTCCTATTACCTTATGCTTCCTCGCATATTCACAAAATGCCATTATAACCGCACATACGCCAATCTGCCAAATCGTCCAGTCAGAAATTACAGAAATTTCAAATACCGTAAATACTGATATACTAAGAAGAAGCGCCAGAAAATACGGCACCGCAAGCTGCTTTACCAAGCTTTTCACTAATGCCGTCAGTTTTTCTTTTGCTCCTGCGGCTTTCCCTGTCTCTGCATCTTTTCCTCCGCATTTTTCTATATCGGCAAAATACAGACTGCTGCTGAAAGCCGCCTGCTTTAAAGCCTCACCAACTGAGCTATAGACGGCTGTATATAAATTATCCCTGTGCTTTTCCAGCACCAGCTCCGCTTCCTCGTAACTGTTTGGTGTAGAAAATACACCTACATTTTCACTAAAGGATGGTTCTGCCTTTGGAAGCCTGTCAACATTTTCATCATCATAAAAGTTGTAATTTGCCAACTCAAGCCTTACATTTTCTAAATCCACATCATCTATAAGCTCATATTTTACAAACTGTTTATCCCACATGACGTAAAAATTAATCTTATAGCCATGCCTGATAAGAACCTGCATAATTCCCAGAGCATTTTCCACAGCAGCCTGTGCTACGGCGGGAATTATCTCACAGTTATCAAAATCCCTGAATGGCAATAGCGGAGCCACAGAATAAACATCCACGTCGTCCTTATTAAACACGCTGTCAAGAACCACATTTACAGAGCTGGAGCTCATCTCATCATCAAGCCTCACCAGCATTCTTCCACGCTTTGCAGACTGTTTCCAATTAACCCTTTTAAGCGGGTCGCCCGGCACATATTCTCTGCTGTCATAGCCCGGAAAGCCGCCAAATGTATAAGCGGCCGACTCCACTGTATCTTCGCTGTCGTCCATATTTGACGAAGTCTGCATAACTCTCTTAATATTATCATCCCTGTCGCCAATTTCCGCAATGTCCGGAATAACCGCAACATTGCTCTGCAATAAAGAATAATCAAACTTTTTAATAGGAAATGAAAACAGCCCCAGGTAATCCGTCACCTGCACCGTCTCTATTCCAACCACGGATTTTCCGCATATTTTTGCCTTAAATACCACCTGAAAAGTAACGGCAGACTTAGACAATACAGAAACAAGAAGCTTGTCATTTTCGCATCTTACACCTTCCCCGTTCACAAGATTTATAGAAACAGGCGGCGTTGGAAATATTGACCTATTCCTCATATATATTTTCATAACGCATGTATCGCCCTTTGACAGAAATGCGTCGTCCATTTCGCGGGAAATCTCTATCCTCCTGCTTGAAAGCCACGCAAAAAAGACTGACATTAACGGTGCCAGTACAAGCGCAAGCAATATAAACCATCCCACATTCGCATCCAGAAACAGACCGAATATTATGGCAAATATCATAGCAAATATATAATTAATGATACCTTTTACTACTACCCTCTTCTTCATGCCTATATTTATGTTTCTCCCTGCTATGCCTCTTATCTATTTTACAAAAACTATGCTATAGCGCTACTCTATTGGCACATTAACACTTTCAAGAAGCCTTCTCACCGCCTCCTCATTATCAGCAACAACAGATTTTCCCTTCGGCGTCAGTATTATTCTATGAGAAAATACATATGGTGCAAGGAGCTTCACATCATCAGGAAGAACATATTCTCTCCCCTTCACAAAGGCATATGCTTTAGACATACGATATAGAGCAATACTGCCTCTGGGACTGACTCCCAACTTTATAAAATCTGCTTTTCTTGTAGCCTCCGCCGCGTCAAGAATATAATCTCTCACTGCTTCTGAGCATTTTACATTCTTAATACTCTCAATAAGCGCAACGATTTCCTCACATGTAATTACTGAAGAAAGCATTTTAGGCGAGACATTATTTTCATTGCGAATAAGTATATCGCGCTCCTCCGACTTGCTTGGATATCCAATGCTTATCTTCATAATAAACCTGTCCATCTGCGCCTCAGGAAGATGATATGTTCCATATGTCTCCACCGAATTTTGCGTCGCCAGCACCATAAACGGCTTAGGAAGCTCATATGTTACTCCGTCTATACTTATCTGTCTTTCCTCCATAGTCTCAAGCAGCGCAGACTGTGACTTCGGCGACGAACGATTGATTTCGTCAGCCAGCAAAAAATTGCAAAATGCAGCACCCTTCTTAAATCTGCTCTCATGTGTTACAGTATCAATCATTGTAAATCCCGTAATATCCGTAGGCATAACGTCCGGTGTCATCTGTATTCTTCCGAACTCTCCCTTGCACGAGCTGGCAAGCGCCGATACAAGCTGCGTTTTACCCACTCCCGGCACATCCTCTATAAGAACATGACCACCAGCCAGCATAGCTGCTACAACCAGTTCAATAATGTCACGCTTACCTACAATAACCTTTTCTATATTCTCTACAAGCGCCTTTATTTTTGCATTTAATTCCACAGACCTCTCAATCAATGTATTCTCCTCCCATTTCTAATTTATTAACACTTCATTCTACAGTTTATTGCTAATACTTTTTATTAAACTATCGGTTATATGACTACCGGATAACCCAAAATTGTTCCACACTCCCCAGATTCTCAGCATTTTTTCCATTAAAATCACAACTCATCAGTTCTTTGCTCGTACTGCTGTAATAAATTCTATCTTTGCAAAATATAACCTCCTGCGAACTTTCTTTTACGTCAGCGTTTATAAGCTGCACCGCTTTTTTCTGCACGCTTCCTGCAAAATAACCAGCCCCTTCCTTAGTGTATGCAAACGCTTTATCTGAGTTGGCAACACGCGCCAGTGAACCGTCCTCCACGCTTTCCTCCACAGCCTGCATGCTGCCCGACTTTACTTTAAACAGCACCGACGAATTGTCAATGCCAAGCAGCGTCTCCGAATCAGAAATATATATTATATTAGATTTTGCACCAAGTTCCGCTATTTTCTTATATTCTCCTGCAATGCCGTTTTTCACCGAGGCATAGCTAAGCACTGATGAGGACGCCCTATATACAAATTTATTCTCTCTATAAACAAATTCCACTCCTGCCCCTGCTGCCTGGCCTAAATATACGTCCTCGCCGCCGCCATTGATTTTGTGATAATAGCACCCGCCGCCTGCATTATAAATAAATCCCTTCGCCCATGAAGCTGCATTTACTGCCGGGGCTTTATAGGTATAAAAATCCTTTGTGCTGTCGTCAGCTATATAAATACTGTCCGCCGACTCCGCAGCTATTTCCGGCCGTCCCGTTTTTGAATAGTCGTAGGTGTAAAGCACATTATCCACATTAAGATATATAATAGTGCTGTAAGCAGAATACACATATATTCTCTTAGCATTAGCCTCAACCTCTGTAAATGAACTATCCTTCATATCGTACACACGCAGTGCAGTATTTCCTGTTCCGCCCTCGTCATTTACAATGGCTGTCTCTTTATATATAATTTTTCCATCATTTTCAACATTAATAATAGTTATCTGCCCCGCACTCTCAGCAGCCAACACACATTCCTTATTATTCCACACGTACAGGCAATATAACAGCTTGTTTTCGTCATATGCCGCAGCAGCAAAATATTCTCCCTTATCCGAAACCATTTTCTGGCTCACTGATTTTTCCGACACCTCCGACGGAATTTCTGTCTCAAAAAAATGTTTGTAATCATGGCAGAACACTACATTTTCTATATCTGCTGCCAGCTTTTCGTCATTTTGTTTAACCTGATACAGTTTGCCATCTCGCGTATAGTAAACGGTTCCTTTGTTAGCATTTGCCAAACTAATTACGACTGCGGCGGCGGCAATAATTACAATAAGCGCCGCAATAGCTGCTGCCGTAACTGCCGCTGCTTTCTTTATCCTGCTGTGATTGTTCGTCACCACAGACTTCGCTCTGTCTCCCGCTTTTTTCATGCCTTCAAGCACGGCCTTTGCGGCTTTTTCTTCCGGCGTCTCGTCATCTGCGTCCTGCCCGGACGGCTCTATATCAGAAGAAGCAGACTTTATGCCAGCCTGCTTCTCCTCATATGCCTTCCTTCGCCTTAAGTATTCATCATTGTTTACGATAATCTCAGGTCCTTCACATCTGGGACATTTATTTCCCTGATATTCCTCCCCGCACTTAGGACATAACATAAATTTACCTCTTAAAATTCAAATTTTTTTTCAAAATATGCTTTAAGTTCTTCAATCTTAACTCTTTCCTGCTCCATTGTGTCTCTGTCACGAACAGTAACAGCACCGTCTTCTTCCGACTCGAAATCATATGTTATACAGAAAGGAGTACCAATTTCATCCTGTCTTCTATATCTCTTACCAATGTTGCCCCTGTCATCAAACTCGCAGTTATACTTCTTCGAAAGCTCTGTAAATATCTTCTCAGCGCCCTCATTAAGCTTCTTTGAAAGCGGAAGCACACCAATCTTAACAGGTGCCAGAGCAGGGTGAAAATGAAGAACTGTTCTCATATCGCCGCCCTCAAGCTCCTCCTCGTCATATGCAGAACAAAGAAATGCAAGCGTTACTCTGTCCGCGCCAAGAGACGGCTCGATAACATACGGTATATACTTTTCCTTAGACTCGTCGTCGAAGTATGACATATCCTCGCCTGACACTGTCTGGTGCTGCGTGAGGTCGTAATCTGTTCTGTCTGCAATACCCCAAAGCTCGCCCCAGCCAAATGGGAATAAGAACTCAATATCAGTCGTTCCCTTGCTGTAGAAGCAAAGCTCCTCCGGAGAGTGGTCTCTCGCACGCATTTCCTCGTCCTTCATACCCAGCGATTTAAGCCAGTCTATGCAGAATTTTCTCCAGTATGCAAACCACTCAAGGTCTGTTCCCGGCTTACAGAAAAATTCCAGCTCCATCTGCTCAAATTCTCTTGTTCTGAAAGTAAAGTTACCAGGTGTAATCTCATTTCTGAAAGACTTACCAATCTGTCCGATACCAAATGGAACTTTCTTTCTTGATGTTCTCTGAACATTTTTAAAATTAACAAAAATACCCTGCGCAGTCTCAGGTCTTAAGTAAACCGTATTCTTGGCGTCCTCAGTAACGCCCTGAAAGGTTTTAAACATAAGATTAAATTGTCTTATATCTGTAAAATTGTGCTTTCCACAGGTAGGACAAGAAATTTCATGCTCGTCAATAAATGTTTTCATCTGCTCTTGTGTCCAGCCGTCCACAGAACCGCCAATATCAAAACTATTATCTGAAGCCCAGTCTTCTATAAGATTATCAGCTCTAAATCTCTCATGGCACTCTTTACAATCCATAAGCGGGTCAGAAAAACCTCCCAAGTGACCTGAAGCCACCCATGTCTGAGGATTCATAAGAATTGCGCAGTCAACGCCTACATTATATGGACTCTCCTGCACAAACTTCTGCCACCAAGCCTTCTTAACATTGTTCTTCAACTCAACGCCGAGGTTGCCGTAATCCCAAGTATTGGCAAGACCGCCATAAATCTCAGAACCCGGGTAAACAAAGCCCCTCGCCTTCGCTAAAGCAACAATTTTCTCCATAGTCTTTTCCATAAATATAACCTCCACTTATCCAATATTTTCATCATATCATTTAGCGATATTCAATCTATTTAAGAATACTGATAATTTTCATCTGTGATGGATTCCCTTCTGCAGCTTTAACATAAATTTCAAAGTCGTTATCCTTGTATTCATCTCCCATTCGATTAAATGTAATTGCCTTTGAATTTTCCGGAGTCATTATATACTTTTCATACGGTCTTGTCTCAATGCTTTTTTGCGTTTCGTACAATGTATATTCGGCTTCATCCTCCGACCGGCTGTTCTCCACCGACATATCGTCATCAACATATCCTGCTTTATGGCAGCCTGTAATTAATACCATGCATAATACAAATGCCATAGCTTTAAAAGCCTTAATCATTGTCACCTCTGGCTTTCCTAAAATTTACAGCTGCAACATTGTACTAATTTTATAACATTTAAAATAATATGACAAGTACTTATCTTAACTCTGTAAGTATTTCCTCAAAACATACTCCGTCCGTAAGCGGTATGTCAAGCTCCACCGAGCGCTCTATACACCTTTTCACAAATACAGCCGCCTTTTTTACCGCCTCTTTAAAATCTGCTCCCTTTACAGCCTCCGCCGCAACAACAGCAGTAAATACGTCGCCTGTGCCACACCGCTGCGTTCCTGCCTTTTTGCAGCGCACATAGCTGCCTGTAATGCCGCCTTTGTCACCTGTCTCGCCGTCCTTGCCGGTTCTCTCGCAGCAATAATTGGCTATATAGCTGCCCTGTGCAATACCTGTTATCACAACCTTTTCAGGGCCAAGCCAAAGGAGCTTTTCTGCCAGCTCTGCAATTTCTTTGCTGCTCCATTTTTCCTTATAGGCTGTTCCTGTCAGCGCACATGCTTCCGTAAGGTTAGGCGTGCAAATATCAGCATAACCCACTAACGCTTTTAATTTACTGCACATTTCTTCTGTGCTGGCAGCATACAATTTTCCGTTGTCGCCCATAATCGGATCAACCACTACAACTGTATCTGCTGTCTTAAACTTTTTAAAAAACGTCTCAATAACGCTTACCTGCTTTGGCGAACCCAGAAATCCTGTGCATATACCGTCAAACCTAAACCCATTTTTCTCCCAAGCTTCCATATATGGCAGCATATTCTGCGTAAAATCCTCCATATAATATTCCTTAAACGCCGTATTATTGGAAAATATAGAAGTGGGAAGCGGACAACATTGCACCTTTAAAGCTGATATTATTGGAAGCTGCACCGATACGGCACACCTGCCGCAGCCTGCAAGGTCGTTTATAAGGGCTATTTTTTTCTGGCGGTATTTATTGCTTATTTTCTGCGCCTGTTCCGCATTTTCTTTATGAGATAACAGCATTTTTTGTTCATTTTTGTTTATATTCATATTTTCCCCATCAAAGCTCACTTTCAGCTTCTAAAATTCTCAAACCGAACAAAATTTGGGCAGAGGTTCAGTTTTACATTAAATTTATTCCATGCTCTGCGCTAAATTCTGTTCCAAATTACCTGCCGGATTGCTCGTCAAGGAAGCAGCTCCAGTGATTTCATATTTTTATCAAAAACGTCATCACAGACTATCTTCATAATCCTCCCCAAATCTGCCAGCACATCGCTGCTAACTGTAAATGTAAACAATCTTTCAAGGGGCGATGTGAGAATATACTGCAGGGTATAAACAGTTGACTGGCCCACCCTTATTCCATCGCTTATACTTATTCCGCTGCCTACGCCGTTTTTGCAGCTTTCACAGAACATTCTGTGATGTGAGGACGAATAAACTGCAAGATTTTCTTCTCCGCCGCAGCCGCCACAGGTAAACATATCAGGATTTTCTCCGTTAATTGCGATAAGCCGCAGCTCGTATATATACCTGATAAGCTGATTGGGGATATTAGGATTGCTGACGGCGCGAACCGCCGCATATAACAGATTAATCATAACAGATGCGTCGAGATTTTCTCTGCCGTAATAATCCGCCAGCTCCGCAAAATAGCACGCATAGCATACTCCGTCATAATCCGTAAGGAGTCTTTCAAAATAATTAGTTATGTTAGCCTGCTTTATATTATAGGAAGTACGCCCTTCATACACCTGAAACGTGCCAAACACAAACGCTCTTGTAACACCTGTAAGAGGGCTGTTTGGACGGCGCGCGCCCTTTGCAAAGGCAGAGATTTTGCCCCGCTCCTTTGTCAGAAGCACTATTCGTCTGTCAAACTCTCCCACAGGCATAGCTGAAAGCACCATACCTGTTACCTCTGTAATATCGCCCATTATGTATCACCTGTTACATATCGTCTTTTTTCTTGTCATAACCGAAATTTTTGATAAGAATATCGCTGTCTCTCCACTCTTTTTTTACTTTCACCCAGAGCTGAAGATTAACCTTAGTCTCAAGCATTTTCTCAATTTCATAGCGGGCATTGGCTCCGATTTTCTTAAGCATTTCGCCGCCCTTTCCTATGATTATTCCCTTGTGGGAGTCTCTTTCACAAATGATTGTAGCCTGAATATCCGTAATTACACCCTTTTGCGTCCTTCGCTCCTTCATACCGTCCACAACTACAGCAATTCCATGCGGAATTTCCTCATTCAGCGCATGAAGCGCCTTCTCCCGTATAAGTTCCGATACAATCTGGCGCATTGGCTGGTCTGTAATGGTGTCCTCATCGTAAAACATAGGCCCATACGGAAGATACTTAAATATAGTATTCACCAGCTCGTCCACATTATTTCCATTTCTCGCAGACACCGGAACAATCTCTGTAAAATTCACTTTTTTTCTGTATTTTTCAATAACAGGCAGGATTTCCTCTTTCTTTATGGTATCAATTTTATTGATAACTAAAATGATAGGGGCTGTCACCTGCTTTAATCTGTCAATTATATGCTGCTCGCCCGCTCCTATAAATGTAGCAGGCTCAATTAGCCAACACACCACATCCACCTCGCCTATGGTTTTTTCCGCAGCTCCCACCATATATTCACCAAGCTTATTTTTTGCCTTGTGAATACCCGGTGTGTCCACAAACACTATCTGACCTCTCTCGTCAGTAAATACAGTCTGTATTCTGTTTCTTGTAGTTTGCGGCTTGTTGGAGGTTATGGCAATCTTCTGCCCGATAATCCTGTTCATCAGCGTGGATTTTCCCACATTCGGTCTTCCGATAAATGTCACAAAACCTGATTTAGTATCGCCCTGTATGGCGGCTGCGCCGCCTGTTATTCCGCTTGCCGCAAGCATTTCATCTAAATTCACTGTTACGCCTTTCCTTTCATACTCTTCCAGCCAAATACCCCGCTTAAAACACTACTTTTACTTAAACAGAGGCTGTATCTTGTCAAACATTTCTGAATCATCTCTTATAGTCTTCTGATTTCCCACAACGCAGAAATAGTTCTGGGAAACTGCTGCCTCCACAATCGGAGCCAGCGCTCTTATGCTATCCACATTTGCATTAAGAATCTCCATACGTTCATTTTTCATGGACTCATAATCTGAGTTGCAGATATATGCGCCAAACGAGCGAATGCCCTTTGCAGCAGGATTTAACGGAGCGTCAATATCTCCAATAGTTCCTATAATAAATTTCAGCATATCCCTGTCGCTCACATTAAAATTTCTGAGATACTGCGCCGCACCCTCGTATATTTCGTTGGTCTTCTTAAGGTTTGGGTCTCTGTAGGATACCATATAAGCGTCTCCATTTCTTGAAAATCCGCTCATACAGCCGTAAGCGCCTCCCTTAACTCTTATGTTAATCCACAGATAATCATATGAGAAAATTACCTTTAACACTCTAAGCGCGCCTGTATATTTATATCCCGCCTTGCAGAAATTACCGCATCTCGCCACATACTGCACCTGCGATGAAGATGTGTATGCCATTTTTTCATTTACCGACGCAAACTGCCTCTTGGCAGGCTTATAATCTGTCGTCTTAAGCTCTGCCGCAAATTTCTCCATAGGCTTGATAAACGACTTGTAGCCCTCGTCGTCCGAATTAAAGCTCACTATAAGATTTTCTTTGGCAAATATATATCCAGCCAGAGCATTTAACTTTGCCGCAATATCCTCTTTCCTCGTATCAAATTCGCTGTCCAGCTTCTGTATAAGCTCATAGTAGCCGTAGCCCCGCATCATATTAGAGTAATAACCTGTCGGCGAAAACTGCGACATGCCTGAAAGCATAGCCACCATATGGCCTGAGTTTGTCATAGAAGTCTCAAGCCTTGACTTTACTCTTGCGATAATCTCCTTAAGCCTCTTGTAATCATCAAACTTAGTGCTGTATATAATCTCCTTCATCATATCAAGAAGAAATGACATTTTCTCATAAAGCACCTTTCCCTTTACCTCATACATAATCCTGTATCGGTCAAGGTCCTTGTTGTCTGTGTAAATGGCTGCGTCTGTGCTTATTCCGCCGCAGTTAATATTTATCTCATTGGTAAGCTCCGGATATGTGAAATGCTCCGTATCCATAAGCCCCAGCGTAGTACTCAGAAGACCGATATAAGGAACCAGCTCATCAGGTACATTTTTACAGTCAAACGCCAGCATTACATAGGCAATCTTATTTGTAAACATATTGTGATGAATCACATCCACTGACGCAATCTGCTTTTTGTCGATGTACAATTTTGCCGGCTCCGTACTGATATCCTTAAGCGCCAGCATTGGAATTGTCTCCAAATCCTGCTGGCTTGAAGGCTCGTCCTGATAGGCCTTGAGCGCCGCCGTATCATTTACAAGCTCCTCAAGCTGCTGCTTTGATAAAGTCGCCTTGTAAGCTGAAAGTTTTTCCGCTGCCTTTACCTCAAGCTTTTCCTCCAGTCCTCTCTCCGGTACAAGGCTTATAACCGACGTATGGGTATTGTCCAAAAGATACTCTTTGATAATGGCCTCAAAAAGCCCCTTGTCTTTCTCACTCTTAATCTCCTCAAATGTCGCTCCTGCCTCTATGTGGATAAACGGCTTATTTTCATCATAAAGCCAACTATCCATCATTGTGAGATAATACATAAGCCCCTTCGGATATGCGCCGTAGTCAGCTTCCCTGTACTTAAATTCGTAATAGTTAATGGCTGCGTCCACCATTCGTGAATCAATGCCATTTTCCACAATATCGTTAAGCACATTACTGATAACCTCTAAAAATTTATCCTTTTTGCTTATATCAGTATTCTTCGCAATAATCGAATAAATCGGCTGATAAATAGAAGACTCAAGGCTGCTGTATATATCAGTTCCTATATTGTTGTCAATAAGCGCCTGCTTGAGTTTTGCCCCGGGTGCCATAATAAGGACATAATCAAGAATCTGCATGGCAAGATACAGCTTTTTGTCAAGAGTTGTACCTACCACCTTGTTAAATGAAACGTATGCGTTGTTCTCAAGCGGTTGGTCCTCAGTTATTGCATAAGAATGAACCTCCTCGACAGGCTTTTCAAACGGCTTCTGCAAAACTATTGAAGAATCAATGTTAACCTCGTCCTTATCAAAATCCTTGAGATATTCCCTGTCAAGATAGTCAAGCCTCTCCTGCACGTCAAAATCGCCGTAAAGATAAATGTAGCTGTTTACAGGATGATAATAATTTTTATGATAATTAAGAAATTCCTCATAGCTCAAGGTCGGAATAACCTCCGGAGCGCCGCCTGATTCAAATCTGTATGCAGTATCCGGAAACAATGAAACAAATGTATATCTTGAAAGAACGTCGTCCGGCGAAGAATACACGCCCTTCATCTCGTTAAAAACCACGCCGTTGTACTGAAGCTCTCCGTCAACATCCTCAAGCTCATAGTGCCAGCCCTCCTGCTTGAATATCTGCGGCTTCTCGTATATTGCAGGGTAAAATACAGCGTCCATATACACGTCCATAATATTTTTAAAATCCTGCAAATTGCAGCTTGCCACCGGATACACAGTTTTATCCGGATAAGTCATAGCATTTAAAAATGTATTTAGTGAACCCTTGCAAAGCTCCACAAACGGATCCTTAACAGGATATTTTCTTGAACCGCAAAGCACTGAGTGTTCCAATATATGCTGCAATCCTGTATCATTAAACGCAGGGGTCTTAAATCCAATAGAAAATACCTTATTCTCATCTTCATTGGTAATCACAGCCACCCTTGCGCCGCTTTTTTTATGCTTGAGCAAAAGCCCTACGGAATCAAGGTCTTTCAATTTTTCAATCCTTATAAGCTCGTAACGGCTCAAATCCATTTTCTCTACTTCTTTAATTCTTTTATCTAAATTCATTTCAAATCTCCAAAATTTTTTATTTTACGGTTACAGCCGAAACGCAAACCTGCTGTAAGCCCCCTGCCCTCTGCGTAAAAGAAACGGGCTTTTATAAGTATTCCCATAATATAGGTACACCTACACACTATAACTAAGTAATTTTAGCATATTTTGGCTGGGATTGCAATTTGCAAAAAGTATATAAAAATAAAAGTGTGCTGCCGAACACTCCCATGTCCGAAAATTTACATAAGCACACTTTTTTTGCCGCATTTCTTTTTATGATAGCTATTAATTCTCTTTTGAACTTGCATCTTTATATATTCTATCAAGCCTATCGCTAATTCCCTCTATATCTTCACCATTAATTTTATATCCTTTACCGTCAATATGACAAATATTGCCTGCAAATACAATATCTGTACTCTTTCCATCAACTGTAACACTTAAACGATATACCTATCCTGTTCTATCCTACAATTTTTCCGGTACAAACTCAATCAAATCCAGTATTTTTATCACTTTGCTAATATCTTCGCTATTCAATTTTACAATATTTCCGGTACTACCGCTAGTAATATACACGCTTTCCACATTCTCAATATTACCTCCATAGATTTCTTTGCAATAAATACTTTTTTCCTGCGGCTCCTTTTCATCTGCTCTTTTGAATATAAGCAACGCTGCTATAACAACTACAATAACAGCCAAAATTCCTATAAGCAAAACTAACTTCTTATTTTTCATAAATAATGACCAATCACATTAAAATACATATATATAAATTATATAGTTCCATCCGGAGCAACCGCAACATAGTTCCAAGTTCCATAGCATGCGCCCCACACGAAACGAGATGGATAATTTGTCCAGCCATCTGCAATCCTAATATAAATACTATATGAAGTCACCATTCCTGTGTTATACATAAATTCAGAATATCCAACTGCTAATACTGAATGATCCCCGTATCTTTTATGGTTATGTAAAATCAAATGACAAGGTCTATCCTGTCTCAACTCATTAACAATATATCTTCCATTATTTGTTCCATAAAATAAATGTGCATCGCATGCCAACCCTCGTTCTTCAAAATATATTATATATTTTTCTGTCAAGTCTTTTTCAATATATTTGGCACGAACTGTAATTTTTTGACCCGAACTGTAATTTTTGCATATTTTATATGCTAGTCTTATGATATTATCGCTGAATTTGAATAAAAAAGCACTCTATAACATATACTCCAAATCAAAAGCACTATGATATAAAGCGCTTTAATCACTTGCTACACAATATTTAAAATAATGTCTTACTGTTTCCCAATACCTCTTCCCGAATTTCCGCATAATATGATTAGCATAGCCATATATTGTCTCCAATCAAAAGTTGCAAAGCTTAAAAGCCACAAATTATATAGTCATAATGCAAGCAAGCCACTGTTTCAATACAATTTTAGCCCTGTCTCTTGAAATTTGAAGCACTTCGCCATTCTCTAAGCTGCATTCCCTGCCTTTCACATTAGACACATTTTTTAAATTCACTATGCAATATCTGTTAATTCTTAAAAAATTGTATTTTTGAAGTTCTTCTTCCAGTTTTGTAAGGCTTTCCCTGACTTCAAATTCTCTATCTTGAAGACGAACTGTAACCCTATGGCTGTACACTTCCAAATAATTTATTTTGCCAATAAGCACAGATACTTAGCCATTATTGCTTTTTAGCTGCACATATTTTTGATTTGCCTCAATATGCTTCATAATGCTGGAAAATGTGCGTTTCGTATCCTCATACAGGCAACATTTTCGCACAAATCCCAGCGGTCTGCTTTCAAACGCTTCGTACACCCAATGGTCGTAGCCCGTAATATATACTATCCCCACATTTGCATCTTTTTCTGCAAGCTTTCCGGCAATATTAAATCCATTTTCTTCTCCACACACAATATCAATAAACGCAATATCCAACCTGTCATTTTTGCAATTTTTTATAAGATCGTCTCCCGAACTGTACAGCAAACATTCCGCCTGTGCATCACATCCTCCAAGCTCGTCACAAAGCGATAATATCTGCTTCCGTATCAATGTACACCATTCTTTTTCATCGTCACACACGCCAAATCGTATCATAAGTTCCCCCTTAGGTATATTCTATTCTTTTGTCATTATTTAATATAATACAACAAAATGGTAAATTACGGAATATAAAACAGAATTGTTTTAATGAAATTACGCTTATACTGTATAATTAATCTCCATTTTGGAAATGTCATAGGTTTACATCGCCATATCGTATCATAAACTAAAACGCCACACCATAGTCTAGACTAAAGCTTCTAATACCATTATCTTTTGCTAACTGCAGCGAATTTATATAACATGATTTCAACAGATTTTCCTCTCCATTATTGCCGCCACTCCAGATTGGCCCCACTGTATGTATCACATATTTACAAAGCAGTTTATAGGCTTTTGTAAGCTTAGCCTCTCCGGTATCACAACCGCATAGAGTACGGCACTCCGCTAACAGCTCCGGCCCCGCAGCCCTATGAATTGCCCCATCGACGCCGCCTCCGCCAAGCAGACTATTATTGGCTGCATTTACAATCGCATCAACATTTTTAATTTTTGTTATATCTCCAAGAATTGTATTAATCATGCTCTCACCCCTTTAACATCAATCAGTCCATACTCTTTGTAAAGCCGTCTTCTGACTTCTTCGTCATTTGCTGCAAGCCTTGCATCCTCTGTTCTATTATCTGAAAATAACCTGCCCATAAGCGCTGCAAGCAGGCTTTCGCCCTTTTCAATTCCTTTCTCGATTCCCTGTTCCAGCCCTCTCTCAACCCCCATCTGTACTCCTTCATCAAAATAATCATCAAATGCCTTACACATATCATAGCCCTCCTTGCCATCTGCATTTTCTTTATATTCAAGCACCCTGCTCAAACCAAACATCACTCTTATCGCATTATAAGTCTCTGCATTCACTGAAGAAAAATATTCCCTATTATTACTAATAAATTCAATCATATTGTCCCTATTACTTTTATATTGTAGCATCTGAAATATTAATTGTAAATCAGTATGAAATTTCTTTAAATCAATTATATCTCTTGGATCTATCAAATTAATTCTGTAATTTTGCACATATTTCCTTAACATCTTGAAGCGTTTTTCTGACAAATCCCAGCCAAACATTCCATATAAATCCCGGCTTCCGTCCCACTCCTTATCTCCATAATAAAATACAAGCGTGATAACAGGCTGTATCCTCTTTCCTTTTTCAAATCTTGACAGATATTCTTCCTGAGTCAGCTTTTTATGTGCCTTTTTATCTTTCTGCACTTTACCACTCACAGCACTATTCATATCACCATTTGAAATATTGCTTGCCGCTTTATCTTCTTCCCAAATCCTGCTCATCTGATCCATATACGACACAGCATCATAAAGCATATTTCTTGCTGCCATTCCATAGTGTATCCTGTCCTGAGTCTCACACGCCAAAACTGCAAGCGTAACACCATCCTTCCAACCCATTATAACATCCCTGTACCTCTGGTATGATTTTCTTGTTTTATTCTTATCTGTGATGACAAAATCTGACTCTCTGTCCAACCTTTGTAAATCGTCCGGCTTCACAATATTATCTCCGCCAAACACACAGCCATTAAACAAATCAGCAAACCGCTGTTTATTGCCAAGCCATTTATTAACCTCTACATTCTTTTCTCCCAATCAATCGGCCCCATTTCTTATATGTGTGCTTTGTAATAATCATTTTCTTATATTCACAATTTTTACGCTCGCAGCTATCACCCATTCATATACTTATAAATTCTTATTTATTTTATAAATATATAGTATCACACATGCATTTCTTTTGCAATACTTATTTTATCATATTTTAAAAAATATTTTTTCAATCGTAACAAATATTACCGGGAAATCTACCGCACCACACTTAACTCTATCCAATTACATAAATCCCTCATTAAATAAACATACCAAAAAGCCATTTACAGGCATTCTATTACTGTGCCTGCAAATGGCTTTTGCTTATTCTCATATGGCTCTAACTGATGTCAGCCATTTTCCCCACATATAATCTTCACTCATTTATCCCCATAAATTTATCGCTCTATAAATTATTTATCCTCCAACGAATTTAGCATTTATGGATGTTTATGGGTGGCTGCTTAGCTTTTATTTTGTACAGTCTGCTGGATAAAAGTTGATATAGCGGCTTTTGACGCCCTAATCTTAGTTAGGAAAGATTTGGTTGTATAATAATTATCATAATTATGATAATTAAAAATATATTGACAATATACCTGTGCAATTATATACTATTAATATACTTATAAGTTGTAAAATATAATAATTACTTCAACATTATGTGCGCACTTAAGAAAAAGGTTAATTGACAGAATTATTAACAAAGCAAGTATGCCCTGTTCTTGACCAGTATGTTACATACACTGAGCTGATAAAAGAATACCGGAAAGATATGTCTCTTGAAGAAGCAATAGAAAAGGCAGTAAATGAGTGCATAAGAAATGGAATTTTAAGAGATTTTCTAATGCACCAGAAGGCAGAGGTGGTCAAGATGAGCATATATGAGTATGACGAAAAAGAAGAACAAAGAAGATTGTATAATGAAGCGTACGAAGACGGTGAGATAGCTGGCGAAGCAAGAGGTGAAACAAGAGGCAAAGCCAACGGTGAGGCTAAAATCATACTTGAAGCTGTAGAACGCTTATGCGACAAAAATATTGCAGATACAATAGAAAAGGCCTGTGAAATTCTTGATATACCGCTTGAGAAATATGAATCAGCAAAGAAACTTGTGGGTGAAACTCTATTAAGCCAAGGTATCTGTGAGTTTGTTGATAGTGCAAACCACAAAGATATGCCAAATCACTTGTAAGCATCTGAACAACAATAAATATCCCCCTTCATTAGACAAACCCATCTAATAAAGGGGGATATTTCATATTTACATATTCACATTTTTGTTCGCTTAGATAATCCTTACTTAAACAATCCCTTCTTCTTAGTCGGTTTATCTTCCCCTGTAAGCGCCTTGTTATAAGCAAGCAAAGCGACTTTCTGCTCTGTGGTGAGCTTTGTAGGGATATCAACTATAAGAGTGATATAGTGGTCTCCACGAACATCCTTGTTGCGGATTGTCGGCATACCTTTGCCCTTTAAACGTACCTTTGTTCCTGAGACGGTACCCGGTTTAACCTCATATACTACTTCACCGTCAACGGTTTTAACTTTAATTTCACCGCCGAGGACTGCCGTAGGATAAGTAATACGAACATCTGAGAAGATATTATAACCATCCCTCTGGAAATTAGCGTCTGCTGAAATCATAACAGTTACAAGCAAATCGCCTCTTGGTCCGCCGTTGGAACCCGGCTCACCCTTGCCCTGTATTCTGATGCTCTGACCGTTATCAATACCAGCCGGTATTGTAACCTCAATAGTCTTCTTACTGCTGATATAACCTGTTCCATAGCAGTCAGGACATTTTTCCTTGACAATTTTACCTGTTCCGTTACAATCCGGACACTGCTGTACATTACGAACCATTCCAAAAAGAGACTGCTGCGTATATACAACCTGACCTTTACCGCCGCACTTTCCACAGGTAACCGGTTGTGTACCCGGCTTTGCTCCGGTACCGTTACATTTTGCACAAGGATCTTTTAAAGTCACATCAAGTTTCTTTGTTGTTCCTGTTACTGATTCTGCAAATGTAATTCTGACAGAGGCTCTCATATCAGCGCCTCTCATAGGTCCGTTGCTGCTGCGCCTTCTTCCGCCGCCGAACAAATCGCCGAATATGTCGCCGAATATATCACTTCCGAATATATCGCCCATATTGCTGAAATCAAATCCGCCTGCTCCGGCACCTCCTTCAAAGGCAGCATGACCAAACTGGTCATACTGTCTTCTCTTTTCCGCATCGCTTAATACAGCATAGGCTTCAGAAGCCTCCTTAAACTTGGCTTCTGCCTCCTTGTCGCCGGGATTGGTATCAGGATGGTATTTCTTCGCCAACTGTCTGTATGCTTTTTTTATCGCCGCTTCGTCGGCATCCTTTGAAACACCTAAAACCTCATAATAATCTCTCTTATCTGCCATGATTTATTAAACCTCTTTGTAATCTCCATCTACAACGTCATCGCCGTAAGGACTGCTTCCGGCTGCACCCATATCAGGACCTGCGCCGGCACCCATATCCGGACCTGCACCGGCTGCGCCCTGCTGATTCTCATACAGCTTTGCAAAAAGCTTCTGAGCGCTCTCCATAAGCTTTTCTCTTGCAGCTTTAATCTCGTCAACCTGCGAGTCTGTCATATTATCAATATCTGTTCCGTCAACTAAAGTCTTTAATGAATTAAGGTCTGCCTCAACTGCTGCCTTATCGTTAGCGTCAAGCTTATCGCCAACCTCGTCAAGAGCCTTCTGTGTCTGGAATACCATTGAGTCAGCATCATTGCGAACCTCAATAGCTTCCTTACGCTTCTTATCCTGCGTCTCAAACTCAGCAGCTTCCTTTACAGCCTTGTCAATCTCAGCGTCTGACATATTAGAACCTGCTGTAATTGTAATGTGCTGCTCCTTGCCTGTTCCCAAATCCTTAGCCGATACATTTACAATACCATTTGCATCAATATCAAATGTAACCTCAATCTGTGGAACGCCTCTTCTTGCCGGAGGGATTCCATCAAGTCTGAATTGTCCAAGAGACTTGTTATCTCTTGCAAATTCACGCTCACCCTGAACAACATTGATATCAACGGCTGTCTGATTATCTGCTGCCGTAGAGAAAATCTGGCTCTTCTTTGTAGGAATTGTTGTATTTCTCTCAATCA
>CAYZZP010000036.1:0-15740 GCA_964482965.1 uncultured Lachnospira sp.
CTGTTAAAGCCTTCTGCATAGTATTCGGATTAACTCCCGCTTCCACAGCAAGTTCTCTTACTGAAGGTATTTTATCGCCTGCCTTAAGTCTGCCTGTGGCAATCTGAGCTTTAATCTGTTCCACTATCTGTAGATATATTGGAGTCTCTTCGTTAAATGTCCATTCCAACCAATCACCTCCTCGCCATCACCATACGATTGTATCATTGTATCATTGTATTATTGTACTGTTTGATTAATACAATAATACATTTTGTAATAAATGTCAACACTATTTTTAATTTTTTATAATATATCACTAATTGATATTCCAAAAATTTTTTAAAACGCCTTTTAGAAATATTAGAAGCAATTTCTATATTCAAATTTTCTTGCTATATAGTTTTTAATACTATATAATAGGTTTTAGGTACTATGATAAGTACTAGATTAAGAGGTAAATACTATGAATAAAGAAACGACAGATGTATTGGCAGACGTATTCAAGAAGCTTTCTAAAATGAATTATATAAAACCGGGAGATGTTCCTAATATCAACCTGTATATGGATCAGGTTCTGACATTTATGGACGAGCATTTAAGCGACAGCAAACGCCATGAAGATGACAAAATTCTTACTAAGACTATGATTAACAATTACACTAAAAACGATTTGCTGCCTCCTCCTGTAAAGAAGAAATATTCCAAAGAGCATATATATATGCTGGCATATATATATTATTTTAAAAATATCCTGTGTATCAGCGATATTCAAAAACTCCTTACTCCTCTTACGGATAACTTCTTCAGCTCTGACGCATCTCCTAATATGGATGCCATATATAAAGAAGTTTATAATATGTGCAAGGCCGAGATAGGAAGCCTTTCTAAGGATGTTATCAACAAGGCACGCCTTGCCGACCAGTCCTTCACAGGACTTGAAGACTCGGACAATAAGGATTTTCTGCATACATTTCTTCTGGTATCGCTGCTGAGCTTTGACGTATATCTTAAAAAGAATCTGATTGAAAATCTTATAGACGATTATACCGAAAAGCATGACAATGCCGGCAAAGAAAAGAATAATATGAACAGTAAAAAAAATGCTGATGTAAACAATAAAAATGCCGACAGCAGCCAAAAAAATACTGACCGGCGCAAGTAGAAAGCTGACGTTACAAACAAACTGAATACAAAACAGCAAACAGGCAGGTTTCATACATTTATACACTTCTATAAAGTGAGACATATAAATGTATATAGCCTGCCTGTTTTATATTACCGCCTACTTAGCGTCCTCAACCGGAGTTATCATATCCAGCCTTTCAAATACCTTGTCATACCCGTCGTTGCCGTAATTGAGCGAGCGGTTTACTCTGCTTATGGTAGCTGTAGACGCCCCTGTTTTCTCTGCAATATCGAGATATGTCCGCTTTTCTCTTAACATTTTTGCCACCTCAAAGCGCTGCGACAATGACAACAGCTCGTTAATTGTACATATATCTTCAAAAAAATCAAAACATTCCTGTTTGTCCTTAAGACATAATATAGCGTCAAAAAGCTGCTCTACGGCCGGTGTCTTTAATTTACTGTTCACTGTACAAACTCCTCTCACAGTTTAATAATTAACATTCAACAATACTAAACTCTTGTATGCAAAAATATCTAAAAAATAATTCCTGCAAACTTTATTACAGTTTAACACACTAAAGTTTTATAGTAAAGAAGAATTTATATTTGTAAGATAGGACTTCATCAGTTCCATATCAAAATTAGCTATAAGCCTGTCCGGGAAATCCACTTCCTTAAGAACCTCCTCGCAAAGCTCGAAATTACATATATCCTCCTCAATATGTGCGTCGCTTCCAAGCGCTATGCACACATCATATTTTTTACAGAAGTTAAGCATTTTTATATCATTTTCTTTCGTATTTTCTCTGGGTCCTGCCGGTCTTAAGGACGTATTGTTAAGTTCCAGCAGCTTGCGGTTAGCCTTTGCAGCCTTTACAACAGCCTCCATATCCACAGGATATCTGCCGTCGTCGGGATGTCCTATAATATTCACATAAGGATTTTCCATAACCTTTAATAGAGTCCTCGTATTCTCCTCCTCGCTTCCCGGCTTAATACATGGTATATGAAAGCTGGCAATAACTATATCCATCTGAGATAAAAATCTATCCGACAGGTCTAGTTTACCATCATGGTACATTATATTTACTTCACAGCCCATATATCTACGCACACCGTATTTATACTTAGGAACTATATGCAGATTGCTGAAATACAGTTTGCTGCAGCTTCCGTACATTTTAGGCGCATGTTCTGTAATAGCAAGATTAGGCAGCCCTATTTGGGCTGCCTTTCTTGTCATTTCGTCTATTGTATTATACGCATGCCCACTGGCAATGGTGTGAGTGTGGGTATCAATCAAATATCGCATAATATCTCCATTTTTAATAATTTCGCATGTTACATATTACTCATTACTAATTATTATTTTTTATTACAACTCTTACTACTCAGTCCTAAGAGCTACGACAGGGTCCTTCTTTGCCGCCATTTTAGCCGGTATAAATCCAGCAATCATAGTAAGTATAACGCTTATAGCCACAAGAATTACCGCTCCGGCAACAGGAAGCTGGGCAACATTAGAAATCGTAGTAACACTTTCAATAATTATATTAGCAGGTATGCACAAAAGCAATGTTATGCCAATACCAAGCGCACCTGAAACAAAGCCCTCAATCATAGTCTCGGCGTTAAACACTCTTGAAATATCCTTCTTTGAAGCTCCGATACTTCTTAACACACCTATTTCCTTAGTTCTTTCAAGAACTGAAATATATGTGATAATGGCAATCATAATAGATGAAACCACAAGTGATATTGCAACAAATGCTATGAGTACCGCAGATATTGCTGTTATAATTGTGCTGACAGACGACATAATTATACCCACATAATCTGTATAATTAATCTGGTCTTCCTCTCTTCCATCCTCTGCAACATCCTTGTTATACTGCTTTATTATATCCTCTATAAGCTCTTTATTCTCAAAATCCTTTGCATATATATCAATGCCGGAAGGAGAGTCAAGACTTGTTATACCAAGAATTTCCTTATTGCCCTCTAAGGTTGCGTCCGTTATCTGTGCCTTTAGCGACTGCTTAAACATTTCAAGCACTTTTTCCTCCGGCATCTGAGCAACAGTGGCTTTCATCTGAGCCTGCTGCTCCTGCGGAAGCGTAGCAATATACGCGTTTACATCATCCATAGTAATCGGCGTATCTTTATCATTGTCAAATGGAATTCCTGTAAATATATCCACTGTTGTGTCAGCCATCTGCGCCTTTACAATCTCAGTATCATTTACTTTATCAATCAAATGCTCCATAAGGCTCTTGCTGTAGCCGATGCCGCTGGAAATAGATGTATTGACAGCGTCGGCATTTGGCTTTATAATTCCGCAAATCTTGACAGTCTCTGCGTTATCCACAACATTTTTCATGTACTCCTCGTCCTCAGACATATCATTCCATCTGCCTGTCTTTTCATCATACTGATAAAATTCTGTCGGTAAAACAAGCTTAAAGGTTTTATTCATAAGTTCATCATATGTGTATGATACATCCTCTGACTCAAACTCTTTTCCCGCCATAACATTTTTAAAAATAGCCTTTACCTCATCAGGGTCTTTAAGCCCCAATGAATACATTGTATAATCCGACAGTTCATTATTATTATCTACAATCAGAACAACCTCATTATAATTTGACGGCCACGAACCTGCCAGCACATCATACTGCTCATCAAGAAGCGCCTGATTGTTGAGCAGCTGATTCCATACGCTTGAATTTTGCACACTCACGGATGCCATACCGCCATCGGAGGTTGTCATTCCATACATATTTTCCATAATGGTGCTTGGATTTAATTGCGTAATACCGTTTGAGGTATCCTCGTCGTATATATATAACGGAACGCTGTAGCTGTACTGAATATCGCTGACATAATCATTGATACTGCTCTCGCCGCTCTCAATAAATTTCTTGAAAGCCTTAAGGTTATTGCTCTGCACCTCTGCTACCATAGTATTTACCATATCCAGCATAATATTGTTGCTGTAAATCTTATCCATTTCATGCCCTATGTTTTCGTCTCTCTGTCCGGACATACTCTCTATCATACCGCTTATATCCACAGACTCTGACTGGAGCTGTATAGGGTAGCTTGAAAGCGTATCCCTCTGCACTCTGTCAATATATGCCTGAATACCGTTTGATATGGACAATATCAGCGCAATGCCTATAATGCCTATGCTTCCTGCAAATGCAGTAAGCATGGTTCTTGTCTTCTTGGTGAGAAGATTGTTAAGGCTAAGCGAAAGAGCTGTAAACATAGACATGGATGTCTTGTGTTTTTTAGCCTTCTTACCCTTCGTCTGCTGATTTTTATTGTCGGCAGCCTTTGCTTCTTCCCCGGCCTTTATGTCAGCCTCCATCTGAGCCTGTGTATAAGGATTGCTGTCGTCTACAATTCTTCCATCCAACAGCTTTATAATTCTTGTAGAATACTCATTTGCAAGGTCAGGATTATGGGTAACCATAATAATAAGTCTGTCCTTAGAAATTTCCTTCAAAATATTCATAATCTGAATACTAGTCTCTGTATCCAGCGCACCTGTGGGCTCATCCGCAAGCAATATGTCAGGATTATTGACAATGGCTCTGGCTATGGCAACTCTCTGCATCTGACCACCTGACATCTGATTAGGCTTTTTATGGATATGCTCTTTCAATCCAACCTTCTCCAGCGCCTCAATAGCTCTTTTTCTTCTCTCGCTCTTAGAAACGCCCGAGAGCGTCAGCGCAAGCTCAACATTTGCAAGAACTGACTGGTGAGGTATAAGATTATAGCTCTGAAATACAAAGCCGATAGAATTATTTCTGTATGCATCCCAGTCCCTATCCTTAAAATCCTTAGTTGATTTGCCGTTAATTCTCAAATCTCCTGACGTGTACTGGTCAAGACCTCCAATAATATTAAGAAGCGTTGTCTTACCGCAGCCTGACTGTCCAAGAACCGACACAAATTCACTGTTTCTGAATCTTAAGTCAATCCCCTTTAACGCCTCAACATCCGACACTCCAGTAACGTAGTTTTTTCTTATACCATTTAATTCAAGCATATATTTTCCTCTCTCTGATTTAATACAGGTAATTGCGAAACCATTAAGTATCCCATTCTTTGTATATGATGTAAAATGGCAAATGTTTTAACAATTATCTAATCATTTAATACAATAAAATTTAATATAATAATCAAACTTATTGAGATAACATCTACTAATATATTCCAGCATTAAAATTTAATCAATAAAAAAAATATAATATTTACATTAATTATTGAATTTTTCTATTTCATCAATCAATTCGCTGCGGACACTGTCTCTTAACATACTTTTGTTGTATTTGTAAAATCTCTCACAGCCGTTTTCCTGAATAAAATTAAGGCTGTAATAGCCTGCTGCCAGCTCCGTAACAAAAAGCACAAGCTCCGGTCCCTGCCCGAATATGGCTTCCCCGAAATCAAAAGCATTTTCAAGACATCCGGCTGTAGTATCCACAAGCTGCTCCCTGTCGTCGCTAATCGCAGCAAATTCTCCCGCCAGCGTTTCAAATGCAAGATTTCTGTCAGTAACGCCATTTTCCTTAAGAAGCAGCTCCCACTGCTCAAGCTGCTTAATCACCAATGCGCCTATATCCCTGCCTTCAGTGTCCATAAGCCTGTTTGCAAGTTTTACGCTGTAGCTGCTGCGGTATTCCGATACCTCAGCCCCAAAGCTTTCTTCGCTGCTTTTCTGAAATTTCTTTAAAATGTTATAAAGCTCTGTCACCACCCTGTCGCTGATATAATATTTTTTAAAATGTCCGTTAAGAGCGCCAAGTATAAGGCTTACAACGCTTATCCTCTCATCAAACGGAGCTGCTGACAACCTTTCTTTCACGGCATTTGTCGCATTTCCTGCCAAAATATCCGACACGCTGTATGCCTTTTCATATTTATAATAAAGCGCAAGATAATTGGCAAAATCCATAGCTGTATCCGGCTGCT
Source organism: uncultured Lachnospira sp. (assembly GCA_964482965.1). Classification (GTDB taxonomy): domain Bacteria; phylum Bacillota; class Clostridia; order Lachnospirales; family Lachnospiraceae; genus Lachnospira. The sequence continues at coordinate 6,097 of CAYZZP010000036.1, forward strand.
GCAAATATTGTGCCGCAACCTGCTCGTCCACTGCTATTCCAAGTTTCTCGTAGGCCTTTATTATATCCGACAAATCTTCCCAGCCTCTCGCCGTCACAAAATGCTTGCCGTCCACCGTAGTCTCTATTCGATAAAAATTTTCCTGCCTTGCATCAAGATATGATATAATCGCCTGATGAACAGAATTTTTAAGAGCATATTCCTTCCATATGGCATAATCAGGCTCAATATTAATAAGCTTAACTCTGTCCAGCGTAACCACGTCAAACTCCCGCACCGAGCGGTTATATTCCACAGGATTTCCTGCTGCCACAATAATCCAGCCTGCTGGAACCTTTGCATTTCCAAATGTCTTCGCCTGCAAAAACTGTAACATAACCGGAGATAAGGTCTCAGACACACAGTTAATTTCATCAATAAATAAAATTCCCTCTTTAAGACCTGTATTTTCAATAATGTCGTGAACAGAAGCGATAATTTCACTCATAGTATATGAAGTCACCGAATACTCCTGCCCTTCATACATTCTCTTTTCTATAAACGGAAGTCCCATAGCGCTCTGCCTTGTATGGTGTGTCATTGTATATGCTGCCAGCCCGATTCCGCACTCTCTTGCAGCCTGTTCCATAATGGCGGTCTTTCCAATGCCCGGCGGCCCTATAAGCAAAACCGGCCTCTGATGAATTTCAGAAATAAGCGGATTTCCGTTATCGTCCTTTGCCAAATATGCTTTAATTGTATTTTTAATCTCTTCCTTCGCTCTCTTTATGTCCATAAGTTCTACCCTTTGCAGCCCTTCTCCGGCTCTGCTTCTCTTTCCATTTATTTTTCCAGCTTATCTTCCTGCTGGTCTTTAGCCAATTCCGCAGTTCAAACTGACAATTTCTTCTTCATCTATATCCATTCTGATTGCCCATGCCGGCACTCTTCTGTCCTCGTCAAAGCCGCCTATAAACACAAACGCTGCATCATATGCAGGCTTTCTTTCAGGATAAATGCCGTACCCGTCAGTAAAATATAATATTCCTTTCATTCGTTTAAGCTGCCCTGTGCGCCTTAAGCTGTCCACATAGTGAAAAGCAGGTCTGAAATCGGTTCCTCCAAAGCCCTTAACCTCAAATTCTGACTTAAACCTGTCCATATCGCTTGCCGAATGGATAACTATGTCCTGCTGAACCCTGTTGTCGCACTGTATAATATGAAGATTTATTTTTTCAAAAAAATTTTCAGAAGTCTTTAATATGTCAAATGTCACGTTGACAAACTTCTGCAATAAATCATAGGCACATGAACCTGAGGTGTCAAGCACAATAACAAAATCTTCAATACCTGTCTCCTCCCTGTATTCAAGCTCCTCTATCAGCGGCATATTGCCATATATGCTCATTCCGTAATTGTAAAATCCGTAATCAAAGGAATCCATATCCGTATGCATATTTTCTCTTACAGTAACAAATTTTCTCAAAAAATCTCTGTACGAGGTTCTTGATGATAACTGCGCCCCCAGAAGCTTTCTTAACTTGCCCCTGCTATCGCCGCGTCCCTGCGAAAATGCCGCAATGGCGGCCTGCATTTTTCTGGCGGCATCCTCCCACTGCATTTCTTCATTATCCTGCCTGTCATCATGGCTGTCCTGCTGCTTATCTTCGTTATCTTCCTTATTTTTTTCATACCAGCAGCTATGGTCGTCCACATAGAATAAACCTTCCGCCGTAAGCTGCAAAACCCGAGCCTCTGAAAACCTTGTAAGGGCATAGTAAATATTGGGTGCGCTCATTATTTTGCATTGTTCCTCAAGCAGCCTGTAAATTTTTGTTCTCCTGCTGTTCTCCGGAAGCATAACGCAGGAAAGCTCTATGCTGTCAATCAGATACTCCGCCATAATATCGCTGGCCAAATCCCACAGCTTTGGCGTTTTATTTTCAGTTCCATATACATTTCTAAAAAGACCGTGAAACACCATATGCAGATACGCCCTGTTTACCTTGACAGGACTTTCCTTATACCACTCTGAAAGCCTCAGCGGATTGTAATAAATAGCTGTGCCGTCCGTAGCAACGCAGGAAATACCCTGATTGCGCTTATATGACAATCTGTTTAAGGGCTGGAACATATACCGCATAGCAAGAAATAATTCCTGCTTGGAGGCTTCAAGTATTTTTTCTCCCAGCGCAGTCCAGCCGCTGCTGCCCCTGTATGCTTTGCTTTCCTCTCCGCCTGGCTGTCTCGCAGCTGCCCCATTTTGCATTTTGTCTTTCACAAAGTTTTGCAATTCTTTATATGATTCCTCAAAATTCAAATTTCTTTTTTCTGGTTCCATACTCTTCCTTCCGGTATTCAAGCAATATTCCCAAGCCTTCCATATGAGACTTTTCCCTCGCCATATCTATACATTTTCCCAAATCATCATTATCTAACAGCTTCATTGAAAGAAAATCCTTGAGACTGTCATATTTTTCCTGCTCTATCATCTGCATTGTAAGCGCTATCCTGTTGTCATCAAGATATTTTCTATAGCAGCTCCCTGCTTCATCTGACAGCCTATAGGGATATTTAAGCCTAAGACATGCAATATTCCACGAAGCATCCAGCACATCAATATGCATGGCGTCCTCAAATATCCTGTCATACTCGGCGTAATTTACATCCTCCCCTGTTATGCACTCCCTGTATCTTATGCCTGACCCCTCCGTCACCTGATTTATAATTCTTGCAGGGGTATTTTCTTCATAATTATACAGATAATAAGGAAATATAAGTTTAGCCATGCCGTCACTGTAATGCAGAGTAACCTCTACCTCATTATTAACCTCCGACAGTATTCCTTTAAGACATTTGCTGTCATTTCTCTTCCTTATAATGTCAAGTACAGCAATCTCATAACAATTCTTAAATGCGCCGTCCCCGATATCCACAACGCTGTCAGCCATATGTATAGCCTTTAATACCCGACAGTTATAAAATGCATGGGCGCCCACATGTACCACTGACTTTGGCAGATAAATCTCCCTTAGCTCTCTGTGTTCGCTAAATGCAAATTTATCAATTCCCGTCACAGCTTTTCCGGCAATATTGCCCGGCACTTTGCATATTTCCTCATTTTCTGAATATCCTGTAATGTATATGCCATCGCCGCAAAATCTATATTCAAATTCCATAAGTTATTATCCTCCAATGTTAAAATAATACCACTTATGGGTAAGACTTGCAATTTTCCGTTTTTTTATTTATACTGTATTAAGTTGTTATGTCGTTTGATTAATATTTATATAGATTTTTGCTTATAATATCAAAAGTTTTAGGAGTTTTATAATATTGAAAAAATTTATATCAAAATCCAAAATATTAGCTTTTATGTTATGCACTGCACTGCTTGTATCCTGTTTAGTACCGGCAGTTATTTTTGCTGTAACCCAAGATGAGCTTGATGACGTAAATGCTAAGTTGGAGGAATTAAGACAACAACAGTCCGCTCTCTCATCAGAATATTCTGAGCTTAATTCGCAGTTAGACATCATAACAAAAGAAATTGCGGCTCTTGACGACCAAATTAACTCTAAACAGACAGAAATAGACAATCTTAAAATCGAACTTAATGAGCTTGATGATGAAATATACAAACAATATACAGCCATGAAGCTCCGTATCAAATATATGTACGAGGCTCAGTCCTCAAATACGCTTGAACTATTGCTTTCTGCCGACAGTTTTGCAGACCTTCTCACCCGCGCCGAGTATATTATGCGTATATCCGCCTACGACAGGGATATGCTGAACACTATGGAAATTTCCCTGACAAAAAAGCAGGAATTAAACGCCACTCTTACCGCCGATATGGCGGAGCTTGTAAAGCTGCGAGACCAGGCGACAGAGAAAGCTGATAATATAAAAAATCTTATGGCAGGCAAGAAAAATGCCATCAACGAATCCAATACAGATATCAAAAAAGCCGAAGAACTGGCTTTGGAATATGAGAAAGCCATAGAGGAACAATGGTTAAAGGAACAGTTAGCTCAGATAGAGAGCAACAAAAACAATAATTCAGGAGGCTCCGGCTCAAATTCTTCCGGAAGCACCATTTCCTATGATGCCAACGACCTCGCTATTCTTGCCGCAATTATAGAATGTGAAGCCGGCAACCAGCCATATGAAGGTCTTATAGCAGTCGGAAGCGTTATTATAAACCGTGTAAATGATCCACGATTTTCCAACACCATTTCCGGAGTTATATTTTCTCCGGGACAATTTTCTCCTGTTGCCAGCGGACGTTTTACCATTGTGTTGTCCCGCGGCGCTACTGACAGATGTCTTCAGGCAGCATATGATGTGCTAAACGGACGCATTAACACTAATGCGCTTTATTTTCATCGTTACCGCCCTGAACTCAACGAAAATGGAACCGTTATCGGCGACCATATTTTCATATAGTATATAGTTTTTGCTATTTTGCACTATATGCGCTTTATCTGCCAAACTCTATAATATATGTATGTGCTGCTTTATCGGTTCCATTTCTTATTAATTATTAAATTCTGATATATTAATTCTCATATCTCACATAGTCTACTGTAACATATCCCTGTCCGTCAGAATTAACAGTATTATTATGCACACAGAACATGCCGCTTTTAACGCCTACCCAGCGGCCTGCCTTTGATGGTATGGTTATTACATCCTTATATTCCTTATCATCAAAACTTACTGCTATTGTTATTTCTTCTTCCGGAACATTTTCAACAGGTATATTAAGTTCTCTGTGAACAGTATGTCCTGCGACTTTTATACTGTACTTAAAGTAAATTGATTTGTTGTGGTCTGCAAAATCCTCCGGCTTTATAATGCCAACCTGAGAAATCTGTTCATCTGTATATGCGGTGTCACAGTCAAAGCTCTGAACTCCCTTAATAGCCTCAAGCACATAGTCTCCATTTTTTAAAGTAACGGCAGCACTTGAATAAATCATTCCAAGAGACACATATCCTGCTCTGTCGCCTTCCTTAAGTCCGTCTAAATTCATCTTTGCAGTACATGTAAACTCCGGTGCAGGCCATTTTTGAAGAAGAAGGTTTCTGTAATCTCCCACCGGTCTTAATGGCGACGCCCCAACTGCGTTGAGCTTAAGACTGCCATTTTCCAAAGAATACCAGTTTTTATCATAGTTTGCGTTCCACTGCCACTGAAGCCCCAGCTTTTCACCTTCAAACTCATCTGTTGTGTCAGGTTCGCATACAGGATATTTTTCCCTGTCTTCCAATTCTTCTGCTGATTTGCCAATATCCGGCTTTCTATATTCCATAACCGGCTCGCCGTAATCATTTCCCGGTTTATTAACACCGATAACCGGCCAGTCATTTTCCCAGTGCATTGGCTGGAGATGACAAATTCTTCCCGCTGCATACACATCCTGAAAATGTATAAACCAATCCTCGCCTGTGACTGTATCAATCCATGCTCCCTGATGAGGTCCATTTACAGGGGAAGCGCCCTGTCTCATAACAACCTTGTACTCGTATGGTCCCCATATATTTTTAGACCTTAAAACCGTCTGCCAGCCTGTCTTTACGCCTCCAGCCGGAGCAAATATGTAATACCAGCCATTTCTCTTATAAAGCTTCGGACCTTCGATAGTAACTTGATCGTTTAGATTTCCATCAAAAATCTTTACCTCATCACCAATAAGCCCCATACCGTCAGGCTGCATTTCTACCATATGAAGCACGCTCTTGTAACCAATACGGCTCTTAGCCACGCCTGCCACCAGGTATGCCTTACCGTCCCAGTCCCAGAACGGACAAGGATCAATCCATCCGGCCCCTGGTCTTATATTAACAGGCTCGCTCCATTTTCCAAACGGGTCCTTTGCCGTAGTCATATATATACCCTCGTCCGGCATAGGAAAGCACACAAAAAATGTTCCATTGTGAAACCTTATGGACGGAGCCCACACTCCGCAGCCATGAATGGGATTCCGGTATCTAAATTCCGGTACATGCTCCAAAATGTAATTAACAACCTTCCAGTTCACCAAATCCTTTGAATGAAGCAAAGGAATTGCCGGAGAATTGCAAAAACTTGAGGCAATCATAAAATAATCTTCGCCAACCCTTATAGCATCCGGGTCTGAATAATCCGCATACAATATAGGATTGCGGTAGTTACCATTGTTCAAATCAGCCAGCCACATATAACCACTCCATTTCCGCCGTTTTTCAAGCTATTATTGTAATATTTTTTAATTACATTTTTTGATTTATATTACTACACTTATAGTACTACAGTATATTAAAAAAATCCAGACTTTTATAAAATATTTTTATAAAAGTCTGGTATTTATTGTTTTTCTTGTATTATATATCAACGCTATTTATGCGCAAACACAATTTATATATGCTAATACACTCGCATAGGCCGCAAGTGCCAAATGCCTACAACTCCGCTCTTACCACTTTGGCTGCATTTTCCATAAATATGGTATTAGCATAAGACTCTCCATATTTCTTTGCCACATATGTGTAGCAGGCTGATAGCTCAGGGCGTCTTGTTTTAACATCATGAGCGTCTGAGGCTACAAAATCCACCCAGCCGTTTTTGAGATAATGCCTGACTGCGCTCTTTACAGTAAATCCGCTTTTACCAAGAACAGAATCCGCATTAATCTGTATATATGCACCTAAACTCCTCAGCTCATTCACTATATTTTTATTTTTTACTGCGCAGGCATAACGCTCAACATGAGCGATTATAGGCTGATATCCTGCAAACAAAAGCTCTGTAACGGCATTTTTTATATATTTTTCATCCACTGATGTAGAAAATTCTACAAGCATAATGTCTGTCCCAGCCATAAGAAACTTTTCGTTCTTTTCCTCTTCCAGCACATCATGCCTGAAATAAACCTCCCTGCCAAGATACAGTTCAAGATCTCCCCAATACTGAGATGCCGCCCCCTTCAACTGTGCAAAATTTGCCTCCACATCTTTAAAATGCGCCATTCCTCTTTTAGGATGAAAATGTGGCGTACACAACACTCTTCTGATGCCGTCGTCATATGCTATCTGCAGCATTTGCAGACTATCCTCAATATTTCGCGCACCGTCATCCACCCCGAACAGTATATGATTGTGCATATCAAACAATCCTGTAACATTTGTCCTTGTCATTATTTTAATCCACCTGTCATTAAATTATCTTATAAGTAAACAGCTTTCTTCCGGAATTATTATCACTGCATAACGCTCTTTATCTTTGACTTACATGAATCAATCGAAGACTGATTAGGCAGCACAACGCTAAGCTGGTAATTCTTCATGGAATAACACTCCCTTGTACCGCCAGAGCCTGTAACCGCCTGCTGCGTTATATTCCATGACGCTCCGTCAGCTATCTGCATTTTAGCCAACTGCGTAATCTCATCCATAGTCATATTCGTCTGGACACTGGTTGATACAGAATTTACCAGAGGCACAAAATTTGTCACAATAGCCGGAGATATTGCCTTATTGATAATTCCGTTAATGACCGCCATCTGGTTACGCCCGCGCTGATGGTCTCCTGCCGCAAAGGCATGTCTTTCCCTTGCAAATGCAAGAGCCTGCGCTCCGCTGGTAAATGTATTTACTCCCTTCTTAAAATTATAACCGCCTGTACTGAATGTATAATCAGAATAAACCTCAATACTTCCAAGCGCATTTACTATATCAATAAATGATGTAAAATTAATTCTCACATAATAATCAATTTCAACCTCATATATATTTTCTATAGTAGCTACACTGGTCCATATCCCATATATTCCCGCATGGGTGAGCTTATCCCTCCAGTTTCCCGGCGTAATTCCCGGAATCGGAACATAATAATCCCTAGGAGTATTGGTAAGCACAATTTCCTTAGTCATAGGATTAACTGTCATAAGGATATTAACATCACTTCTGCTCTTTCCGCTGACCTTTCCATAGCAGTCTATACCTGATATATATATATTGAAAGCCCTGTCAGTAATTGGTCCCTTCTTTGAGTTGTCTTTATATCCGTCGCCGCCAATATAACCGCCGCCGCCCGGTGCATTAGGGTCTCTTGAAGAATCATACACCGACTGTCTGATGCTGTCCGCCTCTGTCGGTCTCTCAGTTTCCGTCTCAGATTCACTCTCAGTCTCAGACTCGCTTTCCTGCTGACCTGTCTGGCTTACCAGAGTCTTAACCTCATACTCCGCCAGCACCCTTATGGAATCTGAATATCCCACAATAACTTCATTTACAATATCATCCACAGCCTTGTTATACAAAATAGCGTCTGCATCATTATTATTCAGCGCGTTTATCAGCTCTGTCACAACTCCATAAGCCTCAAATTTTATATCGTCGCTTCCTGCCTCCTGTTTAAGCTGCGCCGCCGCATTAGCAACAGCCTCTTTATTGGCGGAATTTTCAAGAATGCCTACAGTTTTCCCTGCAAGCTGCGAAACATTTGCAAGGGTACTATCTTTTTTTACAACAAGAACATAATTGTCCACATCATAATGCTCCTGCGTGATTGCCGCCAGCATACTATAGGCATTATGCTCATATACGCATACAAACACAAGCAAAATGCTTACAAGAATGCCTAATACTTTTCCTGCTATATGGGTTTTCCTCCATATATTAAGCCCGCCCATAAGCAGCAAAAGCACTGCCAGCACCGCTATAAATACATAAAAATACTTCGCCGGAATAATGTTAAGTCTTCCAAGATACCATACTGTAACCGCAGACATAATAACCTGAACAACAAAAATAACCAGTCCTACTATTGTTTTAATTTTATTATTCTTAAAGTCTATAATATCTCTTAACTTTTTCATACTCATCTTTCCTGCTTTCCCCGTCCGCATGACTATCTGTGCCATTCTCAACTCCGCCTACAGTTTTATCCGGAGGTTCAACCCATGCCATAATATCTGACACAGCAGGCTCTTTTATTGCGTCAGACATACCATCCGACGAAATCATAAACGCCTCATCCGGATTCTCGTATTCATCCAGCAATGTTGAATACCTCACACCCTCCTTCGTGCTGTCACCTATTATAAAGCCTTCTGCCACCAGCGTATCTGCGCCTTCCAGCTTAATATCATATTCTTCAGTATCTTCCCCGTTGAATATTGCTCTATAAACAAGCATAACACCATATCCGCCGTCATCATCACATATAAGCTCTGCCGGAATTAAATTCTTCGCCATGTGATTGCCTCTTTTAGTAACAATACAATGCTTTGACGATACGCTGAGCAAACCATGTCCTCTGGCAATTATTTCAAAACTTTCATCTTCCTGCATTACCTTAACAACAGACGCAACCTTAGCAACAGCCCCATCTCCGCTCATAACTATATCTCCAGCCTTTATATTACATATAGGACACAGCGTGCCGTCTGCCATTTTGATTCTAACTCTAGGATCAATACTCATGATTTTAAAAATCCTTTCCCACTAAATTCCAAATAAGACTATATCACAATTACAGCAGAACATCAAGCGCTTCGCTGATTTTTAAAGTAACCGCAGCGTGCCTCAATATACAAAGCTTTATTTGGAGAAATCAGCCGGAAGAAGCGCCTATCCCATTCCTGTCTCCTGTCAGACGCTCCTTTCGGCTGCAAGTAA
>CAYZZP010000036.1:15840-20963 GCA_964482965.1 uncultured Lachnospira sp.
CGGAAATCCGGCTATTTCGGCAATTTCCCCTTCCACAGGTGAAACCTTCTTATCATCCGGATTAATCATTTTGATACAAGGATATGTTTCTCCCGGCACGACTCCAACCTTAACCACCGCCCAATCATATATAGACGACTTACTCTCTTTATACTCCTCCGGAACGAACACCTCATATACTTGATGATCCATACCGTTTCTGTCAACAGCATATATCTCATCATAAAATTTTTTGTTATCGCAATCGTAGATATTGTGTCCTGCTGTCAGCATAACTCCCGGTTTAACCATAAATCCTGTGCCAAAATATGACTTCTGATCATCCTCAATCCTAAGTGGCCAAACAGCACTATATGGAAATGTTTCTACCTCTTTCACAGGTTCCCTGTTGTCATCTCCAAATACCTTTCCAACAGCCGTCTCTCCTAAAGCTTTGCCGCTGTCCACCGCACCTGAGGCAAGCAAGCTATATTCATTCTCATATATTTCAGACATAAATCCACCTCCTTTGCATATTTAATAAATTTCCCGATAATACGCAATTCCTCAATGCAGCTTTAAATGTAACTCCACATACCGTTCTTGTACATAACCGAAGCCGAAGCTTTTCCTGTCAGGTCAATCTCGACTGCATTGCTTCTCGCATTGGCAAACATAGTACTTGTCTTTACATTAGACTCAAACCAAACCAAAACCTTCTCAATAGGCTCATAATCGCTTTTTCCAAGTACAATCTGCCCCTTTGATACATAGATAGGAGTCGACTCCATTTGCCCCATATCATTGACAGAAAGCTGTGAAATGCCTATGTGAATATTTCCATACTGGTTATTCACATTAATAGCTCCAGCAACACCTCCGGTAACAGGCTCGGATAATCTTCCATACGTATCCATAGTTGTAATCTCATCTAATCCGATATTCATAATATTTGTAGATACCTCAACCAGAACATTATCATCAAAGCTATTCGTTCCATACACCTGATAAATCGGCTGCCACGAAAACTCATTATTTAAAATGTATTTATCCATTGACTTCCATATTACATCATAATCATAATCTCCTACTTTTTTGGCAAAGCAGAGAGAATAGCTGCCATCCTTTAAAACAGGCAAATCATTCTCGTCAATCTCCACAGTAACTTTCTTAGTTGCCGCCTCCAACATGTTTCGGATGTCCTTTGAAACCTTCTTGTACTTCTCGTGCCTTTCTGACATAATGTTTTTTACTAATTCATTGTTCATAATTGTTCCTCCTATAAATTTAAAATTTAATTTTTAAAGCTTGACGTCATTGCTTACATTATTTATCCGATATACCGAACATGTGTTCAATAAATTTTTAAATTTTTTTCCACTTTTGATTTTCATAAGACACCTGAACAGATGTACCCGACAGTGAAACCTCTATTGCGCTGCTCTTTCCGGCATTTAAAACATTCACAAAATTATTGTCTATAATCTTACCGCTATCCGCAAACTGCTCAAACCAAATTATCATCCGCTCCTCAGGCTCAAGTGTAAATTCTCCCTTAACTGACACATATGGTGAGACAAACGCCGGAAGCTCAGACTGCTTTCCCAAAAACGATAAACTTCTACAAAATCCCGGATAAATGCTGTCGTACTTATTAATAATCTGAATCTTTCCAACAAAACTTCCCGCCTCAGTATTACTTAAAGAGCCATATTCGTCTACAGTAATCCTTTGTCCCAGTTCTATACTGCATGGCCCCGCTGAAACTGCCACATTCTCTCCCGCTTGAATATTCTTACAATAAAAAACGCTTAATTCCTCTCCAATATTAATAATGTTTCTTGGCATATAATCTGTGCTTGCATAACATATCACTGAATATCCCATATCCTTTTCCTTGAAAGCAATGCACAAAGCATAATTATTTTTCTTTAACAAAACCATATCTTCTTCCATAATAATAATGGTAACCTCTTTCATATCAGACAGCATCCTCCAATCACTTCTTAAATTTTACATGTAAAATTTCAAAATATTATTAAAATTAGTTATTGACATTTATTGTTATAACTATTATTATAATTATAGAACATTTGTTCTGTATTTTCAATTATAAATGTTCATTTCCCTAATATATTTTTACGCAATTCCTCCTACGCTTATATAGAAGGAGGATATATGGATTATTCTATTTGGATTAATAATAATAAAGTTTCTGTAAGCCAGGAAGTTTACAGTACATATTGGAAGGGCGTCAGAAAAGAACGCTATTTTGCCGAAAGCGACGTACATAACCACGTTTTTTCTTATGACGCATTGGATAATGAAAATATGAACGGAGAAGATATTTTTACCAATGTCCTTGAAGTTCCTATAGATGAACAGGTTATTGCACGTATTGAGGTTCAGCAGCTTTATGATTCCCTGTCTAAGTTAAGCTGCGAGGAGCGCTACATAATATATCAAATCTATTTTTGCAAAATGCCTTTGAGAAAATTGTCAAAAGCGCTTGGAATCGCACCTTCCACGCTTCACTACAGACATCACTCCATATTGAAAAAGCTATACCGCGATATGAATAGTGAAGCTTCTCTGACATTTCCTGCATACTGATTATCCAATAATACGCGGCAGGTATTTTAAAAAAGGGCATTTAATGCCATGTGATACTATACTTATCCATACCTTAAAAAAATACCTGCCATAAGACGGAATTACTCATTTTATATTTACAAAGGTTAGATATTATCCTTTCTGCCGCATTATACTAATACAATTATTCAGAGAAAATTTCACTTGGAATTGAGTTCTTTTTTCCATCGCTGAATTGTTGTGCTCTCTGCGCAGCAAGAGCTAAATTCATTGCTTATAGCGTCAGTTATAACTTCAGACATATAATGTTTATTCGGTTCAATAATATCGGGACATTCCAAATGAACCCGCTTACAATGCTCACAATATAGCTGCCTTAGCTGAAAATACTTTATATCTCCTTCTATTATTATTAATAATTCAGTTTTTTTGCAATACCTATAATTAATTTTCGTCAATTTGCCTATAAAAAAATTTAATTCACCGCAAAATAATTTTTTTCTTGTAATAACTCGTCGGTTTCTTGTAAGAAATAACACTTGACAAACTAAAATTTGTATGTCTTTACCAAATTGCATTAAATTTACCATAAGCGCCTTATAATCACGCATCATTTCTCTCATTGCTGCTTTTTGTGGACTATCATTTTTTTGCCATAACCAGTCAAAACACGCTCTGCGTGTTTTGCTGGTTCGCGTGCGGCGGCAAATGGGAATGCAGGCATTTCCGCTTGCCTTATACCTTCACGTAAATTAAAACCTCCAAACTGATTAATTTTATCTTACATCAGTTTGGAGGTTTACACAAACTTTGGGATAGTCCCAAACAGGCAGTTTCCCTACTTAAATCAATTCTTACAATTAATGGGTATCATGTATAATTTTACTCAGACCATTTCACTTATATACTTTTATATAAATGATTTCATTTTGTCCTCTCGACAAACTCCTCTACAGACGATGCCTCAGCAGCAATCTCCATCCACCTTTTCAAGGTTTCAGGATTATTCTCTGACAGAATCCTACTCTCAATCTCCTCTGTGCCGTCTCCGAACTTTGAAATGAGATAGTTAATAGAGAGCCTTAATCCTTCTGAAAGCCCTTCAGAAAGCCCTTCCTCTCTTCCAAGCCGCTCTCTTGCTATGAGCATTTCTTCTCCTGTCATAAACTTCTCCTCCAATCCTCTCAGCCTTTTCAAATTCTTGACTTTTGAATGTAGTTTACTGATATTGACATCTTTGACTTCTTCCACATATTCATCGGTGCTGTGCTGCACATACCTCAGGAAATGAACCAGCTCTTTGGGAACATCGGATTCATTCTTTCCTTTCGTACTCAAAAAAATCCTCTTAGCTCCGTCCTCAAGAGACATTCCATTCTCTTCGCATCTGTTTTCAAATGTATATCGGTACAAACCTTGTCCGAACGGATCAAATGTGCATATAAATATTACATATACCGGTTTCAGATCCTCAAAACGTTCTCCCGGCTTTAAGGATGCCACGTCCAACTCCGCTTGATGAAACCTGCTACGTTTCGGTAAATTCCTCTCATTCGCATTCTGCGCCTCTACATTATAGCTTACTTCCAGCTCATCCTTTGCATAAATATCAAATCTTACACTTCTAAAATCCGAGCTTAGCAGCACTGTATCTTCATGATGTACTGTGATTGTTGACAGCTTAGTTCCCAATATAATCTCAAGAACCAGCCTACAGGTATCAGGATCGGACAACGCAGCCGCAAACAAAAATGCGTTGCTTAAGTCCAATTCTTTAAATCTCTTATTCATTGGTTCTCCTCCTCTGTATGTAGGAAAACCTGCCTGTAGGTATATTATATAACTTTGTCACATATATTTCAAGTATATATTTTATAATTATAAAATGCCACATTAAAGCACAATATAGCAGTCAGAACACAATATACCAATAACTGAATTCAATCTATGATTGTATAGTAACACAATATAATGTGCATTTCAAGGCGTATTAACAAATCTTAATATTATTTTTCAACCTGCTGCAACTTTAGCATAGAAGAGCCTCTCCTAAAAGCTCCTTTGCTTCCGCATACTTCTCCGGCGATATATCAAGAATTTCGCAGGCTTCTTCTACTGAAGCTGCAATATTTCTGTCACACAAACGCTTTACCGACGCAAGTATATTTTTTGCCTCGCCTTCCCTATATCCTTCTGCCCTTTCCGCTTTCAGCATCCTCCTGCGTTCTTCCTTCTCGTCATACTCATATATGCTCATCTTGACCACCTCTGCCTTCTGGTGCATTAGAAAATCCCTTAAAATTCCATTTCTTATGCACTCATTTACTGCCTTTTCCACTGCTTCCTCAAGAGGCATATATTCCCGGTACTCTTTTATCAGCTCGGTGTATGTAACATACTGGTCAAGGACAGGGCATTTTCTTTTAAGCTCTTCATTCCTGCCTTTGCTGACATTATAAACTTTGACTTTAAGCTCCAGCGAGGGTTCTTCTTTTTGGGCACCATCTCCGCCGCTCATAAAAGAATCTGAAAGCCTCAGTTCATTATACTCC
>CAYZZP010000037.1:0-20592 GCA_964482965.1 uncultured Lachnospira sp.
TTCACCTCGTTTCTCAAGATATTTACAAGCATTCCACATATATGAAATAGAAATGCTTTTTATATTATAACAAAAATCTGCGAAAAATCAATGATTGTTTTGACTTTCCCCATTTTTTCAGTCTGTTGTTTGCGAAGCCGCATAAATACTAAATATATGAGTAAGTGTTAGTTGTGATTGCATATTTTTGGTAAAACACTGATTTTATGCGGTTTTCAAAGGTGCCAAATTCAAAAATGGGGAAACTCAAATAGTCGTGTATAAGAAATAACATAATTCCACTAAATTTTTTAAAATTTATTTATCATATTTTTTGTAATCATCATCTGCCTTGCCCGTTCCCTCTGCTCTGTGTTGACTGCCCTCGGCTTGCGGTATCAAATCGTCTGCACGCAGACGATTATATGATTTCGGAAGAGAATAGGTCTTAGATTTAATCATAGCGTAACCTTTTTATTTTCCGTAAACATTTTTATTTTGACCTCGGAGTGGGTTCAAACGGTCATCGCCGCCGCTCCGCAACACAGAGACATGAAAAAAGAAGGCTTTCGGCAGAACATCCAAATCTGCTGAAAGCCTTTATTTTAGACACTTTTCTACACTCCCGTGCGGCAGGCATTGTATCAAGATGCGGTTTTACATATCCGTAAAGTGGCGTATGCCTGTAAATCCGTTTTTCTCCGCATAATCCTCTAACATTGCTTTCTGGTTGGATATGCTGTGGCTTTTTTGTGTTTATTTTGATTAAGAAGTCTTTTACAGTTTATAACTCCCTTTATATTACAATATTTTTTCCATTCCGATTTTTTGAACCTTAAGACCGAGTTTTTCATAAAATTTGACGGCGCCCGGATTGTCTGCCCAGACGTTAAGGGTTACATTGTAATAGTCATGTTTTTTGGCATAATCCAGTACATATTCATACAGACGTCTGCCGATATGTGAGTTGCGGGCATTTTCGTCAACACACAGGTCGTCGATATAAAGGGTTTTAATGTCAGTCATATTATTATTGTTGATATATTGTTGGTGTACGCAGAAAGCATAGCCTAATACCTCGCCGCATTTTTCAGCGACAAATATAGGGCGGTTGTCGTCAGCAATAATCATTTTTAATTCATCATCATTATATTTCTTTGCTCCCGGCTTGAACAAATCGGGACGTGCGTCGCTGTGGACTTTGTGAACCTCATAAAGCAGTTTATTGATAGTGTCTGTATCCGATTCTGCTGCGCGGCGTATTTTTAGTTCTTCCATAAGTTCCTCCTTTAAAATTATGTTATTAATGTTATGATGCCGGGGTCAAAAGGGGGTTTGCCCTAACATCATGTTATTGTAGTATTGAGATTTTGTCCTGTCAATAAATGCAAATGTTATTGCTATGCAAAATTATTAATAAAAAATGGACGCAGCAATGTCAATGAAATATTAAGGATAAAGTATCGTCAACCTAAACAAAATATTTGGTTGACGATACTGGACGGCTATGATATACTTGTGCCAATTTGGAAGGTTATTCCAAACTATTAGTTGTTGCGTTAGCTATGACATTTAGCGAAAGGGGTGCAGATATGGGAACGAAAGAAAAATTGCTTGAGCTTTTTGAAGCAAATAAGGGCGTGTATTTTTCGGGAGAGGAAATTGCCGGCAGGCTTGGAATTTCAAGGACGGCAGTATGGAAGGCTGTAAAAAATCTCCGCAGCGGCGGCTATAATATAGCGGCGGTTTCTAACAAGGGATATTGCATGGCGGTGGACACGGATATTTTGTCGGCGCAGGGGATTCAAAAATATCTTGAGGCATTATGCGGAGATGTCCGGGTGGAAGTGGTTTCTGAAATTTCCTCTACTAATGCGGAGGTCAGGAAGAGGGCGTCGGCTGGCGAGCCGGAGGGCTATGTTCTTATAGCCGGACAGCAGACCGAGGGAAAAGGCAGGATTGGGCGCAGTTTCTTTTCGCCGCCGGACACCGGAATTTATATGAGTCTTTTGCTTCGTCCAAAAAATTATTCGTCGCAGCAGGCGGTAAAGTTGACGACAATGGCTGCGGTTGCTGCATGCGAAGCTATAGAGGCAGTCGGGCAGCCGACAGAAGCAAAAAGTGATGAGAAAGCAGCAGGGGAGGTAAAAACTTCAGAATCTGCAAAAGCTGTTGAGGATTGGAGGAAAAAAGCGCAGATAAAATGGGTAAATGACATTTACATAGATGGAAAAAAGGTGAGCGGTATTCTTACGGAGGCTTCCTTTGGGTTGGAGGATGGGCTTTTGGAATATGCGGTGCTTGGAATCGGAATAAATGTATATGTCCCAAGCGGCGGCTTTCCGTGCGAAATTGAAAATATTGCGGGAGCCGTATTTGACACAGCCCAAAAAGACGGAAAAAATCATTTGGCGGCGGAGTTTTTGAACCATTTTATGAAGTATTACAGGGTAAAAGAACGGACTGATTGCCAAGAAAATTGTCAGTCGGATTACGGGAAATATTATCAGAAAAATTATGTGGAGGAATATAAAAAACGCAGTCTGGTGATTGGAAAAAATATACAGGTTATAAGTAATGGAACGTCTAAAAATGCCACAGCATATGGGATTGACGATGACTGCCGTCTGCTTGTCAGGTACGCGGACGGAAAAGAGGAAAGCTTAAGTTCAGGTGAAATCAGCGTGCGGCCGGACAAAAAATAAATTTGGGAATAAATGGAGAAAAATCATATGAAGCGGGAAAAGATTAAAAATATGACAATGTGCGGTCTGTTTGTGGCGTTGATTGCGGCGGGAGCATTTATTAAAATTCCGATTCCGGCAGTGCCGTTTACGCTGCAGTTTCTGTTTGCAATGCTGGCGGGGCTTCTTCTTGGAGGAAAGAGAGGCTTTGCGGCGGTCGGCATTTATATAATTCTGGGACTTGCAGGGCTTCCAATATTTTCGGAGGGAGGCGGAATAGCATATGTATTTAAGCCAAGCTTTGGTTATATTATAGGCTTCGCAGTTGGGGCATATGTGACGGGAACAATCGCTAATAAAAAGAACAATCCGGGCTATGGACAGCTTTTGGCGGCTAATTTTATAGGGCTTGGAATTGTGTATGCTTTTGGAATGATTTATTACTACATAATCAGCAATTATTTTTTGGGAACTCCGATAGGGCTGTGGCCGCTGTTTTTGTACTGTTTTATTCTGGCGGTGCCTGGCGACATTGTGCTGTGCATAGTGGGAGCGCTGCTTGGAAAGCGGCTTATTCCGATGATAAAGACAGAAAAAAATATAGAGATTGAAGGTAAAGTAAAATGGATTATGTTCAGATTTTAGGGAACAAGGTTATTGCGGGAGAGCAGATTACAAAGGCTGAGGCGCTGGAGCTGTATGGGCAGCCTCTGGATGAGCTGTGCAGTAAGGCGGATGAAATACGAAGGCATTTTTGCTCGGGCGGATTTGATATTTGCACAATTATAAATGGAAAGAGCGGAAAATGTTCTGAAAACTGTAAATTTTGTGCGCAGTCGGCGCATAACCACACAGGCGCAGCAGAATATCCGCTGCTTTCGGCGGAAGAAATAGTAGCGCAGGCCAAGTTAAACGACAGTCAGGGCGTGCTGAGATATTCTATAGTTACATCAGGCAGGCGGATTACTGATGAGGAAGTGGACAAAATGTGCAAGGCTGTGCGCAAAATAAAAAGCGAGACAGGAATTTCTGTATGTATTTCCTTCGGGTTGCTTGATGAGGAGCAATATAGGAAGCTGAAAGAAGCGGGAGTGACGAGAGCTCATAACAATCTGGAAACTTCGGAAAGAAATTTTACTAATATCTGCACTACCCATGCATTTGGCGACAAGATTAAGGCGATACGGGCGGCTCAGGCAGCAGGTCTGACAGTGTGCAGCGGCGGAATAATGGGGCTTGGAGAAACGCCGGAGGACAGGATTGATATGGCGCTTACCTTGCGTGAGCTTGGAATAAAAAGCGTTCCTGTAAATATGCTTAACCCTATTTCGGGAACACCTATGGGAGAAAACAAAAGGCTGACGACGGACGATATGAGAAGGATTGTGGCGGTTTACCGATTCATTTTGCCGGACGCATCTATCCGCCTTGCGGGCGGCAGAGGTCTTATGGAGGATAAGGGAAAAGGCTGTTTTATGTCGGGAGCTAACGCAGCGATTTCAGGGGATATGCTTACAACTGCGGGAATTACTGTGGAGACGGATATGAAGCTGGTCAAAGAGCTTGGATATGAAATAAAGCGTTGCAATGATTAAGAGCCTGATTACAGGAAACATAATGTAACTGAGAAAATGGGATACGAGGTGAAGTACTGCAATGAGTAAAAATATGTTTATAACGGGAACAGGTACGGATGTGGGAAAGACATTTGTTACGGGATTGATTATAAAAAAGCTTATGAAAAGCGGAAAAAATGCGGCATATTACAAGGCGGCAATGAGCGGCAACGACAGAAGAAGCGACGGCAGCCTGATTCCGGGAGACGCTTTGTATGTAAAAAATGTATCCGGTATAGAGCAGCCGCTTGAACAGATGTGTTCGTATGTCTATGAAAATGCAGTTTCGCCGCATCTGGCATCGCGCTTGGAGGGAAATCCAGTGCAGATGAACAGGGTTTTAGAGGATTTTCAAAATGTATGTGAAAAGTACGATTATGTGACTATGGAGGGTTCAGGAGGGATTCTATGCCCTATATGCTTCGACGAGACAAAAATACAGCTTGTGGACATAATTAAAGCATGCAATCTTAGATGCCTTATGGTGGCGGACGCAGGGCTTGGAACCATAAACAGCGTAGGACTGACTGCAGCATATATGAAGGCGGAACATATTCCTTTAAAAGGAATTATATTTAATCATTACCAGCCGGAAAATGTTATGCATGAGGACAATTTGAAAATGTGCGAGTATATTACAGGCGTTAAGGTTATTGCGTGCGTAAAGGACGGCGACGAGGAACTGGATATTTTAGAGGAACAGCTTTCAGGGCTGTATGAGTGAGGAGGAATTTTATATGATATGGTATCCGTACGAGCAAATGAAAACAATGAAAGCTCCATACAAGATTGTTGACGCTAAGGGAGTTTATTTATATACGCAGGAGCAGAAGATGATTGATTCCGTGTCTTCGTGGTGGAGCGTTATACATGGCTACAGCCATCCTGAACTTAATGAGGCAATTATTTCTCAGGCAGAGAAATTTTCGCATGTTATGCTTGGCGGGCTTACGCACGAGCCGGCGCAGAGGCTTTCGGAGAAGCTGCAGAGCTGGCTGCCGGGAGATTTGGACTATTGCTTTTTTTCGGATTCGGGAAGCGTGGCGGTGGAGGTGTCTCTAAAAATGGCGCTTCAGTATTATATGAATCGCGGCGGGGAACAGCGTACTATGATTATGGCGCTTGAGCATGCATATCATGGAGATACGTTTAAAACTATGGAAGCGGGAGACGACGAGGATTATCATTTTGTGCTTAAAGCCTATGGACCAAGCAAAAATGTAGTGCATATCCCTGCTGAGACAGAGGCGCTTGAGCGGGCCTTTGAAAAATATCACGACAGGCTGAACTGCTTTATTGTGGAGCCGCTTTTGCAGGGGGCGGGAGGTATGCGCATGTATGATGTGTCGTTTTTAAAGCGGGCAAGGGAGCTTTGCGATAAGTACGGAGTGCTGCTGATTTTTGACGAGGTGGCGACGGGTTTTGGCAGAACCGGCAATAGATTTGTGGCGGATTTGGTACTGCCTGATATTTTGGTTTTGGGAAAGGCGCTTACGGGCGGATATATCGGACATGCCGTTACGGTGGCAAACCACAAGGTTTATGAAGGTTTTTATGATGATAAGGCGGAGCATGCACTCATGCATGGACCGACATTTATGGGAAATGCACTTGCCTGCAGCGTGGCTTTAAAATCTATCGAGCTTTTTGAAAAATATGATTATATGTCAAAAATACACAGAATCGAGGAAATTACCCGCCGGGAAATGAAGGACTTTTCTGACTCGCGTGTAAAAGAGGTAAGAATTATGGGCGGCTGCGTGTGCATTGAGGTGTACGATTCCGCAGACCTTAAAGGGTATCAGCAGTTTGCCTGTGAGAGAGGAGTATTCAGCCGCCCTTTCTTAAATTATCTGTATGCTATGGTGCCTTATGTAATAGAGGAAGCCGAGCTTATTAAGGTTCTGGATACGATGAAGTCGTGGTTTAAAATAAAATAATTCCAGCTGATTTTGGAAGTAAATTTAATTAGAATTGGTAAAGATATACAAATTTCAATTTGTCAAGTGTTATTTTCTACAACAAACCGACGAGTTATTACAAGAAAAATTCATTTTTGGTGATAAAATTTTTTTTTATTGTAAAAAATGACGAAAATCGTTTCAGAGTATTGTAAAAAAGCAAATTAAAGCGGATAATAAGTATATGCAATATAGGCATGAAATAAAATCAATTAATAAGGATAATCCTGTAGAGGTATATGCAACACAAAGAGCATCCAAAAACATAAGCATTAGCAGTACTATAAAATTGGATAATGAATGTGATATAAATGTACATGCAGATATATATGTAGAATATGGATGGGATGAGGGATATACCGGATGGATTGATAATATGGTGCTTGATTTAACAGGCGGTGTGGGAAGTAACAATGTGTATATAGATGAGCTTCGCTGCATCGGTGAGAATTATACGGGGTCAAAGGGCTATTATAAGTTTTATTTCTGTGGTTTTCAAAGTGGTGGGGAGTATAATAGTTACACAGGATATATTTATATAAATGTGAGCTGCGATGAGTGGGGAGATTTATCATGGTGGGTAAGTTATGAAGAAATTTAAGTACATATTGCCATTCTTAATGTTAAGCGTGTTTTTATCAGGCTGCAGTAAAACAAAAGAGAATCCCAGCGTGGGGAATGAAGTCGATTACTATATAGAATCATCATCAATAGCTGTAACAGAGGAAGGAAATTTTTATTATATCTCTGAATATCCTGTGTCAGAAGAGAAGATTCCGCTGATATATTATTACGATAAAAAAAATAATATATCTTATCCTTTGTGTTCTGACACTTCATGTAAGCATACAGATAATACGTGTCAGGCTTTTATTGAGGATAATGAATGTCTTAACAATGCTATCTGGTACTTTAATAAGAGAATCTATATGATTGAACGTGACACAGAGTACGATAGTCTGGTATCTTTTGATAAAACAGGCGGCGATAAGAAGCTGGAAGCCAGACTATCCGTTGATGGGAATTCGGTTTTGAAAGGCAGTAGCAAAATACAAACATTCTGTATGGTCGATGGCAATGTTTACTATATATTAAACGCTAATAATTCATTTGATGTGTATAGATATTCAATAGAAAAGAAAGAAAACAAGCTTATTACAAAATATGAAAAGCAAAATCAGGTGGATATCAGGATATCTTTATCGAAAACAAAGGATAAGATATATATAAATACAATCGAAGGCGCCTTCACTGCTTCAATTGATACGACATATACTATTGCTTCTATTGATGCTAAAGATGACAAATATGCAGAGATTGCGGCATTTGACAAAATAGAGGGCTTAAGGGGCGATGTGGATTCATGGGTGTATGAGATTGTGTATGACGACAATGAGAATTTTTATTTTTCTTCGATTTATGAGGATGAATTTATATTAAACAAAATGTCGCTTAAGGATTTAAAAACTACGGAGATTTATTCCATAAAAGGAAATGGCAATACAGTGTTAAACAAAGCTGATACGGATTATGTGCAAATAATTGGGTACAGCGGCAAATATATTATGATAAATAAGTCGCCGAATATTGCTGTTTATAAAGATACAAAAGAGTCTACATATATGTATTTTATAGATGAAGCAGGGAATTTAATTCATTCATTAGAAATGAAGAGAATTATGGAAAAGGGCACCGGAATTGCTGAGTATACATATCTGGGTGTAGTAGATGGCAGAGTTGTAATTATTGCAGAGGACCATGATTTAGAAGATTTGAAATTGTCTGATGAATGGTATGAATATTATGAACAGTTAGTGAAGGAATATCCAAAGAATATAATATATACAAGATTCACATTGACCAATGATGTTGAAAATGCGGGCGAATGGGATGATATAACCTACGATATGTTCAGATAAGCGGGATACAAGTGCGAAAGTAAACCTTCAAACCGTTTTCGATAGGTGGAGATATAAATGGAACTGATTAGAGTTATTAAACGAATAACAATACCTGTTATATTTATAACGCTGTTAATTGCCGGTATGTGCTTATTTCAATTGCAAAATACAGAACTGCCTGATGAGGCGGAAAGTGAAAAAAGAGTTGAAGAGATTACTTCATATGTAAACAGCTATAAAGAAAATAAGCTGAAGGCTATAGATAATGCAAAATATATTAGCAGTATCTCTTTATTTAACGATGAAAATTCATACAGCAGTCTGAACATTCAAAAAACCAGCAGGGATGCGGTCAAATTAGCGGATGCGCCGGTGGCTGTGTGTAATACGTCAGCCATCGAAGAATTTGTGAACTATAGCTGGCTGCCAATTATGTTTGTGTTAATTATTGTTACTATTATGAGTTCTTTTAAGGAAGAGGAATACAATGGTATCAATATATTAGTAAGAACCGCTAAGTGCGGGCGGATGCCATTGGCTGTTAAAAGGCTGGGTATTTCGTTTGTATTAATAACAATATTATCATATGTGATTAATGGGTTAATATTCGGTATATATTTAAAATTCTATGGCGGCGCAGAAGACTTGGGGCAGTGTATACAAAGTTCAATGATGTTTTCTAATTTTCCATTAATTTTAAGCATAAAAGAATTTTTTATTATTTATTGTGCTTTATTTGCAATAGGTATGTATGGGATTGGAATGCTTGTTTATGCATTGATTAAATGTACATATTCTAATAAGCTGGCATATGTTTGGATAATAGTTATAGGTATGGCGGAATATCTGTTATATAGTAAAATAGATGCTAAAAGCGCCTTAAATTTTCTGAAATATATAAATGTATTCTCAATACTAAGATTAAAGGGCACACTGTTAAATGTTAACTGGGGTAGGGACGGTTTTATTACAGATACAATAAGCTCCACTTTATGGACAATTGCAGTAGTGACAGTATTGGCCGGTATGTTAAATGTATATCTTCACAGCAGTAAATTCCCATACAGACAAAAAGGCAAATTGGAGAAATTACTGCTTGAATTTGATGCTAAAATACAGGAAATTATAAGCCGCTTCAATGCATTTATGTATGAAATATATAAAATGTTATTTGCAGGCAATGGACTAATAATTTTGTTTGTATTTATTATTATCTGTTCTTCTCTCAAAGTGCATAAGGGCCTGAATTACAGAAGTAATATATATATCAATGAATTCTATAATGAGTATCAGGGCTTAAGCGTAAATGAAGATGTATATAAATACCTTGAAAAACTGGATAGCGATATAGAAGAAATTAATAATAAAGAAAATATCACAGGTATGGATAAGCTTACTATATCTGATATAAAAGCAGCAAAGAATAGTCTTACAGGACAGGTAAGTTATTTGGAAAATATTAAATCGGAAACAGGGATAGATGTGCGGATAATAGACGAATCAACGTACACAGATATATTTGGTCAGAGAATGAACAGTATATGGGAGAGTATAAACAGCGTATGCATACTTGCGGTAATCCTTATGTTTTCAAATCTTTATAATTATGAAAAGAAAACAGGAATGGTGAAGATACTAAAATGCAGCAATAAGCGGATTAAAATATGGCTGCACAAGCTGTATATGGTTATTATCGGAAGCTGTTTCATAAGCGTGATTTCCTATATACTGCACCTGATTAATATATCGGATTATTATGATTTGGAGTATCTTCACATACCAATCCAAAGCATAAGTATATTTGGCGGTTTTCCTCTTAAACTAAGTATATTTGGATTTATGATTTATACACAGCTTGTTAGAACTGTAATTATAATAAGCGTAGGCTTGATTGTGATGAACATATCATATTTTATGTCATATATAGGCTCGGTTTTAATAGGACTTTTGCTGTTGCTGCCGCATGTCCTGCACATATTTAAATTACCATATGCTTATTTGTTTTCAATACCTGTGCAGATGGATATTAGCAGAAGCGTTCTGACTGGCAATCAGAATTTGGCGGGTAATATATTTGTCATTGTGTTAGTGCTTTTTTCGATTAGTTCATGTGTTTATACATATATAAAATGGAATAGCATAATTAGGAATGGAGAATTTTAGCATACAAAATTTTATGTGCTGAATTTATAAAATAGGTAGTTTTTTTCTGTTATAAGTGTTATAATATTGTCAATTAAATTTATCGTGTAAACAGGAGGAAAGACAGGATGGAAAAGCAGTCAAAAAATGACGGAGCTGCGCAGACAAAGGCATCCGTTGGAAGAGTTGGATTGATTCATTCAATAAAGTTTAAAGTTGCAATGATGGTGGTGGTTGCGATTGTTGCATCGATTGGATTTAACCTTATTATTTTGATACCTTATGTAAGCGATGTAATTGAGAAGCAGAATAAGAATTATCTTAAAGATATGGCTGAAGCAGGAGGCTACACATTGGACGCTATGATTGCTGCCGGCTATGGGTCTGGCATCATGGAATATAATACGCTCGCTCAGGCTTATGGCGATACGAAGATTGAGGGAATGGACAGCAGTTATATATATGTTGTATCTGATGATGGAATTATGCTTTATCACCCTACTAAGGACAAGGTAGGTCAGCCTGTTGAAAATGCGGCTGTAAATAGTCTGGTTGAAGAATTAAAGAAGGGCAACCGTAAAGAAACAGAGGTTGTCGAGTATGAATATAACGGCGTTAATAAGTATGCGTCATATTATATTACAAAGGACAAGAGCGCAATAGTTGTAGTAACAGTTGATGGGAGCGATATACATAGTTCAAACACAGCGTTTATGACTATGTGTTCAGGAGTTGGTATTGTTTCGACAATAGTATTTGCTGTAATGGCATATATTCTTATTACAATTATGTTAAAGCCTTTGGATTCTGTGACAGCTATACTTGGTAAGATAGCGGCCCTTGATTTTACAGAAGATACTAAGGCTGTAAAGATTGCCAAGAGAAAAGATGAGACAGGCGCACTGGCGAGGGCAACAGGCTTATTAAGAGAGGAACTTATTGGTGTTATAAGCGGCATAAAAAATCAGAGTGCTGAGCTGTACAAGGCGTCTGAGGCTCTTGAGCAGTCGGCGAAGGGAACTGCCGCAACTATGGAGCAGGTAGAGCGGGCTGTAAGCGATATTGCCAACGGTGCGACTAATCAGGCAGAGGAGACGACTTCGGCTTCAGAAAATGTACTTGTTATGGGCAGTATGATTGAGGATACAACCCATGAGGTATCGGAGCTTAAGGTAAATGCCGACGGTATGAAGGAGTCAAGTGAAGAAGCTCAGAATATTTTAAATGCTCTTATGAAAGAGAATGAAAAGACAAGAGAGTCTATTGATGAAATTTACCACCAGACTAATACGACAAATGAGTCGGCTCTTAAGATTAAGGAAGCTACAGCGATTATCACATCCATTGCCGACGAGACAAACCTTCTTTCGCTTAATGCGTCTATTGAGGCTGCAAGAGCGGGAGAGCAGGGCAGAGGTTTTGCGGTAGTTGCATCCCAGATACAGAAGCTGGCTGAACAGTCAAGCGAATCCGCTCAGAGAATTGAGGAAATTACTAATATGCTTATTATGGATTCCTCTATGGCTGTTAAGACGATGAATGTAGTTAAGAATAATATGGATGTGCAGAGCGAGAAAATGGCTCAGACAGACAAGATGTTTGAGAAGTTTAACGCAGGAGTTATTTCATCTATTGGAAGCGTGGACAATATTGCTGTTAAGACTGACGGAGTGGACGAGGCGAGAGTCAGGGTGGTAGACCTTGTTCAAAGCCTCTCTGCCATTGCTGAGGAAAATGCAGCAAGCAGTCAGGAAACATCGGCTTCAGTTACACAGGTTACAGAGATTGTTGCGGATATTTCAAACAGCGCAGACAAGCTTAAGGCTATATCAGCGCAGATGGAAGATATTGTAAGCGTGTTTAAGGTATGACAGGCGTTTTCCAGCATTTTGCGGATTGTTAAAGATTAGCTGAAAAAAAGATTATTAATTAAGTTAAATGATAGTATTAGTAAAATGCTGCGGACATATTAATCATGTCTGCAGCATTTTTTTGCAAAATAACTTTTATAAAAAAATTAGTGCTTTTTATATTTAAGTATTAGTGCTATAATATATTCAGATTTTGGATGGAGTCATAATCAGGTGAGGATATATAATATGAGAGGTAGAAAATATTTATGAAAAACACTAAAGATGCAGAAGTGAAGGTGGGTTTTTTAAACAGAGTACTTATTAGGATGAATGATATAAGGATTTTCAGATGTATAAAAGAAAGCCTTATAATGATAGTGCCGGTTATTATGATTGGCGCTTGTGCTTTGTTGCTTAAATCATTTCCATTTGCCGTCTATCAGGAATTTATTAAGAGTTTTGCAGGCGGAGTGATATACACCATATTTTCATATATGTATCAGGCTACCTATGGGATGCTGTCTATATACATGGTGGCGAGCATTGCCATGTGCTATGCCAACAGCGAGAAAAATTCCGGAGGATATTTTTTCGGTCCGGTAATTGTGTCGCTGTGTGCATTTTGGATTTTGAGCGGCGTTTGTATTGAGGGGAAGGCTGATTTTGATGTGCTGGGAGTTAATGGTATATTTACGGCTATGGTAAGCTCGGTCTCTGCGTCCATGCTGTTTTGTCATATACAGAGAAAATTGCAGATAGGGACTAAATTTTATGCCAGAGGCGCAGACGATATATTTAATAATATGATGAAACATCTGGTGCCAATAGTTATAGTTGTTCTTATATTCTGCATTTTGGACGTGATTATATGCAAACTCTTTGAGATAAGCAGTTTTCAGGAAATGTATGTATTGCTTATACAAAAGCTGTTTGTCAATATGGGCTGCAATTTATGGTCGGCTCTTTTGTACATATTAATTGAGCATATTTTGTGGTTTTTCGGAATACATGGAGCCAATGTTTTAAATGTAGTTGACGATATGATGTTTAATGCAGAGGCTCTGAAAAATCAAGAGCTTATAGCTATGGGGCAGATGCCGACGCAGATATTTACAAAGACATTTTTTAATACTTTTGTGTTGATGGGAGGCTGCGGAACTACAGTATGCCTTCTTCTGGCAATTTTATTCTGGGGCTGGAAGCGGAAAAAGAACCGTACTCTGGCAAAAATGGCCATAGTGCCTACGCTTTTTAACATTAATGAAATAGTGGTATTTGGGCTTCCTATAGTATTTAATCCGGTGCTTTTGATACCGTTTTTCATTACACCTATGGTATCCCTGATTATAAGTGCGGCAGCAACAAAATATGGGCTTGTTCCGATTGTGATTAACGACATTGAATGGACAACGCCTATATTGATTAGCGGATATAAAGCAACAGGCTCCATGAGCGGCGTGTGGCTGCAGCTTGTTAATCTGGTGGTGGGAACCCTCATATACTGCCCGTTTGTGCGGATGATGGATCAGGAAAATGAAATAGTTGGCAGGAAAAATCTTAACGAATTAGAGAAGGCTGTACAGCTCAGTGAGGAGACAAGAAAGCCTATAACTGTATTAAATGCAAAAGACGGAACAGGCGTTGTGGCAAGGCTTTTGGCAGATGACTTGGAAGACCAGATCGGAAAGCAGCTTCCTACTATATTTTACCAGCCGCAGTATAATGAGCATGGCGAGTGTATCGGAGCCGAGGCGCTGCTTAGGTGGCAGCATCATGTATATGGACTTATATATCCGCCGCTGATTATGAAACTTGCGGAGGAATTAGATATGCTTGTAGAGCTGGAAAAGGATATATTCAGAGCTGTTGTATGCGATATGGACAGACTGAAATGTATTCTTGGCAACGATATTAAGATATCTGTAAATGTTACAGGAAGCACTATACAGCAGGACGAGTATGAGAGATTTCTCGGCAGTATGGCGGAACAATACCCGCAATATCATGATAATATACTTATCGAACTTACAGAGCAGGAATCCTTAAAGATTGATGATGAGTTTATTGCAAGGCTTACAAGAATTAAAAATCTTGGATATAAGCTCGGCATTGACGATTTTTCTATGGGAAATACTTCGATTAAGTATTTGCAGACTAATGTGTTCAGTTTGATTAAGCTGGATGGCGCGTTAAGTATGGATGTACTTGAAAATGCCAGAAGTCAGGGAATTGTTGCCATGATTGCCAAGCTTTCTAAAGAATTTGATATACAGGTGCTTGCAGAGTATGTTGAAACAGAGGAGCAGCGCAAAATTCTTGAGGAAATCGGCTGCTGTATGTATCAGGGACATCTTTACAGTCCGGCTATCAATATTGACGAGCTTCAGGAGCTGGAGAAATTTAACCGCAAGGGTGGGTATGTAAAAGAGCAGAAATCTATGGCGGAGTGATAAAAATAGTAAGTAATGTGTAGTTAGCTTATAACAAATTGACAGAGTAAATAAAAAATAGAAACAGCGAATATTGCAGGTTTTGCAGAACATAACAGTATGTGTTAATGTCCGGCAAAGCCTGCATTTTATATAATACTTAAAAATTAAAAAAATTTTAAACTAACACTGTTAGTTTTTGTGGGAATATGTTATAATGGTGCAAACATATCAATAGCAGACGTTGTATATTGTTTTGATAATGTAATGATATATACGAGGGAGTGTGAAATATGCCAAGACATAGAATTACATATTCTGAGATAATGGAAAAAGCTTTGGAGCTGGTGGAGGAAGTGGGATACCGCCAATTCTCGTTAAGGGAGCTGGCGGCGAAGCTGGGAGTAAAACCATCGTCGCTGTATAACCATGTTCAGGGGATTGAAGAAATTAATACGGGCATAGCCATAGAGGCGGCAAAACGCCTTAACCAGAAGCTGCAAAGGGTTATAGAAGAAGCGCTAAGCTGTGGGAAAACTGCTGGATCTGAGGAAGCTGCGGAGGGTTTAGAGAACTTATGGGAAAACGGCGGCGTCAGCAGCGATAGCGCCGATTGCAGGGACAGGGCATTTATGGCGGCAGCCTTTGCGTACAGAAGCTTTGCGGAGGAAAATGCACAGCTATATGAGTCTCTTATAAATATGCCGAGGTTCGATGATGAGAAAACTGTATCAGCAGGATTTTACAGCTTTGAGCCTCTGCGTGAGCTGATAAAGAGTTATGGCTTGAGCGAGAAAGACAATATTAATTTTATAAGAGGACTGCGCTCTGTTATGCATGGATTTGTGGAATTGTGCAATTCAGGATTTATGCATAGAGGTACGGTATCCAGAGACGATAGCTATGAAGCTATAATAAAACAATATCTTGAGGTGTTAAAGAAAGGAGGATGTTAAAATTGAAGAAATACAAAGAAGTTGTAAAAAAGAATTTGCACTGTTTCATTCTTGGTCCGCTTTTTATGATATTGGAGGCTTGCGGGGAGTTTATTCTGCCATTTATAAACGCCAATATTATAAATGAGGGAGCGGCTAACGCAGATGTGGCATACATTATAAGGAACGGTGTATATATGTTTGTCATAGCAGTTGGAATGTTGCTGGCAGGCGTGTTTGGAGCAAATTTTGCAGTAAAGGGTGCGGCGAGGCTGGCAGCAGATGTAAGGAGACAGACGTTTGTAAAAATTCAGAAGTTTTCATTTGCAAATATAGACGAATTCTCAACAGGTTCGCTGATTACAAGAATAACAAATGATATTACACAGATACAGACATTTACACAGACTCTGTTGAGAGGAGTGTTCAGAAGTCCGGTTATGCTTATAGGCGCCATTGCCATGTCGTTTATGCTTGAGCCGGAGCTGGCGGTGGTTATTTGCATAGTTGTGCCTATTCTGGCAGCGGCTATTGCATTCATAATTAAAATAGCCTCTCCAAGATACACAGTTATGCAGAATAAATTGGATACGCTCAACAACAGTATAAATGAAACCATAACAAATGAGTATGTTATAAAGTCATTTGTCCGTGAGGAGTATGAAAAGGAGCGTTTTTCAGAGGTAAAC
This sequence comes from uncultured Lachnospira sp., assembly GCA_964482965.1. GTDB lineage: Bacteria > Bacillota > Clostridia > Lachnospirales > Lachnospiraceae > Lachnospira. Next base: position 16,190 of record CAYZZP010000037.1, read on the forward strand.
GTACAGCTTATGGAAAAAAGTATGTCAGCGCTGAGAATGATGATTCTTTTGCAGCCATTTTCAACCTGTGCAATTAATTTTACGACTCTTGCAGTTGTTTTGCTTTCAGGCAAACAGATTATGATTGGAAATATGGAAGTTGGTACTCTTACGGCATTTATTACATATCTCACCCAGATACTTATGGCGCTGGATTTTCTCGCTAATATATTTTTGCAGGGAACAAGAGCAGCGGCTTCAAACAGGCGAATTACAGAAGTTCTGGAGACTGAGGCTGATATCAACGACGAGGGAGCCGCAGCGTTTGACAAGGTTATAAATAATGGAAGCATTGTATTTGAAAATGTGTCCTTTAAATATTTTAAGAACAATACAAGACAGGTTCTTGACAATATTAGTGTCACCATTAATCCCGGCGAGCTGGTTGGAGTAATAGGCTCGACCGGCAGCGGAAAAACTACATTTATCTCCATGATACCAAGACTTTACGATGTGGACGAAGGAAGAGTTCTGGTGGACGGTACTGATGTAAGGGAGCTTTCTCTTACGCATTTAAGGGAGAGCGTGGCGATAGTGCTTCAGAAAAATACGCTGTTTTCAGGCTCTATTGCAGAAAATTTAAGATGGGGTAATGAAAATGCCACTGACGAAGAACTGGTGTGGGCATGTAAAACGGCGCAGGCTGACGGCTTTGTGAGCAGCTTTCCGGAAGGGTACGATACTGAGCTTGAGCAGGGCGGCGTAAATTTGTCAGGCGGTCAGAAACAAAGGCTGTGTATTGCCAGAGCGTTGCTTAAGCACCCTAAAATACTTATTTTGGACGATTCAACCAGCGCTGTTGATACGGCGACGGACGCATGCATAAGAGAGGCGTTCAGGCGGGAGCTTACGGGCATGACAAAGATTGTTATTGCGCAGAGAATAAGTTCGGTTATGGGCGCGGATAAAATAATTGTTATGGATGAAGGGCGTATTATGGGCTGCGGAACCCATGAACAGCTTATTGAGAGTTGTGTTCCTTATCAGGAGATATATTATTCCCAGAAAGATAAGGAGGTGTAAGGTTATGAATGAAGAAAGAGCAGAGCGTTTAAAAAAGAAATACAGCAGCTACAAGGTTGGAGCAGCTAAAAAGGAAATGAATATAGGCAGAATGGCTGGCAAAAATGCGGCTATGGATATGAGGGGAAAACCTAAGAATCTGTGGAAAACGGTAGTACGCCTTTTGAAGTATCTTGCGCATGAAAGGATATTATTTGTGCTTGCAATGATAGTGGCGGTAATGTACACAATTTCGTCGCTGGCAGTTTCTTATATGCTTCGTCCTATAATTAACAAGTACATTTATTATGACGAGAGCAATACGGATATTACGGTGAGAATGGAAGGGCTTGTAGGGGCGCTGGCAGTCCTTGCGATTGTATATGCTATTGAAATTGTATGCCAGTGGCTTCAGCAAAGAATTATGCTTACTGTGTCTCAGAGATCTTTAAAGCGTATGAGGCAGGAGCTTTTTGATAAACTTCAAACCCTGCCGATAAAATATTTTGACAACAATCCTACGGGCGATATTATGAGCCGTTTTACAAATGACGTAGATACTATCGGAGAAATGCTTAACACTACTTTGATAAAAATAGTTTCAGGCGCGATAACCGTAGTGGGAACAGTAATTCTTATGCTTTACACAAATGTGGTTCTCGGCGGTATAACATTAATAATGACACCAATTCTTACCTATGTGAGCAAAACAATTATGAAGAAGGGAAGAGGAGCCTATGCCGCACAGCAGAAAAATCTCGGTATGGTTAACGGATTTGCACAGGAGACAATTACAGGACAAAAGGTTGTTAAGGTGTTTAACCACGAGGAAATTGCCATTGATGAATTTGATTATTTGAACGGCGAGCTTTGTAAAGTCCAGATTAAGGCTCAGTTCAGATCGGGAATTATGGGACCTGTAACCCACCAGATTTGTAACATGACGTATGCTCTTACAGCGTGCGTCGGCGGACTGCTGGTGGTATTCAGAGGTTTTGATATAGGCGGACTGGCAGTGTCGCTCAACTATACGCGAAGATTTAACCGTCCGATAAATGAAATATCACAGCAGATGAATACTGTATTTGCGGCTTTGGCAGGAGCAGAGCGTATGTTTGAGGTGCTGGATCAGGAGCCGGAGAAAGAGCAGGAGGATTTGGCAAACGTCAGCGAAATTAGGGGCTACGTTAAGATTGATAACGTAAGCTTCGGCTATAGTCCGGACGTAACGGTGCTTCACGACATTTCGCTGTATGCGAAGCCCGGACAAAAAATAGCGTTTGTTGGTTCGACAGGCGCAGGAAAAACTACAATAACTAACCTGCTTAACAGATTTTATGATATACACGAGGGAACCATTACCATTGATGATATACCCATTGACCGGATTGACAGGCGTGTGTTAAGAAGCAATATTGCTATGGTGCTTCAGGATACTCACCTTTTTACCGGAACTGTCAGAGAAAATATCAGATACGGCAGGCTTGACGCCACTGACGAGGAGGTTGAGCAGGCTGCAAAGGTAGCCTCGGCACATTCATTTATAATGAATCTGGAAAATGGCTACGACACGATTCTTGAGCATGACGGAGCTAATCTGTCGCAGGGACAGAGGCAGCTTTTAAACATTGCGAGAGCAGCCATATCCGAAGCTCCAATTCTTGTGCTTGACGAGGCGACCAGCTCAGTAGACACAAGAACCGAAAAGAACATAGAAGCCGGAATGGACGCTATAATGGAAAACAGAACTACATTTGTCATAGCTCACCGTCTGTCTACAGTAAGGCGCTCCGACGCCATAATGGTGCTGGAGAAGGGCAGAATAATAGAGCGTGGAAATCATGAAGAATTGCTGGCTATGGGTGGCAGATATGCGGACCTTTATAATGAGATTGTGGAGCTGGCGTAAGGAAGCGCAAATGAAGAAGCCGTGAAAACGGTATAGAAGCAGTATGCAGGAGAATATAAAATGACATATGCGTATTATCCCTGTCCATTTGGACTGGTAAAAATAGGCTGCGAGAATGAAAAGATAGTCTGCGTGCATTGCGTGGATGCGAAAGAGGCAGAGGCGGTATTTTGAACTGCCTCTTGAACTACTTGGAACAAAATTTCAGACTGCGGTGTGGAAAGAACTTCTTGAAATCCCATACGGAGAGACGAGAAGCTATAAATATATCGCCGAGGCGGTTGGGAATCCGAAGGCATACCGTGCTGTAAACCATGCGCTTTTTTGCGCCCAAAAGGAGGAACTATGAGCAAATCCAATAAATTGGATTCAAACATTCAGACCAACACCACAGGGCGATTAACGCCCTGTTTGCAGAAGAAGATTGATAAGACAACCTACTTAGTCGAGGTACATTTTTCTGATACAAGTACCCAAAATGTAGAAGATAAGCTAAAACGAGTTATTCTCCATGACTTAGAGCATTGGGCAACAAGAAAAAGTGAGTTACAATTCACAGCCGTTTTTAGTTCAACGACTTTTGTCCGGGAAATCATGTCTTTGATTTCCCGGTTGTTTTGGTTTCTATATTACAATTCTTTTCTATTGTGAAAATATCTCTGCGACAGTATAAGGGTTTCCTGCACACAATCTCGATAATGCCTGCATTTCGTTGATGTGATTCCTGCGGCATGTTTCAATGTATGTTTTAACCGCCGCATAATACCGGGCTGTCCTCTCACTGTCAAACTGACCGGATATTTTCATGTGGGACTTAATCCCGCGCAGCCCCCGCTCACTGAGATTGTCTGTGGTGGGCATTTTGAAATCTTTAATCCACAGAAAGTAGTTATCCTTATACTCCGCAATTCTGGCAAGCAATGTCTTTTCAAATGTCTGCTCCTCTGGTCCGGAATCTTTTTCGCTTTCCGTCAGCCCTTCCGATAAATAGCAATCCAGCCGGTGGAAGAAGGATGTGACATATTCATCGGAAAATGATCCTTCTCCTGCGGATATCCTATCCTTGCGGTCTTTTATGGCCGATGATATCAGCCCTTTCACTTTCCCCGCCCACTCATGCCCACGGAAATCATCGGCCACTTTCTGGAGGTCGCGCTGCAGGTGCTGGTTACACTCTATGTTCCTGAAACAGAACCGGTCATTATAATTGACCTTGTTATGGTCATGCATGACTGTTGTTTTTTCAGTAAGAACCGGTAGGATGTCGTCACTTATCAGGCTGTCCATATCCTTGTGCTGATGCGCTGTGTAATAGGCGATTGTTTCATCCCCGTAGAATCGCATGCAGGCGCGCGCAGTCTTTACCATGATGACGGTGTCGTCCCAGTAAAGGAGGGGTTTCTGTATCATAAACACACGCAGTTCCGCAAGAAACGCCCCGAGGGTTGCGGCT
>CAYZZP010000038.1:0-20551 GCA_964482965.1 uncultured Lachnospira sp.
ACAGTATGAAACGTACAATAATTGATGCTAGTCAGTTAGAATTAAATGATAATGTAGTATCAATCAAGCGTGTAACTAAGGTTGTAAAGGGTGGTCGTAACTTCAGATTTGCAGCTTTGGTAGTTGTTGGAGACGGCAATGGACACGTTGGCGCAGGTGTTGGTAAGGCGGCTGAAATTCCTGAAGCTATCCGCAAAGGAAAAGAAGATGCTATGAAGCACCTTGTAGAAGTTCCAATCGATGAGAACGGTTCAGTTCCTCACGATTTTATTGGTAAGTTTGGAGGCTCAACAGTTCTTCTTAAGAGGGCTCCGGAAGGTACAGGTATCATCGCAGGTGGTCCTGCCCGTTCTGTACTTGAGCTTGCAGGTATCAGGAACATTCGTACAAAGTCACTTGGTTCAAATAATAAGCAGAACGTAGTACTTGCGGCTATCGCTGGTCTTCAGGCAATGAAGACTCCGGAAGAAGTAGCAAGACTTCGTGGAAAGTCAGTAAGCGAAATTCTCGGCTAATTAGAGCGTGAGGTAATGGAGGAATAAAAATGGCAGATAAGAAGTTAAAAATAACTTTGGTAAAGTCTCCAATCGGTGCTGTTCCTAAGCATAGAAGAACTGTTGAGGCTATGGGCTTAACAAAGCTTCATAAGTCAGTAGAGCTTCCTGATAATGCAGCAACAAGAGGACAGATACAGCAGATTGGTTATATGTTAAAGGTAGAGGAAATCTAATCTGATAATAGATGAAGGAGGTGCAATAATGGATTTATCAAATTTAAGACCTGCTGAGGGTTCAGTAAAGAGCGATAATTTCAGAAGAGGCCGTGGGCATGGTTCAGGAAATGGCAAGACAGCCGGTAAAGGTCACAAGGGTCAGAAGGCGCGTTCAGGCGCTCCAAGACCAGGCTTTGAAGGTGGTCAGATGCCATTATATAGAAGAATTCCAAAGAGAGGTTTCACTAACAGAAACCGTTTGGAAATCGTTGGCATTAACATTAGTGCTTTAGAGAGATTTGATAATGGAGCAGAGGTATCTGTAGATACATTAATCGAGTCTGGCATCGTTAAGAATCCTAAGGATGGCGTAAAGATTCTTGGAAATGGAGAACTCACAAAGAAGCTTACCGTTAAGGCTAATGCTTTTAGTGCAACAGCTCAGGCTAAAATCGAAGCTGCTGGCGGAACTTGTGAGGTGATCTAATGTTTAAAACACTTGTCAACGCATTTAAAAATAAAGACATTCGTAAAAAATTGCTTTATACGCTTATGATGCTTGTTGTAATAAGAATCGGAAGCCTGCTTCCGATTCCGGGTGTTAATACAGAGTATTTTAGTACCCTTTTGAGCGGTATTAAGGACGGCGACTTGAGTTATCTTAGTGCATTTACAGGTGGTTCATTTGAAAAAATGTCACTGTTTGCACTGAGCATAACACCATACATTACTTCTTCTATTATTATGCAGCTTCTCACCATTGCAATTCCTAAATTAGAGGAAATGCAAAAAGAAGGCGAGGATGGAAGAAAGAAGATTGCTTCAATTACAAGATATGTAACTGTAGGTCTTGCCCTCGGCGAGAGTATTGCTATGGCAGTTGGATTTGGTAGACAGGGTCTTATCTTGGGCTATCAGGATTACAGTACTGCTCACTATGTTACATGTGTAATAGTAGTTGTGGTTGCACTTACAGCCGGTTCAGCAGCTCTTATGTGGATTGGTGAAAGAATTACCGAAAATGGTGTTGGTAACGGTATTTCAATAGTATTGTTGATTAACATTATTTCAGGTATGCCGAACGACTTTGTAACACTTTACAGCTCATTTGTTGCAAATAAGACAATAGCTTACGGTGTTCTTGCCGCTGCAATTATTGTAGCGATTATAGTAGCAGTAGTAGCTATGGTATGCTTACTTCAGGATGCAGAGAGAAGAATACCGGTTCAGTACTCAGCTAAGGTTACCGGAAGAAGGTCTGTTGGCGGTCAGTCAAGTAACATTCCTTTGAAAGTAAATACTGCTGGAGTTATGCCGATTATCTTTGCGTCATCAGTTATGCAGTTCCCTGTAGTGATTACTCAGTTATTTTTCTCAAGCAAGTCATATGAGTGGACAAAGTACTTGAGTTCAGCATATTGGTGCAGAATAGATATGCCTAAATATTCTTTGGGATTACTTCTGTACATTGTGCTGGTAGTTATATTCGCTTATTTCTACACATCAATTACATTTAATCCTGTGCAGATTGCGGATAATATGAAGAAAGCCGGTGGCGTAGTTCCGGGTATTACACCTGGTAAGTCAACCAGTGAATATTTGAACAGAATATTGAATTATATCGTATTTATCGGTGTGGTTGGTCTTATAATCGTAGCGCTTGTTCCGATTCTGTGTTCAGGATTATTTAATGCAAATGTTTCATTTGGCGGAACATCAATCATCATTATTGTAGGCGTTATTCTTGAAACTATGAAACAGATAGAATCAATGATGGTAAACCGTTACTACAAGGGCTTCCTCAGTGAATAAATCAGCGTGCAGGATTTGCAGGTTCGATATATGAATATTTAGACTTGCCCGGTATTTTTCCGGGCGAGTCATTTGTGTATAGTGGATACAGAATGGAGACAATATTTATGAAGATAATTATGTTGGGTGCGCCTGGTGCAGGTAAGGGTACACAGGCAAAGAGAATAGCTGCACAATATACAATTCCACATATCTCAACAGGAGATATATTCAGAGCAAACATTAAGAACAATACAGAGCTGGGACAGAAGGCTAAGACATATATGGATAAGGGCGAGCTTGTTCCTGACGAGCTGGTTGTAGACCTTATTATGGACCGTTTTAAACAGCCTGACTGTGCAAACGGATATGTTCTTGACGGATTCCCGAGAACAATTCCACAGGCTGAGGCATTGGACGCCGCTTTGAGCGCACAGGGCGAAAATGTTGATTATGCTATCAACGTAGAAGTTCCTGATGAAAATATCATTAACAGAATGTCAGGAAGAAGAGCCTGCGTAGGCTGTGGAGCAACATACCATATCAAATACAATCCTACAAGGGTTGAGGGTGTGTGCGATGCATGCGGCGAAAAGCTTATTTTAAGAGACGACGATAAGCCGGAGACAGTAAAGAACAGACTTTCAGTATATCACGAGCAGACACAGCCATTGATTGACTACTATTCAGCCAAAGGCGTATTAGCCGGTGTTGATGGTACAAAGGATATGGATGAGGTATTTAGTGATATAGTGGCTATATTAGGAAAGTAGTAAAAGTTTGAAAGTTTACTTTCAAACCGTTTTATATAGGCAGTACCGCAAGCGCTGCTTGCGGTATGCACGGGAGTAAAGTTATGGCGGTATCGGTTAAATCACAAAGAGAAATTGAAATAATGAAGGAAGCAGGGAAAATTCTCGGCACAGTTTTAAATGATTTGTGCAAAGAGATTAAGCCTGGAATGTCAACCCACAGGGTAGACCAGCTTGGCGAGGAAATGATTCGCAGCTGCGGCTGTGTTCCTTCATTTTTAGGATATGGCGGGTTCCCTGCTTCAATCTGCGTATCGGTAAACGAGGAGGTTGTTCATGGTATCCCTTCCAAGAAAAGAATTTTGAAGGAAGGCGATATAGTGAGCCTTGACGCCGGAGTAATCCACAAGGGATATCATTCTGACGCTGCAAGAACGGTAGGCGTAGGCGAGATAAGCCATGAGGCTGCAAAATTGATTGAAGTTACGAAGCAGAGCTTTTTTGAGGGAATTAAATTTGCAAAGGAAGGATGTCATCTGTATGAAATTTCCAATGCAATCGCTGCATATAATGAAAGCTTTGGATATGGTGTTGTAAGAGATTTGGTGGGTCACGGAATTGGAACAAATCTTCATGAAGACCCGCAGATACCTAATTTTCATCAGGACAGACGCGGTATAAAGCTTTATGAGGGTATGACACTGGCTATTGAACCGATGGTGGCAGCCGGCGGATATGCGGTAAATTTTCTTGATGATGACTGGACAGTAGTAACGGCTGACAGGTCATTGGCCGCCCATTATGAAAATACAGTGCTGGTAACTAAAGACGGACCTGTGATACTTTCGCTTGTCCAGTGAGAGAGGCAGGATACGGAGGACTTCGATGAGAGAAGATATAATAGGTTGTTTTGCAAGCTCCCTTGCGGGGCATGACAAATGTACTGTGTATGTAATAATTGATGCAGATGCTGAATATGTATATCTTTCAGATGGAAAACTTAAAACAGTTGACGCTCCAAAGAAAAAGAAATATAAGCATATTCAGATAATCAATAAAAAGGACAGCGAAATAGAGTTGAAGCATAATAATCATACAAATTTAATTGACGAAGATATAAAGAGAGCAATTAAAATTTATCTTAGCCGGCAAAATTTCACAAACAAGTGAAAGGCTGCACAAATTTAAGAAATATAGGAGGATGACACCATGTCAAAGTCAGATGTAATTGAAATCGAGGGGAAAGTTATAGAGAAGCTTCCAAACGCTATGTTTCAGGTGGAGCTTGAGAATGGACATCAGGTACTTGCCCATATCAGCGGCAAGCTGAGAATGAACTACATTCGTATATTGCCTGGTGATAAGGTAACTATAGAACTTTCTCCATATGATTTGACAAAGGGCAGAATTATCTGGAGAGATAAATAGTCTGGAAAAATTTGAAAAAAATATCTTGATTATATTAAAATTTTTCTTGCATTAAGAAAAACAGTTTGATATAATAGTCAACGAACTTGTCTGAAAGGAGGCTTTTGCAGTGAAGGTTAGATCATCAGTAAAACCAATTTGTGAAAAATGCAAAGTCATTAAGAGAAAGGGTAGTATCAGAATTATCTGTGAGAACCCAAAGCACAAGCAAAGACAGGGTTAATTCACCTTTTTGAGAGAAGTAGAGATACTTCTTTTGTTTGTGCGTGAAGCTGTATAACAATAACAGGTACAATACGGTTTCACAAGCATTTCACCATATATTTGGTGAAGTTTAATTTGCGGCTGCAGTGATGAACCGCCTGGCATAGTTGTAAGGTGCGGAAATCACTATTTTATATAACACTATAAGCGGCAGCGCACACATTTCAGGCGTCAGCGATGACGAGCTGCGTATGTGCTTTAAGTGTAACATTTCTATTAATATTTATATTTGATTAACGGAGGTTAAAGAACACATGGCTCGTATTTCAGGTGTAGACTTACCAAGAGAAAAACGTATTGAAATCGGTCTTACTTATGTCTATGGTATAGGCAGAGTTAGAGCATCTAAGATTCTCGCTGAAGCAGGAGTTAATCCTGATACTCGTGTAAAGGATTTGACAGACGAGGAAGTAGCAAAGATAGCTAAGGTAATTGATGCTGACACAGAGCATTTAGTAGAGGGTGACTTGAGAAGAGAAGTTGCCATGAATATCAAGAGATTAAAGGAAATCGGATGCTACAGAGGAATCCGTCACAGAAAGGGTCTTCCATGCAGAGGTCAGAAGACAAAGACTAATGCAAGAACTTGTAAGGGTCCAAAGAAGACTGTTGCAAATAAGAAGAAGTAATAAGGTAGACTTTATAGGAGGTTAGTTTAGAAATGGCTCAAAAAGTTACAAAAAAAGTGACAAAGAAGCGTGTTAAGAAAAACGTGGAGAGAGGACAGGCACATATCCAGTCTTCTTTTAACAATACAATCGTTACATTGACAGATGCAGAAGGCAATGCTTTATCATGGGCAAGTGCCGGCGGTCTTGGTTTCAGAGGTTCTAAGAAATCAACTCCTTATGCAGCACAAATGGCAGCGGAGACTGCTACAAAGGCTGCTTTAGTTCATGGATTAAAGTCTGTAGACGTTATGGTTAAAGGACCGGGTTCGGGTAGAGAGGCAGCTATCCGCGCTCTTTCAGCTTGCGGTCTTGAAGTTACAAGTATTAAGGATGTTACTCCTGTTCCACACAACGGATGTCGTCCGCCAAAGCGTAGAAGAGTTTAATTAGGAGGTAGAATTAAGATGGCTATTAATAGAACACCTGTACTCAAGAGATGCAGATCTCTTGATTTGGACCCATTGTATTTGGGAATAGATAAGAAGTCAAAGAGAAAGGCAAAGAATGCCGGAAGAAAGGTTAGCGAGTATGGTCTCCAGCTTAGAGAGAAGCAGAAGGCTAAGTTTATCTACGGTGTATTAGAGAAGCCTTTCAGAAATTACTACAATAAGGCTGAGAAGATGAAGGGTATGACAGGTGAGAACCTTATGGTTATGCTCGAGCTCAGACTTGACAATGTTATCTTCAGATTAGGTTTTGCAAGAACAAGAAAAGAAGCAAGACAGATTGTAGATCACAAGCATGTATTAGTAAATGGCAAGCGCATCAACATTCCTTCATATTTAGTTAAGGCCGGGGACGTAATCGAAATCAGAGAAAAGTCAAAGTCTTGTGCAAGATATAAGGAGATACTTGAGGTTACTAACGGAAGACTTGTTCCGGAGTGGCTTGAGTCTGACAAGGACGCTCTTAAGGGTAAGGTATTGCAGCTTCCTACAAGAGAGGTAATTGATGTTCCGGTTGATGAGATGCTTATCGTCGAGTTGTATTCAAAGTAATCTGAATAAAACTTAATTAACCCATAAATAGGTTTTAAACCCAATAAAAGGAGGGGCTATAAATGGTTGATGCAGATTTTAATTTTAAAATGCCTAAGATTGAGATGGTTGAACAGTCACCAGACGGCAAGTACGGAAGATTTGTAGTTGAGCCGCTTGAAAGAGGTTACGGTCTTACGCTTGGAAATTCTCTCAGAAGAATTATGCTTTCATCACTTGTTGGTACAGCAGTAAGCAGTGTAAAAATCGAGGGCGTTGTTCATGAGTTCAGTTCAATTTCCGGAGTAAAGGAAGATGTTACTGAAATTATAATGAACATCAAGCAACTTGCGATAAAGAATAACAGTAATTCTGTTGAAAAGATATTAGCACATATTGATTTTGAGGGCGAGGGCGTTGTTAAGGCATCTGACATCAAGGTAGATCCGGATATTGAAATCATCAATAAGGACCTCGTAATTGCTCACTTAAACGGCGGAGCTGACTGTAAGCTTGTTATGGAGCTTACAATTACTAACGGCAGAGGTTATGTAAGTTCTGAGAAGAACAAGCGCGACGACCAGGCTGCTGATGTAATCGCAATAGATTCTATTTACACACCTGTAGAGCGTGTAAATATGGCTGTTGAGAATACACGAGTCGGTCAGGATACAGATTTTGATAAGCTTACACTTGATATATATACAAATGGTACTATTGCGCCGGATGAGGCATTGAGCCTTGCTGCAAAGGTACTCAGTGAGCATCTCAAGGTATTTATCAATCTCTCAGAGAACGCTGCTAAGGCAGAGGTTATGGTTGAGCCGCAGGAAGACGAGTCAAGCAAGGTGCTTTCAATGAGCATTGAGGACCTTGAACTGTCTGTTCGTTCATTCAACTGTCTTAAGAGAGCCGGTATCAACACAGTTGAGCAGCTTTGCAATAAGACACCTGACGATATGATGAAGGTTCGTAATCTTGGTAAGAAGTCGCTCGACGAAGTGCTTTTAAAGCTCAAAGAGTTAAATTTAAGCTTGAGTCCAAATGAGGACTAATAATAAATATTTGTAGATTAAAACGCACATACAGTAAGTCCGTACGAGCATGTATGCGGGTTACAAATGGAGGATAATTTAATGGCAAAGTATAGAAAACTCGGAAGAACTTCAAGCCAGAGAAAGGCATTACTTAGAAATCAGGTAACAGCTTTAATCGAGAACGGTAAGATTGTTACAACAGAGGCAAGAGCAAAGGAAGTTAAGAAGATAGCAGAGAAGCTTATCACACTTGCAGTTAAGGAAATGGATAACTATGAGACAGTTAAGGTTTCTGCAAAGGTTCCTAAGAAGGATGCTTCAGGTAAGAGAGTAAAGGAAGTTGTAAACGGTAAGAAGGTTACAGTATATGACACAGTAGAGAAGGAAATCAAGAAGGATATGCCTTCAAGACTCCATGCAAGAAAGCAGATGGATAAGGTTCTGTACAAGGTAACAGAGGTTCCGGCTGAAGCATCAGGAAGAAAGAAGAACACAAAGGTTGTTGACCTTACTAATAAGTTATTTGACGAAATCGCTCCTAAGTACGCTAACCGTCAGGGCGGTTACACAAGAATCGTTAAGATTGGCTTAAGAAAAGGCGATGCCGCAATGGAAGTACTTCTTGAGTTAGTTTAATTAAATGTACTTTTATGCGTGGATATTAGGGGTTTCTTAATATCCACGCATTTTGATTTATGCGAGGATTTTATGGGAATTGTTAAGACAAAAAATCTTACATTTGAATATATAAGACGAGACGAAGAGGGCAATGTAGAGGGTATAACCACTGCGGTTGACAATGTTAATGTGGATTTTAAGGCGGGCGAATTTATTGCCATTCTCGGACATAACGGTTCGGGAAAATCTACGCTGGCAAAGCATATTAATGCGCTGGTTACGCCCACAGAAGGCTCTGTATGGGTTGACGGAATGGACACATCAGATGAGGACAACCTTTTAAATGTGCGCCAGACAGCAGGAATGGTATTTCAGAATCCCGACAACCAGATTATCGGAACATTGGTAGAGGAAGAAGTGGGCTTTGGCCCTGAGAATATAGGAGTTTCCACAGATGAGATATGGGAGCGGGTTGCTGCCAGCCTCAAGGCTGTTGGAATGTATAAGTTTAGAAAAGCGTCCCCTAACAAATTGTCGGGAGGACAGAAGCAGCGGGTTGCTATAGCGGGAATTGTGGCAATGAAGCCAAAATGTATCGTTTTGGACGAGCCTACGGCTATGCTGGACCCACTAGGCAGAAAAGAGGTTATAAACGTACTTCACGAACTGAACAGGAATGAAAATGTAACCATAATTCTTATAACGCATTATATGGAGGAGGTTATAGACGCCGACAGAGTATTTGTTATGGACAAGGGCAAAATAGTTATGGAAGGCACACCGAGAGATATATTTACTGAGGTTGAAAAACTCAAAGAACTGAGGCTTGATGTGCCGCAGGTTACAGAGCTTGCATACGAGCTTAGAAAATGCGGTGTAGAGCTGCCGGAATGTATTCTCACGAAGGAAGAACTGACAAGAGAACTTATTAAGATGTATCATTAGGGATTGTATCGGGCGTATATGGGTTTCTGCCGGAAGCAGAAATACGAGCGCATAAATGCCATAAGATACTATAATATCAGAAATGGAGAAGGCTATGGCTATTATTGTAGATAACATAAACTACACATACGAGATTGGTACAGGCTTTGAGAGACAAGCCATAAAGAATATGAACTGTGCCATAAAGGACGGCGAATTTGTCGGGCTTATAGGTCATACGGGCTCCGGCAAATCTACTTTTGTACAGCATTTAAACGGCTTAGTCAAGGCAACTTCCGGTACAATTTACTATGACGGAATGGATATATACGACAAAGACTATGATATGAAGCAGCTAAGGAGCAAGGTAGGACTTGTATTTCAGTATCCTGAACATCAGCTCTTTGAGACGGACATATTCAAAGATGTATGCTTCGGTCCTAAAAATCTGGGTCTTGAAAAAATGGAAGTGGAGTTGAGAGCCTATGAAGCGCTTCGCATGGTTGGTCTCGATGAAAATTTATACTATCAGTCGCCGTTTGATTTGTCAGGCGGACAAAAAAGAAGAGTTGCCATAGCGGGAGTGCTTGCTATGAAGCCGCAGGTACTTATATTAGATGAGCCTACAGCAGGGCTTGATCCAAAAGGACGAGATGAAATTCTAGACTGCATAAAAAAGCTCCATGATGAAATGGGAATAACAGTTATACTTGTATCCCACAGTATGGAGGACGTGGCAAATTACGTTGACAGGATAATGGTTATGAACGACGGCATTTTACTATTTGACGACGAGCCAAAGAAAGTATTTGCACACTATAAGGAGCTGGAAGCAATAGGGCTGGCGGCACCACAGGTAACATATATAATGAATGATTTGAAAAAGGCCGGATTAAACTGCGATACAGATGTAATCACAGTGGAGGAAGCCAAAACATCAATATTAAAAGCGATAGGACAGATACGATGATTAGAGATATTACTATAGGTCAATATTATCAGACAGATTCGGTTATACACAGACTTGACCCGAGAGTTAAGCTGGTAGGTACCATAGTCTTTATAGTTTCGCTGTTTCTTGACAGCAGCATTTGGCTGTACCTTTGTGCAACAGTATTTCTTGCAGCAGTAATAAAAATGTCGCATGTTCCGCTTAAATTTATCATAAAAGGACTAAAGGCGATTGTTATACTGCTTATGTTCAGTGCAGTGTTTAATCTGTTTTTAACCAAAGGCGAGGTAGTATTTTCTATATGGAAAATACAGATAACGAAAGAGGGCATAAAGACAGCCATATATATGGTAGTGCGCCTTATATATCTTATCATGGGTTCGTCGCTGATGACGCTCACAACCACGCCGAACAACCTGACAGACGGTATGGAGAAAGGACTTGGATTCCTTAAAGTCATCAAGGTGCCGGTTCACGAAATAGCAATGATAATGTCCATAGCGCTCAGATTTATACCGATTCTTATTGAGGAGACAGACAAAATAATGAAAGCGCAGATGGCAAGGGGCGCCGACTTCGAGAGCGGCAACATCATCAAAAAGGCAAAGGCTATGGTGCCTATTCTTGTGCCGCTGTTCATATCGGCATTCAGACGTGCAAACGAGCTGGCAATGGCAATGGAAGCCCGCTGCTATCATGGCTCTGAAGGCAGAACAAAGATGAAGCCGCTGAAATACAAGCGCCGGGACATATACGCTTATCTGGCGCTTTTCAGCTATCTTGTATTGATGATAGTGCTGAAAATATTTGTGGCTTGATAAAATGTGTTATATGACTTTTGCACGAAAATTCGAACTGATTTTGGAAGTAAATTTAACGCGAATTGGTAAAGATATACAAATCTCAATTTGTCAAGTGTTATTTTCTACAAGAAACCGACGAGTTATTACAAGAAAAACCCATTTTTGATGATAAAAAATTTTTTCTATAGTAAAAATGACGAAAAGCGGCTAAGGGTATTGTGAAAAAGTAAATTGTATCATAAAATAAGCATATACAATATAAGTATGAAATAGGATTAAAAATGGGAGGTATATTATGGCTATTATTAACAGAACAAAAAAGTTTTTTGCTTTAATGGTGGCAATCTTGATATGCATACTGTCTGTAAATCCCGTAAGCGTATATGCAACATGGTCAGGAGAAAGAGATATGGTGCTTGAAAAGGATGTGAGCCTTGATTCAAGCCATTCGATTCATATATATGTTAAAGCACATATAAAATACTCATATGACGAGGGAGTCTATGGATGGATTGACAGCGTGACTATAAGCGACGACAGCGGGGTTGCAAGTAATGAAGTAAGGATTGAGACATTACAGCCGGTAGCCGGTGATAATACGGACTCTTCAAGATATTGGATAAAATATTTATTTTGTGGTGAAGACTTTTTAAATTATTACATGGGATATATAACCGTATATTTCGACTGTGATGAGTGGGGCGACTTAAGCGGAGGGATTTCTTATGAGGAAGCTTAAGACGAGGATATGTTATATGATGAAAAGCAGAATGATTAAAAACCTGATGCTTTGCGTTGTACTTGTTTTTGTTTTTCTTTCAGGCTGCAGCGGCAAGGAAAACAAAGTTGCAAGCGGCGAATATGAGTATAGCGATTACATATTTGACAACGACGAGGCTCAGTATTATATGTCCAATAGTGCTTCAGCTGCAGAAACCGGATACTATTATATAGCCGAATCACCGGTTTATACGAATTCTTCATATAGATTTTTATATTATTTTGATATGGTAAATAAAAATTCATTGCCGCTGTGTACAAAGCTGAACTGCGCACATAATGACGAGAGCTGCGATGCGTGTCTGTCAGACAGTGAATGTCTTTCTTCAAATATTTGGTATTATAATCAGCGTATATATATGATTGAAAGAAATAGTGAGAGGGATATAGTGGTTTCGTATGATAAAACGGGACGGGATAAGAGAGAAGGAGCTGTTTTATCGGTTGACGGAATGTCAGTTAATAGCAGCAATCGCAGAACATGCGTAAGTCAAGGAAAGCTGTACTACATACTTTCAGGAGAAAAGTCGCTGTTTCTGTATGAGGTGTCTCTTATTGGAAAAGATACTCCTAAGCTTATAAAAGAATATACGAGCGAGCATGAAATACGCGAGATGCTTACGCTTTATGCCATAGGAGATCGCGTCTATATAACTTTGGAAAGCGGTATTACAAGCGATATTAATAATTATATAATTGAATGTATTGATATTTCCGGCGGTGAGCCGGTGCGAAAGTTTGACTATATAACTGATCAGGCATCGATACAGGGGGAAATTAAGGACTGGGAAACCAGTGGGAGATACGACACTGAAGGAAATTTTTATTTTGTGTCAGTCTCAGATGACGCTTACTGCATTAATAAATTGAACCTTGAGACTAAAAAAAATGTTGAGATATATACAATAGATTTGTCTCAGGATGTGGGTTCAAGGGAGGATTATATAGATTTATGCGGTTTTGATGGAAAGTATCTTTATTTGTATGAAATGATAGATTATTCGGTAAAAGAGAACCGGCAGAATTATGAACTTGGAACTTATCTGTATATAATAGATACCGACGGAAAAACGGCCGATACGATTAAATTTACTAAAAACAGAGAATATGCCGAAGAAAACGAGCTTTCGCCGGAGGGGACAAACATTTTGATTAGTGTCAAAGGAGGCGACAGCCGCTATTTGCTGCTTACTTTCAGCGATTACTGTGTGAGCGGCGTTGAAATGTCAAAAGAGGATATAGATAAATATAAGGAGGCGTACAAAAACGCAATAAAACAGCACGAAGCATCTCCTAGAGTTTGTGTTGTCGGAGTGCTTGACAAGGGGCAGATAGGCACGGGAACATATGAGTGGATAAACATAACGCCTTGAGTTGAGGGATTAGTATGGAATTTTTGAGGGTTTTAAAAAAAACTTGGTTTGCATCGCTGATTATTTTTACAGCAATTATAGGGGTATGTTTTTTTAAAATTCACAACAGCAGCGATAAAACAGTTTACACGTTCTATAAGCAGATGATTGGCGAATATAAGTCAGAGCTTTCTGCGTCTTCAAAGGCGAGCGCAGAAAAGGCTGTTTTCGGAAAGCGCAAGGAAGATGATGAAAATACGGAATACAGACAGTCTGCCCTGCAGCTTTTGAGAGAAAAAATAGATTATACGGATAACTATAAAAGCTCGCTTCAGGTTACGTCGGATTATGAAAAAATACTGAGCAGCAGTCTGTATTCAGGACAGAACGACTTCGGCAGATTAAACGCCGTAAAATATGCGCATGATATGTCTTCGCTTTCAGAGGTAAATGTCTCGCTGGGAAATACAACGGCTGTGGAAAAGCTTATGGAGTTTCGTGAGCTTCCCGTGCTGTTTGCGGTAATGATGCTTATATTTGTAATTGCATTTATCGAGGAGAGAGAAAACGGCGTAATTATGCTTGTCAGAGCGGCAGGCAGGGGAAGAGCGGCGCTTGCGCTCAAAAGAAATGCAGTAATTGCTGTATTATGTCTTGTGTATTCGTTTGTTTTTAACACAGCTGTTTACGGAATATATTTGTATATATACGGAGGAAGCGCTGATTTGGGAAACGCCGTACAGAGTTCGCAAATGTTTTCGATGTTTCCTTTGAAAATCAGCGTGGGAGAGTTTTTTTGCCTGTACTGTCTTATTTTTGCATTTGCCATGTCAGTGCTTGGGATGTTCTTTTATCTGTTTATATATTTATTTAAAAATTATAAACTTACAGTTGTGTTGCTTATTGCCATATTCTTATGCGAATTTATATTATACGAAAATATAGAGGCAAACAGCGCACTGTGTGTTTTAAGGTATATAAACCTGATAAATCTGCTTATACCGGGTGAGTCGTATGTTTTATATGAAAATTGGGGATATACAGGATTTATAACTGATATTTCAACCTCGACTTATATAATTACTTTTGCTGTGGGGGGATTGTGCTTTGTGGGAACAGTGACTGCAGGCTGCCTCTTGTATCCGGTTCGAAAGGCGGGGTTATCAGACAGACTATATAATAAAATAATATTTTTGTGGCAGAAGCTTTTTTCTAGGACAACCCCCTTTTTTATGGAGCTTTATAAAACCTTTGTAATACAAAAGGGGATTGTGATTCTGCTGCTTGCGGTATATCTGCTTGTTGGCTGCAGGCTTTACCGGGGCGTAGACTATAATGAGAACAGTTTATATATGGTTGATTTTTATGATGAATTTTCAGGAAAAGCGCCCGATGAAGACACAGAGAGGTATATTAACAATTTTACGGCTGAGCTTGACAGGCTTAAAAACACAGAAAATCCAACATTTGTTCAAAAGAAAAACGCAGAGGATATGTCGTCGGCGCTGAATGCAATGAACGCAGTAATCTCGCATGTAAACAAAATGAGAGATGAAAAAGGGATAAAAGCCGTAATCGTAAAGCCTGACACATATAATGATATACTGGGTGAAAGAAATTACACAAATCAGGAAAATATTAATCTTGTGTGTATTATAGCGGTTGTTTTAATTATTTCCGGTGATTATGCGTTTGAGAGAAAGAGCGGAATGTATGTGCTGTCAAGAACTGCGAAGCGAAGGGAGCTTACATGGAGAAACAAGACAATAAAGCTTTTTTTGACAGCCTTTGCAGTATGGGCGGTTTCTTTTTTTATATACTGTCTCAATATTACTTCTGTCTATACTTTCAACGATTTGACGGCGCCTGTTCAGAGTCTTGTTCAATTTGCTGACTTCCCTCTGCAAGTCAGTATTACAGGTTACATAATTTTATGTCAACTTGTAAGATTGTTTTTGCTGTGTATGATAAGCCTTATTGCGTCGGCAATTTCATTTTATGCGGATTATAAGCGCTCAGTTGTTCTGTCCGTGGTTATGCTGCTTCCACATGTGCTATACATATTTGATATACCTTTTATGTATTATCTGTCGGTTGTAATAGCTTTTGATTTTAACAGATACTGGCTGAGATTTGAAAACAGCGCTGTTGGCTTCATACTACCGACTGTGATTACGATTGTCGGAGTAGTTTTGTACATAAGGGCGTATTGCAAGTGGAGTGGTGTTAAGAATAAATTTTAATAAAGCTGCAGCGTGTTGACTGCGAAGGAAGACGATTATAAAAAATTTATATGTGCTTTATGTGCGGTGGCGCTGTTTTTATTGCAGGGTGTTCTGAAAACACAGATGAGATTGCGGACAAAAACGGATCTTTGGATAAGATACAGGAGCAGGAAAGCTACATATGGGAAGAAATTCCCGAGTATAAAGAGTTTTCCGAGTTTGATGAGGCGAACGCCGACGCTTTGCTTAAAAAGACGCTTGAAATTCAAAAAGCAATTTCGGGTGTCGACGATATATTTACCAATAATATAAGAGAGAGTATGTTTTACAACCTCGGCGATTACGGCAAGTGAGCCTTTAGGAGAGGCGATAAACGCACTTATAGACGTATCCGGTGAAGAGTACAGTGTATATAAAATGTGGTTCGAAGCAAAATACAGATACCAAAACACTTTCTAAGGAAATAAAAGTCTCTGCTTCAGGCGGTTGGCATTGGATATGCTGTCAATCGGTAGCAAACGCTCTAAAAGTGTATTTCAAAATAGATGTAATAGTTGAGTGTATTTCAAAAGAAATTTAATAATAGAGTGTATTTTTTTAAAATTTAACAGTGTATGTAATATATGAAGGGAATGTGCAAAATGAAACGTATCAAGCTGACAGTTGCATACGACGGAACAGAATACAGCGGATGGCAGATACAGCCTAATGCGCCGACCATAGAGGCGGAGCTTGATGCAGCTATAGAGCAGCTTACAGGCGAGATTTTGCATGTGACGGGGGCCAGCCGCACTGACGCAGGAGTCCATGCTCTAGGAAATGTGGCTGTATTTGATACAGAATCCACAATTCCCGGAAACAGGTGGGCTTATGCAGTCAACAGATATTTGCCGCCTCAAATCAGCGTGGTAAATTCCAGAGAAGTCAAACCCGATTTTCATCCAAGACACTGCAATACAAGAAAAACATATGAATACAAAATACTTAACACAAAATTTCCAATACCGCAGCTTAGAAATTATGCATGGTATGTGCCGGGCTGCCTTGACGTAAATTTAATGCGCAAGGCGGCAGAAATGCTTATCGGAGAACACGATTACAAAAGCTTTTGCTGCGTGAGAACGCAGGCGGAAAGCACAGTACGGACTGTGTATTCAATGGAGCTGGAGGAAACATTGGTGCCTGGTGCAGATGCAAGGATGAATAAGTTGCAAGCGCCAAGTGACAGTGCAAGTCTAAGTGGGCCGCAAGTCGCGGGGGAGAGTGCAGGTTTGAGTGCTGCACCAGCGCAGGGCGAGGCGACAGAACAAGCAGGACGCATTATAACCATACGGATTACCGGAAACGGATTTTTATATAATATGGTTCGGATTATTACAGGAACGCTGGTTTGGGCGGGGAAAGGTTTTATAACTCCTGAGGATGTAAAGGCTATGCTTGAAAAATGCGACAGAAATGCAGCGGGACAGACTGCTCCGCCTCAGGGCTTAACTCTTGTTAATATAGAATATGTGGATGGGGACGATAAGGAATACAATAAATAAGAATTTGCAGAGGAAAATTGCAAATGACAGCAGAAGAAGTTTTTTGCGGTTTATTTGATAAATATGGAGGCAGTTTTAACCGGTATATGATTTCCGTTATCGCAGTCAAATGGAACATATGTTGAAGAATTAAAGAAATTGGAAAAGAAGAGGAAACCTATGGAAGATAAACAGAGGGCGTTTGTAAAAGGTGGACCGTTCAAATGAAATATGGTATCAGCGGATGTATGAGACCTGCAGCAGATGCGGAGAAACCGTCGGTTTTTATGTATCAGACGGCTTGCTTTCTACAATTTCCGGTATGAGGTTCAGGAAAATGTCCATTGAAACAGGGAAGAGCTGGCAAATGTACTGACAAGGGACGGCACCCGATGTATTTATTTTGACTGAGAATATATATACGCGTTTTTGAGCAAGCAAATATTGAAATTGTACAGAAATGATTTGAAGATTGCAAAAATGTATAAAGAAAGGATACCCTACTGTACGGATTATGTGGCTTATGCTGGGAACGATACATTTTTGCCGGGAAATCACAATGCGGATTCCATGTCTTTGTTTAATTTCGGGACGAAACAAACCCGCAGAAAGAAAATCGGCGGTTGCTACGGCATTTTAAAACAGAACAGCATAATTTTTTGATATTCAGTTATGACGGTATCCTTGAATACTCGCTGGCGGAAAATAAGCTGGCTAAGATAGCGGATACGCCGAAATATACAAAATGTGTTATGGGAAAATCACGCAGGGCATACCTTCTTTGCGGGGGGGGAGTCAACTACAGTGGACCTGAGATTACTTCGGCCGAGTATAAAATACCAGTCTATTCATTTTCACCGGAAGCTGCGCTTGAAAAAAACATTTCCATTCCACAGGAGATATGCAGCCGGCTTCGCAGCACCCTGACATTTAGCCTGTCGGAAGATGAAGAATTGCTCTATCTGTATGACACTAACACTGTCCGGATACATTCTGTTCCCAAAGATGAAATCATTTTTCAGCACACGTTTCCGTTTGAAGAAAGCATAAAAAATGTTTTTATAGATAGGTCATTTGTAATTACATTACGAAGGTTACAAGGGGAAAGTGATTTCATTTATAAATTGTCAGGATGGGAAATGGATATTTGAAGCGGGAGGCATTAAACTTCCCGTTTTCTGCCAGGATAATTAAGGATACGGATGATATCTCTGTCACTTATATCCATATCGCCAAGATTTATGCGCATATGTTTAGGAACAGCCCTCTATCTGAATTGTTTTGTCTGCATAGATTGTCAGAGGAGTCAGGTATAGCTGATTTTTTTTGCGATAAATATGTAACAGCTTTTGCGTCCAACAAATAAAGCTGCTATAATATAAAAACATTTGAAAAGGACAGGCAATAATTTGCGAAAAATTTGGCAGAAATGCAAAAATATCGTTGACACGCTCGGACGAGTGTTATATAATCTTTAAATGTGGCGTGGAAAAGTGCGCCCGGAATTTATTTATTGGTTAATAAGATTATAAGTGCTTTGCCAATGCCCCGGAGAAGCATTTATTATATAATTAACATTTAAGAATGATTATGTATTTTTATTATTTCAGGAGGAAAACCAATGAAAACTTATATGGCTACTGCATCAAGCATTGAGAGAAAATGGTATGTTGTTGATGCCGCAGATTATACATTAGGTCGTTTAGCATCACAGGTTGCTGCTGTATTGAGAGGCAAGAACAAGCCTACATTTACACCATTTATCGACTGTGGTGACAACGTGATAGTTATTAACGCTGAGAAGGTAAAGATTACAGGAAAGAAGTTAGACCAGAAGATTTATTACAATCACTCAGATTATGTAGGTGGAATGAAAGAGACAACTCTTAGAGAGATGTTTGACAAGAAGCCTGAGAGAGTTATTGAACTCGCTGTTAAGGGAATGCTTCCAAAGGGACCTTTGGGAAGACAGATGTACACAAAGCTTCATGTATATGCCGGTCCGGATCACGAGCAGGCAGCTCAGAAGCCAGAAGTTTTAAAGTTTTAATTAACAGGACATAAAAGGAGGAAATAACAGTGGCTAAGAAGGCAAACGCAAAGTTCTACGGAACAGGTAGAAGAAAAAGCAGTATCGCTAGAGTATATTTAGTACCAGGCAACGGTACAATTACAATAAACAAGAGACCTATTGATGAGTATTTCGGTCTTGAGACATTAAAGGTTGTAGTTAGACAGCCATTAGTACTCACAGAGACATCTGACAAGTATGATGTAATCGTAAACGTACATGGCGGTGGCACAACAGGTCAGGCCGGTGCAATAAGACATGGTATTTCAAGAGCGCTCCTTGAGGTTGATTCAGAAGAGTATCGTCCATCCCTCAAGAAAGCAGGTTTCTTAACAAGAGACCCAAGAATGAAGGAGAGAAAGAAGTACGGCTTAAAGGCAGCTCGTCGCGCTCCACAGTTCTCCAAGAGATAATTTCACAAGGTTTTCAAAAAGTATTCAAAACTCCCGAAAGTCCAGTATTTTCGGGGGTTTTCTTTATTTTCTAAGTGTTCAATAATTGCCTAAAAAAGCCACAAATTTTGCCTTATAGCACCACTACAACACCAGTACAGCACCATTCATATATTGTTTCTGTGTTGTGTCTTGCGTAAGACTTTTGTATAATGCGGTTATCAAAGAAAAGGCGGTGTTTTCATGGATAGAACAGCGTATAAGAACCGTCATATTAAAGAGCATTACGACAGGATAAACCTTGTTATCCCCAAAGGCGAAAAGGACAGGATAAAGAATGTATGTTCTGAAATGGGTGCAAGCGTAAACGAATATCTTTATATGCTTGTCTGTAATGACCTTGCAGACGGTACAAGCAGAATGGCAGCTAAAAAGCAGGGCTTTAGTGCGGAACAGGAGCGGATGCTCGAAAAGTGGCAAGTGCCAAGAAAATATTATGAAATGATTGAGGATTTATCATATACAAAGGGCGAGGGTTATTTCATCTATTTGAAAAAAGGCTATATAAATGATGTGACAGGCAGCAGGAATATACATTGTGAGAAAACATCAGAAGTAAGGCAAATTATAGGAAAATCGCATAAACAATAACCCAATATGTGTATTTTGAATAGTTGGAATCAAATGAAGCAGAGATGATAGAAACATGATACTAATTTGATACTTTCATGACATTGTTTTCTGTACTGTTTAATGTGATAATATAGTCAGCCTTTTAAGAAGGGAGGAAAACATAATGGAAAGACCGGAAAACCTGGCAACAGAAATTCTCCATTCGTTAAAAAAAGATAAAGAATTTCTGGTTATGGCATTGCTTGTTTCGTTGATAGCAAATGCAGTTTTGGCAATAGTGGCTTTTATTAAAAAGTAAAAGTGGAAATTGCCGACAGAGAACCGTTACCCAAAGCAGTAGGGTAGCGGTTTTCTTTTTGGAATGATTAAAGGGCACCTGCATATAGCAGACACCCTCTGATACAGTTTCTATGTAACGGTTATTTCTTATGCTTAGAATACTGTGCCGGAGAGCAGGCAGTAATCCTTTAAATGCTCTAAAATGATATTCTGGACATATTCAAGAATGGCAGTAGTATCATAAGAAAAGTTATTTTCGTCCAGTACGTCATTATTAAGTAAATCTTCGGCTATTGCCTTTGCTATGTCAGTTCTGTTCATCAGCAACACCCTCTTTCTTCTGCAATCCGTCCAATGTCTGAATAGC
>CAYZZP010000039.1:0-18435 GCA_964482965.1 uncultured Lachnospira sp.
TTTATTAAAGAAAAAGCCCGATTTTATGCGGGTTTTGGCGTTTCGCAAACGCCTACCATGTCGTAATTCTAAGAGGAGAAATAACCCTATATGAACATTTTATACTATTGTTGGAACGAAAACTCATCAGCAGATATAATGGATACATTTAAAAGTTTGGGGCACAATTTCACAAAAGTGAATTTTGTATTTAAAGATTATAATAATGATGTTGAATTTTCATCAGAAATAGAAAATGAAATAATGAGAAAAAACTATGATATTATTTTTAGTTTTGATTTTTTTCCTATAATATCACATGCAGCTGAAAAAAATCATATACCTTATGTATCGTGGGTGTATGATATGCCGCACAGAACTCTTTTTTCTGAAGAAATCAAAAACAGTAACAATTATGTTTTTATATTTGATTATATTTTATATCAAAACATTTCCAAAATATGCGGCAATGCACATGTATATCATATGCCATTAGCAGTAAATACCGAAAGACTTACAAGTATGCTTGGAGAGCCTCCGGTTATGTCAGGAGAATGTTTTGATGTAAGCTTCGTGGGAAGCTTATATGAAGGATGTCTTTATAATAAAATAAACCATTTGCCGGAATATATTAAAGGATATCTTGAAGGCGTAATGAACATTCAGGGCAGAATATATGGAGCAAACCTTGTTATGAGTTCAATTACACAAGAAGTGTTAGCTGAATTAAAACGGTATATTAAAGTTGACATTCCAGATAATTATAATATGTCGTATGCTCAAATTTTTTCAGATATGATTAATGCAAAAATAACGTCAAATGATAGAATTAATTTATTGTCCAAAGTGGCAGAAAAACACAGACTGACTATTTTTTCAGGTTCAGATACAAGAATGATAAAAGGTGCAGAGAATGGCGGAATAATATCATATGATACAGAAATGCCAGGAGTGTTTAGAACGTCCAAAATCAATCTAAATATATCTCTTCGTTCCATAGAATCAGGAATCCCGCTTAGAGCGCTTGACGTAATGGGTGCCGGAGGATTTTTACTCTCTAATTACCAGCCTGAACTTGCAGAATATTTTGTCGATGGTGAAGATTTAGTATTATTCTCAGATGAAGAAGATATGTTGAAAAAAATTGACTATTATCTGCAGCACGATAATGAAAGAGAAAAAATCGCCATAAATGGATACAACAAAGTTAAGAAATTATTTGATTATAAAATACAGGTTGAAAAAATCCTGAATATTGTAAACAATTCAGAAATATCAACTGCCAACAGAAAGATTTCAGTAATTATACCCTGCTATAATTGTGCTGAATATGTAGATAAATGTCTGGATTCGCTGGTAAATCAAACTATAGGGCTGAAAAATCTTGAGATTATTCTTGTAGATGATGCATCAACAGACAATACAGTTGATGTATTAAAAAAATATGAGGAAAAATATCCGGAAAACATAATGATAATTCTATGTGATAAAAATGGTAAGCAGGGGACAGCCAGAAACATAGGTCTAACGTATTCATCAGGTGATTATGTAAGTTTTGTGGATTCTGATGACTGGGTCAGAAAAGATATGTATGAAATATTATGCTGCATAATGGGTGATTCTAAATATGATATTGTTCAGTTTAGATATACTGGTAAAAGCAATTATGAAGATACGGAAGATTTGATTTCAGAAGTAAAATACAAGGTATATGATTTTGACGTACCTAACAAAAGAAAAGAATATGTTTTGAATTCAGAAATCATGAATGAATCATGCACAACAAAATTTTACAAAAGAGAACTGCTAATAAATGCAGGTGTCAGATATGCAGAGGGTGTGGCATATGAAGAGCCATTATTTACTTATCCGTTAAAATATGCTGTTGGAAAGGTTGCGGTAATTGAAACTCCGCTATACTATTACAGATATAATGAAAATGGTACAACTTCCAGCTACATGAGTAATCCTGCTACAATATTAGAGCATCTGGATGTTCAAAAACAGGTTTATGATTTTATGAAAAAAACCAAGTATTATAAAGAATATAAAGAAGAAATTGATTTATATTTTATACACACCTTTTATGCAGAGACATTTTATTTTATGAAATACAGAAATATGCCTATGCCAATTTCATTGTACCACTATATGAGTACTGAATTAAAAAAATTACTCCCACTGTATTTATCTAACATATATCTAAATGACTCATCTCTTGTCAATGAAAGAAAACTATTAGAATGTATCGACGCTTTAGATAATATGTCAGATGATGAAGCACTCATAGAAATAAAGAAAATTATGACAGAACTACAGTGAATATAAAATTTTCCACCTAAAAAGAATATATATGCTATAATGAAATTAATATATATGTTCGGAGGACCACTTAATGAATATAATGTGTTTACTTAATAAAGCTTACATATCAACTGCAAAAGTTTTTTTTGCTTCACTTTTTAACAATAACCCACAGCCTATAGACGTATATATCTTTTATTCCGAGCTAAGTGATTCCAACATCATTCAATTTGAGCGCTATTGTCAGCAGTGGAACAACAAGCGTATGATTTTTATTCCTATTAATTTTGAAATGCTCTCCTCTTTTCATAGTATTAACGGTTTCCCTGTAGAAATATTTTACAGACTGATATGCTTAGACACCCTTTCAGAAAAGCTTGATAAAATACTATCTCTTGATTTAGATATGATAATAACATCTGACATTTCAGATTTATACAACACTGATATTTCAGGATATGCACTGGCAGCATGTCAATGCATTTACAGTACAGCATTTGAACTCAACAACAAGTCTCGTCTCAACCTGTCAAACGACTCTGTATATTTTAACGCGGGAATGATGCTGATAAATCTGGTGCACATCAGAGAACAAAAATATAATTGTGTTCCAATCCCTTATATTGTAAAGTCTGAAGATGTTAGTAAGAACATATTTACTCCACTTACAAAAAGTCAGCTAAAAGAAAATGAAGCATTTGATTCTGCTAATTCTAAGGAAGGACGATTAATACTGTTCGTAGGTGTACACGACACACTTGATATATTTATGTATGAGCTTAACGAGGAATTCCAGAAATTGGGCTATAAAACCTTGATTTATGATACAACAAAATCATCTGAGTCCTTAATAGCATTATCCGATTTTATCAAAAAACCGGTAAAGGCAGCCATTACTTTTAACAATTTAGGTTTTAACATGGAATTGACGCCCGGCCACAACATATGGGAAGACCTAAATATACCTATAATTAACATATTAATGGACCATCCGTATATGCATACTAATGCATTAAATTCAGCGCCTTACAACAGCATTGTTTTATGTATTGATAAAAATCATATGAATTACCTCACCGAATACTTTCCTGAAATCAGCGTAGTTGGATTTCTTCCGCATGGTGGTTCAACCTCACAAACCGGAAGTGTTGTAGGTTCCCGTTCTACCATAAAATGCACTTTATCGCAGACACCATTGCCTTTATCATCAAGAAATATTGATGTTTTATACACAGGAGGCATTTCTACACCTTTTATTGACAATGTAAAACCTGACTTTGACAATCTTATCATCTCAGGTGAAGATGCTCATAAACTCGAAACCAACATATATGACAGACTAATGAACTCGCCCTCTTTAACATTTGAAGAAGTAATAAAAGATGAAGTTATCAATACTCTGCATCTCAACCTTGACAATAAAGAAATGCGAAGTCTTATTGCAGATATGCATTATATAGAAATGCTGGTAACTTCTGAATACCGAAAGAAAGTAATAAAAACACTTGTTGAATCCGGAATAAAAGTAACTTTATACGGAAGCGGCTGGGAAAGCTGTGATTGGATTAATAATCCCAATCTTAATTTCAAAGGACGAGTAAGTGCATATGATGCTGTTCAACTTATGGGAAACGCTAAGATTGTACTTAATACTATGACATGGTTTAAAAATGGAGCCCATGACAGAATATTTAACGGTATGCTTCAGGGAGCTCTTACTGTAACTGATACATCTGTTTATATGGAAGATAATTTTAACGGATATGAAGGTACGAACCAAAACACAGTACTTTTCCGGCTTGAAGAAATAGATGGGTTACCTGAAAAAATCAACTATTATCTAAATAATCTTTCAGTTTCCCAAAAAATAGCTGACAGAGGTCGGGAGGAAGCCCTTGCGCACCATATTTGGAGTGTGCGCGCAAGAGAATTACACAATGATTTACTTTCTCAAATTTAAACTATTGTATTGGTATTAATGTATCATATATAGTCTCTTCTTCGATAAATGAGACAGTTATTCTCTCTCTTCTATTTGGCGGCTGAGGCTGTTGCAAAATAAATTTCAAATACCAGATGTTGTGGATATTGTATAAAGCTCCATCAATATACGGTATAAAGCTTTTATTTTGCAACAGCCTCATATTAATTACAC
The DNA here is from genome assembly GCA_964482965.1 of uncultured Lachnospira sp. Lineage (GTDB taxonomy): Bacteria > Bacillota > Clostridia > Lachnospirales > Lachnospiraceae > Lachnospira. The sequence goes on from CAYZZP010000039.1 coordinate 4,439, forward strand.
ATAATTTCTTCTGCATACTGTCTGGACAAATTCAGCGTTGTCCTTAGTTCTAACAAATAAATCAAGTATTCTTTCTGCTGCCTCGTCAGTCTTAAGCCCATTAAGAGCCTTTCTCATTATATCAACTGCGGTCTGCTCGTCCTTAGTCAGGAGCAAGTCCTCTCTTCTTGTAGACGACTTAGCAACATCAATGGCAGGGAATACTCTTTTTTCCGACAGCTTCCTGTCAAGCACAATCTCCATATTACCTGTTCCCTTAAATTCCTCAAATACAACGTCGTCCATTTTGCTTCCTGTATCCACAAGGGCTGTAGCAAGTATTGTAAGGCTTCCGCCCTCACGCATATTTCTTGCAGCACCGAAGAAACGCTTTGGCATATGAAGCGCCGCCGGGTCAAGTCCGCCCGAAAGTGTTCGCCCGCTCGCCTGCACCGTAAGGTTATACGCCCTCGCAAGTCTTGTAATACTGTCAAGCAGAATAATTACGTCTTTTTTATGTTCTACAAGCCTCTTAGCTCTCTCTATTACCATCTCTGACACTCTCTTGTGTCTTTCCGGAAGCTCGTCAAATGTCGAATAGATTACCTCCACGTTATCGCCGATTATAGATTCCTTCATATCAGTTACTTCCTCAGGTCTTTCGTCAATCAGAAGGATTATAATATGCATTTCCGGATTATTCTTAGTAACTGCATTTGCTATCTGCTTAAGAAGGGTTGTCTTACCTGATTTTGGCTGCGAAACTATCATACCTCTCTGGCCCTTGCCTATAGGCGATATAAGGTCAACCATTCTCATAGCAACTGTATTGCTGTTCTTTTCCAAATGAATCCTCTCGTTAGGAAATATAGGCGTAAGGCTTTCAAACGCAGGTCTTTTAATAGCCATCACCGGATCAAATCCATTCACTGACTCAAGATACATAAGCGCAGAAAACTTCTCGCCCTGATTTTTAGGCTTTTTCGGTCCTCTTATTATATCGCCTGTCTTTAGATTAAACTTTCTTATCTGAGATGGCGAAACATACACGTCATTCTCGCCCGGCAGGAAATTCTCGCATCTCACGAAACCATAGCCCTCCTGCAAAACCTCAAGAATACCGTCCGCCATTTCAAGATTCTGCGCCTGCGCTCTTGGATCCGGATGTGCTCCCGCATCATGTTGCACTCTTATATCCCGCTGTGCTCCCGCATCGTACTGTGAGCTTGAAGCCTGCTGTTCATGCACATTGTTCCTTGACTGAGGCTCTCTTTTAAGCTCTTGCTTCACATGCGTTCTCTGCCCTGCTTCCGGCGCATGTTTCTTCTCCTCTGCCTCTTCTTGGGCTTTTTCTTCCTCCACTGCCTTTAAAATTGCATCTATAAGCTCTGCCTTTCTTAAAGTGGAAATATTCTTAATACCTTTATCTTTTGCGAAATCCTTAAGTACGCTTAATGATAACGTTTCAAGCTTTTCTCTCATAATAAAACACTCCTAATCAACTAATAACCTCACAAAAAACTCCAAAATATGATGCACACTGGGAAATCCATCGAATTGATGAAATAGAATTTTTATAGACACATTATACACCATAAACAAAATTTTTCAAACTAATTTTTGTTTTGCCAACGCTTTTGACACTCATATATTAATATGTTATTATTGTCAAAGAAATTTTAACCATTCTAATAACTATTTTTAAATATTTTATATTGAAAGGACGGATAGATTAATGACTAACGCAGAAAAAGCACTTGCTCTTCACGAGGAGTGGAATGGTAAGTTTGAAACTACGGCAAAGATGAAAATCGCTACCAGAGAGGATTTGGCGCTCGCATACACGCCCGGAGTTGCAGAACCTTGCAAGGTAATTGCAAAGGATAAGGAAGCTGCATACAAATATACCATCAAATCAAATACCATTGCCGTTATATCAGATGGCAGCGCCGTTCTCGGTCTCGGCAATATTGGAGCTTATGCCGCTATGCCTGTAATGGAAGGAAAGGCTGTACTTTTCAAGGAATTTGGCGGAGTTAACGCCGTACCTATCTGCTTGGACACTCAGGACACAGAAGAAATCATCAAAACTATTGTGAATATAGCCCCTGCATTTGGAGGAATTAACCTTGAGGATATCTCTGCCCCAAGATGCTTTGAGATAGAGACTCGTTTAAAAAAGCTTCTTGATATCCCTGTTTTCCATGACGACCAGCATGGTACTGCCATTGTAGTTCTCGCAGGTATCATCAACGCTCTTAAAGTTACAGGAAAAAATAAAGAAAACTGCAAGGTTGTTGTCAATGGTGCCGGTTCTGCCGGAGTTGCCATTACAAAACTTTTATTAACATATGGCTTTAAAGATGTTACCATGTGTGACAAGACAGGCATACTTTATAAGGGATGTGAGGGACTTAACTGGATGCAGGAATCTATGATGGAGGTTACAAACCTTTCCGGAAAACAGGGAACGCTCGCTGATGCATTAAATGGAGCAGATATATTTGTCGGTGTATCAGCTCCTAACATTGTCACTTCTGAAATGGTTTCCTCTATGAATAGGGACGCTATTTTATTTGCTATGGCTAACCCTGTTCCTGAAATTATGCCTGACGCTGCAAAGGCTGCCGGTGCCAGAGTTGTTGGTACAGGACGCTCAGATTTTCCTAATCAGGTAAACAATGTAATCGCATTTCCTGGTATTTTCAAAGGCGCTTTGGAGGGACGCGCTCCTCAGATAACTGAAGAAATGAAGCTCGCCGCTGCTCTTGCCATTGCAGGTCTTGTGCCTGACGACCAGCTTAGCGATGTCAACATTCTCCCTGAAGCCTTTGATCCTAGAGTTGCAGACGTTGTGAGCAAGGCTGTCAAAGACCACATTACCAGATAGCGATTATTAACAAAGAATTGCCGGACAAAAATCACTAATACTAATTCACCAATACTAATTATAGAAACTATTAAATTGAGTTTGCTAAATAAAACATGAAACCTTATTATTATTCGCTAAATGAATATTTAAAAGAAACCTACGGAACCAAGCTGTACAAGCTCGCTCTGGATGGCGGTATGAGCTGCCCCAACAGGGATGGGCTGATAGACACACGGGGCTGCATTTTCTGCAGCGCCGGAGGTTCCGGTGACTTTTCAGGACACGCTCTGAGCAGACGCCGGACAGCCGGGCAGCCTACCGGCTCATCTTCGCAAATTTCAGCGCCCTCCGGAATACACCTGCGCACTTCAGTAGCCGACATCAACACACAGCTTGATGCCGCCAAGCATTTAATCGCCGCCAAATATAACGGCACACAGTATATAGCATATTTTCAGTCATATACCAATACCTACGCCGATACGGAATATTTGCGTAGGCTTTTTTATCCTGTAATAGAACGAGAGGATATCCGTATTCTATCTATCGCAACAAGACCAGACTGTCTGCCACCCGAAACCATAAAACTCTTGAGTGAACTTAACAGGATAAAACCTGTATGGATTGAATTGGGATTGCAGACCATTCACGAAAATACTGCAGAACATATACGACGCGGATACAAGCTCTCCGTATTTGAAGATGCCGTTAATAAACTGTCTTCAATAGGCATTAATCCCATAGTCCATATGATTATAGGTCTTCCCGGCGAAACCGAAGCTATGATTATGGATACAGCAAAATATATAGCACACATAGGCGCTTCGGGAATTAAGCTTCAGCTATTGCACATTTTAAAGGGTACCGACCTCGCATACGATTATACTCTTGGAAAATTTGAGGCTCTCTCACTTGAAGCCTATGTAAAATATCTCGGAAAAATAATCCAGCTTTTGCCTGAAAATATGGTAATTCACCGCCTCACCGGAGACGGTCCGAAAAATCAGCTTATTGCTCCTCTTTGGAGCGCTGACAAGAAAAATGTACTGAACACAATCAATTCTTACTTTAAGACCAACAATATTTATCAAGGACGGAATTATTTATGAACACAGACGCATCAACACTATATAAGTTAATGGTTTTATATATGCTCAACAAGGTAAACTTTCCTCTTTCAAACAGTCAGATATCGGAATTTGTTCTGGAACACCAGTACACGACATATTTTACGCTTCAGGAAATTCTCAACGACCTTGCAGAAAACGGTTTTATACAGGTGCTTAACTACCGAAACAGCACCCAGTACAAGCTGACCAAAGAAGGCGAAGATACTATATCATTTTTTGCCAGCAAAATATCCCAAGCAATCCGCGACGATATAGACGCTCATTTAAAAGAAAATAAATATGATTTAAAATGTGAGGTTGGAACTACCAGCGATTACTACCGTTCTACCAGCGGAGACTATATTGTCCATTGTCAGGTAAAGGAATGTGATACTAACCTCATCGAACTTAACGTGGCAGTTCCTCTTGAACAGCAGGCAGACTCTATGTGTTCAAAGTGGAAGGACGCCAGTCAGGAAATATATGATTTTATAATGCACAAATTGATGTAATACTGACAGAGCCGATTTTAATTAGTTCTGCCCTTATCTGCATTATACAGTACTATCCCAAAGTTTGTGAGGTTGTATCACTTATGCTGTACCCATTTTGTTAAAAAATATATTTTATTATACTTTTATATACGTATCTATTCAGCCTGTGGCAGCACATATTCTTCTATCACTTTCCAAAGCTCATCTATGCCCTGCTTGGTTTCAGAGGATACAGGTATCAGTATATCCTCTTTTGCCAGACCAAGCCCTGTGCGCATTGCCTTAACCTGCTTATCAAGCTGGCTGCGCTTAATCTTGTCAAGTTTAGTAGCTATTATCACAGGATGGTAGCCATTTGACACAATCCAGTTATACATTATTTTGTCATTTTCTGATGGGTCATGCCTTATATCAATAAGAAGAAACACCTGCTTTAGCTGCTTTGAGCTTCTCAAGTATTTCTCTATCATTTTGCCCCATTTTGCCTTAACAGACTCGTTTGCCTTAGCATAACCATATCCCGGCAAATCCACCAAATACATACAGTCGTTAATATTATAATAATTAATAGTCTGTGTTTTTCCCGGCTGCGCCGAGGTTCTTGCGTAAGATTTTCTGTTCATAAGAGCGTTAATCAACGATGACTTACCAACATTTGACTTACCCGCAAAGGCAACCTCCGGCATGTCAGTCGCAGGAATTTTGCTTGTCACACCTATTACAATGCCAAGATTTACTTTCTTAATTACCATATAGCGCTTCCTCTAAAACCTCTTTCATATCTTTCACATATACTATTTCCATACCTTCTGTTATCTCTGCCTCAAATTCCTCCACATCAGGACGGTTTGAAGCCGGAACCAACACCTTTTTCATACCTGCTGTTTTTGCCGCCAGCAGCTTTTCCTTAAGCCCGCCTATGCGAAGCACTCTGCCTCTTAAAGTTATCTCACCTGTCATAGCCACATCAGCCTTCACAGAAATACCCGTAACCGCAGACAAAATGGCTGTAGCCATAGTAACTCCCGCTGACGGACCGTCCTTTGGCACAGCCCCCTCAGGTATGTGAAGATGAATCGTATTATTTTCAAAGAAATCAGATTCCACATGGTACTTTTTTCCTGATGCCACGGAGCGGACATATGTAAGAGCTATTCTGGCGGATTCCTGCATAACCTCTCCCATTTGTCCCGTAAGAACCAAATCAGCTTTTCCTGGCATGGTGTTTACCTCTATCTCAAGAGTGTCTCCGCCTACGCTGGTCCATGCAAGGCCTCTTACAATTCCGATTTCATTTTTCTTCCTGATATCCTCAGGCGGATATTTCACCTTGCCAAGATAATCCTTTATATTCTTATCGTTAATGCTTACAGCCTTTGCGCTTTCTCTGAGACTTCCGTTATCATAAAGCTCTTTTACCACCTTGCGGCAAACCTGCGCAATTCTTCTCTCAAGCTCTCTTACCCCGGCTTCCTTAGTATAACCGTCTATTATAGAATTAACTGCCTTATCCGTAAATTTAATCTGCTTTTTTGTAAGACCGTTCTTCTTAATCTGCTTAGGAATAAGGTGTTCCTTTGCAATGTGGAGCTTCTCGTTAGAGGTATAGCTGTTTACTTCGATAATCTCCATACGATCCAGAAGCGGTCTGCTCACATTTGATAAATCGTTTGCGGTGGCAATAAATAAAACCTGTGACAAATCTGTGGGAAGCTCTATGTAATGGTCCGTAAAATGCTTATTCTGCTCGCTGTCAAGCACTTCCAGCAACGCAGAAGCCGTATCAGACTTATAGTCGTTACTTATTTTGTCTATCTCGTCCAGAAGCATAAGAGGATTTTTTACTCCTGCCTGCTTTAGGGCTGCTATCAATCTTCCCGGCATAGCTCCCACGTATGTTTTCCTGTGACCTCTTATCTCAGCCTCATCCCTGACGCCTCCTAAGCATATTCTTACATACTTTTTATTGAGAGCTTCTGCTACAGACCTTGCGATTGAAGTTTTTCCGGTTCCCGGAGGCCCCACAAGACATATTATCGGAGTGTCCTTGCTGTCGGAAATACTGCGGACTGCAAGAGATTCCAGTATTCTTTCTTTAATTTTTTTCATGCCGTAATGGTCTCTTTCAAGAATTTCCTCGCATTTTTTAAGGTCCTTGTTGTCCTCGCTCTCCTTGTCCCATGGCAGCGCAAGCAATGTTTCAATATAACCTCTCTCCACATTAGCTTCAGCCGAACCCTGCGACAAAATTTTGTATCGTTTTATTTCCTTGCGTATACTCTCTTTAATATCATCTGACGCCTGAAGTTTTTCCGCCGCCTCATAAAATTCGTCTATATCAGATACATTATCCTCGCCGTCAAGCTCCTCGCTTAAAACCTTTAACTGCTCCCTAAGTATGTATTCTTTCTGATGTTTATCTACCTTATCCTTTACCTTCTGAGTAAGCTCATCCTTGATTCTGCCTATATTGATATCCTCAATAATAAGCTTTGCAAGGTCTTCATATACTACTCCTATATCCGTAAGCTCCAAAAAATGCTGTCTCTCGCTGCAGCTCATAGGATAATCTACAAGAACCCTCTCAATAAGCTCCTTCGCACTTTTTATTGAAAGCCATTGATTAACAATATCCCTGCTGAGCTTCGGATTTATATAGGCATACTGCCTGATAAGCTCTCCCAGAGACATAACTATAGCCTTTGATGTAATTTCGTCCGTTTCTGCAAGCTCCATATCATCTACAACTGCCTCAGTCATAAGACAGCCGTCCTGCTCTGTAATCCGGCAGATTGTTCCTCTCTTTATGCCCTCTACAAGGACTCTTACAATACTGTTTGGCATCTTTATAAGCTGCTTAATTTTAGCCACAGTTCCCACTGAATACATATCCTTTTCCTGTGGTTCCGCCACTTGTGAGTCTCTTTGCGCCACAAGAAAAAGCTTCTGGTTGGTTTCCATAGCTTTCTCGACAGCCTTTATTGATTTTTTCCTGCTTATATCAAAATGTATGACCATGCCCGGCAGCACAGTCATACTTCTTAATGCTATTGTTGGTAATGTTATATTTTTCATATAGCTACGTTTTCTGTTCTGTACCGGATAACAGGCTTGCCTGTTCCCTCGACAGCCTCCTTAGTTATAATACACTTTGCAATTGTTTCATCTGACGGTATTGTGTACATTACATCATTCATAACCGACTCTAAAATTGAACGAAGTCCTCTGGCTCCTGTCTTTCTCTCAAAGCTCTTTTTAGCCACTGCCTCAACTGCCTCGTCGGTAAATTCAAGTTCTACCTCATCCAGCGAGAATAATGCCTTGTACTGCTTCAAGATGGCGTTTCTTGGTTCCTTAAGAATTCTTATAAGAGCCTCCTCGTCAAGAGAATCAAGAGCTACAACCACAGGAACACGTCCGACAAACTCAGGGATAAGACCAAATTTAATCAAATCCTGAGGCATAACCTGATGGAACATTTCCCCTACATTTGCCTCTGTTTTTTCCTTAATCTCTGCGTTGAAACCGATAGAACTCTTGTCCATTCTTGATTCAATGATTTTTTCAAGCCCGTCAAATGCACCGCCGCATATAAATAATATATTTGTTGTATCAATAGGAATTGTCTCCTGCTGAGGATGCTTTCTTCCGCCCTGAGGCGGCACTGAAGCCACTGTTCCTTCAAGTATCTTTAACAATGCCTGCTGCACGCCCTCTCCTGAAACGTCTCGTGTGATTGATACATTTTCTGACTTTTTTGTAATCTTATCTATCTCATCAATGTAGATGATTCCATATTGAGCCTGCTCTACATCATAATCTGCGCTCTGAATAATTTTCAAAAGGATATTTTCCACATCCTCGCCTACATATCCTGCCTCTGTCAGCGTTGTCGCGTCCGCTATTGCAAATGGAACATTGAGAATTCTTGCAAGATTTTGCGCAAGAAATGTCTTTCCTGAGCCTGTAGGACCAAGCATAAGAATATTACTCTTCTGCAGCTCTACATCTAAATCCTTTCCTGACAAAATTCTCTTATAATGATTGTACACAGCCACAGCCAGAACCTTTTTGGCCTCATCCTGACCTACTACATACTCGTCCAAAAATTCTTTAATCTGCTTTGGCTTGAGCAGATTAATATTAAGACCGGCAACATCTCTATTGTCATAATCCTCTTCTTCATTTAAAAATTCCTCATCAAGTATATCCCTGCATATACTTACGCACTCATCACATATATAGGTACCGTTAGGTCCTGCTATAAGTTTTCTCACCTGATCCTGAGTTTTATTACAGAAAGAACATCTAAGTCTTTCATCAATATTTCTGCCTGCCATAACTCCTCCGATAACATTCTATCATCACGACTCCCGTCCTGATGTTGATATTCGCCCATTAGCGTCTTTAGTATTTTTATATAAGGGGCTGCCGCAACCGCCACAGCCCCTTATATAACTATCTCTTTTCAACCACGCCGTCAATAAGACCGTATGCAAGCGCTTCCTGCGCCGTCATATAATTATCTCTCTCTGTGTCGCAAGCAATCTCTTCAACAGACTTGCCTGTGTTAGCTGCCAAAATTTCATTTAACTTCTTTCTGGTTTTTAAGATATTTTCTGCAATAATTCTAATCTCAGTCTCCTGACCTTTAGCGCCGCCCGAAGGCTGGTGTATCATAATCTCCGCATTAGGAAGCGCAAGTCTCTTACCCTTTGTTCCTCCTGCAAGCAGGAACGCTCCCATGCTTGCCGCCATACCCATACACATGGTAGATACGTCGCACTTAATGTACTGCATCGTATCATATATGGCAAAACCAGCAGATACCGAACCGCCTGGGCTGTTGATGTAAAAATGTATATCCTTGCTTGGATCCTCTGCCTCTAAGAAGAGCATCTGAGCCACAACAAGGTTAGCCGTTACATCTGTAACTTCCTCGCCAAGAAAAATAATTCTGTCCTTTAAAAGTCTGGAATAAATATCGTATGATCTTTCTCCGCGGCTATTCTGTTCAATGACATAAGGTACAAAACTCATATAAACCTCCATTCCTGGAACACATTTCAGAAATACTTATATATTAAGCATTATATCCAAATATATTACTTTTCAACAGCAGAAGATGTAATAAGCTCTACTGCTTTCTGAACAGCAATATCACCCTTCATCTGTTCTGCTTCACTGTCTCCCATAAATTCCTTAATCTTATCAAGCTCCATCTTGTACATATCAGCCATCTTCTGAAGCTCCGCCTCAAACTCTTCATCAGATACCTCAATGTTTTCTGCCTTTGCAATAGCCTCCAGAACAAGACTATTCTTAATTCTCTTCTCAGCTTCCGGCTTCATATCGTCAATAATCTTATCTGCTGTAAGACCTGTGTACTGGAAGTACTGCTCAAGAGAAAGTCCCTGCTGCTGCAATCTCTGTGCGAAATCCTCAGCCATTCTGTTTACCTGTGTCTGAATCATAGCTTCAGGAATGTCCATCTTTGATTCTGCAACAACCTTATCTATTGCCTCTGACTCCTTCTTAGACTTAGCCTCAGCCGCCTTGCGGTCAGCAACCTTCTTCTTAATATCTTCCCTGTACTCTGCCAATGTATCGAAATCTGAAACATCCTGCGCAAAATCATCATCAAGCTCAGGAAGCTGCTTCTCTTTAATCTCCTTAACAGAAACCTTAAATGTAGCAGGCTTGCCCTTTAATGCTTCAGCGTGATACTCCTCAGGGAATGTAACATTAATTTCCTTCTCATCACCGATATTCATACCGATTATCTGTTCTTCAAAGTTATCAATAAATGAGTGAGAGCCTATTGTCAGCGGATAGTTTTCACCCTTTCCGCCTTCAAATGCAGCTCCGTCAACAAAACCTTCAAAATCAATTACAGTCATATCACCGTCCTTGACAGTCCTGTCCTCAACTGTAATTGTTCTTGCGTTCTGCTCCTGAACCTTCTTAATCTCTTCCTCTACATCTGCATCTGTAACCTCTGTATCGCACTTAGAAACCTCTACGCCCTTGTACTGACCAAGCTCAACCTCAGGTCTTACAGCCACCTCTGCCTCGAAGATAAATGGCTTACCAGTCTCTAACTGTACAACATTAATTTTAGGCTGTGAAACAATATCAAGCTCGCTCTCTGTTGCAGCATTGGCATATGCGTCCGGAATAATTGCATTAGCAGCATCCTCATAGAATATTTCTGCGCCGTAAAGATTCTCAATCATCTTACGAGGAGCCTTGCCCTTTCTAAATCCGGGAACATTAATCTTGTTCTTGCTCTTATTATATGCTGTGTTTAACCCTGACTCGAATTCCTCAGCGGTTGCCTCAATAACAAGCTTTACCACATTTTTTTCTTCCATCTGTTCAACTTTGAAACTCATTGTATATATTTCCTCCTTAAAAATGTGTAAAACAATTCTATCTTACACTGTACATACTTACGAATTATATCACAGATAAATTCATATTACCAGCAATTTTTTTACTAATTACTGTATTTTTACACTTCATTTCGGCAAAAATGTATGTTAAAATGAGCGCTAGTGAGTTGGAGCAAGCACTGCCTGTTTATACTGAACAACATAACGGACAGCGAAGCCTCGATGAATACACGATTTCAAAAGGAGCATCGGTAATATGAGTACGGCAAGAATTAAAACTGTAGATGATTCTAAAACTGAAATTTCACATCTTTTATTTAACAGAGATATAAACGGAGCCGGAAGATTATTTGGCGGACAGCTTCTTATGTGGCTTGATGAAATGGCAGGAATCGTTGCCAAGCGCCACTGCGAATGTAATGTTACCACTGCCTGCATTGATAATCTCCAATTTAAAGAAGCCTGCTATATAAATGATATTATAATAATGATAGGTTATCTTACCCATGTTGGAAGAAGCTCTATGGAAATCCGCATAGATACCTATGTAGAAAAAAACGACGGTTCAAGATTCCCTGTAAACAGAGCATTTTTTGTTATGGTCGCCATTGACGAAAACGACAAGCCCATAGAAGTTCCAAGACTTAAAATCACATCTATGGAAGAACAGGCAAAATGGGAAGCTGCCGAAAAGCGCATTGAATTTAGGAAACAACGTAGAAACGAAGGCTTTTAAAATTAAGTACTTCACAAAATAAGCCGGCAGATTTTTATCCGCCGGCTTGATTTTGCTGTAAATCAGCTTATTTAATAAGTCATCCTTTTAGATTACTTACCCTGAGACATCTGCTCTTCCTGTCTCTTAATCATCTTCTTAACCATATAACCGCCTACTGAACCGGCCTCTCTTGAAGTAAGGTCACCGTTGTAACCATCCTTTAAGTTTACACCGATCTCTGAAGCAACCTCCATCTTGAATCTGTCAAGAGCTTCCTGAGCATCTTTCTTTGTTTTTGATGATGAATCTGTCATAATAACACCCCCAAATGTTTTATCCTTACCGGATATGATTTTCAGATGACTTTTTAACCGTCATCTTGGTATTATTATGTTCATACTTTTTTAAATTATTTTGACAATTTTTGTTAAACTATCTGCAATAATCTGTATATAACTTACAGGCGTCTTTAACATAATCAGAACTGCTTGCAGCCTTCGCCGTAACTACTATATATTTTGTGCCGTTCTTAACCGCGCAGCTTGCCATACAATACATAGCCTCGCTAGTATATCCCGTCTTTGCACCCATAATTGTTAGGCCCTCAGGCGCAGATTTTTTTAATTTTTGTAAAGCATTATTACTTACTGATATTCCATTTGGCGAAGTCTTGGTGGTTGCTTTCATTGTATAATTCGTTGTGTTAAGCACTTTTGCACAGGTCGGATTGCTCATGGCATACTCTAAAATTTTGCACATTTCATAGACCGTAGTGTACTGATTAACATCATGAAGTCCTGTAGCATTAGTAAAATGTGAGCTTGTCAGACCTAATTCTTTGCATTTTGCATTCATCATTTCTGCAAATTTTTCTTCGGAGCCTGCCGCCATACAGGCCAATGCCACTGCTGCATCCGCTCCCGATGGAAGAATTAGTCCATAAAGGCAATCCTCTGCCGTTACAGGTTTATTTCGCTCAAATCCTACTCTTGAAGCATCTCTATTATATAACACATCTATCTGCGCCTGAGTTAGCGCATAGGTTTCACTCAAATCCTTAATATTTTCAACTGCAACTATAAGCGTAAGTATTTTCGTCATAGACGCAGGATATATCTTCTCGTGCTGGTTAAGACCTGCCAATGTTATTTTTTTATTGCAGTCATAAAGAACTGCATACTGACTGCTAATATCATTCTTATCTATTGTTGTATATATTCCGTTTACAGAAGGTTTAGTCTGCTGTTCTACGTCCTGTGACATATTTTCCGCCGCAGAAGTTCCCTCCGGAGAGTCCGCATTATTGCCGCCGGCTTCATCCTGCTGATTATCTTTAAAATCTGTGTTTCCGTCTCCATTAAGCTGCCCTGACGGGTTTTCCCCTATTATATCGCCGCCAGCCACCTCATCTCCTGTCGCTATAGCCAGATTTTGCGCATCATTTTCTCTAATGCTACTGTTGCTCTTCTCGCCACCCAAAACCACTGCAATAATTCCTACTGCCGCCACTATTACTGCCACAGCCAGCGCAACCATTCTCCTGAGCTTTTTCTTTCTTTTCATTTTTCTTGCCCTAATGACGCTTTTTCGCTTTCTGGCCCTATACTTAAGGGCTGTGTCATCTATATCCTCAAACATCAAATCCTCGTTATAATATCTGTTGCCATAATTATCTTTCATGTTATCTCTCCGAATACATTATTATATAAATCACAAAAAACACCAGCAATTACAAATTATACATATTGCGTAGACCTGCGCAGTTCTTCCGCTTTTTCTTCGCCTACAAGAAGCTTCACAATCTCAAGCCCCAGATCAATGGAAGTTCCCATACCTCTTGAAGTTGTAACATTACCGTCTGTCACCACCCTGACAGGCGCATACTGAATATCAGCGCCTTCCAAATCCTTCTCAAATCCCGGAAACGCTATTGCTTTACGCCCTTTAAGCATTCCCAGCCTTCCGAATACACTTGGAGCCGCACATATAGCTGCTATTCTCTTATTTTTAGAAAAATGTTCTTTTAATACCTCAAGCATAGGCTCATGCTCAAAATATGATGTATGTCCCGGTCCTCCCGGCAAAAACAACATATCAGAATCCTCAAAATCCGCCTCATCAAAAAGCTTATCTGCCGCAACAGGTACTTTCTGGGCGCTGATAACCGTTCTGTTCCCTGTAATAGACACTGTTTCCACATCTATTCCCGCTCTTCTCAATATATCTACAACAGCAAGAGCCTCAACTGTTTCAAACCTATCTGTTAAAAATGTTGTAACCTTCACCAAACTGCTCCTCTTCAAAAAAAATATTTCACAACTATTATTAAATATAGTATAACATACTTCTCTTTATTTTTACACTGCAAAATTAACATTGTTACTGTCAAGTAAACGTTGGCAAATTTTTTCATACTCGATTTACTGTATT
>CAYZZP010000040.1:0-18278 GCA_964482965.1 uncultured Lachnospira sp.
TCCGCATATGACAGTATATGATAACATGGCATTTGGTCTTAAGTTAAGAAAAGTACCAAAGGCTGACATTGATAAGGCAGTTCATGAGGCAGCTAAGATTCTTGATATTGAGCATTTGCTTGACAGAAAGCCAAAGGCTCTTTCAGGTGGTCAGAGACAGAGAGTTGCCATGGGACGTGCTATCGTGCGTAGCCCTAAGGTATTCCTTATGGATGAGCCTCTTTCAAACCTCGATGCTAAGTTGAGAGTACAGATGCGTGTTGAGATTTCTAAGCTTCACCAGAGACTCCAGACAACAATTATCTACGTTACACATGACCAGACAGAGGCTATGACACTTGGTACAAGAATCGTTGTACTTAAGGATGGTATCATTCAGCAGGTAGATACTCCACAGAATCTTTACAACACACCGGATAACATTTTCGTTGCCGGATTTATCGGCTCTCCACAGATGAACCTTATTGATGCAGATGTTATTGAGACAGGTTCACAGATAACTCTTAAGATGAGTGATACAGTAGCTATTACATTGCCGGCAGATAAGAGTAAGCCAATTATCGACGGCGGTTATGTTGGCAAGACAGTAGTTGTTGGTATTCGTCCGGAGGATGTTAAGGATGATGAGGAGTTTGTTGCTAAGCACGCAGCTACAACTTTCCAGGCTCAGATTAAGGTTTACGAGCTTCTTGGTGCAGAAGTAAACCTTCACTATGATATTGCGGATCAGACATGCACAGCAAAGGTTAATCCTCGTACACCAGCTCGTCCTGGTGATACAGTTACATTTGCTATGGATATTGCAAGACTCCATGTATTTGACAAGGAGACAGAGAGAGTAATCACACACTAATTTACATATTTTGTATAGTGTATGAGGTATTTGTTCCATTAAATTAATATGAATTTGAGGAAATGTATAGAAATTATGCATTTCCTCTTTTTTTTTTTGCCGTTTTGCATTACAATAGATAAAGGATAAAAAGTGAAGGGGTGTCACCATGATATCAAATCAGATTTTACAAAATACAGTAGACGGATTAAAGGCGATTGCAAGAATGGATTTTTGTGTGTTTGATGCAGACGGAAGAATCGTGGCAAGGACATATGATATATCTAGAGATATAATTGCGGAGGTTCTGGCATTTATTGATTCCTCGGCGGAGAGCCAGTCAATTAATGGATACCAGTTTTTTAAAGTGATTGATGAACAGCTTTTAGAGTATATTCTTGTTGCTAAAGGCACAGGGAATGATGCTTATATGTATGGCAGACTTGCTGCATTTCAAATTCAAAATCTTATTGTGGCTTATAAGGAAAGGTATGATAAGGACAATTTCATTAAGAATTTGCTCCTTGATAATCTTCTGCGTGTAGATATATACACCAGAGCAGAAAAGCTGCACATAGATACAGATGTAAAGAGAGTTGTTTACATTATTGAGACAAAGCGTGAGAAGGATACTAATGCGCTTGAGACGGTAAAGACTTTGTTTGCTGGAAAAGTACGAGATTTTATCACAGCTGTGGATGAAAAGAGCATAATACTTGTAAAGGAAGTAAGCGGCACCGAAACTTATACTGATTTGGACAGGATTGCAGAGGTTGTAGTGGATATGCTCAATACAGAAGCCATGAGTGCTGTTCACATTGCCTATGGAACAATAGTCAATGACATCAGGGAGGTATCGCGCTCATATAAGGAGGCTAAGATGGCTCTGGATGTGGGTAAGATATTCTATAGCGACAAAAATGTTGTGGGGTACAGCCGGCTAGGTATAGGAAGGCTTATATACCAGCTTCCGCTGCCTTTATGCCAGATGTTTATTAAGGAGATATTTGGAACAAAGGTGCCTGACGATTTTGATGACGAGATGTTGTCTACAATAAATAAGTTTTTTGAAAACAGTCTGAATGTATCGGAGACGTCAAGACAGCTTTATATCCACAGAAACACTCTTGTTTACAGGCTTGACAAGCTTCAGAAAATTACAGGGCTTGATATAAGAGTGTTTGATGACGCTATCACGTTGAAAATTGCGCTGATGGTAGTAAAATATATGAAATATATGGAGAGTAAGGATACATTTTAATGTACGCTCTGCACAAAAACTAAGAATAAAGTTAAGAATACATTTGTTAATGGAGGAAACTACCGATGATAATATTGGAAAATGTTACGAAAACTTATTCTTCCGGTGTTCCGGCCTTAAACGGCATAAGTCTTCACATACAGAAGGGCGAATTTGTATTTATCGTAGGAAAGAGTGGCTCGGGTAAATCAACCTTGATTAAGCTGCTGCTAAAGGAGTTGGATCCAACCACTGGAAAAATATATGTCAACAAGAAATATATCAACAAAATAACAAGAAAGAAGCTGCCGTATTTGAGAAGGGATATTGGAGTTATATTCCAGGATTTCAGGCTCCTTCCGGACCGGAATGTCTTTGATAACATAGCGTTTGCTATGAAGGTTGTCGAGGCCCCTGCCAGGAAGATAAAGAGCCGGGTTCTGTCGCTTTTGTCTATGGTTGGGCTTCTTGACAAATATAAGGCGTTCCCGAACGAGCTTTCAGGCGGCGAGCAGCAGAGAGTTGCCATAGCGAGGGCGCTTATTAACAGACCTGCCATACTGCTGTGCGATGAGCCTACAGGAAATCTTGACCCGGTCAATTCGGCAGAGATTATGAAAATACTTGATCAGGCTAACAAGCAGGGAACTACAGTGCTTGTAGTTACTCACAATATGGAAATTGTTCAGCAGATGAAAAAGCGTACTATCACCATGAGTGAGGGTAAGATAATCAGCGATTTGGAAAAAGGTGGATATTTCTATGAAGATTAGATCATTAGCGT
Organism: uncultured Lachnospira sp.; assembly: GCA_964482965.1. Classification (GTDB taxonomy): domain Bacteria; phylum Bacillota; class Clostridia; order Lachnospirales; family Lachnospiraceae; genus Lachnospira. Next base: position 2,857 of record CAYZZP010000040.1, read on the forward strand.
ACCATATTAAAGATGGCTTTAAAAATATATACAGAAACAGATTATTTTCATTGGCTTCGATAGCAACCATATCAGCATGTATATTTTTGTTTGGTATATTTTATGCTATTGTTGTGAATTTTCAGTATATGGTTAAGCAGGCAGAAAATGAAGTTTGTGTAACAGTATTGTTTGACGACGAACTGTCAGATGAAGATATAAAAAAGCTGGGAGAGGACATTTCCAAAAGAGAAGAAGTAAGCAGCATACATTATACCAGTGCCGAGGAGGCATGGGAGAAGTTTAAGGGAGATTATTTTAAGGATTACCCTGACCTTGCTGAAGGCTTTAATGATGAGGATAATCCTCTTATTAATTCGGATTCCTATGAGGTTTATCTGAACGATGCGAGCCAGCAGGCAACATTGGTTACATATCTTGAGAATAAGGACGGTGTGCGTAGGGTAAACCGTTCTGAGATAACTGCAGAGAGTTTGTCAAGCGCAGCCAAGCTTGTGGGTTATGTTGCTGTAGCCATAATAATTATATTGCTGGCGGTATCTGTGTTCCTTATTACCAATACTATTGTTATCGGTATTACGGTACGAAAGGAAGAAATATCAATTATGAAATTTATAGGAGCCACAGATGCATTTGTAAATGCGCCGTTCTTTGTTGAGGGTATTGTAATCGGCATTATTGGCTCTGTAATACCAATGCTTGTGTTAGTTTATATGTACCGGGGCGTTGTGGGATATGTATTGGATAAATTTTCAATACTTAAAAATATACTTACATTTATGCCGGCAGCAGATGTATTTAAGGTACTGGGACCTGTAGCTGTGCTTCTGGGTATCGGTATTGGTATTGTGGGAAGTTTCTTTGCTGTCCGCAAGCATGCAAATGTATAATTGCACAAAATTATGAGTTTATGCGTGCATATGTATAGAAGCATATGTACACATATACAATTTTAAATTTCAGATTTTAAAATTGGTATTGTCATCAGGTGAGGAGAAAAACACTATATGCGCTTTAGTGCGAGAAAAGGAGATAATAGTGAAAAAAACATTTATATTAAAACTAATGTCGCTCATATTGCTGTTATGCCTTGTAGTGTCATACGGAGCAGAGATTGGAAGCGGAACGATTCAGGCATTAGGTGATACTAAAACAGATTTGGAAGCTGAAAAGAGTGAAGCGGAAAAGACGCAGAAAGAGATTGATAATACAAAGGCGGAAATTGCAGACATAAAGGAAAAATCAGCGAGTACAGAGCAGTATATAGCTGAATTGGACAAGAAAATTTCAGATGTGGACGGCAAGATATATACCCTGAATAATCAGATTGCCCAGCAGGAGGCTAAGATAGAGGATACCCAGGAGGAACTCGAAGCTGCAGAGGCAGAGGAGGCAAGCCAGTGGGAAATGATGAAGCTTCGTATTAAATTTATGTACGAGCATAATGAGGAGGGATATCTTGCGCTTTTGATTTCGTCAAAGAGCCTCGGAGAAATGCTTAACAGGGCAGAATACATTTCTAAAATATCTTCTTATGACAGAAAAATGCTCATAAAGTATCAGGCGGCGGTAGATTACGTCGCTCAGGTGAAAAATGAGCTGGAGACAGAACTGGCGCAGCTTGAGGAAAATAAAACAAGCCTTCAGGTAACAAGGGCTGCACTTGAGGTTGTTCAGCAGGAAAAAGAGAAAGAATTTGAGGCTTACCAGACGCAGTTGGCGTCGCTTGGCAAGCTGGAATCAACACTTGAGGCTAAAAAACAGCAGCAGGAAGACAAAATCAAGAAGATGGAGGAAGAGATAAAGCAACAGGAGGCTGGCGGAAGTAGCGGACCTGTCATATCGGAAGGCTCTATGCTATGGCCGACTATATCCAGACGAATTACAAGCCGTTATGGATACCGTAAGGACCCTGCCACCGGATTAACAAAACATCATAATGGTGTTGATATTGGAGCTGTAAAGCCTGGCGTATGGGGCGACCCTATATATGCCGCAGAGAGTGGAACGGTAACTAATACCACGCCTGATGATGTTGGCGGAAATTGGATATGGATATATCATGGCAATGGTCTTTACACTGTGTATATGCATTGTTCTAAGCAGCTTGTAAAGGTTGGCGACAAAGTAAAAAGAGGAGACACTATAGGACTGATGGGTTCTACAGGATATTCAACGGCTGCGCATCTGCACTTTGCTGTACGACTCAACGGCGAATATGTAAATCCTGAACCATACATAGGAATAGAATAGAGAGAAGTATCGAATATTAAATGTGATGGGAAATATATTTAATAATGATTATAAAATGGTCATTATCAAATAGAATTATCAAATAGTAATTTGAAATTATCAGGCTTTGTAATGAAAAGAGGCAGTGACAAAATGGATAATAGGAATTATAACATCGGATATAATGCAGGCGGTAATTACGGCGCAAATGGCAGCATGAATAATGGAAGCTACGGCATGCAGGGCGGTTATATAAACAATGGCTATAACAGCAGTAATGGATATAACGGCAACAATAGAAAGAACAAGAGCAGACTCGGTTTAGGCATAGGAATAGGACTTCTTATCGGCGTGCTTGTTTCATTTTTGCTGGTATTTATGTTTATTGGTGCATTTGCATCCAATGGAATGATAAAAATCGGCGCAAATGGAGAAATTTATGTGCAGGCTGTTGACGTTGATAATGCGGATGGCATAGGAACTGCTGTAGAGGGAAAACTTAATGCTCTTGATTCGCTTCTTGACAGGTTCTATTTTGAGGATGTCGACAAACAAAAGGCGACAGACGCTATGTTTAAAGCATATCTGGCAGCTTATGGCGATAAATACACAGTATATTATACGCCTGAGGAATATGAAGCGCTTATGACCTCGACATCAGGAACATTTTACGGAATAGGAGCTGTCTGCCAGAAAAATGACGACGGTACAATTCTTATAGCAGATCCATACGAGGATGCGCCGGCATACAAAGCCGGTATCCGCAAGGGCGACTGCGTTACGAAGGTTGACGGAATTGATGTTACGGATATGGACATTTCCAGCGCCACAGCGCTTATTAAGGGTGAAAAAGGTACGTCAGTGAAGCTGGAAATTATTCGCGACGGCGTTACTATGACATTTAACGTAGTGCGCGATGAGGTTAAGGTCAAAACCATAGAATACGAAATGCTTGAAGGCGACATCGGTTATATTATTATATCGGAATTTGATGATGTGACAGTCAGTCAGTTTAAGGCGGCTTTAACAGCGCTTAAATCAAAGAATATGAAGGGGCTTGTTATTGATGTCCGCGACAATCCGGGCGGAGTGCTTTCGGTTGTAGTTGATATTCTTGATGAAATTGTGCCGAAAGGGCTTATTGTATATACGGAGGATAAGAGCGGCAACAGAAAGGATTACAATGGAAGCAATTCGGCGGAGTTAAGTGTTCCGCTGGCAGTTCTGGTAAATGGAAACAGCGCCAGCGCGTCAGAAATTTTTGCCGGAGCAATTCAGGATTATGGCAAGGGAGCAATAATAGGAACCCAGACCTTTGGCAAGGGCATTGTTCAGACAATCCAGCCTTTGTCAGACGGAAGTGCAGTAAAATTTACTATTGCAAAATATTACACCCCAAAGGGACAGGATATTCATGGAAAGGGCGTAACACCTGACAAAGTTGTTGAATTGCCGGATGATGCAGCTTCGGATGTTCAGTTGGAGGCAGCGATTGGGTATGTTAAGGAGAAGATTGGGGAGTAGAGCTGTATTAGTAATTTGAATTTAGCTCAGTAAAATTTATTATTTGGATTTTTATTAAAAGTGGTTCCGAACTTTACATAGGAGTAAGGTTTAGAACCACTTTTTGATAATTATTTATAAAAACGCAATAAAATAAGAACATATGTTCAATTTTACCTGTACATTTGTATAGGGCTGTGGTATAATAAACAAAAAATTAGTATTTTGAAAGTTACAAAACATTTATCTAATATATGTGAGCAAAGGAATTTATAAAGGAATTAGATGTTTTCAAAATGGAAATATTTCAAAATGAAAGAAATAGGCTACAAAGAAAGGAATTTCAATGAATTATTTCAAATTAGTATCAGAATACATCCCCACCGGAGACCAGCCGCAGGCGATAGAGGCGCTTGCAAAGGGATTTGAGGAGGGCAATCAGTTTGAAACTCTTGTAGGTGTAACAGGTTCAGGTAAGACATTTACAATGGCTAATATTATAGAGAAAGTTCAGAAACCTACGCTTATCATATCACACAATAAGACGCTGGCAGCCCAGCTCTATGGAGAGATGAAGGAGTTTTTTCCGGAAAATGCTGTAGAGTATTTTGTGTCCTATTACGATTATTACCAGCCTGAGGCGTATGTGCCGCAGAGCGATACCTATATAGCAAAGGATTCTTCTATAAATGATGAGATTGATAAGCTGCGTCATTCTGCCACAGCCGCATTGTCAGAGAGAAACGATGTAATAATTGTGGCGTCAGTATCGTGTATATATGGACTTGGTGCGCCGGTTGACTATCAGAGCATGGTCATTTCCTTAAGACCCGGAATGATAAAGGATAGAGATGAGGTTATAAGGAAACTGGTGGATATACAGTATGTCCGCAATGAGCAGGATTTTAAGCGAGGTTCATTCAGAGTAAGGGGCGACGTGGTGGAGGTATATACGGCGGCTTCCAGCGGTGATGCCATAAGAATTGAATTTTTTGGAGATGAGGTTGACAGAATATCAGAGATTGACGCTCTTACAGGAGAGGTGAAGAATGTTATCGAGCATGTTGCCATTTTCCCTAACTCCCACTATGTAGTGGACAAGGAAAAAATGGAGGCTGCCATTGAAAATATAAAAGAAGAGCTTAAGGAGCGTATTCAGTATTTTAAGAGCGAGGACAAGCTGTTAGAGGCGCAGAGAATTGAGGAGAGAACCAATTTTGACATAGAGATGATGCAGGAGACGGGCTTCTGTTCAGGAATCGAGAACTATTCAAGACATTTGGCAGGGCTTCCGGCAGGTGTGCCGCCATACACGCTTATGGACTATTTTCCAGAGGATTTTCTTATTATTGTGGACGAGTCTCATATTACAATTCCGCAGATTAGGGGAATGTATGCGGGAGACCGGTCAAGGAAAACTACGCTGGTAGATTACGGTTTTAGGCTTCCATCAGCAAAGGACAACAGACCGTTAAATTTCGGTGAGTTTGAGAGTAAAATATCACAAATGCTTTTTGTATCTGCCACCCCGTCCACATATGAGGCAGACCACGAGCTTATGCGGGCTGAGCAGATTATAAGACCGACGGGACTTCTCGATCCTAAGGTATCTGTAAAACCGATAGAAGGGCAGATTGATGATTTGGTATCTGAGATTAACAAAGAGACGGCAAAGAAGAATAAAGTGCTGGTAACCACGCTTACAAAACGTATGGCGGAGGATTTGACGGATTATCTCAAGGAGCTTGGAATTAGGGTAAAATATCTTCATGCGGATATTGATACTCTTGAGCGGCAGAAAATCATAAGAGATATGAGACTTGATGCATTTGATGTATTGGTTGGTATCAATCTGCTGAGAGAAGGACTTGATATTCCTGAAATTTCACTTGTTGCGATTCTTGATGCCGATAAGGAGGGCTTTCTCAGAACGGAAACCTCGCTTATTCAGACTATCGGGCGTGCCGCACGAAATAATGAGGGACATGTTATTATGTATGCCGATAAAATTACAGAGTCTATGGAAAAGGCTATTTCCGAGACTGAGCGACGCAGGAAGCTGCAGCAGGAGTACAATGAAGCGCATGGTATAACGCCTAAGACCATTCAGAAGGCAGTAAGAGATCTTATCAGCATTTCTAGAGCGGCTGAACCGGGAACCGGCGGAATTAAACTGGAGAAGGATTATGAGTCCATGAGCCGAAAGGAGCTTGAAAAGCTGAAAAAAGAGATTGAGAAAAATATGCACAGGGCTGCTGCAGAGCTTAACTTTGAGGAAGCTGCAGAACTTAGGGATAAGATGATAGAGGTCAATAAGTACCTTTATGAGACTAAATAAAATAATAGTATGCTGGAAAATATAATAGCAGGGTGAACCGGACAGCGGCATACAGAAAGAATATGGCAGTATAGTGCGGGAATCCGCATATAAGCAGCATATAGCAAAATATTGCAAAAGAAAGGAAATTAATTAAAATGGAGAAGGGAAAATACAGACAGTATATAAGAATCAAAGGCGCCAGCGAGCATAATCTTAAAAATATATCTCTTGATATTCCAAGAAATGAACTTGTAGTGTTGACGGGGTTGTCAGGCTCAGGAAAATCCTCTCTTGCATTTGACACAATATATGCGGAGGGGCAGAGACGATATATGGAATCGTTGTCCTCATACGCAAGACAATTTTTGGGACAAATGGAAAAGCCGGATGTTGAGAGTATTGAAGGACTCTCTCCGGCTATATCCATAGACCAGAAGTCAACTAACCGAAACCCTCGTTCAACGGTGGGAACAGTCACAGAAATATATGATTATTTCAGACTGCTCTACGCAAGAGTGGGTATTCCGCATTGTCCTAAGTGCGGACGTGAGATTAAAAGACAGACCGTGGACCAGATGGCAGACGCAATTATGGCGCTGCCGGAGAGAACTAAAATCCAGCTTCTTGCGCCGGTAGTTCGGGGAAGAAAAGGCGAGCATGTCAAGTTATTTGAGCAGGCAAAAAAAAGCGGCTATGTGCGTGTTATGGTTGATGGAAACATGTACGAGCTTACAGATGAGATTAAATTGGAAAAAAATAAGAAGCATAATATTGAAATCGTGGTGGACAGACTGGCAGTAAAGGAAGGTATTGAAAAGAGGCTGACAGACTCTATAGAAACTACCTTAAAGCTGGCTGACGGAATTATGACGGTAGATGTAATAGATGGCAAGCCTATGAATTTCAGCCAGAGCTTTGCATGTCCTGACTGTGAGATAAGCATTGACGAAATTGAACCGAGAAGCTTTTCTTTCAACAATCCGTTTGGTGCATGCCCTGATTGTTTCGGACTTGGCTATAAAATGGAATTTGACGCAGAACTGATGATTCCGGACGAAAGACTTAGTATAGATGAGGGAGCCATTGTTGTTATGGGCTGGCAGTCAGTAAAAGATGAGGGGAGTTTTACAAGGGCAACGATGAAAGCGTTGGCAAAGGAGTACAATTTCAGCCTGGACACTCCATTTAAGGATTATCCCGATGATATTAAGGACATTATTATTAATGGAACAAATGGGCGTATTGTCAAAGTGGAGTATAAAGGACAGCGCGGCGTAGGCGTGTATGATATAGCGTTTGAAGGACTTGTGAGAAATGTGCAGAAAAGGTATAGGGAGACGTCCTCAGAAGATTCAAAGCAGCAGTATGAAGAATTTATGAGAATTACGCCTTGTGCGGCATGTAAAGGCCAGCGTCTAAAGCAGACCTCGCTTGCAGTAACCGTTGCCGATAAAAATATTTATGAGATAACCAATATGTCGGTAAGAGATTTGCAGGATTTCTTGCAAAATATGTCTTTAAGTGAAAGACAGCTCCTTATTGGACAGCAGATTTTGAAGGAAATAGAGTCAAGAATACAATTTTTAATGGACGTAGGACTAGACTACCTTTCGCTGGCTAGAGCTACTGCAACGCTATCAGGCGGTGAAGCCCAGCGTATAAGGCTTGCGACCCAGATAGGTTCAGGTCTGGTGGGAGTGGCTTATATACTTGACGAGCCGAGCATAGGACTGCACCAGAGAGATAATGACAAACTTTTAAATACTCTGACAAAGCTCAGGGATTTGGGGAATTCCGTTATTGTTGTAGAGCATGATGAAGATACAATGCGTGCGGCGGATTATATAGTTGACATTGGTCCCGGCGCCGGGAGAAACGGCGGAGAGGTAGTAGCAGTAGGAACAGCTGAGGATATTATGTCTTGTCCCGAATCCATAACAGGAGCATATTTGTCAGGAAAGATGAAAATCCCTGTTCCGGCAAAGCGCAGAAAACCGACAGGCTGGATTACTGTAAAAGGGGCAAGGGAGAACAATCTTAAAAATATTGATGTGGATATTCCGCTGGGAGTTGTCACATGTGTCACAGGTGTGTCAGGCTCAGGAAAAAGCTCTCTTGTAAATGAAATTTTGTATAAGCATCTGGCAAAAGAGCTTAACCGCGCCCGCTGCATACCGGGCAAGCATGATGGAATTGAAGGCGTTGATCAGCTGGATAAGGTTATTGACATCGACCAGTCGCCTATAGGAAGGACGCCTCGTTCAAATCCTGCGACATATACGGGCGTATTTGATATGATAAGAGACTTGTTCGCCTCAACCTCCGACGCTAAAGAAAGAGGATACAGCAAGGGAAGATTCAGTTTTAATGTCAGGGGCGGCAGGTGCGAAGCATGCGCCGGAGATGGTATTATTAAGATAGAAATGCATTTCCTGCCGGATATTTATGTGCCTTGCGAGGTATGCGGGGGTAAGCGGTACAACAGGGAGACTCTTGAGGTAAAATACAAGGGAAAGAGCATTTATGATGTGCTGGATATGACAGTTGAGGACGCAGTAGATTTCTTTGAAAATGTACCGTCAATCCGCCGTAAAATAGAAACCTTAAACGACGTGGGGCTTTCATATATAAAGCTGGGGCAGCCGTCCACAGAGCTTTCCGGCGGTGAGGCGCAGCGAATAAAGCTTGCCACAGAGCTTTCGCGCAGAAGCACGGGAAAAACCATTTATATATTGGATGAACCGACAACAGGTCTGCATTTTGCTGATGTACACAAGCTGGTTGACATTTTGCATAAGCTGGCAGAGGGAGGCAACACAGTAGTGGTTATCGAGCATAATCTTGACGTAATAAAAACTGCAGACTGGATTATTGATATTGGCCCTGAGGGCGGCGAGCGCGGTGGTACGGTTATTGCTCAGGGAACTCCTGAAAAGGTCGCAAAATGCAAAAATTCATATACGGGTAAATATGTGAAAAAATATCTTGAATAGGGTGGGTGCGTCCCACATAGGAGACAATATGATTAAAGGTGTTATATTTGATATGGACGGCGTGATGATAGATTCAGAGCGCCAGTCCAACTACGGCTGGCTGAGCGCCGCCAAAGAAAAAAATGTAGAAATGCCTATGTGGCTTATAGACAGCTTTAAGGGAGCGCCTGCAAAGCTTAGCAAGCAGTATTTTGACGATTACTTTAAGGGGCAGCTTGACTACTGGGAGACAAGACAGCGCAGGTCAGATTTTGTGCATGAGCTGCGAAAGAAGGAGGGCATCCCCATAAAGAAAGGACTTTATGAACTGCTGGAATATATAAGGCTAAATGGATTAAAATGTGCGGTTGCCACATCCACATACCGGGAAGGCGCCTATAAAACGCTTAGTATCATAGGAGCGAAAGAATATCTGGATGGGATAGTATTTGGGGATGAAGTGGAAAATGGTAAACCGGCTCCTGACATATTTTTAAAGGCAGCATCACAGTTGAATCTGAAACCAAGCGAGTGCATAGTAATAGAGGACAGCATAAACGGTATTAAAGCAGGATATAACGCCAAAATGCGTGTAGTTCATGTGCCTGACACCATAATCATAGATGATGAAATTCGCGCCCTTACCAGCAAGGTCTGCGAGGATTTGGGGCAGATACCTGAGGTTATTGAAGAGTGGAATCGGGCGGAGGCTGGCGGTAATAGACAAAATGCTGGCTGCTCGAAGGCTGCAGTTAATGAGGAGACAATTCAGTCTATTGACAGAGCGGAAATAAAGAGAATATTTGTTGAATATGCAGCGTCTTATAACGTGCAGGACGACAAAATAAGGTTAAAGATTGAACACACATACAGAGTCGCTTCCCATTGTGAGCATATTGCAAAATCTTTAGTTCAGTCTGCTGGCTTGACAAGGCAGGATATAGATATGGCGTGGTTTATCGGAATGTTTCATGATATAGGAAGATTTGAGCAGGTTCGCAGATATGGAACATTTTACGACGCAGAATCCATTGACCATGCGGCGCTTAGCGCAGATATAACATTTGGCGCAGATGCAGCTGTTAATTATAATGCGGACAATGAAGATGACAATGGCCGGGTGATTGGCGCTGAAAATAATGATATGCAAAATGAGTTCTGCGACATAGCTGAAGATAACAGTATGCAGAATGCTTGCGGAACGGGAGCGTATATTGCCGACAAAATACTTGCTGCAACGAATGGCGCAATAGATATGCGCATTGCGGAGCTTGCTGTTAGAAATCACAATGTTTACAGGTTACCGGATAATCTTACAGACAGGGAAAGAATGTTTTGTAATATATTAAGGGATGCAGATAAAGTTGATATATTAATGGTGTGCGTAACAGAGCCTCCGGAAGCGGTGTATGGAGTTACTGATAAAGAACTTAAGAGCTGCCGGGTTTCAGACGAAGTAATGGAAGCGTTTTTGCAGGAAGAAACAGTGCTGAAATCCATTAGAAAAACGCCTATAGACAAGCTGGTCGGACACATATCGCTGGTATTTGAACTTGTATATCCGGAAAGCCTGCTGCTGGCAACAGTTATGCAGGACTACTTGAGCAGGCTGCTGAAATTCCCGACTGAGAATGAAAAGGCTCAGCAGCAGTTTGCAGTAATCAGACAAAAAATGGCTGAGTATCTGGAAGAAAATGGAATAATTGCGCTATGCAGTAAAGCGACATCAGAAAAATAGAGATTATGTATGGAATAATGCGCTTAAAATCAAAATGGCTTTTTACGCTTTGGTACTAAAATGGTGTCTGGTCTTGTAAATTATTTTATATGGAGATATGTCAGGAACTACTTAAACTAAAATAGATGTGTGCGATGACAATATGCTTTATTATGAGAAGCGGGAACAAAAATTAATTACAAATACCACTTGTCTTTCAGTTTGTACTTTAATATAATAGTCATATGTTTTTTGTTTTATAGAAAACTTAGTTTTGTGTAAAGTAAATGCCATACAATTATATGTCATAAATCATACGGGAAAATGAGCTGTATTTTAACAAAAGTACATTTTCAAGGAGGAGAAAAGTGAATCAGGAGAAAGTTATTGTTATTGATTTCGGCGGGCAATACAACCAACTGGTTGCCAGACGTGTACGCGAGTGCAATGTATATTGTGAAATCTATTCATATAAGACTGACATTGCTCAGATTAAAGCAATGAATCCGAAGGGCATAATTCTCACAGGAGGACCTAATAGCTGTTATGAGGAAAATTCTCCAAGCTGCACAAGGGAGCTTTTTGAAATTGGCGTGCCTGTTCTTGGCCTGTGCTATGGAGCACAGCTTATGCAGCATGTTTTGGGTGGAAAGGTGGAAAAAGCACCGGTTCGTGAGTACGGCAAAACCGAAGTGTTTGTGGAGACAAAATCGCCGCTTTTTACAGATGTTTCTCCAACAACTATCTGCTGGATGAGCCATTTCGATTATATATCAAAAATAGCGCCAGGCTTTGAAATCATAGCCCATACAGCGGATTGTCCTGTAGCAGCAGCCCAAGACCAATTAAGAAATCTCTATGCAATCCAGTTCCATCCTGAGGTACTTCATACGCAGGAGGGTACAAAAATGCTCTTTAACTTTGTGCGTAATGTTTGCGGATGTAAGGGTACATGGAAAATGGACGCATTTGTTGAAAATTCAATCAAAGAAATCAAGGAAAAAGTCGGAAACGGCAAGGTACTTTTAGCCCTTTCAGGCGGTGTGGATTCTTCAGTTGCCGCAGCTCTTCTCTCAAAAGCAATCGGCAAGCAACTTACGTGCGTATTTGTTGATCATGGACTTTTAAGAAAGGACGAAGGCGACGAGGTTGAGTCAGTATTTGGCAAAAATGGACAATTTGACCTTAATTTTATACGTGTAAATGCACAGGAAAGATATTATGCTAAACTGGCAGGCATCACAGAGCCGGAGCAGAAGAGAAAGATAATAGGTGAAGAATTTATCCGCGTATTTGAAGAAGAAGCAAAAAAGATAGGCAAAGTAGATTTTCTGGCGCAGGGAACTATCTATCCTGACGTAGTAGAGAGTGGTCTCGGCGGCGAATCCGCAGTAATCAAGTCTCACCATAATGTAGGAGGACTTCCTGACTATGTTGATTTCAAAGAAATTATCGAACCTCTGCGTGATTTATTCAAAGATGAGGTAAGAAAGGCAGGCCTTGAGCTTGGTATTCCTGAAAAACTTGTATTCCGTCAGCCATTTCCGGGACCGGGACTGGGCATCAGAATTATAGGCGAGGTAACGGCCGAAAAAGTCAAAATCGTTCAGGATGCTGATTATATTTACCGCGAGGAAATCGCCAAAGCAGGTCTTGACCGCAGCATAGGTCAGTACTTTGCAGCGCTCACCAACATGCGTTCAGTAGGAGTAATGGGCGACGAGCGCACCTACGACTACGCAGTAGCGCTGCGCGCAGTGAATACGGTTGATTTTATGACTGCGGAAAGCGCTGAAATACCGTTTGAAGTCCTTCAAACTGTGATGAGCAGGATTATAAATGAGGTTCGAGGGGTCAACAGGGTATTCTATGATTTGACGAGCAAACCGCCGGGAACGATAGAGTTTGAGTAGTAAACAGAGAGCCGGAAAGCCGCTTAAACAGCGGACTTTCCGGCTTTTAATGTGTGGCGTGATACCTTTTTGATACCTATTTATTGAGCAATTTCAATATCATCAAATATTGCGGGAAGTTTTTTGACAAGTATGTCATATATCATTATAGATACTTCCTGCATTTGTGGATGTGCTGCCTTACTGGTTCTCAATTTGAGAAAATGACGCCATTCTCTAAGGTTCATTGTGACATATATTTCTGTTTTTAGTGAATTAGGTAGGATAGAACGTGCCTCTTGGGGAGAAGCACCGTTAACAATAAGGGAAAAATAGTTTTTTTCAATTTGTAACATTGTGGATTCCCAAATTTTATATGATTCACTATCAATTTCCCAAAAACAAGGTTTAATAAAAGAAAGTTCATTCCCAAATTTGTCTTGAGAATAATTGCAGTATCGTGTGCTTTCTTGACTATAACTGGCTATTCTATGGCGAACAATTTCGTGTGATACGCCACGATCACAAACAATTTTAAATGTTATGCTTGCATGCTCAATAACAGATTCATGTCCTCTTTTTAATATATTTCTAATGAATTTTTCAGCAGAATCATTAGAAATATTGTTTTCGCTTTTGTAACATACACGTCCGGCTTTTTCGATATGTTTCATAATAGCTTCGGCGTTAAAGTCTCCTTCAAGAGATACAGATGGTTTTAGTACTTTCATAAAATTTCCTCCTTTGGCTTTTGACATATTAATAATATTTCTTTTGCACGTGAACTTGTTGCGTCATAGCTTTTATTCCAATCAGAAGCATTAGTATATTTTGCTTCAACAATTGAAAAACCAACAGATTTGCAAAGGGAGATAATCTCATCCATTGTAAAACGTCTGTCACGCACAATAAGCTCGATAGGTAAACCGGTAGAAGAAGAAAACTGTTCTTTTCGGTAAATTAAATGTGTATCAGTGTCAACAAGATAGTAATCGGGATTAAAAATATCTCCAGTTTCCTCTTGCGTATTTGAAGCTGGCAATTCCAATATTTTGTTTGCATCCTTAGCAAATGAAAACAGATATTTTGCGTTAAAATATGTTGATTCATAATTCATTACTGAAAAAATAGCATACCCACCCGATTTTAATAAACTGAAAGCATTTTGCAAAATTAAATAGTTATCATCGTCTGAAGCAAAGGTGCCAATAACATCATACAAACAAAGTATATGTGAAGCTTTGCTCCTATTCTTAAAATAGCGGCAATCAGCTTCTAAGATCTTTAAATTGCTAAGGGATAGTTCTTTTGCTTTTTGGTTTGCTAATGACACGTTTTCAGGAATATAATCAATACCAACTACTTCAATATTACGTTTTGCCAATTCCAAAGAATGTCTACCTATACCACAGCCTAAATCATAAACAAAGTCAGTAGATGACAATTTTGTTTTATTTATTATATAATCTACTTCTTCAACAGAGTGTATCATCCAATTTTGTTTTTTAGGGTTCATTTTGGAATAGGCCTGGTATACAACAGAATCAGATGCTGCTACCATATTTTCAATTTCTTCTTGTGATAATTCTATTTGTTTTTGGTCATTAAAAGTAAAGGCAAACCATTCCCAGCCTTCATCAATAAGTCCTAAATTCCAAGGAATTTCTTCAGTTATAACATTTTTTAACATTTGCATTGTATCACTGTGATCAACAAAAAAGTTTGTGTTTACAGCGGCTGAAGTTTCCGTAATTTGAAATATAGTATCATCATTAATGAAAGGAACGTTTTGTCGTCCAATGTTTTTTAGTTTAGTAGCATTCTTTTTTATTCGCATAGGTACAGCCCGTCTTCTAGTAGCTTTTTCCAAAGCTCTAATAGCATATGGATTTGCACTGACAATTCCCCATGCAAAATGATTTGAAAATCCCCATATTGAAAATAATAGATTTTTTGCAATCCCATGTTGACGATATTTGTCATGAACTACTAACTGAGTTACCCAAGTTACAATCCCATAATTATATTCATTTTTACTAAAGGAAATTGCATAACCTATTATTTCTTTGCCATCCATAGCAAAATAGATTGTTACATAATCATTTTCAAGCCATTCTCGTAATCTGTTATTGGATAATTTAATGTGTTCCTTTGGATGAATGCCTTTATCGCTCCAAACTCCATAATGATTAGAATATAGATTGGAACATTGTGCTAACAATTTTTCGTTTGACGCAGCAAATCGGCCAGGCAAGAAGCTGTATTCAATATTACTCAACATAAAATTTCTCCTATTTATTTTAATATTCTCCAATTATAACTATTATTTTTCTTATCGTTCCCTTTTTCATCAACACTACTACTCGTAGCAGGCCAGTTGATTTTCCATTCAAAATATTCGTCCTCGGAAATTTCTCCATTCTTCAACTGCTCTTTCCGCAGACACCACTCACGCATAAAATCATTGACTAATCCATACTCTAGCCACATACCTACTGGTGGATGAGCAGGCCAATCATCATTATCATAGTAACGGACAGACTTATCATCGGAATGGTTGGTTTTGCCCGGATTGCGGACAAGTTGAAATAAATGGATTGTGCTGCGGTCATCTTCATCTAGCCAAAGTAATGTAAGCATAATATCCTCGGCGCAACCGGGAGTAACGCCTATAAAATGGATATAATTGACGTTCAGTATCTTTGCCATTTCCATTAAAGTGTTATTTTTGGGAACACGATAGCCGGATTCATACTGTGCAATACGAACATCAGCATTGCGTTCCT
>CAYZZP010000041.1:0-17711 GCA_964482965.1 uncultured Lachnospira sp.
TCTTACCGGAACGCCGTTATCCTCCATGATAGATTTCGTTTTTATAATAGTGTATATTGTTGTGCTGTTTTTCTACAGTCCGAAGCTTACTGCCATAGTATTATGTTCTATTCCGGTTTATGCAGTTTTGTCTGCTGTAGTTACACCATTGTTTAAAAGAAGGCTGGACGAAAAGTTTGAGACAGGGGCAAATACCCAGTCATTTTTGGTAGAGGCTGTAACCGGGGTACAGACTGTGAAGGCATATGCTCTTGAACCTAAATTTGAGAAAAAATGGGGCGATTTGCAGTCTGATTATGTAAAGGCGGGATACAAAACGTCAATGGTGTCGGCGACGGCAGGAAGCGTGGGGCAGTTTATACAGAAGGTATTTGATTTGCTTATACTTTTCTTTGGTGCAAAAGCGGTTATGGATGGAGGATTTACAGTAGGACAGCTTGTGGCGTTCAGAATGTTGTCAGGCAGGGTGAGCGGACCTGTGCTGAGGCTGGTGCAGCTATGGCAGGAATATCAGCAGGCGGCTTTGTCTGTAAAGCGTATAGGAGATATATTTAACACACACCCTGAACCTATATTTTATGAGAATGAGACCGGTGTGCCGAAAATAAGAGGATTAATAGAATTTGACAAGGTTAGATTTAGATATAATCCTCAAGGGGCGGAGGTTATAAAGGGAATGAGCTTCCGTATAGAGCCGGGAACAATCGTGGGAGTTGTGGGGCGAAGCGGCTCAGGGAAAAGTACAATATCCAAGCTTATACAAAGGCTTTATGTGCCGGAGGGAGGCAGGATATCAATAGACGGTATGGATATATCAACAGTAAATCCGGCAATGCTGCGCAGACAGATAGGCGTTGTTCTTCAGGAAAATTTTATGTTTAACGGAACGGTTGCAGAAAATATATCGATACATTTTCCATCTGCAACTATTGAGCAGATAATGCATGCCGCACAAATAGCAGGGGCTCACAATTTTATACTGGAGCTGCCTAACGGCTATAATACAATAATCGGTGAAAAGGGGATTGGCTTGTCAGGCGGACAAAAGCAGCGCATAGCTATAGCAAGGGCTATCATAAATAATCCCAGAATACTTATATTTGACGAGGCTACTTCGGCACTGGATTATGAATCTGAGAGTATTATACAGAACAATTTGAAAGAAATATGCAGGGGAAGAACGGTGCTTATTATTGCTCACAGGCTGTCAACTCTAAAAGATGCAAAGAAGATTATGGTTATTGATAAGGGGAGTCTTATGGAATATGATACGCATGAAAATTTAATGAAGAAAAACGGGCTTTACAGTTATTTGCACAATCAGCAGAAAAGAGGGCAGATAGATGGATAATAAAATGACAGATTACATTTTAAGGCACAGCAAAAGGAAAGATGAAGAACTAAAATATGATTTTATGCCTTCACTGCTCGAAATTATAGAAAGACCTGCACACAAGGCAGGAGCGGTTATTATATGGGGAACATTATCATTGCTCATAATTGCAATAATATGGGCGGCGTGTTCAATGGTTGATACGGTTGTAACTGCCGGCGGCACATTGCAACCCCAGAGTGACGTGAATATTATAAAGGCATTTGGAAGCGGCCGGATAAAAAATGTGTTGGTTACTGAGGGACAATATGTGAAGGAGGGCGAATTGCTCCTAGAGTTTGATGAAGCGTCAGTCGCAATCGAGGCGGAGGCGCTTTTGTCACAGCAAAAACAGTTGACTGCACAGAGAGACATTTATAAGCAGCTTCAAAATGAAACAGGGGAGAAGCAGATAAAGGTTGAGGATTACGAAGAAAATTTGCAGCCATATGTGAGTGCAATACTGGAGAGTCATTCAAGCTACATAAATTCAGTGGAGTATATTGAAAAGGATATAGAACTGCAAAAGGTTAATAAAGATATAGCAGCTTCACAGTTAAAACAATATGAGCAGATAGGAAATACTGCACAGGCAGAAACTCAGAAACTGGTAGTGCGTCAGTATGAGATTGAGGTGGAAAAAAAAGAAATAGAGCTTAAAGATAAGAAGGTTTCCTATGCGGCCGGTATAGCTTCTAAGCTGGCTGAGATAAACAGCAGGCTGGAGGAAACTCAGGTGGAGCTTAGTCAGGTGGAGCTTGTTAATAATAATCAGAAGGTGCAGGCGGCGGTCAGTGGTTATGTGAGCAGAATAGCTGTAGGCGAAAATGAAACAGTGACTGCTATGCAGGAGTTAATCAGCATAGTGCCTGCTGATGAGGCTTTTGAAATTCAATGCTATGTGGCGAATAGAGATATATCAGACATAAGCGTGGGAATGGAGGCTGAGATGAAACTTGAGGCTTATCCGTATGACAAGAACGGAACTGTAAGAGGAAGAATAAAATATATTAGTCCGGGAGCATTTAGCAATGAGCAGCTTAAGAATGTGTATCTTGTGAGATTAGAGGTTGTAGAGCTTCCAAAGAACATTAATGTAATTTCAGGGCTTCAGGGAAGAGTTGAGATGAAAACAGGACAAAGAAGTATTTTACAGTATTTTCTTGAGCCTATAACTGAAGGACTGGATGAAAGCCTTAAGGAAAGATAGAGGCAAAAACTTTTTTACAAAAACCATTGACATAAATAATAGACTGTGATAATATATCTACTGTTGACACGTTAAGTAACAACAGTAGATATACTATTTATGCGCGAGTGGCTCAGCGGTGGAGCACCTCCTTGCCAAGGAGGGGGTCGCGGGTTCGATTCCCGTCTCGCGCTCTATTTTTTTTATTTAATAATGCGCTATATGTACTCTTTTTAAGCTCCTAAATCAGTGAGTACTCTGGTTTAGGGGCGTTTTATTTTGCTTAAATATGTTAAATCCCTGCGAATTTATTGACTTGCATTTTTGAAGGACGTAAAATGATTTTGTAAATAATGAAAATTTAAAGCAGGGTGAGGTACAATACAGATATGAGAAGAAAAGACAGAGAGATTAAAGATCTTGAGCAAATGCTGAATATTATGAAGTCATGCGGCTGCTGCAGGATTGGGCTGGTTGATAAAGACGAGGCATACATAGTTCCGATGAATTTTGGATATGAGGAATCGGAAGGAAATATTACTTTATATTTTCATTGTGCGAGGGACGGCAGAAAGCTTGACTTGCTTCCAAAGCAGAAAAATGTGGCGTTTGAAATGGATTCGGGGCATGAATTGATGGAAGGAGAAAATGCGTGTCAGTTTTCGTATTTCTACAGGTGTATTATGGGAAAGGGCAAAATTGAAATTCTTGAAGACGATAGCGAAAAATTGTATGGTTTGCAAAGAATTATGGCTCATTATTCCGGTGAAGCGGACTGGAAATTCAGGCAGGAAGCAGTGAACAGGATTGCAGTGCTTAAATTATCCGTAGAAGAGTGGTCATGCAAGGAACATGGCAAAAATCACAACGAGAGAGGTATATATGGATAATACGCAAAATTTTAGCGGGCTGGCAGAAAATTATACAGCAGGAAGACCGGTCTACGCTGAGCAAATATGATAAATTTTGTTCGGTTAATGGAACTGCGGCGGCTGCAGGACTAGACGGCGGGCAGCCGTGGAAAATAAAACAGTTGCATATTATGGAGCAATGAGGTAAAGGCTGGTGTTCAAAACTAATCAATAAAACTCAAAATATCTCTATATATTTTCTTATTGCAGGTTTCATTTAACAGCTCATGGCGAAGTCCTTTGTAGTACTTGCAGCTTATATTTTTGTATCCCCTGTCCCGCAAAAACGCTTGGCTTAAAAGCCAGCGTTTTTTGCCGAGAGTAACAGGATCGTCGCTTCCGGCAATGAAAAGTATAGGAAGTTCGGGATTGTTTATGGTCCAGCCATTTTCGGAGTAAATGTCGTTCATAAGGCAGAACAGATTTTCAAACCCGTTGGTGGTAAATATAAAACTGCAAAGCTCGTCGCTATCATATTTACGAACATTTTCCTCATTGGTGCAAATCCATGAATTGGCTGAAAAAATGTCGTTAATAGCTTTGTTATAATTTCCAAATGTCAGGTCATTAATTAAGCTGCTTCTGTAATGACCGCCTTTAACCGCCTTAACAACTCTGTTGATAAATACGGCTACATTTGTCAAAGGATTTTTACTTGGCGAGCCGCAGACAATGAGTTTAATAATGTCTTTGTCGTATTTTTTAATATATTTGCGGACAACCATAGAACCCATGCTGTGTCCAAATAAGATAACGTCTTTGTCAGGAAACAGATTTTTTGCGTATTCAGTAACCTGATGAAGGTCCTCTACAATATACTCAGCTTTGCTTTCATAAAAATAACCCAAGTCGTCAGGATTTTTGACGCTTTTTCCATGACCTCTGTGGTCGTTAATAACAGCTGCATAACCGTTATCCGCCAGAAATTCCATAAAATCAAAATAGCGCTCTTTATGTTCGCTCATGCCATGCGATATCTGCACAATAGCTTTTATATCCTTATCAGGAGCGATAACAGCCACGCTGATTGGAAGTCCGTCACAATTTGAATTAAGAGTTGTCTCAGTTTTCATAAAAACAAATTCCTTTCAAAGTTTTAAAGGGAGGCATGTGCAAATTAATCCGCCTTAGGGAGTGTGCTTATTGATTTTGCAAGCTCCTCATCAGTAGGAATGTAATCTGTCATAGTTTTGTCATTATATGCCTGATATGCATACATATCAAAATAGCCTGTTCCCGTAAGACCAAATACAATATTTTTAGCTTCTCCTGTCTCTTTGCATTTCAATGCTTCATCAATGGCAACTTTGATAGCGTGGCTGCTCTCAGGAGCAGGGAGGATACCTTCAATTCTTGCAAATGTCTCTGCTGCCTCAAATACTGATGTCTGCTCAACGCTTCTTGCCTCTATTAAGCCCTGGTCGTAAAGCTCTGATACAACTGAACTCATGCCATGATATCTCAAGCCGCCTGCGTGGTTGGGCGACGGAATGAATCCGCTGCCAAGAGTGTACATTTTAGCAAGAGGACAAACCTTTCCTGTGTCGCAGAAATCATAAGCATATTTTCCTCGCGTAAGGCTTGGGCATGATGCAGGTTCAACGGCAATAATCTTGTAATCAGCTTCGCCTCGCAGCATTTGTCCTGCAAATGGGGATATAAGACCGCCGAGGTTAGAGCCGCCGCCGGCACATCCGATAATTGTATCAGCCTTCACACCATATTTGTCGAGAGCAGTCTTTGTTTCAAGACCGATAACGGACTGGTGGAGAAGAACCTGAGACAGTACGGAGCCTAATACATAGCGGTAGCCTTCCTGAGTGGTAGCTGCCTCAACAGCCTCTGAAATGGCACATCCGAGGCTTCCTGTGGTTCCAGGAAATTCTTCATTAATTTTTCTTCCAACATTAGTATTCATTGAAGGCGAAGGCGTAACCTGTGCGCCGTAAGTACGCATAACCTCGCGTCTAAAAGGCTTCTGCTCGTAAGAGCATTTTACCATATATACCTGACAGTCTAAATCAAAATAGGAGCATGCCATAGAGAGGGCTGTTCCCCACTGTCCGGCGCCTGTTTCTGTAGTAACGCCCTTTAATCCCTGTTTTTTAGCGTAGTAGGCCTGTGCAATGGCAGAGTTTAACTTGTGGCTTCCGGATGTATTGTTACCCTCAAATTTGTAGTAAATATGAGCCGGAGTGCCGAGCTTCTTCTCAAGACAATGCGCTCTTACCAATGGAGAAGGGCGGTACATTTTATAAAAATTGCGAATTTCTTCAGGAATATCAAAATATGGAGTTGTGTCGTCCAATTCCTGAGCAACAAGCTCGTCGCAGAATACAGAAGAAAGCTCAGCCGCAGTTATAGGCTGTAATGTTCCCGGATTAAGCAGCGGAGCAGGCTTCTTCTTCATATCTGCACGCACGTTGTACCATTGTGTAGGCATTTCCTGTTCTTCGAGATAAATTTTGTAAGGGATTGAGTTTGACATATAATAAGTTTCCTTCCTTTCATAAAAAATGTTTGATTAGGTAATTGCGAAACTCATCAAAACATTGCGCTAATTTGTACAATTTCAATAAAATCTAGTGAGTTTCGCAAACGCCTAAAAATGTTTGATGAGACATTTCCATAGATTAAGAGTCGGTACAGCCGGACAGGAGACATTTGTCATTGCCCTAACAGGAAAAGAGTGCTTCACACACTTCTGCATCTGAAAATTTACATAAGCACATCTTTTCTTGCCGCGCGTGGGCAGGCTGCAACGCAGTATTTTCCTTTCTGCAAACTGCGCATATTATTTTTTCTATAGTAAAGTCAAGGACTTTACTATAGAAAAAAATCCTGCCGTATCTTGCGATAGGACAGGAGTAAAATCTCTGCGGTGCCACCTAAATTCATTCCATTGGAGTGCTCTCATCTATGTACTGACATACATATTCTGCTGTAACGCGCAGCCGCGTCGCACCTACTTGCAAAATTTTGAAATATGCTTTCAGCTTGCCCTCACAGGTCCATTCACCAATCTGACGAATACCGCAATTCCAGCGCCTGCGGCTCTCTGATATTGTCGCAAAAGGCTACTTCTCCTGCTCAAAGGTTTAGATAGCTTATTGAATTATAATGTCACTATAACTCGCCGTAAAATTATTGTCAAGAATTTTTAACATAACTTTAATATATTTTTTTGCAATATATGATATAATGAGCATTGCGGCGATGTACGCTTGCACACGTCGCCATAATGCGAAGAAACACACAACAGGATATTTTGCAAAACGCTCGATTCGCAAATGCCTGAAAATAGATTACGTGGAAGGAGCAGGGATGGCTGTTTCAATAATAATGATAATATTGGGGATAATAGGTTTAGTGTGGTTTGGTATGCCCTTTTACATCTACGGAATAATGAATATTGGAAATGAGACAGGATTGCTGATATCGCTGTTGTTAATATTAATTGGCATATTCCGAAAGACGTTTGTAAAGCTGCTGAAATATCTTTGGAAACATATAGCAGGAAAAGCTGTGATAATGCTGATAGCTATGGCAGCCTGCGCTGTGGTGGTATTAGTGATAGCGGAGAGCTGTTTTATGGCGGGCGCGGCGATGGATAAGCCTGATAACAAATCGGCTACGGTGGTGGTGCTTGGGTGCAAGGTGGTAGGCACTCAGCCGAGTATGATGCTTGGGGAAAGGCTTGATGCGGCATACAAATATCTTAACGACAATCCTGATGCAGTCTGCATTTTGTCAGGAGGTCAGGGAGCGGACGAGGAAATGTCAGAAGCAAGGTGTATGTATAATTATCTGGCGGATAAGGGCATAAGCGGCGACAGATTGATAATTGAGGAAAAATCTACTTCTACAAGAGAAAATCTGCAATTTTCCGGTGATATAATTAAAGAACATAATCTTAATGAAGAAATCATACTTATAACAAATGAGTTTCATTTGTACAGAGCGGGAAAAGTGGCTGACAGTCTTGGTTTATCCCACAAATCTGTGCCGGCATATACGAATATATGGCTGTTTCCGACATACTATGTCAGGGAATTGTACGGAATACTCTATGAATGGGTATTTTAACAGGAACTTGAAATAAACAGCCGCTTGTGTTAAACTGCTGTCTGCTGTGTTGCGGAGTGTATTGCCGCAGGTGAATCAGCATAGGAAACGTAAATCATTGCATTTCCTGCTGCATAGTAATTAATTATATATTGGAGTTATTTATGAATGTATCACAGGTTTTAATTAATATATCTGAATCTATGAGGGGCGTGCTTACAAAGATAGTGCCTATGAGCGTGCTTAGGGCGGTAAAAGATTTTCTTGTGGATAAGAGTCTTAACAAGCAGCTCAATAACTGCCATATAATACCATACGAGCAGGGACATTATAAGGAGGGCATTAACCTTATAGGCGGAATAAGAATGGAGATAGGTCTGGGGCAGAGCTGCCGCCTTTTGGCAAATGAACTGGAGCATACGGGGCTGCCTTATACTATTAAAAATTATGTGCTTGATCCTGATTATAATCTGAGAGAGGGCGATACTTCGTGGGACAGCAAGATATCTGACGAATTACTTTATGATATTAATATAATGCATATCGAGCCTTTGGACATGGCGTTTGGATACAATGAGCTGAAGAAAGAAACATGGGATTACAGATATAATATAGCGTTTTGGCTGTGGGAGCTGGAGGAATTTCCGGAAAATTGGAAAAAGAGCTTGAAGCTTGTGGACGAGGTCTGGACGCCTTCTGAATTTGTCAGCAAGTGTATACGCAAAATTACGGACAAGCCGGTATATACTATGCCTTATTGCGTTACGGCGCCTACAGATGAGAAATATGACCGAAAGCACTTTAAACTTCCGGAGGACAAATTTTTATTTTTGGCAATGTATGATACTAACAGCACTATTGCAAGAAAAAATCCGCTTGGTGCTATTAAGGCGTTTCAAAAGGCGTTTGCCCCGGACGACAGCAGCGTTGGATTAGTGCTTAAAATGAATAATCCAAGAGAGGAAGATAGGCAAGCTCTTAAAGATATAATTGGCGGTTACAGGAATATTTATTGTATCAGCAAGGTTATGGATAAGGTTGAAGTAAACAGCCTTATCAAGGCGGTGGATGTGTTCGTATCGCTGCACAGGGCGGAGGGCTTCGGGCTTGTAATGGCAGAGGCTATGCTAAATGAAACGGTCTGCATTGCTACGGACTGGTCATCTAATACTGAATTTATGAATAATGATGTGGCGTGTATGGTGGACTATGGGTTTACTGTACTTAAAAAGACGCAGGAGCCTTATAAAAGGGGTTCAAAATGGGCTGAGGCAAATGTCGGTACGGCGGCGGAATATATGAAGCGTTTGTCCGGCGATAAAGAATATTATGACAGACTTGCTAAGGCTGCAAAGGAATACATCAGTAAAAAATTAGGAATGGATATGGCGGCAGACAGGATAAATACAAGAATACAGCAGATACGAAAAGAGCTGGCCTCAAAATAGAAATAGTAGTTTTTAATAAATAAAACGGCAGTCTTAATAAACTTTTGATAAAAAATCGATTGCATTTTAGTATAAGTGTTGTATAATAATATTATAACAAATGGCATGTATATTTATAACAATAGGTATTATTATGAAAAAGTTTATTTTATTTGTTGCCTGCGTGGCGGTTGCTTTGTGCGGGATAACCTACATAGTAGTAGGAGACCCGAAGGTTTTCAAGAATAACAAGCTGTTTAATGACACTATGATTCAGACAACTACGGCGGCTGTAAAGTTTAATGATATTGTGCCATTTGAATGGGATTATGTTTATGTGTTTAAGGGCAAGCAGAGTAAAAGCGATATTGAGCAGATAACAGGCTCATCCCATAAGTATATTGTTGACACAAAGTATGATGATTGTCAGGAAATTCTATTTATCAAAGATGGAAAGGTTGTATGCTGCGTAAGCGGACGTATTTACAGCATGGGTTATGAACTTAGTCTGGAGGACGAAGGCCTGGATTATATGAAGGGCGCTAGGGCTGAAGAGATGGAATTTGAGGTTGTGGATGTGGAAAATGTCACGCACTACAACCAAATGGTGGTAAAAGTTCCGATTACAGACCCGAACATCAGATAACCTGATTATTTTTGTAAAATGTCTAAAGTGTGCGCTCCGGCTCCTATTAAATCGGGGCGCTCACACGTGGCGAGATGATATTTTATAAACCATTGAAACTCTTCATCTGAGAGTTGGTTGAGAAATGGTCTGATATAATTGGCAGCGCCATCAGGCGAAATAATTTTAAGCCGCATAAGCCCGGCTGCTTCATTGAGAGCGTTGATATCTTCAAGCCTCACATAATCATAAAGATTTTCTGCAGAAGAAATGGTGTGGAAGTTTTCATCAAGCCTTCCGGTTTCAATACATTCAAGAATATGCCGCTCCTTAAAGGCATAGGTTATTACGCTGTATTCATTCATACAGTAGGCGGTAAGAATTATACCGCCGGGTTTGGTAATGCGTTTAGCCTCCAAAAGGGCGGTCTTTTTATGTTCAAAATCAAACAGATGATACATAGGTCCGAAAAGGAGAGTAAGGTCAAATGTATTGTCGTCAAAGCGTTTTAACTTCAAAGCATTTCCCTGATAAGCCTTTACAGAACTGTTTTTTGATTTGAGTATTCCGAGGTTGTGGCGTACCAGCTCCACAGCGCTCACATCATAACCCTCGTCGGCGAGAGCGACGCTGTAACGTCCGGTGCCTGCGCCAATATCAATAATTTTAATATCGCTTTTGTTTCTTTTATTATTTATGACAGAATTGTTGGCAGAGTAGTCTGGTGCTGCAAAACTGGAATCTGTCAAACCGTCGGTTTCAATCTGCTCAAGATAGTGGTGTATATATTTCATGGAAGTTATAAATTCTATCTGTCCATGCCTTGAATCCAGTCTTTTTTCTTCGTTAAATTTATTATAATATGCTTCAATTTCGTTCATAATTTTGTGGTAAAACCTTTCTGTGTTTATTTCTGCAACGGTTAATTTTGTGACGTTCAATTTGTCAGAGCCTGATTTTTTAATGGTGAAATTTGTGCGCTTAATACAACAATATATAATCATGCGGACTGCAAATCCGGCAGTTTATATTTTATAATTGTATAATAACAGAAAAATAATAGCAATTCCCAATTCTCAAAATAATATATTTGAAAAGATGTTGTGCTGAATGATAGAATGATAGAATGGCAGAGCGGCAGGAATGGCAGAAAAAAGGAGGTGAGAGCTGCGGGATTTGCGGAGACATTTAAGGCGCTGGCTGATCCTGTAAGACGGGATATATTGCAGCTTTTCACTATTTGTTAAAACCGATAGAGGAAGTCAGGTTTAAGGAAATATTTAACAGGGCGGTAAAAGAGGCAACAAAAAGGAAAGATGAAAAAATTAAATTACACTATTGACAAATTTCAGCCTATCAAGTAGAATAGCATCTGCTATACGAAAAATGAATGAGTAAGTACAGCAGATGTATTATATATGCGCGAGTGGCTCAGCGGTGGAGCACCTCCTTGCCAAGGAGGGGGTCGCGGGTTCGATTCCCGTCTCGCGCTCTATTTTTTTATTTAATAATGCGCTTCAAAATGATAGAAATAAGTGACGTACAAATAGTAATTTATGCAAAATATTATATGTACTCTTTTTAAGCTCCTAAATCAGTAAATACGCTGGTTTAGGGGCTTTTTTGAATAATTATTTGGATAATTATAAATTATACTATAAAGGGCAAAGCAGATAAACAAAAATTGAAATGCAACTGCTGGTTGCGGAAATTTTATACATATTCAAAGCCGGATTGGTAGAATGCAACCACAGAAAATGATAAGATGTATATGCAAGCTGAAATGTATATGTTATTGAGGCGCAAATGTGTCATGTGCCATATTGTATAATGTACAATATAAAATATAACAAATATAACATATGAAATAGCAGCGATAAAAAATATTGTATTAAGGAGAAAAATTAAATTATGATTTCAGAAAAAATTATTGAGCTGCGCAAGAGCAGAGGGTGGTCGCAGGAACAACTGGCGGAGCAGCTTGGGATAAGCCGCCAGTCGGTTTCAAAATGGGAGTCGGGGGATTGAGATATAATAGTGACAAGCTTAAGAAAGCCTTATAAATAGGGCGTTTCAGAGGTTAGTCCAATTATTTTTTTACATCAGTTACGGTAAAAGGGTGGAGAAAGGCACCTGTAAAAACTGAATATGAAACCAAGAATGGGTAAGGACTACACCATCTTAAGCTTATGCTTCAACAGAAGCAGGTTTGAGATGGTGTATTTTTTTACCGGTCGATGCGTGGCTGCGTCGGAACAAGTAGTGACAGCATTTCCTTAAGTTTGGTCACTTGTAGGGGAAATGCTTAGAGAGGAGGTCCTGTATGGGATTAGGAAGCATTTTGAGTGCAGTAGTGAAGTTTCTTTTAAAGAGTGTGCTTTTTGTATTGAAAGCGGTTCTTTATGGAGCAAAGTTGTTTTTGTTGTTATTCGTACTGGTGGCAAGAGTCTTTCTGATTTTTGCAAAAGCGGCAGTACCACAGTAGAAGGGAGCGATTTCTATGTTAAAGAAAGTATGGTTTATGTTTGTGTTGTGTAGTGTGTTGATTGTTTCGGGATGTTACGATAAGCAGACAGAAGAAGCGGAGAGCAAGGTTGTTTCAGAAGTAGAGATTTCTGAAACGGATGTGGCAGAGGATTTGGAAGCAGATGTAAGCTTGGAAGCTGACATTGATGTAATAGGAAATTCTGATACATCTGTGGAGACAGAGCAGACACAAACATCTGATGCGGATAAACAAAGTTTAGATGTTTCAAATTCTGAAGCTTCAACCACGGAGGAGCCGATAGCAGATAATACTACAAAGGAAGTGGAAGTTGAGTCATCAACCACAGAGGCTCCGAGTGAACCGGAAACTGTTATCACTCAACCTACGACACCACCGGCGGAAACACAACCAACTCCATCTACGGAATCGCCTGCTACAGAAGATAGTGTACCACCTGCCATAGATGACAGAGGTAATCCTGCTGACGGAAGTCCGATTTTGGAGATTACCTTCAACATACCGGAGGCAGAGTATGTGGGATATGATGCGGACCGTGTGGCAAGACTTGCTGTGGAGAAATGCAAAGCCGCAGGGATGATATCGCTTCCCGAAAATCTGAACAATCTGCTGGCAGTAGGGAAGATTACGCAGGAAGAATACAGTGAGTATTATCCTTATGATGGTTGCGGTTATTATTCCGTATTTGTGGAAACCAATCTGAACCTTGCTTCTACCATTAGTGGGGAAAGGCTTTGCAGTGAGGAAGAGATTGCAGATTACATAGCCGGAATGATGGTGTTTGAAGTAGAGCCTTATTTTTACATTGAGTGTGCCGGAGTTTATCAGGGCAACAGTGTAGAGTTCTATGAGTTCCGTTGCTATCGTTAGGCAAAAATTTTGAGAGAGGAGGCGACTTTTTATGGGAAAGATGGATATTCCCTATGTGGAAAAGGATGGTATTTTGTATCCGTTACTGACTATCCCCGCTGATATGGAATTATCGGCAGTGGGAAAGTACGGATTGCTGTGGTTATCTTATATGAAGGAAAATCACAAGGGAAGATTTCGTACACTCACAAGACTTGGATGTGTTAATCGGACGGCGCATAAGGTCAATGAGGAAGCTTATGAAATGCTTGACCTTATTATCGGTCAGCATATGAGAAAGTATCCGTCTGTGAATCGCAGTTCCACCATAGAAATGTGGAAACAGCGTGAGCAGGCAAAGACCGTGGCGGAAGAAACCGTACTTGTGGATATTGTGTATCAGTATCATTAGTGAATTATTTTTATGGAAGGTGGTGGCTTGGCTGCCACCTTTTACAGTAGGAAAAAAGATTATGTAAGGGACCGGCACCCGGATTGCCGGAGAAAGAGGTATTTATGACAGAGATCATGAGAAAAGAAAGTAACTTGAATAATGCAGAGAGCAGAAATTATGTGGATATACTTCCTGAATTTCTGATTGCCATTGACCACGGCTGGAGTTCCATTAAAACGCCGAGCATCATTTTTGAGAATGGTATTACGGAATTGCAGACCATGCCAGCCACAAAGGATAACCTGCTTGAGTTTCGAGGCAGGAAATATGTTATCGGTCAGGGCAGAATGGGTAAGCAGGAGACCAAGACAGAAAATGAAAATTATTATCTTCTGACACTGGCTGCCATTGCAAAGGAGTTAAGGGAGCGGACGGAAGCAAAAACTGTAAAGGTAAATCTTGCGGTGGGTGTTCCACTTACCCTTTATGGAAAAGAGAAGAAGGCATTTCGCAACTATCTTCTCACCAATGATAAGGTGTCATTTTTTTATGAAGGTATCAGATATGTAGTGCATTTTGGCAAAGTAAAGGTATTTGCACAGTGTCATGCAGCCATTGCAAACCGAATGGAAGGCATGGACAGGCTGACTGCGGTGGATTGTGGTTCATGGACGCTGGATATTATGTCGGTGGTGAATAAGGTTCCTGTCCTTGATGAGTGCCACACTTACCAGCAGGGCTTGATTACTGCGATTGACCGTATTCAGAAGGAGTGCATTGCAAAGTATGGTAAGGAAGTGCCGGAGTATATCATCAATGAAGTGATTGAAACGGGAGATACCAATGCCATTGCTAAAAATAAGGAATCCATTATGGGTACCATCAATGCAGGGCTGAAAAGATATGCTCTTGAAGTGGAAGCCAAACTTCGTGAATTGAAAATCGACTTTGATTTTACCAATGTGGTGTATGTTGGTGGAGGAGCCGGAGTTATGAGACGTTTCGGAAGTTGTACCGGAGAAAATGTGCGATATGTAACCGATGTCCGTGCCAATGCTCTCGGTTATCAGTTCTTAGCACAGAATCTGGAGGTGTAGTCTATGGCAACAAGGTCGATTGCATTCCGGTTGAATGATAAGAACCGGGAGGATAAGGAAATCATGGAGTGGCTGGATAAAGTGGTTTATGAGGGTGAGTATTATGATTCTCTGACGGAGGCTGTGAAGTGGGCAATTCTATGTTTTGTCAGTGGAGAAATTCGATTTCGGGAAGAGATGAGTACTATGGAGCTTATGCAGGAGTTTGTCAGGGATTTTGCCAAACAGAGTAAGGCAGACAATGAGCGGATTATGCAGGATGCAGTTACAAGGATCCTTGCAACCATTATCAGTGCAATGGGACAGCAGACAGGCGGTTATGTGGCTGTTCCTGCCATGATGCAAATGCAGGGGATGAATGTTGCTCCCATACCATCTGTGACACCAGCAGAGCCGACAGAATCGGTAAAGGAAGCAGTGGAAGAATTACAGGATAATAATTTGGAGCTGTCTGATAAGCCGCTGGATGATGGGGCACTGGCTTCTTTGTCTGCCATGTTTGGTGATGATGAGGAAGAGTAGGAAGTGGCAGGCGACAAGTTTTGTCAAACAAACCGTAAGACAGAATAGAAAAAATAAGTAAAAACTGTGAAACAAAATGGTTCAAATGAGCTGGATGTGTTTGACAGTTTTTTTATTGCCCTTTTATCCGTATAACGGTTTGTATAACAAAAGGCAGGATATTGACAGGAATTGTATTACATTTTCGCCGGTAGTCCTGCCTTTTGTTTTACAGAAATTCATCTGCAAGGGTGGATTTCTGTGAAATATCAGTATAAATATTGAGGTTTTAGGGGCTTTTGCCCCTAACAAGATTGGAAACGCATTGCGATTTCCGTATCTTGCAGTTTTTATCTGAAAGAAATTCTGTTCGTAGCGTTAAAGGAGATTTCTGCGGGCAGAAGGAGTGTAGCAACGATTGGAATGATTGGAGGATTTTTATATGGAGAAACAGATAACAAAAAAGAGTATGGCAAGGCAGAACCGGACTTTCCGACTGTCGGAGTATGAGCTTCGCAAGCTGTCGGAGGATGCCAAGGCTACCGGAATGAATGAGAGTAGGTATCTGCGTGAGCTAATTGTTCACGGTGGAGTGGATGCAACCCACGCAGAGGACAGAAGAAACCTTATTCGTCAGATTAGCGGAATTGCCACAAACATCAACCAGATGGCAAAGCACTGTAATGAGTCCAAGTGGTTTGGAAATGTGGATGTGCTTAAGATGACACGGGCGCTGGAAGAGGTGCTTAAGCTGTTGAAACAGTTAGTGGAAAGGTGGCGATGATTATGGCGATAACAAAGATTATGTGTATGAAGTCAGCAGAGCACGGGAATGTAGCTGCACATCTGAAGCATTCCATAGCTTATATCTGTAATGAGGCAAAGACGGAAAAGGGAAGTCTGGTAGGCGGTATTAACTGCCTGCCGGATTTTGCATATGAGCAGATGATAGGCACAAAGGAAATGTTCGGGCAGACCGGAGGAAGGCAGGGGTATCATTTTATCATATCCCTAAAGCCGGGAGAGGGAACCAAGGAGCAGATGTATGAGATTACCAGACGATTTGCAGAAGAGTTTTTGGGTGGCGAATATGAGGGTGTTTTCAGTGTTCATACGGATAAGAATCATCTGCACGGGCATCTTGTATATAACAGTGTAAATATGGTTACCGGTAGGAAATACAGTTATAAAAAAGGGGATTGGAAGAATGTGATACAGCCCATAACCAACAGACTGTGTGAGGAATATGGTTTGTCCATTGTTGCGGCAGAATACAGCAAAGACCCTGTGAATATGAACCGCAAGCAGTGGGAAAAGGAGCAGAGCTGGGGCGATTTTATCACGGGAGATATGCAGTATTGTAGAAATAAGGCAGGAAGCTTTGAGGAATTTATTTTTTTTATGGAAAAGCTTGGCTATGAGGTTAAGATAGGTGCCCATATTTCTGTAAAGGCTGAAGGTATGAGGCGTAGCAGGAGACTGGATACGCTGGATGAAGAGTTTTCTGTGCAGAATTTGCAGAACTTTTATGAGCAAGAGCGGACTTATAAGTATGTGGAGCCGCCGGTATATCATCCGGGCTATGCTTTGCATAAGAAACCAGCTAATGCTTTTCAGCAACGGTATTATGGGAAGTTGTATCGTATGTGTGTGGTGCAGAAATGCCGATTTCAATACAAGTACACAAGGTATCAGCAGGACCTTATCCGTATGAAGGAGTTGCAGGAGGAGTATCTTTTTCTAAACCGTGAGGGTATAAACGGTTGGGAGGATGTATTCCGTGCAAAGCAGACAGCGGAACAGAGGATGGCGGATATTGATGCGAAAAAGAAGGAGCTTTATAAGGAGCATGCCCGTCATAAGTATCAGTACGAAAAGGATGGAGATGTGACTGTTTATCTGTATCACGAAGCTCATTATAGGGAACAGTTGGCGGAACTTAAGGAGAGGCGGAAGGAAGCAAAAAGGGAGTGTGCAACCATTAACCGCTGTATTAGTGAAAGTACCTTTGCTCATATGGAGATACCACTTGATGTGGATGTGGAGAATCTTTATATGGTGGATGTGCCGGAGCTTGAGGGAAGAGAGATTTCGTATGCGGAGAGTGAGGTTTATGACGAGGGTGAAGTATATAAAGCGACAGAGTCAAATGTGGATATAGAAATCTATGAGGCTGAGCGGATTGATGTTGCTGATGTACTGCCTGAAGTCGAAGTGGCTGAAAGGGAGCTGGCTGCAGCGGAAGTATTACAGGAAGAAGGAGATGTAATTTCAGAACAAGAGTTGAACTATGGTGTCAGTGAGTCGGAGGCAGCCACAAAACTGTATGATTCGATAGATGAATCTACTGAGGGTGTGGATGAAGTATATGCAGATTTTCAGAATTATGTTACATCTGATATGACAAAGGAACGCTACGAAATACTTACGGATAAAGAGAAGGTGGAATGGCTTGGAATAGCAGAATGCAGTGTGCAGGATGCTATACAGAGGTTTATAAACAAGCTTGATTCCATCGGTGTTGTTTATCGGTATAGTGATGATATGTTGGATGAATTTATGAAGCTGGAGTCTGTAGTTGCACAGATGAAGAGAGAACAATGTATTGGAAAAGGCGAAAGGAGCAGGTAACTTATATTCATAATAAAATGGGTCTGGAACATCAGATTTCGGACTTATTTTATTTATGAAAAAGTTAGAAATTTAATGTTGATAATTCCGTCTTAGAGTATAATTATCATTGGCAAAAATAAAGGGAAGAGGCAAAAACCTCTT
>CAYZZP010000042.1:0-16777 GCA_964482965.1 uncultured Lachnospira sp.
ACTCTTTTTATTATACCAATTTTTACTACATATATCAAGTTTGATAACCTTAAGTTTATCTTATGGGAACAACGTCAAACTTATCTTTTGCATATGTCATTGGCAAACATTGCCGCTTCTATTTGTCATAATAATGCTTAAAATACACCCTTCCAAATATCGCCCATGTATCTTTAAATGCCTTCCAAATGTCCTTAAACTTTATACGCCGCTCGGATTTGTCCCTGACATACACAACCTTCACCGGCATTTCCGCAATTTTACAGCCTCTCCTGTGCAGCGCCACCAAAAGCTCAATATCATAAGCAAAACCCGATGTTCTTATAAGATGTGCAACAGGACGTATGGCTTCCGCCTTAAAAAGCTTTAACCCTGTCTGCGTATCCTTTACATTCAGCCTGAAAAGCACCAGCAGCATGCAGTAATAGCACATGCTCATAATCTTTCTTTTAAATGGATACTTTAATTGCGAATCCTTGTGAAATTTGCAGCCGATAACAACATCCGCGTCTTCTTGTATCATTTTTTCAAGATACCCCTTAAGCTGAGACGGATGAAGCTCCAAATCCGCGTCAACAAAGGCTATATAATAGCCCTCTGCGGCCGCCACGCCTGATATTATGGCTCTGCCCTTGCCTCGGTTTTTGTCCGAAGTTACCAGCCTCACTCTTGAATCCTTCATCATTGCCCGCAAAATCTCGTCCTTTGTGTTGTCGCTGCTGCCGTCGTTGACAGCCACAATTTCTATATTTTCTGCAAACTCCGAAACCGAATCAAGCGTAGCCATTATATTTTTATAAATAAGAGCACCCTCATTATAAGCAGGCATAACTATTGATAATTTCTTACTGACCTTATTCATACCTTCACCTTTTTACTGTATTTTGTAAAAGCTTAGCAGACCGTCGCCGCTGACAATAGGTTCAGTCCCCAAATAGTCCAGCAAAGCCCTCTCCATATTTTCCAGTTCTAATTCATCATAGCCGCTTCTGTTAATATATATTCCGGCAAAGCCCTTTTCTTTCAAACTTTGTACCATTTCAGCCGCCGGCAGTCTTGACGTCTCCTCACACCACACATCGGACTCGCTGCCCGTAACGGTTCCAAAGCTCCACCTAAGTTTCTCTGAGTGAAAATATCCCGATAAATGTGACAACGGCGCTATTTTGGTGTCTGAAGTTCTCTCAGGATACGACATATACGGAAGCATATAAATTTTGTCGTTCTCATCACAAACCGCCTCTATAGCCGCTGTAAATTCCTTTTCTCCATACCATTTCTTAGCATTTTCTTCATAATTAACGGATATCTGAGGTATCTGCTCCCACAGCGAAAACATCATAAATACCACAAATACAATTATAAATGTCCTCCTGACAGCCTTCCTTTTTATTCTTTGCTCCGCATAATCCGCTGCAAGGCATAACGCCATAATACAGATAAATGCAATAAAAACAGATATTCTGTTATAACATCTGAGCATATCAAAGCCCAAAAGATACACCATACCGCCAAAACCGCCTATAGTAGCCAGAAGCACTGCGCAAATATTCATATCAGAAAGCACCGAAAGTCTCTTACCAAGCCGGCTCTCGCTTTTTTTGTCCGCAAACAGCCATACAAAAAGCACAACGAAACCCATTATTCCTGCCAGTCCTATATAGGCTGTGCTGTTCTCATTTACCAGCGGCATATACTGATTGTAGCCCGATATTGCCTCCTCCAGTATAGAAATGCCATGCGAATTGACAGGCAGGAAAAGCTGCGTAATTTTAAATCCATACAGCTCCGCCTCTATAGCGCTTCTCGGTCTTGACACCGTTCCCATTCCAGCCGAGGCCCACATTGACACAAATGCAGGGATACACCATATTACAACTGCCGCCGCTATGGCTGCTATGGCAATTCCACCCCTCCAGACCGGCTTTAAGCTCTTATTTCTTATGACAGCCGTCACGGCCGCCACCAGCACAAAGAAGCAGGCAAACACCTGCCAGTAGCCTATTCCCTGAGAGGCTATAAGAAATGCCATAACTATTCCGCCTATATTCCGATGGTATTTGAAAAATCCCTTTTTCGGCGCCATAAAACTTTCGTCTTCATACACCCAAACCGCCATCAGCACGGCCAGCGGCACAAAATAGTAGCTGCAAAGAGAGATATGCGCCATTCCACGCATAAATATAAACGACAAAAATGCATACACCAGACCGCCTGACGCTGCCGACCATTTTCTAAGCTCCAAAAGCCGCAGCACAATATATGAAACCAACGCAATAAGATAAAATGCCGAAATATATGTGAGATTTGCTGCCAGTCCAATATCATTTCCGCCCGCCAGCATAAAAAATTTTACCAGCAGAACATCAGCATTGTGCAGACCGCTTATTATCTCGTTATTATTATAATAATAATCCTCCGTTGCTGCTATCCTGTCTGTTCCCGTATTCCAGCCGCATTCCTCTACAAGCCTGGCCGTATTTATAAGAGAATACTCATCCCCTCCGCTATACCAGAAAGGCACCGACCAGTCGGCAGCTCCAAAATCAAAAACCGCATACAGACATATGGTTACAACTGCCATCATACCAGCCGCCGTAATCAGGTCCGGGCCAAATCGTTTTATAAACTGTTCGCATATTTTTTTTAATTTCTCCATACTTCCACCTTGCTATCCATTTTCTATCTGCTGACATCTGCATATTTATAAAAGCTCAAATCTTAAAGAAGCTCAACACGCCTCTCTCACACACAATTGGCTCCGTACCGAGACACTGGCGCAAATCATCCTCCAGCTTTCTCCACTCTTCCTCTGTATATCCGCTTCTGTCAATATATATGCCTGCAAAGCCCTTTTCTCTTGCCTCCCTCACCATTTCTTCCGCCGGAAGCGAAGCTGTCTGCTGATACCACTTGTCCGTCTCGCTTCCATAAAGGGTTGCGAAGCTCCATCTTAATTTATCAGAATGAAAATATCCCGCATAATGTGCAAGAGCTCCCATATTATTGTGAACCTCGTCCTCCGGAAAGGACACATATGGAAGCTGCAAAATCATATCGTCTTCCTCGGTGACATTTTCTATGGCTGCTATAAAATTTTCTTCGCTGTTCCATCTCTGAGCATTTGCAGCCGTATCAAACCTGTAACCCGGATTCTGCTCCCATACGGCAAACATCATAAACGCGCACACCGCAAGACTATACGCCGCCCTTATAACAGCCTTTTTAAATCGCTCCGCAGCATATTCCGCCGCCAGACAAAATGCAGCTATACACACAAATGCAATATATACGGATATTCTGTTGTAACTCCTTATAATATTGAAGCCCGCCAGATAAAGCATCGAACCTATACCGCCCACTGTGGCAAGAAGCACCGAAGCCATATTCATATCCGCAAGCACCGTAAGCCTTTTCTTAAGCTGAGTGTCGTCCCTTCGGTTTGTAAAAAGCCAATAAACAAGTATTATAAATCCGACAATTCCCACAAGTCCGAGATATGACGTTCTGTTTTCATTTACCAGAGGCATTTTTTCATTATATAAATCAAGGTACTGCTGCCATATATCAATACCATGACCATTTACAGGCAGAAAAAGCTGCACAATTTTAAGACCGTAAGCCTCGCCCTCAGTTCCGCCTCTGTAGCGGCTCTCTGCACTCATAACCCCCGCCGAAAGCATGGTTATAAACACAGGAATACAGTTGATAAACACAGCCGCAACAATACAGCCTATAGCAGCGCAGCCTCTCTTAACGTACGTCCAGTCGTGATTTCTTATAAATGCAGTCACCATAGCCACCATAATCATAAAGCATGCAAATATCTGCCAGTAACCAATTCCCTGCATAGCTATTAAAAATGCCATTACAAGTCCGCCAATATTTCTTTTGTACCTGAAAAACCCCTTTCCGGGCAGCATAAATTTTTTGTCCTCATATATCCACACCGCCATTAACACGCCAAATGGCACAAAATAATAGCAGCTAAGCGCCAGATGGCCCATTCCGCGCATAAATATAAACGGAAGAAATGAATATACAAGCGCTCCCGAAGCGGATACAAGCTCCTTAAGCCTTAATTGCCTAAGAACTATATACGCCGACAGCGCAATAAGATAAAACGCCGACAGGTAGGTAAGATTTGCCGCCTTAACAGCGTCATTTCCGCCCACCAGAAGAAAAAATTTAACAGCCAGAACATCTGCATTGTGAAGACCGCTTATTATCTCGTTATTATTATAATAATAGTCGTCCGGCGCCGAAAGCCTGTCCGTCCCCGTATTCCAGCCGCAGTCCTGCACCAGTCTTGCGGTATTAATTATAGACATCTCATCGCCGCCGCCATAGCTTATAGGCAGCGACAAATCCGAAGTTTTAAGATTAAAACAGTAAAATAAAATCCCGGTAACTACTGCCATAATCCCTGCAATCGCAGCGAAATCCTTATAAATCCTATTCACAAAATTTCCTATACTCAAATTCTGCATAAATCTACCCATTTCCTTTATCTATATTATGCCAATGTTATTATATAACAAAATACAAAATTTTCAAATAAAAGAGGAGCTTCTGTAAAATAGATTAATTTACCCATTTTGCAAAAACTCCTTAAAAACTCCTTAAAATCAGAAAAAAATAAATGCCGCGCAGGATTTATTTATACTTTCTCTTCACGAATCACTCTGTCAAAGTATTCTATGGTCTTCTTTAATCCTTCCTCCAACTGAATGTGAGGCTCCCAGTCAAGCTCCTCCTTTGCCAGCTCTATGACCGGTTTCCTCTGTGTAGGATCATCTGACGGCAGTGGCTTATAAACCAGCTTGGAACTGCTGTTTGTGAGCTTAATAACCTTTTCTGCCAGCTCCAGCATAGTAAATTCTCCGGGATTACCGAGATTTACAGGTCCTGTAAAGCCATCTCGGCTGTTCATCATTCTAATCATTCCCTCTACCAAATCATCAACATAACAAAAGCTTCTTGTCTGATTACCTGTGCCATACACAGTGATATCCTCACCCTTGAGAGCCTGAACAATAAAGTTTGACACAACGCGCCCATCGTTTGGGTTCATGTTTGGTCCATAAGTATTAAAAATACGAATCACCTTAATATCTACATTATGCTGACGGTGATAGTCAAAAAATAGAGTTTCTGCCATTCTCTTTCCCTCATCATAACATGAACGGATTCCGATTGGATTCACATGTCCCCAGTAAGTTTCCGGCTGAGGATGCACTTCAGGATCACCATAGACCTCGCTTGTACTTGCCTGCAATACACGACCTCTTACACGTTTTGCTAGTCCAAGCATATTCAATGCCCCCAGAACTGAAGTCTTGGCAGTCTTAATAGGATTATACTGATAATGCGGAGGGCTTGCAGGACAAGCAAGATTGTATATCTGATCCACCTCCAAATAAATCTCCTGCGTTATATCATGTCTAATTAACTCAAAATTATCATAATTCATTAATTTGCGAACATTTTCTTTTGAGCCCGTAAAAAAATTATCAAGACATATTACATCATTGCCTTCTTTAACCAGCCTCTCACAAAGATTGGTACCAATAAAACCTGCACCGCCTGTAACTAATATTCTTTTCATAGTGTCTCCTTACTTTGCTGAAACCCCAATCTGATAGTACTCAAAGCCCATCTTGCGCATTGTCTTCTTGTTATACTGATTTCTGCCATCAAATATAATAGGATTTTTTAATCTTGCCTTAATCTCGTCCATATCAGGACTTCTAAATTCTTTCCATTCAGTGATTAATACTAATGCGTCTGCTCCTGTAAGAGCCGTATATTTGCTCTCCACATAAGAAACATTGTCATTACCCTTTAAATAACGATTCTTTGCTTCATTCATGGCTTTTGGATCATATGCCACCACCTTTCCTCCAGCCTCTGTCAAATCATTAATAATAGTAATCGCAGCAGCCTGCCTCATATCATCTGTATTTGGCTTGAAAGCAAGTCCCCACACAGCAAATTTTCTGCCTGTCAAGTCGTTACCAAAACGCTCTTTAATCTTTCTTCCTATTATATGCTTCTGATTTGCATTTACATCTTCCACTGCCCGAAGCAGAAGCGGTTCATAATCAAACTGCCTGCTTGTATTAATTAATGCCTGAACATCTTTTGGAAAACAGCTTCCGCCATATCCGCAGCCCGGATAAATAAAACTATAGCCGATTCTA
Organism: uncultured Lachnospira sp.; assembly: GCA_964482965.1. Taxonomy (GTDB): domain Bacteria; phylum Bacillota; class Clostridia; order Lachnospirales; family Lachnospiraceae; genus Lachnospira. The sequence goes on from CAYZZP010000042.1 coordinate 6,204, forward strand.
GAATCACTTCCTATCCCTCTGCGGACTTTATTTACATCAGCACCTACTCTCTCACAGACATTAGATATCTCATTCATAAACGAAATCTTTGTAGCCAGCATCGCATTAGCGGCATATTTGGTCATTTCTGCACTGGCAATATCCATAATAATAAAATTTTCAGTATTCAGCACATAGTGATGATACAGCTCCTGCATGACATCGCCTGCATTCTCGTTGTCAACACCAATTACGATACGGTCAGGGCGCATACAGTCCTCAACAGCCGTACCTTCCTTTAGGAACTCAGGATTTGAAATAACGTCAAAGGTCAAATCGCTGTTGCGCTTATCCAACTCTTCCTGTATTGTCTTTCTGACAAGATTTGCAGTTCCTACAGGCACCGTTGATTTGTCAACCACATATGTGTGATGTTCCATTGTCTGACCAATCTCCCTTGCCACCTCAAGAACATATTGCAAATCTGCGCTCCCATCCTCTCCCATAGGAGTGCCAACCGCAATAAAACAGATACTTGCTTTCTGCAATGCCTCTTTAATCTGTGTGGTAAATTTGAGATGTCCCATCTCGTAATTTTTTAACACAAGCTCTTCCAAGCCCGGCTCATAAATAGGAATGATACCTTTTTTTAATCCTGAAATCTTATCCTCATCTACATCCACACACCAAACTTCATTTCCCATATCCGAGAAACATGTCCCAGTAACCAAACCTATATATCCCGTACCTACTACTGCAACTTTCATTTTATCACTTCCCCTGTTATTATCCTTTTCTGTATTTCCAAATACAATAAATTGCCCTTAAGCCATCTTTAAATCCTATTTTCTTCCCTTCCTCATTCGTTCTTGGGTGATAAGAAATAGGTACCTCGGTAATCTTATGTCCCATTTTGCTGACCTTAGCAGTTATTTCCGGCTCAAAGCCAAATCTGTTTTCCTTAATATCTACAGCTTGGATTATCTCTCTTTTAAAACATTTATAGCAGGTTTCCATATCTGTCAATTTCTGATGGGTAAAAAGATTTGACAGCCCCGTCAAAAATTTGTTTGCCAACTGATTTGCCTTATATCCCTTTGAAACGCCGCCTAAAAATCTCGAACCATAACTAACTTGGGCTCGTCCACTTATAATCGGTTCAAGCACCTTCGGATACTCCATAGGATCATACTCTAAGTCAGCGTCCTGTATAATGACAACATCCCCTGTAGCGTGTTTAAATCCGGTACGCAGCGCTCCTCCTTTTCCCTGATTCACTTTATGATATACAATTTTGCTGACCAGTGGTCTTATTTTTTCTTCAAGAATCTTATCTGTTCCGTCCGTACTCTTATCATCTACAACGATAATCTCCTTATTCTTAACAGGTGATTGCAGCACCTTATTAACAATAGTTTCAATATGGTTTTTCTCATTATAACATGGTATAACAACCGACAAAACATAATTTTCTTTATCCATACTTTCTTCCTCTTCTTACTAACCTATTTGGTATTTATTATGTTGTATTTTATATCACCACGGCTCTGCCATAGTTTTACACAGAACCGTTGACCACCAGCCACTCTTTGGTATTCCTGTCATATACATATATATAATCTGTTATATTATGCAATTCCCGCCATTCCTGTACGCTGGTTAAGAATGTATCTGAATTGGCATTCCAAAGCCCGTCATAACCAACCGGAAATGTTCCGCTATAACCATTAATGGTCTGCAATCCATAGTGGTCTGCAATCAGCCACGCATCTAAGTGGGTGTTATACAACTCCTGCGGAGACTCCCCTGAATCCATTACGGCAATTACCTTTGCTTCTTCTGGAGGAGGCTGCATAGCTTCTATCAATGCTAAATCATCAGCATAATTCCATCTTGAAATATCTCCCGAATAAATATTGGAGCCCCACAATAGAAAGACCGCAAACATCGCTGCTGCAAAGTACCTCCGTGAGTCTTTTGACTTTGCCTCATATCTATCAAGTAATATCGCCAGCAGTATAGAAATCGGAAGCAGAAGGAAATAATACCATCTCGAAATTGCCCTTAAAGAACCTGCACCAGGTACATATTTCCAAACAAACCACCACAAAGACACCCCTGTACATTCTACCACCAAAATAACTGAAAATAAAATAGCTCTTGCGTATCCCACAAAAAAAATCTCAAAATTTTCCAGATTTTGCTGTAATATTTTCTTCCTTTTATAATCCCTGATTAGCCGCCATATAAGCGCCAGCATAATAATAATTAAAATAATTGAAAAGCCTTGCATCAGTTCATGCTCCCCCTTACTTCTGTATGCAGAAAAATTCAAACTGTTAATAAATTTTCCCAACAGCCTGTTGCTATCTCCAACATTTACAATATCTATAATATTAGGCGAGTAAAATACAACGTCCTCCCACTTCCTGTTTCCGGACATTCTGCTTGTAGGAAGATACCAACACAAAAAAGGAATTAACAATATAACCATCCAGACTGCATATATACATAACTCAAAAATTTTTTTCTTAACATTTGACCATAATTCAACAAATAATTTTTTATTATTTATTAAAATATGACCAATACATGATACCAAAACAATCAGAAAAAATACAGCCGAAAAGAAAAATGTGTACCAACCTGTGTACGCAAGTAAACCATAAGATGTGACAAACAACATAGCATATATTCTTCTAAGTCTATTATTATCCCAACATTTCACAGCCATACTTGCAAATATTATAATCATCGGCAGAAAACTTAACGCCGTCATTTGAGTATGACCTATCCTGACTGCATAACCGTTCGCAAAAGAAAAAGCAACCACTGCCGCAAAAGCCGCATAATCTTTTAATTTATATATTCTGTATAAAAGAAAATAAAGACAATAACTTCCGAAAAAATGCACTCCTATCAAAACCAGCTTGTTTGCCTTAAACATAGAAAAACCTAAGAAACGCAATATACTATACGGTATTGAAAAACCCAACAGCATGTCCGTGTAACTCAATGTGTTAGTCACAGGATAAAACTGTGAAAGTGTGTTAACAGACTCCTCGCCACAAAACACATGATACCAATGCTCCATAATTAAATTATTCAACCGGGCATCACCACGATCTCCAATCATTGCGCCTGACTGTAACAGCTCCCGAAAGAAAAATATTTCTAACACAAATATCAAAATCAAAAACACTGCGTTTCGTATATACGCACGCCTTTTATCTCCCAAATCCGTTTTTATGCACGGCATTCTATCCTACCCTCCATTCAGCACTATCAGTCAATACTGATAAGCGCTCACTATCTCACATAACAATTATTTTCTGCCATATGCCAGAATAATATCATCATTGAGCATACTATATAAAAGTGTACATAAATGCATAACTATATATATATCATAAAACTTAAACATTGCCAATACCAAACTCATATTTTGCCTAAATCAATGCCAAAATACCGCTAAGCCATAAGCCCAGCGGTATTTTTTCCACATATAACCTCACATACTGTTTATTTTTCACTCTTTACCGAGTCTGTACGGTATATGAACTTAACCTCTCCGTCCATATCGTCGCTGATACCTGAAAATGAGCGGTAACTCTTTGAAACTTCACCTATTGCCTTGACTCTGGTAACAAGTTCGTCTATATCCCCATTAACATAATCTGTAATCTTTTTAATGCCCTTTTCATTAAATTCCTTAAGACCGTACGAAAGCTGCATAGAACCGCTCTGTAGCTGCTTAATTCCATCTGTCAGCGCCGGCGCTCCGTTTTTAAGAGTTAATATGCCGCTGCACAACTCATCGGCTCCCGCATACAACTGTGAAGTACCCTCTTTAAGTGATAATGCACCGACGCTTAACCGGGCCGTTCCTTCGCTCAACTGCGCTGCACCTTCACTTAGCTGAGCAGTTCCCGCGCTTAACTGAGCAGTTCCTTCTTTTAATTGAGCTGCTCCTGCATTTAGCTGCGCTGTTCCGTCTTTTAACCGGGCTGCGCCTTCATTAGCCTGTGCAACCCCCGCTGTGTATGCCGCAAGTCCTTTGTAAAAGACGTTATAGCTGTCAAGTGATGCCTTTAATGACGAAACGGTATTAGCCGCCTCGCTTGCTCCATTAGCATTAAGCGCTGCCACTATGCCCTCAAGAACCTGCGAATAATTTTCTATTGTCAACTGTGGCACTGTAAGTCCTGAAGCTGCCAGTTGTCCCTGTGCTGTTGCCAAAAGCGTCTCAAATACCTGCTTAGCTCCGCCATTTAAAGTATCATTGTTAGCTGAAAGACTGCTAAGACCTTCGCTTAAGGCTGCTGCTCCTGTCTGTAACTGCGAAGCTCCCGCCGCAACGCCTTCGGCTCCGGTACTTACCTGTGAAGCCCCTTCGTTTACCTGACCTGTTGCTGTGTTTAACTGAGAAGCTCCTTCATTCACCTGATTTGCTGCTGCACTCAACCGGGAAGCTCCTCCGTCTACTTGGGCTGCGCCTGACTTCAGCTGCTCTGCTCCTGCTGCCAGCTTATCAATTCCGGCAATCAGCTCGCCTGATTTGTCAAGAAGAGTGCTGATACCTTCATAGAGCTTTGAAGAACCGTCCATAAGCTCATTCATAGCGCCTGTCATCTGCTCCAAAGCCTCCGAAAGCTCATCAATGGAATCCAACGATTCCGTATCTATTTTATTAAACACTTCATTGGTGGCAATCGTAACAGTTGATGTCATTGAAAAATTCTTTACATCTGCACTTATCTCCACATAATCCGGTATTTCAAGCTTTTCCTCAGATATAGCCAAGCTGTCCTGAAGCCCCGGAAACGCTATTCCCGCAACAATAGTTTTATCTCCGTCATTTATAATTTTGCCGTTGGATACAGACACATTTGTAAATACGTCATTATTCAGTATAATTCCTGTCAGCATAGCAAACGGAACATATATTTTTTCCTCTTTGCCGTCTATCGAAACCATCTGGTACTGGTTATTTTTATAGTCAAAACGGATTGTAACCTTTCCGCTCTTTCCTGCCAAATCCCCAGCCGATATATTTTTTCCGTCCAGCTTATACGTTACAGACATATCTACAGGCAGTTCCTTTTCTATATTGCCTTTGTAATATATGTCGTTTCCGGCTGCGTCCCACATGCGCATGTTGTCTCCGCTCATAGTGTAGCTTTCGTCGCCCTTTACATTTTCCACATCCGTAAGCGAAGATTTATCACTAATGTTGTTGCTGCCAAGAACATTTTTTATCCAGTCGCTTACAATAATTTTCTTAACGCTTCCCTCCGCGCCTGCTATAACATACACAGTTTCATTTTTTACAAGAGTGCTTTCGTCTGTATTTACAGCAGCGTTCTGCACTGAGTTTTCTGTTAAAATTGTATTATTACTGCTTTTACCGGCGGACAGCGCATATGTAGTCATTCCCACGCCGCTTGACGCTAACGCAACACACAATGACACGCTCGCCATTTTCATAATAGTTTTCTTCATCTCACCTATACCTCCGCATTAACATAATCAGATTTTTCAACAATATTATTTTTATTTTTCTTTCTCATTCCAATGGTGGTTGCCCTTATCACTCTATCGCAAAGCATAAGCATTGCCGGAAGTATAAATATTACACAAAGCATACTTATAATTGCTCCCCGTGCCATAAGCATACACATTGAACTTATTATGTCGATATCAGAATATACAGCCACGCCAAATGTTGCGGCAAATAATCCCATTCCCGATACGATAATTGATGAAACAGATGTTGAAAGCGCTGTGGTAACTGAATCCCTCTTAGATTTTTCTTTCATTCGCTCCTCTTTATAACGTGTTGTCATAAGAATTGCGTAGTCAACCGTAGCTCCCAACTGAATTGTGCTTATACATATCGGCGCTATAAACGGAAGGCTCTGTCCCGCATAATGAGGGATACCGAGATTAATAAATATAGCCAGCTCAATAACCGCAATCAATATAAACGGCAGCGAAATGCTTTTTTCAACCAGCGCTATAATAATAAATATGGCTACAATAGAAACGCTGTTGACTACCTGAAAATCGTGGCCTGTAGTCTCTATCATATCCTTCATGCAGGGAGCTTCTCCTATAAGAAGCCCGTTCTCATCATATTTTTTCAAAATGCTGTTTAATTCATCTATCTGCCCGTTTACGTCATCGCTTGCGACTCTGTACTCTGAATTTATCAGCATAAGCTCCCATTTATCGCTCTTTAAAATGCTTTTTATATCCTCAGGAAGTATTTCTTCCGGAACTCTTGAACCTATGACAGATTCCAGACCCAGCACGTATTTAACGCCCTCGACTTCCTCTATCTCATTTACCATATTCCTTACAGCTTTTGGCGACAGACCGGAATCCACTAAGAGCATATGGGTAGACGCAATATCAAACTCTTCCGAAAGCTTGCTGTTGGCAATTACATATTCAATGTCTTTCGGCAGACATTCGCCCATATCGTAGTAAACCTCATCATTCGTCTTGTTATAGCCGTAAAATGACGGATAAGCCAACAATACAAAGCATATGAGAAATACCGGAAATATTTTTGTCACTCCCTTAGCAAATCCCGTCATATTAGGGATAATCGCTCTGTGCTTTGTCTTTTGCAGAGGTTTATCCAGCACAAGAAGCAATGCAGGAAGGACCGTTACGCAGCCTATAACTCCAAGTAAAACTCCCTTAGCCATAACGATACCCAAATCCATTCCCAGCGTAAATGTCATAAAGCACAATGCGATAAATCCCGCAACAGTTGTTATTGAACTTCCAATAACGCTTGTAATGGTCTGCTTTATAGCCACCTCCATAGCTTTCTTGTTGTCAGTATATTTTTCCCTCTGCTCATTGTAGCTGTGCCACAAAAATATTGAATAGTCCATAGTAACCGCAAGCTGCAACACTGCTGAAAGAGCTTTAGTTATATATGAAATTTCTCCCATAAACCAGTTTGTACCAAGATTGATAAGTATCATCATTCCGATACTTGCAAGAAATACAAACGGCACAAGCCAGCTATCCAAAAACAGCATCATTGCCGCACATGCGAGCACAACCGCTATTGCAACGTATATAGGCTCCTCCTTTTCGCACAAATCCTTTAAATCTGTTACCAAAGCCGACATTCCCGATACATAACACTGTTTTCCGCAAATAGAACGAATTTCTCTTATTGCGTCCATAGTTTTGTCCTCAGATGTTGAAGTGTCAAAGAATACCGCCATCATTGTGGCATTTTCCGTATTAAAAGCACTGTAAATTTCATCCGGTAAAATTTCCATCGGAATAGATATATCCGCTAAGGAATCATACCACAGCACAGTGTCCACATTCTCCACATTTTCAATCTTAGCCTTTAACGCAGACACGTCCTTTGCAGGCATATCCTCAACTATGATAAATGAAAATGCGCCTTTGCCGAAATCTTCCATAAGCTCATTTTGACCGATAACAGTATCCATATCCTCAGGAAGATAATCCAGCATATCATAATTAATTCTTGTTCCAATCATTCCAAATACAGACGGTATCATCAGCAAAACAGCTATTACCAGTATCTGTATCCGGTATTTCACAACTTTTTTTGAAAAACTCATGAATTGAAGCTCTCCTTTCTTTCTTCATTTTCTTTTAGGTAATTGCGAAACTCATCAAAACATTTCGCTAATTGTGCAAATTGTATAAACATAAGCAGCCCCTTTGAAGGCGTCGGCACTTGGCGGGGTCCTGTCGAGGCTAGTGTCCGTTACGCCTGAAACGGAGCGCAAGCGTGTCTGTGTTGTTTATACAATTTGTGCAATTTCAACAAAATCCAGTGAGTTTCGCAAACGCCTATTCATTTTCTTCATAATCTGCATAATAGCCTCTCTCGTAATAGTCGCCGTCGATAATATCCGGCTTCTGATGCTTAACTATTTTTACTGCCGTAAGCACTGTTATAAGATTCAGCAGCCCGTCTGCCAGAATTGATATTCCAAATATCACTGTCAGCACCTGTGTGCTGCCTGACGGTCTGAACACCAGAACCAGCCCCACCAGCCCCGCAGCAACCGCCGCTGCCAGAATAAGCCACCAGTCCTTAATGCCAAATCTTTTGGAATCTGCCGCTATCTGAATTTTAAAAAGCCCGTCTGCCAGCACAGATATTCCCATAGCTATGCATATAAAATTCATAACGCTCTCCGGCTTTAACAGCACTATAGCTCCCAGTGCAATAAGCAGTATTCCAAACGCCAAATCATACTGAAACGCAAGTCTGAATAAGTCCTTTGAAAAATAGCCCACAAGCTTAAAAATTCCAAAGACAATCATAACAACCCCTGTTGCTATTCCTATAACCGAAATAGAAAACGAAGGATGTATTATCAGAACTATACCCGCCAGCATCAATAATACCGACATAACAATGTACCCTATTTTTGCAGTTCTCATTGGCGCAACAGAACGCATAAAACTCGCCTCCTTGTCTGTTTTCTTATATAGATTAGGGAAGCTTTGCACCATGACTTTGCTTTGCTTCCTTACAGACCAGAGTATATCAGCTATATTTTTGCATAGAAATAGTCACATACCTTTGTCATGTTGCAAATTTAGACACTTGGATAAAAATGTCTAACTTGCCGGCAGAACTTCATATTGACAAGTTCTGCCACCTTAACTCTATAACGCAAACAAAGCGGAAGCCCGACTTTTGTGTAACCCACGTTAAATCTTGCTTCCGCCTTATTTTATCTGCTTTAACTTTTTTATAAATGATTTGTCGATTATTTATTATCTTAGCTTCTGTCTAAGCTTTCAATTATTTGTTCTCTATGCTTCGATTGATTATCTCCTCCAGCATACCCTTTTTAAGCTCACATATCCGGCTGAAGGACGACATAATATCCTCCTTCATGCCGCCGTCAAGCCACTCCATTACCTGACCAAAGCACATACATTTATAATATCTTATCAAAATCTTCTTATCATTATCTTTAAGCTGCCTGTCGCCAACAGCCGTATCTATATACCTGCTTACCACATGCTGGCATACCCTCCACATATGCTGCTCATACAAATCCCTGTTGGCAGAATTATATATATGAAGTACCGCTTTCCTGTTCTTTACCGCAAACTGCACGCCTGCCTTCAGACAATCCTCAATGGAATCTACGGACGGATATTCTTTAATAATATTTTCCGCCTCTTCAGTGATTATCTCTTCCACAAGCGACGGCAAATCCTGAAAATGATAATAAAAGGAGTTACGGTTAATTCCGCACTCCTCTACAATATCTTTAACCGTAATCTGGCTTAACGGTCTCTCATTTAAAAGTTTTATCAAAGTCTCTTTGATTGCTCTCTCAGTAAAATTTGGCATACACTATCACTCTTAATATCAATGCCGGCGACCGGGGTCGAACCGGTATGGGAGTATAAGTCCCGCAGGATTTTAAGTCCTGTGCGTCTGCCTATTCCGCCACGCCGGCATATTATTTTCCTCACAAATATATTTATTTGTGAAAAGTGGGCGGAGAAGGATTCGAACCTTCGAAGGCATCGCCAGCAGATTTACAGTCTGTCCCCTTTGGCCACTCGGGAATCCGCCCTTATCATGAGCTATCGCTCACACTAATGCATTGTAACATAGGAATGTTTATTGCGCAAGAAATATTTTTGTTTATTATGCATACTCTTCGTCAAAGGAAATTGTTATATTGCCGCACAAAGGCTCATTATCATTTATAACAAATGTTGCACCATTTTCCTCTTTTTTCAAATAGGTAATTGCGAAACTCATCAAAACATTGCGCTAATTGCACAAATTGTATAAACATAATCAGGCCCTTTGAAGGCGTCGGCACTTGGCGAGGTTCTGCCGGGTCTAGTGTCCGTTACGCCGGAAACGGAGCGCAAGCGTGTCTGTGTTGTTTATACAATTTGTACAATTTCAACAAAATCTAGTGAGTTTCGCAAACGCCTACTCTTTTTTCAAATTTAGAAAGGAAGCAGCGATTATCCGTCCACAGTCTTTCCATAATTCCTACATGACCGCCTGTTTTGCGTCCTGCGGTGTCTGACCCGCCCTCGGTATGTCTAGCACTCCTGCATGGAAATGTATATCTTTCTGCCTGCCGTTGGCTTTCCGCTTCAGATAATTTTGGTGCAGTTTATCCTTTCTCGCTTCTTTCTTACGCATTTCTTCCAGTTCTTCGGGCGTCGGCATTTTCTCCGCATTGCTGTATCTCTCAACCAGCTTTAGAAAACGTGCCGTGGATTTGCGGTCATACTCATACTGCGCCTGTTCTTTCTTATAACTGTTTACCTCGTCCTGCAACTGTTCCTTCTCGCCCCCATATTGGTTGTAGAGCATGGTATAACGCTTGTCTGACAGTTTCCCCAATGCGTTGTCCTCATTAAATCAAAACCATCGGATGCCAAAGAGCCGGAGGTAAAGGAGCAGGCGGAAAGCATCTTAAGCGCGCTCGGAATCCCGGCATCCAATGCAATCACCATGTTCTATAAGCAGATTATCCTGCAAAAAGGTCTGCCCTTTGAGGTGAAACTGCCGGAGCATCCTTTGGATGTCA
>CAYZZP010000043.1:0-14695 GCA_964482965.1 uncultured Lachnospira sp.
GCCGTACCATGAGCCGCACTGCCCGCACTTTATCTTGCCGGAGAAGTCATGGACTCCGCTGTGCCTGTTCTTACCGGAGCAGCGTTTCTCAAGCTCTATCTGCACACGGTCAAAAACGGCGGGATCGATGATTGCCTCGTGGTCGCCCTCGACATAGTACTGCGGAATCTCGCCCTCATTGACCTTCGTCTTTTTGGTAAGGTAATCTACGGTGTAGGTCTTTTGCAAAAGGGCGTCCCCTTTGTATGTCCGCTTGGTGGAGACACTGTCCGTTCCCACATTCCATTCCGTACCCTCTAAGGCATACGCCATAGCCACATCCGCTTTCTCCGCGTCAAAGGCTTTCTCCTCCTTGCGGACGGAGTAGGCAAGATCGTAAAACTCCGCCTCGGCATTCTCCGTTCATATTCGTCAATCGCTATGTAGTATTTTGAATTTCGCATATCGTTTGACCTCCTTCGCCTACATTGTAGCAAAGAGGATTCTTCTTGGCGAATGTGCGATTTGAATTTGTGCATAAAGAAAGCCAGCGTGGAAAGCATTCCTGCCTTTCACGCTGGCTTTTGCCTTTGCAACGCCCATAAAGGTTGATGTTTGATTGTTGTTTTCAAATTCCTTCCTTATGTGGCGTTAGCATTACGTAGCCCCTCCCTTTGGATTTTATTTATTTTTCATATTAATTACAGCGCATTAGCCAACCGATTCAAGATAATTTGTGATGTCTTCCATAAGAGCGTCACAGTCAAGACCGTGAACCATAGCAGCTTCCTCGATAGTCTCGCCTGCTGATGACGGGCAGCCCACACAGTGCATTCCGGCGCTCATAAGTATAGGAATAATTCCTGCATCTATCTGAATAGCCTCGCCGATTGTAGTATCCTTAGTTATCTTTACCATATCGTTAATCTCCTTTTAAGCAAATTTTCTCAATAGCTTTAATATAATAGGACTTGTACAAAATGTCAAGTTGCAAGCCCTCTAAATTATTTTATACAAATTCCTCGAATTTTTTTGTTTAAATTCTTACCAATTTTATTTAGTCGGTTGAATTTTTGATAATTATATCGTATAATCTATAAAAACAAATTCCAAAGGAGGATTTTAATTATGGCATATGTTATTAACGATGATTGTATCAACTGTGGCGCTTGTGCAGCAGGATGTCCTGTAGAGGCTATCTCTGAAGGTGCTTCTCACATGGAAATCAATGCTGACGTTTGTATTGACTGCGGAGCTTGTGCAGGTACTTGCCCTGTTGGCGCTCCTAATCCACAGTAGGATTACATATAAAAAAGAGTTCCAGGTGCTTATTCTCTTACAGAAATTTATCACACTTAAGAACTCTTTTTATATGACGTCGGGTTAGTTGCCCCTAATTTTAGTTAGCTACATCTTTCTATCCAGTAAATCCGCAAATCTTGTCTGTTCCGGAATCCAAGCCATTTTTACAGTTCCTATAGGACCGTTTCTCTGCTTAGCAATAATTACTTCCGCAATTCCCTTTATATCTGTATCCTTATTGTAATAATCGTCTCTATACAAGAACATTACTACATCCGCATCCTGCTCAATAGCTCCCGACTCTCGAAGGTCTGAAAGCATAGGGCGATGGTCGGGACGCTGCTCTACGGCCCGGCTTAACTGTGAAAGCGTAACTACAGGCACATTTAACTCTCTGGCAAGAGCCTTAAGAGAACGTGATATATCTGAAATCTCCTGCTGTCTTGAATCTGTCCTGCCGCCGCTGCCGCTCATAAGCTGCAAATAGTCGATAATGACTAATCCTAAATCATGCTCCATTTTATACTTTCTGCACTTTGAACGAAGCTCTGCAATGGAAATACCGGGAGTATCGTCGATAATAAGCTGGGACTTTCCAATACTGTCGGCTCCTTCTACCAGCTTTCCCCAATCGCTTGTATCCAGCCGTCCTTTCCTTAGCTTATCTGCGTCAACTGTAGATTCAAGAGAAAGCATACGGTTTACAAGCTGCACATTTGACATTTCCAGACTGAAGATAGCAGTTGTAATTCCCTGTTTAATAGCCACATTTTCTGCCACGTTCAGGACAAATGCAGTTTTACCCATAGAAGGTCTTGCTGCCACAAGAATAAAATCCGAAGGCTGCAAACCTGAAAGGTAGTTGTCCAAATCCTTAAACCCTGTAGGAATACCTGTTACAGCGCCTCTGTTCTTAGCAGCCGAAGATATTTTCTCCAGCGCCTCAATAACAACCTTGTCGATTGGCTTATACTCGTGGTTTCCCTTATTTTTCACCAAATCAAATATCTTTTTCTCAACATCAGCCAGTATGTCCTCTGTCTTCTGGGTACCTGCGTAACAGTCGTTGGCTATTGCGTCATTTACTCTGATTATATTTCTAAGAATAGCCTTATCCTTTACGATACCCGCATACTGCCTGATATTAGCAGATGTTGGCACCGCCGCAAGCAAGTCTCTGATAAACTCAAGACTGTAAACCTCTGCCGGTACATTTTTCTCTTTAAGACGCTCCTGCAGCGTTACAATGTCCACAGGCCTGCCTTCATTATTCATATCCACCATGGTCTGAAACATAACGCCGTACTGCCTGTGATAAAAATCATCTATAACCAGCATTTCGCCCGCAGTTATGATTGCCTGCTTGTCCATAATCATAGAACCCACAACCGACTGCTCCGCCTCCAGACTGTTTGGCATAATTCTGGTGATTGCCGCTTCTTCCATAACCTACTCCTACTTGCTCTCGCTTACAACAACTGTAAGCTTCGCGCTTACGTCCTTATGAAGCCTAACTGAAACAATGTGTGTTCCAAGCGTCTTTATCGACTCATCCAGCTTCATTTTCTTCTTATCGATATCCAGACCAAGCTGCTCTTTAGCCGCCGCTGCAATTTCCTTAGTTGATACTGCGCCAAATGTTCTGCCGCCCTCGCCTGTCTTCATAACAAGCCTGACAGGCTTTTCCTCTATCTTTACCGCTAAATCCTTAGCGTCCTGAAGCTCCTGCGCCGCCTGCTTGTCGTTCCTTATTTTCTGAAGCTTTAAATCGTTAAGATTTTTTGGAGTAGCCTCTATTCCAAGTTTTTTCGGCAACACAAAATTTCTCGCGTAACCGTCGTTAATTTTTACCACCTGTCCCTTTTTTCCGAGACTTTTTACATCTTCCAACAAAATTACTTCCATAACCTATACCTTGCCTTTCCTGCTATATCTCGCCGTCCTGAAGCATTTTATCCAGTGTAAATTTAATTGTTTGGACTGCCTGCTCCGGCGTACAATCCTTAAGCTGCGCGCCGGCAATAGTCATATGACCGCCGCCGCCGAGCTTTTCCATAACAAGCTGCACATTTATTTCATCAATGGAACGTGCGCTTATATAAATAGTATCGTTATAGGCAGTTACTACAAATGACGCTTTTATTCCTGATATGTCTAAAAGCTGGTTGGCCGCCTTAGCGCCTCCGATGGTAGGACTGTCCACACCGTTTCCTTCAAATATTGTTATGGCAAATGAGTCCTTGTAAACAGCCGCGCGGCTTACAGCGCTCGCCACCGCACGATATTCACTCATATCATTCCTAAGCATTTTTCTTACTCTGGTAACATCTGCACCATGTCTTCTAAGAAATGCAGCCGCCTCAAATGTTCTGGGACCCGACTTGTTATTAAAGCCGTCAGTGTCAATATTTATTCCCGCATAAAGGGCGTCAGCCTCAAATGCCTTTATCTTAACATTATCGTCCACATACTGTATCATCTCGGTAATCATTTCTGACGCCGACGAGGCATACGGATCTACATATGACAGCACCGCGCCCGTGATGGCGTCGCTGGACTGCCTGTGATGGTCAAATACTATAATAGTCCTGCATATTTCCAAAAGCTCCGGACACTCTGTCATTTTCGGCTTATTCACATCCACCACAATAACCGCTGTGGAGTAATCCACATAGGACGGCGCATTTTCCTTAGTAAGAAACATATCATCCGCATACTCTTCTCTTCCCGCAAATCTGTCCTTAAACGGCTTTACGCTGCTTGTAACGTCATTAATGACAATATGCGCCTCTTTTCCCAATTTTCTGCATATAGCATATATTCCTACTGCCGAGCCAAATGAATCTATATCCGCCAGTTTATGTCCCATAATAAGGACTGTGTCCACAGACTCCAAAATCTGTCTTAAGGCATGAGCCTTAACTCTCACCTTAACACGAGTATTTTTTTCCATCTGCTGGCTCTTGCCGCCATAGTAAATAATCTTGTCGCCGTCCTTGACAACCGCCTGGTCGCCACCTCGTCCAAGCGCCAAATCCATAGCCGCCTTTGATATATCGTAATTCTTTGCGTAATCATTGGCTCCCGTACCGATACCGATACTAAGTGTAACCGTCATTTCATTACCGATTTTTACACCCTTGATATCCTCAAGCAGACTGAATTTGTCCGCCATAAGTTTCTCAAGATATTTATATCTGAATACCGCAAGATATTTGTCCTTTTCCAGTTTACGCACAATAGCCGCACCCGGCGAAAAATATTTATTGACTCTCTTATCAATAAGCCCGACAAACAGCGACCGCCTTACATCATCAATACTCTCAAGAGCCTCCTCATAGTTATCTATATATATCTGTGCAACTACGAAGCTCTCATCTTTAATTTTCTGTATGTACATATTGATATCCGTCTCATCAAACATATACATAGCAATAATTGTATCCTCGTCGCGCTTCTCAATAATATCCACATCCTGCATAAGCTCATCCGCAGATATTCTTTTCAGTTCAACGCAATAGTCACGTCCCTCGGCAGTTATCCTAATCTCCTTCGCATCGTCTCCGTCCGGAAAGTTTTCAGGAGTAAGCTGCGCAAACATGGCTGTTATATTTTTCCTATAATCCTTCTTTTTGTCAGTCTTTTCCAGCATCATTTTATTCATCCAAAGGATTTTTCCATTATTATCAAGCAGACAATAAGGTATGCTCAAATCATATAACAGTTTCCTTTGAACCTGCGAATAATTGGAGGAAAATGTTATCATTTCACGCATTATATTAGGTCTGAAATACAGCACCATCAATATAAACACTAAAAAATACACTACCATAAAGGCAGCCATAATATTGGCACAGAACATATTTATAAAATACATACAAACCGTAACAGCAACCAATATTATTCCAAGATACAGAGGCCACATCAAAAATGCCTTGAGATGTCCCGACGCCTTAAATGAATGATTATTGTTATTACTCTTAAACATACATATATACTCCTTGATAAAATGCACGCAAAATAAACACATGGCGTCCATACGCCCACATAAGCAAAACTCATAACAAAACTGTCAGTTGTTATTATAACATTAATCGTAGATATTGTAAAATATTTAATAAAAGTTCAGGGGAAGCCCTCTAACAGCTTAATTACCTAATAGCTTTATATCTTATTATTTTAACACCTGATAACTATAAAAATGCCGCAGCACATATGAAACGTACTGCGGCGGATATTCTTTATGTCTGATTTTCAGCGGATTAGTCTACGCTGTATGGCATAAGCGAAATATGTCTTGCTCTCTTAACTGCTACTGTAAGCGCTCTCTGGTGCTTTGCACAGTTGCCTGTGATTCTTCTTGGAAGAATTTTGCCTCTCTCAGAAACATACTTCTTTAATAAAGCTACATCTTTATAATCCAAAACCTTATTTGCGTCAGCACAGAAAGCACAAACTTTCTTTCTTCTGCGCATTGGTCTTCTTCTCATCTGACCTTCCGGTCTCTCAGCCTTCTTTTCTGGCATATCAGTTACCTCCTGTTTTAGTTAAAAGGCAAACCCTCATCTTCAACGCCATCAGGAATATTCATAAAGCCTGCTCCAGCCGAAGCGATTGGCTCAGGCCTTGATGGTGTGTATCCGGCATCTCCGCCGGCTGCTGATGAAGCCTTGCTCTCAGCAAACTCCTGCTCCTCGATAACAACATCGGTAGTGTAAACCTTCTGTCCATCCTGTCTTGTATAACTTCCTGTCTGAATGCGACCTGTAACTGCAATCTTTGTTCCCTGATGCAGATACTTCTCAGCAAATTCAGCATTTCTGCCAAATGCAACACAACTAATAAAATCTGCTGTCTGCTCGTTGCTGTCACCGCTTCTTGACCGTCTTCTGTCCACTGCCAATGTATATCTTGCAACTGCCATAGAGCCGTCACCGCTCTGTGAATAACGTACATCCGGATCTCTTGTCAGTCTTCCCATTAAAATTACTTTGTTCATACTTATTCTCCTCTTCTATAAAAGAGTTGTTAAGCGAAACGTTGATTAATTACTCGCCATCCTTAACGATTAAGAATCTGATAACGTTTTCCATAATACGAACTCTGCTCTCAACTTCAGCCGGGCAAGTTGGCTCTGCCTCGAACTTAATGAAATTGTAGAAACCTTCGCTCATCTTCTGAATCTCGTAAGCAAGCTTCTTCTTCTCGCATGTACCCGGATCAGTAATTGTGCCGCCAAAACGTGTGATTAATTCTTTAACCTGCTCGATTGTAGCGTTTCTTACTTCTTCCTCGACGTTTGCACTAACAACTAATGCCAATTCATACTTACTCATTCTACGTCGCACCTCCTTCTGGTCTCTGGTCCCTTAATCACAGTAAGGAACAAGGAAATTATATATCACGAAGTAGAATTGTATCATATAAAAAAACTAATTACAAGTCTTTTTTTGATTTTTTTAAATTTTCTTTTTTAAATTCTTTGTGCTTTTCTCTACTAAAGTGCGCTTAACCATTATCTCATGGGCGCACCCTGTACATTTTAGTTTAAAATCAGCCCCCACTCGGAGTATTTCCCACTCGGAGCTTCCACATGGATGCTTCTTTTTTAACTGAACTATATCCCCAACCTCATAATTGTACATAAAATAAACGACCTCCTCGGCAATTACCGCAATATTCTAAAATCATCTGTAGCAGCGACTGTCATCTGCGGCCTTGCCTGTCAGAAAAACTATATCTGCGAAAATACCATTCCCAGCGCGTTATGTATAAGCAAATCTGCCCTACCGTCATATGGGGTTTCTGATTTATTGACAAGTACCAGCTTATTTCCGCCGTAATAGTCTATAAGTCCTGCCGCCGGATATACGCCAAGCGACGTTCCGCCCACGATAAGAATATCCGCCTCCCTTATAAGCCGGATTGCCTCTCTTATATTGCGGTCGTCAAGCCCTTCCTCATACAACACCACATCAGGCTTAATCCTTCCGCCGCACCGGCAATGAGGCACACCCTCGGAATTAATAATTGCCTCTATTCCATAAAATTTACCGCACCGCTCACAATAATTTCTCAAGACGCTGCCATGAAGCTCAATAACATTTTGACTGCCTGCCTTCTGGTGAAGACCGTCAATATTCTGAGTTATAACTCCCTTTAATTTACCCTTTTCCTCAAGCTGCGCCAGCTTTATATGGGTTGTTGAAGGCTCCGCCTCCGGAAACAGCATTTTGTCCCGATAAAATTTAAAAAATTCCTCTGTTTTCCTAATATAAAACGTGTGGCTCAAAATAGTCTCCGGCGGATAATCATATTTCTGATTATACAATCCATCTACGCTTCTAAAATCCGGTATGCCGCTCTCTGTAGATACTCCTGCACCTCCGAAAAATACTATGTTGTCCGACTGTTTTATCCATTCTGATAACTGCTCTATTTTATTCACCGATAATCACACCTAACACACTGCAGCCTGCCTTCGTCAAGCTGTCTGTCAACTCGTCAGCCGCCTCGTCGCTATACTCTGAACGCTTCATTATAATAACAGTTCCGCCGCAGCAGGCAGCGCCTCTGCCGCCCTCTGTAAGCATCACAACAAAATCATATGTGTCCAGCACTTCTGCCATCATAAATACAATTCTGCCGCCATAACCTGCAATGTTGCTGACCTGAGTAATATCTCCTGTAAACATTACATTTACTTCATCCTTATTAGTAAGGCACACCAAATCCTTCACATCTGTTCCCGGCTTTACAAGATAATCCGTAAATCCCTTAAGGTCTTTGCCAAGTCGATACTTTGAAAGAAAATATTCGCTTCTGGCATCTGCATCCACAAAAAGCACCTTTCTGCCCTTCTGGGATATTGAATATGCCAGCTTAAACGCACCGAGCGCATCTCCTTCCACCGCAATAGTCCTGCATTGTTCCTCGCACAATGACAAAATTGTTTCCGCTGTATCCAAATAACTTTCGGACTCGGCAGGTGTCATACTAACCAACTTATCAATATTTACACTAAACATTGTACACCGCCTCTACTTTCTTATAATTCCTATTATCCTTGACTTCTTTTTACCTTTTTCCTGAACTTCTGATATATCGTTCATTCCTATGTCCTCAGAATATTCAGCTATATGCCGCTTATTTTCTGCAGGTTCAGAGACTGGTTTTCTATAGCTTTCATCTCCCTTATATAAATATTTTGAAGATACCGTAGCTGTAGACGAAGCATTTTCAGCCTCCTCTTTATAAACATACTGAGACGATACCGGCTGCTGCGCCTGAAGCACTGCGTCCATAACCGGCAAATCTTCCGGCTCCTCCTCGGTTATATCGACAATCGGCTCTGCTTTTAACTGCTCTGCTCCGCTGCTAATACTGCCGGTAACAGGCGCCGACTCCGGCTGCCCTGTCACTGTGCCAAATCCTCCGGAAAAGGTCTCTGACTTTGCCGCAGCAGCTTCATTCTCAGCTTCATTCTCAGCTTCTGCAAATATTTCCTGCGGCATAGAACCGTAAACGGATTCCTTTGATGTCTCCTTCATTGAGCCATAAATCGACTCTGCCGCTTCTCTGTCAGTTCCATATGAAACTCCGTACGAGGTTTCCTTTTCGGCTCCATACGCAGACGCATTTGCTGCCTCTTCTGACATTCCATATGCCTCCTGCGGTTCTTCAAGAGCTACGGCTGCTTCATTAATTATTGCTTCGCCAATTACAGGTTCTTCAAAAAATATATCATCCTCCGGCTTTACTCCGGTTATTGGTTGTTCCTTCACCGCCGGCGGTTCTTCCTGTGGCTGTACTACTGCCGGTTCTTCCGCAACTGCCTGCGGTTCCTCATCTGAAACATTTATCTTTTCATCAGATTTCTTAGTCTTAGCTGCAATCGTTTTTTCTTTTGCATCATCATTTTCTGTTTCTATATCGCCGTCATCATTGCTTAAATCATCATTTCTGCGGGTACTCTTTGAAAAATTTCCGCTCGCCGGAAGATACACAACATTTCCATATCTTCTCTCATATTCCGACTCATCATCAGAGTTATCCTCTTTTTTTCTAAAAGCGCTCATACACAAAAGCACCAGTATTTCAATAACAAGGCATGCTGCTGCCGCAAGACCTGCAATAGCTGCCGTATATGTATATAAATCAGGTTTATATGACTTACTGCTCACTGTTCCGGCGTTCATAATTTTAACAGATTTAACCGGAATTGTATCTCCAATAGAATTTACTGCAGCTCTCGCAACTGCGTCCACATAAGTCTTTGCAGTCTGAGCGTCAGGATTATTGCAAATAATTTTTATAATATTACTGTTGGCAGGCGTTACTACCTGCAAATATTTATCAATACTCTCGCTTGTTCCGGCGCTTCTTTGAGCTTCCGAAATTATTGCAGAACCCTTTATAATCATCTCAAAATCATCATTAAGCCCGCCGTCCTTGCTTCTTAACGAAGCCTCGCTGTTCTCGTCAACAACCACATACAGCACTGTCTCAGACGAATATACAGGTGTAAGTGTTTTATCTGCGTAAAAATATCCGCCGACAGCTCCAATTACCGCCACAAGTATAAGAATCAGCGCACATCTAGAAATTTTTTTCATACAATATCGTCTCCTCTTTTTGTTCTTTTTATTTATATAAATGTTTATACTATTCATAGAGCTTTTCAGGATATTTGCCCTCGGCAATAAGCTTTTTTATTGATTCCACCACTACCGGCTTATCTTCTTTATAAGTTACGCCAAACCATTTATCCTTAGTTTCCAGTATTGTAACATTTGCCCTGTCTGCCTTAATTAGCTCGTCAACCACCATCGGAAGCAAAAACTCGCTCTTAATGTCATCCTCCTTAAGCCCGCCAATAAATTTTTCAAATTTAATTTCAAGCTCATCAAGAAAATCAGGTGTAAAACCCCACATATTCATTGACACATAATTCTCAGGGTCTACAGGTACTATATTTCCGTTTTTATCCTCACATTCCGCACCATTGGCAGTCTTTACTATTCCGCTGGTCTCATTAACCCCGATAAGATGATTATGCTCGTCAACCACGCACACACCTCTTGTAACTGCGCCGTTATCGCTCAAGGTATTGCCAAGGATAAAACCCGCCATACAAAAATGATACTTTTTCGTACCAAAAAAACCATGTGAAGCATCTTCAACCAAATAGTCATGTATAAGCTTAAATGCGGTCTTCCCATAATAATCGTCCGCATTAATTACCAAAAACGGTTCGTTTACAATGCCTTTACATGCGAGAATTGCCTGACCTGTTCCCCAGGGTTTAGTCCTTCCCTCCGGCACGCTAAATCCCTCCGGCAAATCCGAAAGCTCCTGAAATGCATACTCTACAGGAATAACCTTCGCAATCCTGTCCCCGATAACCTCCTTAAAGGTCTCATACAAATCTCTTCTCGTCACAAATACAACCTTATTAAAGCCTGCCTCGATGGCGTCATAAATAGAATAATCCATAATAATTTCGCCGTTAGGTCCCATAGGTTCAAGCTGCTTAATTCCTCCACCAAAACGGCTCCCCACTCCAGCCGCCATAATTACCAAAGTTGCTGCTTTCATACTACCTCCATTTTATCTTAATTCAATTAATTTATATTCTCTATTCTTCAGGATAATAATACCATCTTATAGATGTTATTTTACCGCTTTTATCAATATCAAATGCTATCTGCGCAAAATCATCTTCCACGCTGGCAGTTCCATTTTTATAAGGCGGCTCAAAATATGTCATCTCCACTATGTAATTGTCAGCCTCCTCCAGCGTCGCAAATCCATTAAAATTAATTACACCGTACTCCACCTTTCCAGAAGGCTTCACTGAAGCTAATGCGTCAAGTGTGTAACTTCCATACAAATATTTCCCCAGCATTACCGTATTATCTTCAGAGTAATATGTGTTGTTCATACAGTTCGCATCCCGATAATAAACCGACAATATGTCGTCAAATGTCATCCCCACTGAAAGTCCTCTTGAAAAAATGTCCGCACTGTTCCGAGACTCAACTGCTGTAAGCTTGTACGCTCCGTCTATATATGAAAATGTCATAATTCTGTCCTGATATACATATGCCTTATCCTGCCCACTGCCACTGCTGCTTTCCGAAGCAGCCGCCTTAGTCTCATCCATAACTTCGGCTTCCAACACTACAATCTTTTCAGGCTCTCCGTAATAAGCCGCAGCTTCACCCTCTGTATCAAAACATTTTAACCGCCCAATCGTTAAATCGCTCTGTCCAAATGTCTTCGCCTCGCTGACCTCTAAAGGCTCATACTGTTGCAAAGGCTCGATAATATCCTGACCATTATCCGTTATAACCGCTTCCTTCTTCTGACAGCCCATAGCTATTCCCGCTGTCAGACACAAAGCTGCACTTATCAGCGCTGATTTTAAATACATTAATTTGAATTTAATCATTTAACCATCCATTCCTACCCATTACATTACCCCATATTTATAATATTATAACACATATAATAATTAAATCAAACAAAAATCGCGGTGGCAATATATGCCACCGCTTTTATATTTTTTGCATATTCATTTTACTGAACAGACAAACCGCTAATCTTGTCGTATGAAGGCGTAATTACATATTTACCTTTCTTGTTAATAACGCCATATTTGCCGTCAACCTCAACGATTGCGTATCCGTCATCTGAAAATACTGAAATACCGTCATAAATAGCACCTGTAATCATCTTACCCTTAACTGTCATGTATCCAAACTTGCCGTCAAGCTCATATGCCACAATACCGCTGTCGTTAGCCATTTCCAGCGAATCATATGTAGGCGCTACAACATACTGTCCCTTTTTGTCAATAATACCATACTTGTCATCAAGCTCTACAACAGCATAGCCATTTACAAATGTTGAAGCTGAATCAAATTGTGCTGCTATCTTCATAACGCCCTTAGTATCAATATAACCATATTTTCCATCCACGCGAACAGCCGCCAGCTTATCCGTCTCAGAAAAATCCGAAGCCCTTTCATATATAGGCATAATCACCAATTCACCCTTCTTATTTGCATAGCCGTATTGGTTATCAATGCGAACAAGCCACATATTATATACGCATTGATTAGAAATCCTATCATACTGAACTGAGAATAACGCCTTACCCTTCTTATCAATAAGATTATATTTATAATCTTCATCGTACACTACTGTGTAGCTGTTATTCCCAAACATATAAGCATATTTATATATCGGTGCAATGGTTATCTTACCCTTCTTATTGATAAATCCTGTCTTGCCGTCAACTGTAACCTTTGCATATCCGCTGTTGTCAAATCTTGTAGCGCTGTCATACTGACATGCAATCACCTGTTTTCCCTTTTTGTTGATGTAACCATATTTGCCGTCAACCTCTACAACTGCAAGACCGTCATTAAATACGCCTGCGCTCTCAAACTGAGGCATAATAACATATTTACCCTTCTTGTCAATATAGCCCCACGTATAACCCGTACTTACAGCAGCCAAACCTTCAGAAAATGTCGAAGCCCCGTCAAACATTGGCTGTATAATATACTTGCCCTTTTTGTCAATATAACCATACTTACCGTTGCTCTTTACAACAGCGATACCGTTATTAAATTCGCTTGCCGCATCAAATGCAAGAGCAATCTTAACCTTGCCCTTACTGTCTGCATAGCCCCACTTTCCATCAATGCATATCGGCACAAGACCGTCTGAGAACAATTCTGTCTTACCGTCATCCTTCTTAGAAGACGTAATTGCTCCAACTATAAGCACCGCAGCAATAATAACCACCACCAGTGCTGCAATTCCAGCAATAATAGCAATAAGCTTCTTATTAAGCTTTATCGGCTTCTTTGGCGCACCCTGAGATGCCTGCTGTATCTGCTGAATTTGTGGCGCTGCCTCGCCCTGCATCCCATTTTGCAGCTGTGGTGCAGGCTGTCCTTGCGCGCTCTGCTGATTCTGCGGCATTGTTCCATTTGCAGAATCATTAATAGGAACATTATTCATATTGTCCATTCTTTTCTCTCCCTTAACAATATTATTATTCAGAAAATAATTTCCACGAATATTGTATCACAAGCACAGCTTGTGAACGACATTCGCCGCTCGCCATAAACAAGCTGCGCTTGCTTTGGCTCGCTTGCGCTCATTGTATCATAATATGAATAAAATATCAATTACATTTACATCATTGTCATGCTTTCTGACGCTATTTTACTCCATTCTATAATAATGAAGGAGACACATATGGATTATCAATTAGAAATCAAACAAATCGTGGATTACCCACGGTGCCGCATTTACCGTGAGTTCATCCGCAGCCTTATGGAAGATAGGGACATCCGCACCAACGGAAGCTCCTATCTTTTTTATTACATGACTCTCTGCTCCTATGCCAACTTCCGTTCCTCGTACCGCCGGATAGAGGGAATATCCTACCTGGTCGGTCCGGGAGAATGGGTCTGCAAGGTATCAGAGCTTTCGGAATGGTTCCGCACACGCTTCCAGCACCAGGCGCTATCCATCTTAGACTACCTGCAAAAGCAAAATTACATTACATACACCCGGCTTGGCAGGAACAATCTTATCAAATTCTGTATCACCGACTGGAAACAGCATAATACGGCGCTTGATTACAATTACCCATGTCTGAAAGATGTGGGTTTTTTCTTTTTCCCGGTTGCAGCCGTCCATGAGCTGATCAGCATGGGAAAATGCTCGGAAATGGATATTGTACTGGACTTATATGTTCATGCCAACTACAACGACGAGCAGGTTCAGGACAAGACGCTTGCGTTTCAAAACCGCACATTATTGAAGTAGTTCAAAAAGTGGCGCAAATCCTTGCTGCACAAGGGATTTCGTGCTGTGAATGTCCCAAAACCCAATATAAGTTATATCCCTTATCCGACTGCAGAAAAGATATTTTTAAGTATTCCTTACAGATAGCCTGTCCGGATGGAAAAATGTCCTACCAGTTTGAACTGACACTATCGCCTGTCAATCCACCGGAGGACAACCATATCCGCCCTGATTTAGACTATAATTTTTCTGTAAGTTAATGTTTTTGACCATACATTAATTTTACACCAACTGCCGGATTCTTTCGGGGTCTGGCAGTTATTTTTTTGTATAGAAAAGGAGCTGCGCACTAATCACTTAGTGCGACAGCCCCTTTCGCTTTATCTTGACTTTATTTTCTTTCTAAAATCGGAAAGGCGGTTCAGCGCTTCATTTAATGTTTCGTCTTTTTTCGCGAAATGCAGCCTGATGAGATGATTGACATTTTCCTTGAAAAAGCTTGATCCCGGGACTGCGCCCACGCCGACATCTCTTGCCAAAACCTCACAAAACTCAACATCGCTTTCGAATCCGAATTCCGATA
>CAYZZP010000044.1:0-14280 GCA_964482965.1 uncultured Lachnospira sp.
CGTGAAGTCAGCGCAAGTGCTCTTTTGTGTTGAGGTTTCGGAACTTCGTTGTACTTCTTTCGATAGTACGCTCCATACTCAACAAAAAGCATTGGGATAGAACAAGAAGATAAATCTATGTATTATTATGAGAAACTGGTAGAGGGTTTTGATGAATAGGATTATCGGTAGAAAAAGTGGCAGAAAACGGCAGAGAAAGATTAGCGGAACAACAAAGAAACTAAATTGGACACCTATTTTGATATATAATTATATCAAAATAGGTGTCCAATTATAATGTTATAATGCGGATGGCGGGACTTGAACCCGCACGATGTCACCACCGGCAGATTTTGAGTCTGCTGCGTCTGCCATTCCGCCACATCCGCGCGACTACGATATAATAACATAAGAATTTTGAAAATGCAAGTAAAAAATATAAAAGCTGTAATTATTTTAGTAACATTTTTTTATCGGACATGTTATAATGATTTTGTATCTGGGCAGGTTTGAATATGGAGTAATAATATTATGGCAGATTGTAAAGAATTTCAGAAGATGATTGTACCCTTTGAAATGGAAGAACTGGATATTGACAGCGAGGAACGCTTTGTTCAGCATATATGTCAATGTGACGATTGCCGGGAAGAATTTGAAATACATTACATTATCGAGTATGGATTGGGCGAGCCTGACGATAATCTTGATATGCCTGAAGAATACAGGTATTTAATTAACGGTTTTGATTTTAAGGGGCTTGTGGATCTTAAGCTTGATAATAGTGTTAAAAAAACAGAGCGCATAAGAAATCATAACGCAGCTATGACGTTTTGCTATGGAATGGTAAATGTGCTGCTGATTGTGACTATGGTGTTGTGGATTGTTATAAATTATATGCAGCTGTAAAGGAGATTTTGTTGTGGCAGGTAAATTGATGCTTATTGATGGACATAGTATTTTAAACAGGGCGTTTTATGGTATTCCTGATTTGACTAATTCGGAGGGAATACACACCAATGCAATGTATGGTTTCCTAAATATTATGTTTAAGTTTTTGGATGAAGAAAAGCCTGATTATATAACAGTGGCATTTGATGTGAGTGCGCCTACCTTCAGGCATGAGACATATGCAAATTACAAGGGTACCAGAAAGCCTATGGCTCCGGAGCTTAAACAGCAGGTTCCGCTCATTAAAGAAATTCTTAAGGCAATGAATATCAAAATTATAGAAATGGCAGGTTATGAGGCTGATGATATTCTCGGAACCATTGCTAAGAAAAGCGCCGCTCAGGGAATCAATGTCTCGGTTATATCAGGAGACAGGGATTTGCTGCAGCTTGCAGAGGAAAATATTAAAATAAGAATCCCAAAGACGAAAAAGGGAGTTACGGAGGTTGAGGATTATCTTCCGGCAGATGTAGAGTCGCTTTATGGCGTTACCCCCACAGAATTTATTGATATGAAGGCTCTTATGGGAGATACCTCTGATAATATTCCGGGGGCTCCCGGAGTGGGACCAAAGACTGCAGGGGCTATTATTAAGAAATATCACAGCATTGATAATGTTATTGCGCATTTGGACGAGATTACTCCTCCAAAGGCAAGGCAGTCTATTTTGGACAATGTTGAACAGGTCAAGCTCAGTCGTTTTCTGGCAGAGATTAATATAAATGCGCCTGTGGAATATGATATTAACAGCGCAAAGATAGGCGGTTTTTTCAATAACGAATCCTATGAGCTTTTTAAGAAATATAATTTTAAGTCACATCTCAAAAGGTTTGATTTGGGAGCTATTAAAAGTGAAAACCCGATAAATGAAAAAGTATTTGAAAATTTCAAGCTGATAGAAGATTTGGGCGCTGCCGAGAGCATTTTTGAAGAGGCGAGGAAGGTAATACAGGGAGGTTCAGACATAGGTTTTACCGCTATGTGCTACGAGAGCGGCAATTATGGAGTATCGCTGGCTTTGTCAGAAGAACAGATTTATTACATTCCAATGGCTGGGTTTATGGGCAGCGATTATCTCAACGACAAAATGTCGGAGCTTGCAAAAGCCGCAGGCAAGGAAGCTGCAGGGCGTCTTATAACAGCCAATTTAAAAGAATTGCTGGATATTTTTGAGGATTCGGACAGTAACCGTTTAAGGGCAGATGAGCAGTCTTTCGTGGATGTATCGCTTGGCGCATATCTTTTAAATCCTAACAGCGAGAGCTATGAATATGACAATCTTGCAAATGATTTTCTTGGAATGACAGTTAGTTCAAGGGCAGAAATTCTGGGTAAGAGTACGTTTAAAGAGGCGGCGTTTATAAATGTTGAGGGGATGTGTAAGACTGCCTGTCTTACAAGTTATATTTGTCTTGCAGCATGGAAAAAGGTTTTGGAAAAGCTGGAAAATGAATCTATGAAGGATTTGTTTTTTGATATTGAGATGCCGTTGCTGTTTGTTTTGTACAGTATGGAAAAAGAAGGGGTACGTGTTGACAAGGACAGCCTTGCAAAGTATGGAGCCATGCTCGGAGAGCGGATTGACGTGATTGAGCAGGAGATATACAGCGAGGCGGGCGAGAAATTT
Organism: uncultured Lachnospira sp.; assembly: GCA_964482965.1. Taxonomy (GTDB): domain Bacteria; phylum Bacillota; class Clostridia; order Lachnospirales; family Lachnospiraceae; genus Lachnospira. The sequence goes on from CAYZZP010000044.1 coordinate 2,555, forward strand.
AATATTAATTCGCCGAAACAGCTCGGCGTGATTTTGTTTGAAAAAATGAATATGCCAAACGGCAAGAAAACTAAGAGCGGTTATTCTACGGCGGCGGATGTGCTGGAAAAGCTGGCACCTGACTATCCGTTTGTCAAGAAAGTGCTTGAATACAGACAGCTGGTAAAGCTGAAATCCACCTATGCAGACGGTTTGATTGTGTATATTGGCGGGGACGGAAGAATACATGGCAAGTTTAATCAGACTATAACTGCAACGGGAAGAATAAGCAGCACTGAGCCTAATTTACAGAATATTCCGGTGAGAATGGAGCTTGGCAGAGAGATAAGAAAGGTATTTATTCCAAAGGAGGGCTGTGTTTTTCTGGATGCGGACTATTCGCAGATTGAGTTGAGAATTCTCGCTCATATGTCCGGCGATAAAAAGCTTATTGAGGCCTATAATTCGGCGCAGGATATTCATAGGATTACAGCCTCACAGGTATTTAATGTGCCGTTTGACGAGGTTACCGATTTGCAGAGAAGAAATGCGAAGGCGGTTAATTTCGGCATTATATATGGAATAAGCTCATTTGGACTCAGTCAGGATTTGAGCATTTCAAGAAAAGAGGCAAACGATTATATTAATCAATATTTTGACACCTATCCTGATATTAAAAAATTTATTGACGGTATGGTGGCATCGGCAAAGGAGACAGGTTATTCTCTTACCATGTATAACCGCAGAAGACCTATTCCTGAGCTTAAATCCAGCAACTATATGCAGCGTTCATTTGGTGAACGTGTGGCTATGAATGCGCCTGTTCAGGGAACTGCGGCGGACATTATAAAGCTGGCAATGATTAGGGTTTACAATGAATTGAGGAACAGAAACTTAAAATCAAGGCTTATTCTTCAAATTCATGATGAACTTCTGGTGGAAACCTATGCAGACGAGATTAATGAGGTTAAAGAGATTATCACGGAAGGAATGAAGGGAGCAGCGAGACTTCTGGTGCCGCTTGAGATAGATTTGAAGCAGGGCGGAAGCTGGTTTGAGGCGCATTAAGCCGATAGCAGCATTGAAATCGGAGCAAGTCTGACAGTACAATAAAACTATTACAAGGAATATTAGATTGACAGTGATTAAACGGCTGATGGAGAAATCACATGAAAGTAATTGGAATTACGGGAGGTGTGGGCTGTGGTAAAAGCACAGTCCTGAATCTCATTAAAGAAAATTATAACGCATATATCATTATGGCAGATGATGTAGCGAAGGAACTTATGATGCCGAAAAAAGCCGCCTATAATTCGGTGGTAGAAATGTTTGGAAAAGATATTCTTGATGAAAACGGACAGATTGACAGACATGTTCTTGCAAAAATTATATTTGACAATCAGGGCAAACGCATGGTGTTAAACAGCATTGTTCATCCTCTGGTAAAGAAATCCATTGTGGAGCGGATTACAGAGATTAAAATAAGCGGTGAGTATGATTATGTATTTGTGGAGGCTGCGCTGCTTATAGAAGACCATTACAAAACATTTTGCGATGAAATATGGTATATCTATGCGCCGGAACAGGTGAGGAGAGCGCGGCTTAAGGAATCAAGAGGATATTCCGACGAAAAGATTGACAGTATGATGAAAAGCCAGCTTACAGAGCAGGAGTTTAGGGATAACAGCCAGTTAGTAATTGAAAATGGCGGAAATGTTAAAGAAACTTTAGCACAGCTTGAGAAATTGCTGTAAATGTGATATATTTTTAAGATACAGATTGATATGGAGGTTGGATATGGCTCTTAATTCTACATCTAAAAATGATTTGGTGTTCGGACTTGATATAGGAACGAGGAGTATTGTAGGTGTCGTGGGATTTCAGGAGCGTAACCGGTTTAAGGTTGTGGCTATGGCGGTTTGCGAGCATGAGACCAGAGCTATGCTTGACGGACAGATTCACGATATTTATAAGGTTGGCGACACTATACGAAAAGTCAAGAATGAATTGGAAAAGCAGCTTGAGGCGCCTCTTAAAGATGTGTGTATAGCCGCAGCCGGACGAGTTTTGAGGACTGTAAACGCTTCGGCTGATTATACATTTGAGGAGGACACAAGAGTTACCCGGGAGCATATCTATTCCTTGAATTTATTGGCAGTGGAAAAGGCGCATGTAGAGATTAATGCTAAGGGGGATGAAGAAAAGTTTTATTGTGTGGGAAATACACCGATTACATATAAACTCAACGGCTATGATATAAGCAATCTTGAGGGACATAAGGCGTCGTCCATAGGCGTTGAGCTTATCGCCACATTTTTGCCGGAGGAGGTTGTTGACGGGCTTTATGAGGCTGTTGAGTATGCGGGGCTTAATGTTGCAAGCCTTACGCTGGAGCCTATCGCAGCTATGAATATTGCTATTCCTGAGCAGTACAGGCTGCTTAATATAGGTCTTATAGATGTGGGAGCAGGAACCTCCGATATATGCCTTACGAAGGACGGCTGTGTTATAGCTTATGGTATGATACCTCTTGCCGGCGACGAGATTACTGAGACTATTGCAAAAGCCTATCTTGTAGATTTTAATACGGCGGAGCAGATAAAAATGGACGCCAGCGCCAATCCTGAAGGAAAGGTAGTATTTAAGGATATTATGGGGCTTGAAATGTCTGTTGATGCCGCTGATATAAAGGATGTGACTTCAGGCGTTATCGGAGAAATGGCAAAGGCTACCGCTGATAAAATTATTGAATTAAACGGCGGAAAGTCAGTTAATGCTGTATTTGTAGTGGGCGGCGGCGGAAAAATGACCGGATACACCGAGGCGGTTGCAAAGCATCTGGGCATTGTAAAGGAAAGAGTTGCTGTAAGGGGCGAGGAAGTGCTTACTTCTGTGGACTTTATGGTTGATACATATAAAAAAGATTCACTGTTTGTTACGCCGGTGGGTATATGCACTAATTACTATGCGCAAAAGAACAGCTTTGTTTTTGTAAATGTTAATAATGAGCGCATTAAAATGTACGATAACAATCATCTTACAGTGGTTGACGCTGTTATGCAGGTGGGATTTCCTAATGAGAAACTTTTCCCAAGACGTGGTTCTGAAATTAATTTTACTGTTAATGGAAAGAGCAGACTTGTGCGTGGACAGGCTGGCGAAGGTGCTGTTGTTAAGCTGAACGGCAGACCTGCCAATCTTAATACATCCATAGCTCAGAATGATATTATTGAGGTTACAGAATCTACAGTGGGGGAGACTGCGCATATTACAATAGGGCAGTTAGAGGAATTTAAGTCTACGGTAACATTTGTGGTAAACGGAAAAAATGTGCTTTGTCCAAGATTTGCTTATGTTGGCGGAGAACTTAAATCTGAATTTTACGAAATACAAAACGGTGATAATGTTCTAATGGAAAGCTATTATACCGTTGAACAGTTATTTGCATTTTTAGATTGCGATATTAACGATTTTGATATATATGTTAATAATGAAGCGGCTAATCCAGATACAAAGGTTTATGAGAATTTTACCGTGAAAATGGAGCCGGCAGGGATAGTGCATGATGACGACAGTAATATCAATAATGCGGCGTCTCAGTCGGAAGAGGTTACAACATCCGGAAATCAGGTATCAGGAAATCAGCCGGACAAGGCTTCGGATATTGGAGATTCAACTGTTGGAGACCAAACATCCGGAAATTCAGCTTCCGAAGAACAGTCTGTAAAATCCGATGAGCCGGAGAAAAAGCAGGAAAATGTTGATTTGATAGTCCTTATCAACAAACAGCCTGTAAAACTTAGTGGAAAACCGGAATATATTCTTGTGGATATATTTGATTTTTACGAATTTGATTTGACAAAGCCGAGAGGCAAGGGTATTGTGCTTAACTTAAACGGATCGTCTTGCGAGTACACAGCGCCTCTTAAGGACGGCGATATCATTGATCTTTACTGGGAGGAATACTAATATGCGAATGATGACAATCGCCAGTGGAAGCAGCGGTAATTGTATTTATGTCGGTTCAGACAATACGCATATCCTTATTGATTCAGGCGTAAGCAGGAAAAAAATTTTAGAAGGGCTGGCGGCGGCGGAATTGTCGCTTAAAGATATATCGGCCATATTTATTACACATGAACATTCAGACCACATTAAAGGGCTTGATGTTATATCCCGAAAGGATGAAATTCCGGTATATGCCACAAGAGGCACTATTCAGGGAATTATGGAAAGCGGTATTATGAAGGACAGCCGGACGGACTTTTTTAATGAAATTTCCGCCGGGCAGGACATTTTTATAAATGATTTGTCAGTAAAGCCGTTTGCTATATCCCATGATGCCAATGAACCTGTGGCTTATACGGTAAGAAACGGCGGGAAGAAGATAGGAATTGCCACTGATTTGGGATTTTACGACGATTATACTGTGGAAAATCTCAAAGGCTCTGACGCGCTTCTGGTGGAGGCTAACCATGATGTGAATCTTTTGCAGGTAGGAAGTTATCCATATTATCTAAAGCAACGAATACTCAGCAACCGGGGACATCTTTCAAACGAGGCGTCGGGAAGACTGATAGACAGTGTACTTAACAATAAAATCAAACATATATTCTTAGGGCATTTAAGCAAGGAAAATAACTATGATAAGCTGGCGTTTGAGACGGTCAGGCTTGAAATTGATATGAGCGAAAGCTGTTACAAGGCTATGGATTTTGATATAGAGGTGGCTAAACGCAGCGAACATTCAGATATAATTATGGTTTGAAATATGAGAATATAAGTTCAGACAATATGACAAAAGGGTAAAACATAGATTTGCCGGATAATAAAAAATACCGTACTGACGGCGGAAATGGAAAGGGAGAAAATATTATGAAAAAATGTGTTATTACTGTTGTGGGAAAGGATACTGTGGGCATTATCGCAAAGGTTTGTACATACCTCGCCGAGACAAAAATTAATATTCTTGACATTTCACAGACTATCGTGTCAGGTTATTTTAATATGATGATGATTGTTGACGTATCTGCGTCTTCAAAGACTTATGAGGATGTAATCAACGACCTTGACGAAGTTGGCAAGAAAATCGGCGTGGCAATCAAGTGCCAGCGTGAGGAAATATTTGATATGATGCACAGAATTTAGTGCTTCAGCCATCATGTTATATGGGAATATTGGAATATAATTTAGGATAATGCTGCATTAGATTGGAGAATAATTTATGATTAATATATTTGAAGTTGCTGAGACTAACAAAATGGTGGAGCAGGAAAATCTCGACGTGAGAACTATCACTATGGGGATTAATCTGCTTGATTGCACAGGCTCAGACTTAAACGAAGTAAATGAAAAAATCTATAATAAAATTACAGCTCTGGCAAAGGACTTAGTATCTACAGGAGAGGAGATTGCGAAGGAATTCGGAGTTCCTATTGTAAATAAAAGAATTTCTGTAACGCCAGTTTCCCTTGTGGGTGGCGCGGCCTGCAAGACGCCGGACGATTATGTGACTATAGCAAAGACCTTAGACAGAGCGGCGAAGACTGTTGGCGTAAATTTTATAGGAGGTTATTCAGCCATTGTTTCAAAGGGGATGAGCAGAAGCGACGAGCTTCTTATACGTTCGATTCCAAAGGCGCTGGCTTCCACAGACCTTATTTGCAGTTCCGTAAATGTGGGTTCAACAAAGACAGGCATAAATATGGACGCAGTCAAGCTTATGGGTGAAATTGTTAAGGAGACGGCTGAGCTTACAAAGGATAAGGATTCCCTCGGCTGTGCAAAGCTGGTGGTACTCTGCAATGCGCCTGACGACAATCCGTTTATGGCAGGAGCATTTCACGGCGTATCTGAGGACGACGCTGTTATCAATGTGGGTGTAAGCGGTCCAGGCGTTGTAAAATATGCTCTGGAAAATGTGCGAGGCGAGAGCTTTGAAGTGCTTTGCGAGACAATTAAGAAAACTGCATTTAAGATAACGAGAGTAGGTCAGCTTGTGGCGCAGGAGGCTTCCAAGAGGCTTGGCGTTCCGTTTGGCATTATAGACCTTTCTCTGGCACCTACTCCGGCAGTAGGAGACAGTGTCGCCGATATTCTTGAGGAGATTGGTCTTGAGAAGGTTGGCGCTCCTGGAACGACAGCGGCTTTGGCTCTGCTTAACGATCAGGTTAAAAAGGGCGGCGTTATGGCGTCCTCTTATGTGGGCGGTTTAAGCGGTGCGTTTATCCCTGTAAGCGAGGATCAGGGAATGATAGATTCTGTAGTTGCAGGTTCACTCACTATCGAAAAACTGGAGGCAATGACATGCGTATGCTCAGTAGGTCTTGATATGATTGCTATTCCCGGCGATACAAAGCCTTCGACAATATCCGGAATTATTGCGGACGAGGCGGCTATCGGTATGATTAACCAGAAAACGACAGCTGTAAGAGTTATTCCAGTCATAGGAAAGGGCGTAGGTGAGAACGTCGAATTTGGAGGACTGCTTGGATATGCGCCGATTATGCCTGTAAATTCCTTTGACTGCTCGGCATTTGTAAACCGTGCAGGAAGAATACCGGCGCCGATACATAGTTTTAAAAATTAGCAGATTTATTTTAAAGAACTTCACAAGATAAAATTTGATTAAGCATTGGCAAATAAAGTGGAAATATCACGTCTTATACTTCCGATAGCAGTAGGAATTATGGAGGCTATGATATGCAGTCTGATTCCGGGAATATATGCTGCCGGAATAAAGGTGGCAGATTCCTTAAGATTTGAATGACAATTCGAGCTTAATTTTTAATATACACCCCATGCCTAAACTCATCAAATGCTGTTTGTCCATATCTGCCGGCGATTGCCTGATTATAAACAGAAGCTGCGTAAATATCTTCCGACAGCAGATTTTTATAATCAGAAGTTTTGGTTATTATGGGAATTATGGTGGATTTTTTGATTGAATTTAGGTATCGGCGGCCTTTGTCGTTCATTCCCAGTATGCGGATATAAGGTGCGGAGCCTGATTCATATTTAGCCTTTAAATTTACGGTGAATTCAAGAATAATATGCATAAGTATGCGCTGTATTCTTGTCATGGTATACTGGCGGTTCTTGAGGGCATCTGCGTATTCTGTAAATGATAAGCCGTCCTTATGCACTGCAAAAAGTCTGTTTGCTAAATCTTCGGACATGTCAATGTATCTGCACATTTCAGTGCAGAAGGCTTCTTTATTATTGCCGCATTTATACATAATATCAGCAATTTTGTAGTTGAGAAGCATTGAAAAGTCGTTAATGGAAACAGGGGCAGTATGCCCGTAATTTTCATTAATAAGAGAGGACATTGACTGTGGCATGTATTCGTCTAAACTTATGTTGCAGGCAGCCCGATTTTCTATATTGTTGTTATTGTTATCAGTCAAATTAACAATTTTTCCTCTGATTGCAGTTGCGCTGGAAATTTCGTTGTCAAGGGAGGTATCGTGATAACCGTTTTGGATTCTTTTGATTGTAAGCGGGCGGATTGCGAGGTTGTATTTTTTGACAGCCTTGATGTACTCAATTCCGAGAATATTGTTGGGAGAGTCGGCAATCCCGGACAATTCATTGCCATATAGAGCGGAAAGCGTCATATGGCGTGCCTTTGGATATGAGTGCCCAAGAGACAGGTTATTTTTTAAGGTGATTTGAAAGTCTGCCGGTTCATTAATAAAAATTTCGGCGCATTTTTCTAATAAATCAATATTGCCGCACTCGCTGCCGAATACAAAAGAGTCAACGCCTAAAGCATCAAGCGTAAGTACTGCGCCGGAGGCAAAGCCCTCGGCACTGGAAAGTGCATAAAAAGAGGGAAGTTCCACAACTAAATCAACACCGGAATCAACGGCGGCTTTGGTCCGCCTGTATTTATCTATAAGGGCAGGCTCGCCCCGCTGCACAAAATTCCCGCTCATAACGGCAACAGAAACCCCGGCGCCGGTTTTGGCGCGCGCCTCATTAAGATGATATATATGTCCGTTATGGAGCGGATTGTATTCGGTTATAAGACCGACTGTGTTCATGGTTGTGCATCCTTTCTACTACAATATTTATATTATTGTTTTAATGGAGCAAATTCTTAAAAAATCTTTAACACGTTCAAATTCAATACATAAATCCTGCTCAAAATGCGCAGTTATTTTATTGCCAGACCATTCATACGGCGTACCGTTCCAGTTTAAAAAGCCTTCTGTGAAAATCCTTTGGTCAACAGGAAACTGCTGGATACATTGTGATGTTATGGAGCCGAAGGTGTAAAAAGGAACAGGTGCGAATACATTTTCATCAACGCCTGTTACAGCCACAAACGCAGCTCCGTTTGCGTGAGGACAGCGATAATAGCAGTAGTTTTGCGAAAGTCCGCAGGCGATTATAGATAAATTATGCCCGTTAAAGGCATCATTTAAGTCAAATTCAGCAGCGGTGAGAGGCGTCAGGTTCCATTTTTCACCGATTTCTTTTGTGTAACGGGCCATTCCGATAAGAGCATCAGGAAAATGTTTCTGTTAGAATTGTTTTCGTTATGCGACATATCTGCAAAATCTCCTTCATATTCTTTATGACTTGTAAATTTATTTTAAGTTTAACATATTTTGTAAATATTGTCTAACTGATTGCTTATATAGGTTAGGTGGGAAAAGCTGTAAAATATCATTTGATACCTAATCTTTTATATGGAAAAAATTGCAAATTGCTTGTCATTTTAAACAAGCAAAAACTTGTTTTAAGATAAAATATGGTATATAATTTAATCAGATTTCAGTCGTGGCGTTTTAGGCAGACTGAAAAATATATTATATATTACAAGGAGGAGTCAAGAATCATGGGATTTATTGACGCTATCAAAGAAAGAGCAAAAGCAGATAAGAAGACTATTGTATTACCTGAGTCTATGGACAGAAGAACATTTGAAGCTGCTGAGAAGATTTTGAAGGAGGGTATTGCTAATCTTATTATCATTGGTACACCTGAGGAGATAGCTAAGAACAGCGAGGGACTTGATATTTCGGGCGCAAAGATAGTTGATCCGTTTAATGATCCTAACAAGCAGAAATATATTGATAAGTTTGTTGAATTAAGAGGCGCAAAGGGCGTTACTCCAGAGATTGCTAAGGAGACAATGGAGAAGGACTATATGTACTATGCATGCCTTATGTGTAAATGCGGAGATGCTGACGGCGCTGTTTCAGGCGCATGCCATTCAACAGCTAACACAATCAGACCATGCCTTCAGATTATTAAGACAAAGCCGGGTACAAAGCTTGTTTCAGCATTTTTCCTGATGGAGGTACCGGACTGCGAGTATGGCGAGGACGGTATTTTCGTATTCTCTGACTGCGGTCTTAACCAGAATCCTACAGCAGAGGAGCTTGCAGCTATTGCCGGTTCTTCAGCAGAGTCATTTAAGATGCTTACAGGCAAGGAGCCAAAGGTTGCTATGCTTTCATATTCAACAATGGGTTCTGCAAAGCATGATGATGTTACTAAGGTACAGGAAGCTACAAGGATTGCTAAGGAAGCATATCCTGAGCTTAAGCTTGACGGCGAGCTGCAGCTTGATGCAGCGCTTGTTCCAAGCGTTGGTTCATCAAAGGCTCCTAACAGCGAGGTTGCAGGATGCGCTAACACACTTATTTTCCCTAACCTCGACGCAGGTAACATCGGTTACAAGCTCGTTCAGAGACTTGCGAAGGCAGATGCTTTCGGTCCGGTGCTTCAGGGTATAGCTATGCCTGTAAATGATTTGTCAAGAGGCTGCTTCTCAGACGATATCGTTGGCGTTGTTGCTATTACAGCAGTACAAGCTCAGGCTAATTAATATAATAGTTTAAGGAGAAATTAATAATGAATATTCTTGTTTTAAATTGCGGAAGCTCATCTTTAAAGTATCAGTTAATCAATATGGATGATGAGAGCGTATTGGCAAAAGGTCTTGTAGAGAGAATCGGTATCGAGGGTTCTGTTCTTACACATAAGCCGGCAGGAAAGGATAAGTATGTGGTAGAGACTCCTATGAAGGATCACAATCTTGCGGTTAAGCTTGTTCTTGATGCTTTAGTGGATCCTGTTCATGGTGTTATTTCAAGCGCTGACGAGATTGCTGCAGTTGGACACCGTGTGCTTCATGCAGGAGAGAAATACAAGGATTCTGTAATTGTTACGGAGGATGTTAAGAATGTTGTAAGAGAGTGCTTTGATTTGGGACCTCTTCACAATCCTGCTAACCTTATCGGTATCGAGGCTGTCGAGGCAGCTATGCCGGGCAAGCCAAATGTTGCCGTATGGGATACTGCATTTGCAGGGACAATGCCTCCAAAGGCTTATCTTTACGCAATTCCTCGCGAATACTATGAGAAGTACCATATAAGAAGATATGGCTTTCATGGAACAAGCCACAGCTTCGTATCTAAGGAGCTTATTAAGTTTGCAGGTCTTGATGTAAATAATTCAAAGGTTATCGTATGCCACTTGGGAAACGGTGCTTCAATTACAGCAACTGTAAACGGAAAGTGCGTTGATACTTCAATGGGTCTTACTCCATTGGAAGGACTTATCATGGGAACAAGAAGCGGCGACCTTGATCCTGCTATCCTTGAGTTCCTTTGCAATCACGAGAACCTTACAATCAGCGAGATGCTCAATATTCTTAATAAGAAGTCAGGCGTATATGGTATGTCAGGCGGTATTTCAAGCGATTTCAGAGACCTTAAGGCAGCTATGGACGAGGGTAATGAGAGAGCAACAGAGACGCTTCAGGCATATGTATATAGGCTTGCAAAATATATCGGTTCGTATGTTGCAGCTATGAATGGCGTAGACGCTATCGCATTTACAGCAGGCGTTGGTGAAAATGCGGCATGGCTCAGACCTATGGTATGCGAGTATCTCGGCTACCTCGGCGTTAAGCTTGATGAGGAGGCTAACAAGAAGGCAGTTGGCGAGGAAATGGTTATATCTGCTCCTGATTCAAAGGTTAAGATTTGCGTAATCCCTACTAACGAAGAGCTTGCTATTGCAAGAGAGACTTTAGAGCTTATCAGATAATTTTGAATATGTAAAAACAAATACATATTTATAAAATTTGTTGTTGACAAACCTAATTGCGGTGCGTATAATGAGTAAAGTGTGAAAAAATGTAAGCATTTACCTTTACTTTTTTGCGCACCGTATCTAGTGTGAATTGGAGACAATTATGCTAATTGATTTAAGACAGCTTTTGTCCGGTAATAAGGACAGCGTTACAGTGGAAGGATGTCTCGATATGTCAGTTTTTGACGATGGAGTGTCCAACTATGCTGTATCTGAAAAGAAGCCATTTGAGCTTAAGCTGGTTAAGCTTGGAAAAAATAAGTTTACCATAGCGGCAAAGAGTTTCGTGGTTCTTGATATTCCTTGTGACCGATGCCTTGAGCCTGTTCCCACCGGAATTGATTTTGAGATTGATACTGCGGTGGATATGGAAAAGCTGGCAGAGGACGGGGGAGAGCGAGAAGAAAAAGACTATATTGATGGATACAACCTCGACGTGGACAGACTTGTTTTCGACGAAATACTGTTATCCATGCCGGGTAAGACCTTATGCAAAGAGGATTGTAAGGGGCTTTGTTTAAAATGCGGGGCCAATCTTAACATTGCAGAATGTGGCTGCGACAGGTCAGTCCCGGATCCAAGAATGTCTGTTTTCAAAGATATTTTAAACAATTTTAAGGAGGTGTAACCAT
>CAYZZP010000045.1:0-11684 GCA_964482965.1 uncultured Lachnospira sp.
CCCGCCTCCTCTCTATTTCGTTGAGTTTTTTTAAGAAAGACACCTCCATTTCTGCACGTTCTTTCTCTGCTCGCAGGATCTTATTCTCTGCTCGCAGTTTTTCTACTTCAGACATTTCTTCCTGCGGTTTTGTTCTGCCGCGTCGGTCGCGGAGAGCTTCCACACCGCCCGCCTCATACTTTACAGTATAGTTCCTGGCTTGTTGATAGGAAACCTGATATTTTTCTGCTGTTTCTGCGTAATTTCGATCGTGTGAAATACAGTATCGAACGATTTCTACTCGTTCATCAAAGGTCGTTTTTCTTCCTTTGGTCATGATCATTGCTCCTCCTGTTCCAGAAGCCTTCAGCTCCTCATGACCATTATACTTCTTAATCCAGCTTCTGAGCTGAGAAGTTGACTTGATTTTATATTTTTCACACAGATCCATGATAGATCCGCGTCCAGAGATGTAATCCAGCACAGCCTGCTCTTTCGTTCCTTTCGAATATCTCTTGCTTTTGTGTCCTTCAAATGCATCCGTTCCCATCGCCTGGTAATTCTTTATCCACTGCCGGAATGTTTCACGATGGATGCCAAGACGATTTGCGATTGCATGCTGTGAGGATTTCCCATCCAGGTATTCTTGAACAGCACATACAATCACATCTTTGTCAAATTTATTTCTTCCCATAAAGAATGCTCCCTTCTGGGCAGCAAGCTTTTATTATTTCGCTTGTCTACCTAGAAGGGAGCATATCAGATTCTTTATAAATGGATTCCTGCGGGCTATTTGTTGGTTTATTTGTTATTCATGGTCTTCCGGTATGCTCTCTTCATCCGACTCGGCTGATTCAGCCGTACCATCAGGATTGCCATACACGTAAATACTTGTACTGCTGAGCTTTGTTCCTCCGCTTGTTGATTGGATTATGGCAATTTCATCGCCGTCCTCAAGCTGATAATCATCAACCAAAAGCTCACCGCTGGTATTAAATATAGTGGAAACAAGGCTTCCGTTGATAACAACCTTACTTGCCCATGTGAAATTCTGACCTGTCACAATGACATGACCTTCCACATTCCTGACTTCGCTTATTTTAATATCCTTATATCCCATTTTCATGTTAGTCATGGTATAAGGAAACTCTCCTCCATATGCTTCACAATCACCATAAAGAAGGTCATACTCCAGAAGCCTCAGGTTGGAAAGATACTCTTCCTGATTTTCATCGTTTCTTTTACTTGTATGGTATTGTGATATAATTCCGCCCTCCATACCAAGTCTCTCAAGAATAACGGAAGACAACTGATATGCCTGAATATCCTCATCAATCTTTTCCATACCAAAGTTATTCCAGATAACATAAGGAGTCTGCATAACATCACCATTAATCAAATCACTGTCCTCAATAGTGAATGTCGGCAAATGGTCTCCATAGAATACAATGATTGTATCCTCATCGATTTTGCTGACTGCCTCAACAAGTTTACCTGCAAAGTCATCCATCTCGTAGACTTGGTTCACATAGTACTCGAAACCATTAGGATTACCTGTAACGTCATTATTTTCCACCTTAATTCTAAGGTCCAAATCTGATGTATCCTCAGGATAATCACCATGCCCCTGAACCGAGATACAGTATATAAAATCTTTCTCAGGAGAATAGTTAATCATTCCTGTAATCTCATCTATAAGACATTCATCATCAGCCCAGTCCGTAGGATTAACCTCATAGTTTTCAATATATTCTATGGATGTATACTGGTCATATCCAAGACGGCTGAACACAACATTTCTCTGATAGAAATTGCCTTTGTTATCGTGAAGCGCATTGATTTTATACCCATAATCCTTAAGATAATATCCTATGGATTCACACACAGTACTCTGCAAGATGGTCTTGTAAGGATACTCTCCCGGACCGAAATCATCAAGATTCATTCCTGTCATAACCTCAAACTCTGTATTGGCAGTTCCTGCGCCGAATACAGGCACCGAGAAATATCCGCTTGAATATTCCTCACGAAGCTTACGAAGATTCGGCATAGGGTCCTCCGAGAATTCCAAGCCCTCAAGCCATGTAGGGTCAAAAAGCGACTCCAGCTGTACAAATACAATATTCGGATATTCATCAATTACAGGCTCATCTGCAGGTTCCGGCTCAGTTGGATTTTCACCTGATGTGGGCTCCTGAACGTCATCAATAACCTGATTGACCTTTTCTTTAGAATAATCCTTAGGTTTCCTTACTCCGCTGTTAAAAACAGAACTCATAAAGCAATAATTAAAACCATAGTCTCTGTATGCCTGCCGCAGATTTCCAAAATTAACCGCAAGAACTCCTGTGGCATTGGCAATATTAAGATACAGCATAAGAACACCAAATGATATTGCTGATATAAGCCCGCATTTAAGATAATTGATTTTCTCATTGGTCTTGCGTGACCGTATACATATCCACACGATAAGTGCTATCGCAAAAGCTATTGCCACACAGGTCCACACAATGACAGCCGTTGAAAAATATCTGTTGATTATATCTGACAAATCCTCCAGATTTTTTACATCCGGTGCCGTAAAAGGTGTGACACGGTTAGCGCTTACAGAATAGTTGATTAAGCCCAATGCAATCCAGAATGCGCTTATAATCGTTCCCGCAAAAATTCTCTTTTTGAAAAACGCCACAAATGTAAGGGTAAAAAATATCATTAAAGTGTTATACAGAAAAACCAAGGGCTTGGTAAACATATGCTGCATTCCCTTAATCAAGGACAGTCTGTTAAGAGCCTCCACGATAATGTTAAGCACAACCGACCACAATGCCAGTCGCACCCAGACCACGCGGAAAAATCTGTTGTGCCATACCTTATTTACAATCCGGCAAAACCTGCTGGATGATACTTTTTCCTTAAAGCCTGACACAGCTTCAACTGCTTTACTTTCTTTAATTTTACTCATATCTTCCTCTTTCATATTTTATCTCTAAATTACTTGTTCTTCTTGTTCTTAATATCCTCCCTGAGATTACGCGCTCTCTCTTTGATTTTAGTATTCGCTGTACGCGAAACGATTATGTTGGATGCCAGCCTTCCCGCCACGTCATATTTGCCAAGCTTTGTCGCCAAATCCGCCAACAGATAATCAAACGTTGCCTCATCCATACCACAAATAGGAAAATCCTCCTTGGAACGACTGGATGAAAATCCTTCATAGGCATTGGAAATCATCTCCTGCTCTTTCTGTATGCAATCCTTTTTGATTGCTTCTGCATCCGGTAACTGTGAATCAAGATTTTCCCTTTTTCCTCTGTACAGCCATGCTATCTTAAGGCAGGTATATGCTTTCTCACTTGCATGAGCCTTTTTAACTATTGCATTGAGAAGTGCCAGTTTATGACGATTAATTGCCTCATCATATGTATATGTAGCTCCGCTTTCAGGCAGCTTGCGAAACTGAGATGAAACATTATCTTTGATTAGTTTTGCCTGTGCCGAGGTCATATATCCAAAATATCTGCTTAATGCAGCATATCCGCAATTAGGACACACAATAGCATCATATTTGATGGAATCAATTCCTGAATATTTAGGACGTAAATCCGAATCCGAACCTATAAGCCTTGGCTTTCCTGTTTTAACCGTCTTTGATTTAAATTCATGGTCACATACGGGGCATTGAATTTTCTTATCAAAAATAAAATCCGCCTCTGTCACAACATGCTCTGTAGTCTTCTTTCCTCCGCCATTGCCGCTTTCCTTTTTATCATCATCATCATCATATATATCGATGCCGGAAAGCCCGCCAAGCCCCATCGATTCAAGTCCTGAAAAAATATCGCTCATTCAATAATACCTCCGGTTATTTTAATTTAAAGGAGCTTTTAAGTGATACAATTCTGTTAAACACCAACCGCTCGTCTGTTGAATCTTTACTGTCAACGCAGAAAAATCCTTTTCTTACAAACTGGAAGCTGTCATATGCCTTGGCACCCTTAAGTGACGGTTCAAGATAACACTTGTCAACAACCGTAAGTGAATCGGGATTAAGATTGAGACTTCCGTCCTCGTTATATACACCTTTTTCCTCGTCTACAATATTTTCATAAAGTCTGACCTCTGCCGTTATGGCATCAGGCGCGCTTACCCAATGAATTGTTCCTTTGACCTTACGCCCGTCAAAGCCGGAACCGCTCTTAGTCTCAGGGTCATATGTGCAGTGCACCTCAGTCACAACACCATTCTCATCCTTGACACACCCCGTACATGTTACAAAATAAGCATTCATAAGCCTTACTTCATTACCGGGGAATAATCTGTAATATTTCTTAGGAGGGTCCTCCATAAAGTCCTCTCTCTCAATATACAGTTCTCTTCCAAAAGGAACCTTTCTTGTACCAAGCTCAGGATTTTCCAGATTATTGGAAACATCTAAAAGCTCCGTCTCTCCCTCAGGATAGTTATCAATAATAAGCTTGATTGGGTCAAGCACAGCCATTACCCGCGGTTTCTTAAGCTTCAGGTCCTCACGTATACAATACTCAAGCATAGCATAATCCACAGAACTGTTTGCCTTGGCAACCCCTACCAAATCCACAAACATTTTAATGGATTCAGGGGTAAAACCGCGTCTTCTCAATGCCGCAAGCGACACAAGTCTCGGGTCGTCCCATCCGTCTACTATTCCTTCTTCAACCAGCTTCTTAATATAACGCTTGCCCGTAACCACATTAGTAAGATAAAGCTTGGCAAACTCAATCTGCTTAGGCGGGTTCTCATATTCAAGTTCACGCACAACCCAGTCATAGAGAGGCCTGTGGTCTTCAAATTCAAGAGTACATATCGAATGGGTTACTCCCTCAGTTGCATCCTCAATAGGATGTGCAAAATCATACATAGGATATATACACCACGCATCTCCCTGTCTGTGATGTGTCTGGTGGGCAACCCGGTAAATAACAGGATCACGCATATTTATATTAGGCGATGCCATATCAATCTTGGCACGAAGCACCTTTTCACCGTCTGCGTACACTCCGTTTTTCATATTTTCAAAAAGCTCAAGATTCTCTTCAACAGAACGGTTTCTGTAAGGACTGTCAGTTCCCGGCTCAGTAAGAGTTCCCCTGTAACTGCGTATCTCATCAGCACTAAGGTCACACACATATGCCTTTCCCTTCTTGATAAGCTTAACTGCCGCCTCATACATTATCTGAAAATAATCCGAGGCGAAAAACAACCTGTCCTCATAATCTGCTCCAAGCCATTCCACATCCGCCTTGATAGAATCAACAAACTCTTCCTTCTCCTTGGTCGGATTAGTATCATCAAATCTCATATTAAACTGACCGCCATATTCCTTGGCAAGTCCATAATTCAAAAGTATTGACTTGGCGTGTCCTATATGAAGATATCCGTTAGGCTCAGGCGGAAATCTTGTCTTGACGGTTTTGCAATGCCCTTCAGCCAAATCCTTATCTATAATCTGCTCAATAAAATTCTTGGATACTGCTGCTTCGTTATCCATGTGTATTCCTCCATGAAAGTCTAGTTATACTTGTATCAATAATATCAGAATAACACAAATTTTACAATCCCAGTTTTATGATATTTTCATCCGAAATGAAATTTGCCATATTATATAAAATAAGGATATGGGTTATGTCATTATTCTCCGCCAGATTTTTCACGCTTCCCATATAATATCTCAAATCAATCATGGTTATCGTTGCATAATCATCTATAAGAAATGGTACAAAACAGTTGGCAAATGAATCTTTCACAATGAGAAGATTGCCCTCTCCATTTCCTTCTATTCTGACAATGCCGTAATTTCCACCCAGAAAAACATTATATTTATCTTTGGTTTCCAATGCCTCATAGCAGTACAGTTCTCCCGGCTGACCGTCACATACAACGCTGTACTCGCCATGCACCGCAGGAAGCTCTATAGTGTCACAGTCAGTCCTCGGCAGAAGCACCTTAGAATACAAGCTTCCCTTGAAATCACTGCTGACCGTCTCAAATTCATACTCTGCTTTTTCACTGCCGGCAGGATAACCGCAATATTCCAGATAAACTTCATAAGCCCCCCTTGACGTCCAATGGTGGTCCGTACTGTAAAATGCCTGTCCTTCCATGCTTTTCAAGGCTTCCGCCGCATATATCAGACATGCGCCTTCCACTCCTCCGGAAATTTCAGCCATTAATGCGCTCTGGTCCGTCTCAGGTGCATATGCCGGAAGCTGTTCCTCCATAACCGCCGCTGCGGTAGGAACTATTATAACCGTTTTATTTTCTGACGGAACGGATTGGGTATTATTCATAAAAATATTAAGGTACTTTATGTTCTTTAACAGAAGCTCATCATCCACTTCTCTGTCCTCGGTTTTGGTAATCAGGCTGCCGTCATCTGCAATGTAAACTCCGCCTATGTCTCTCATGCCCAGAACATATCTGTACCCCGATGCCGCTGCCATCCAAAAATCCCTGAAAACAAACTGGTCGCTTACGTATTCCTGAGCGTCCGCCATATAACTGCCGTCTGCCAGTGCTTTAACACTGATGTCCGGTGCCTGGCTGAGATACCTGTTTTCATTTTCTGAAAATTCCCTGTCTTTTACAATGAACGTGGCGCCGCCAAGCCCGAAAATGATTGTTAAAAAAATAACAATCATTGCTATATCTCTTTTTCTTCCCATATATCCCTCCTAAAACCTGAAATACAGAAAAGGATTGTAGGAATCCCCCACAATCAGTGCCACACTTATAAGCATGATAACCGCATAAAATCCGTTGCTCATAACCGCAGCGACTGCCGGACTTTTGAACCGCCCAAAGAGCTTCTTTGACGCCCGTACCGGCAAGTCCGTACAGCCTACAATGAAAATAATCATAAATGCCGCGTATTTTATTAACTGATATAATGCCATATCGGAAATAAATCCTGCCCCTGCTCCGAACATTGAAGCAAGATATACTCCCATGACCTTAAAATCCTCTGCTGCGAATATTACCCATCCTATTATAACGGCAAACATCATATATATATGCCCCACTGCCTTTGGTGCTTTTTCCAGAAGCTTTCCCAGAAACAGCTTCTCAATAATAAGCAGCAGCCCGAAGTAAAGCCCCCAGACCAGAAAATTCCACGAAGCCCCATGCCAGATTCCCGTCAGCGCCCATACAATTATTATATTCACAATCTGACGCGGTACGCCCTTGCGGTTTCCGCCCAAAGGTATATACACATACTCTCTGAACCATGTACCCAAAGAAATGTGCCATGTCCGCCAAAAGCCCGTAATGCTTCTCTGCATATACGGATACCGGAAATTCTCATCATATTCAAAGCCGAACATCTTTCCCAAACCGATTGCCATATCGGAATAACCTGAAAAATCAAAATAAATCTGGAAAGTAAACGCTGCAGCACCCAGCCACGACAACACCACAGTGCGTTCGTCTGCTGCCGTTGCAAGCGAATACTCCCATAACTGTCCGGCAATATTGGCAAGCATAACTTTTTTGGCAAGTCCCACTATAAAACGCCTTATGCCCTGCGCAAATTTTTCCGCCGATACGGTTCTTTGGGACAGCTGCTCTGCAACTGTCCTGTACCGCACAATGGGTCCGGCAATAAGCTGCGGAAACATTGTGACATAAGCCGCAAAATCTATAAAATTATGCTGCGCCTTCACTTCACTGCGATAGACATCTATGGTATATGACATTGTCTGAAAAGTATAGAATGAAATGCCTATAGGAAGTGACAGTCCCAGTAAACCTCCCGCATACTTAAACACTCCAAGTATGGACAGATTCCCTATCACCGACACTGCCAGCACCACCTTAGGTGCAATTCTGCTGCCCCTTTCCTGAAAACGTCCTATGAGCAGTCCGTTTACATAGTCAAAAACTGCGGAAAACAACATTATCACTATATACTTAGGCTCTCCCCACGCATAAAACACAAGACTGGCTGCCATCAGCACAAAATTCCTTATTTTATGCGGGCATACATAGTAAATAAGCAATACCGCCGGGAGAAAAACAAATAAAAAGGTCAACCCGGAAAAAACCATATCGCCACCTGCCTAAAATACACCGTCCAAAAGTTCTTGCAGATTCTGGTATTCATCATCGTCAATATAATTCCAGCCTTCATCATCGTAGTTTTCTATTATCACGGCTACAGAATACAGATAATAATCTTCCACTTCTATTGAATAGTTTATCCACGTATAGACAGAGTTATCGGAATATCTGCTTTCAACTGCCGACAAAACCATTTCGATATCCTCCATTTCTATCCCGGACTTAATAAAGAGGCTTCCTCCTCCGTTGTCAATGCATTCCTTTATAAGAACTGCAATATCCTCTGTATTGGCAGCCTCAACTGCGTTGTTCATTGCATAATTATACTTTGTGCCATTGGCAGCCGGAAATTCATCCTTATCCCAAGGATACCCGTCATTATCTTTAACTGAATCGGTTACGTTGAAATAGGCATAGTCAGGTTCATACATTCCCCCGTCAAAGGTTACGTCAACGTGATACCATTCATCCTCCAGCTTTACAAGATTCCATGCATGCTCACCCTGTTCCGTTGAGTGTATTATCATACAGTCTATATCAAGCAAATCCATAAAAAGCTTGAACGTAGTAGCATTGCCCACGCATATTGCAGAATGATACTTTAAAACTCCATACGGATAATAGTTATAATCATACACATCTACCTCTGAAGGTATCGCCGAAAAATATGATTCGTCATAAGATATGTACTTTACCTGCCAGTTGTATACCGCAAGCTCTTTTTCATAATCAGTCATATCGGCGGTTATTATCTCCTCGATTATATCGGAAGTCGTCTCAAGAACATATTTATCTTCATCGGACAATCCTTCTGTATTGCCGCTTTTGTATGCTTCTACCACCGCTGTGTCATCATATATATCATGTATCTCTTCTTCATACAAACCTCCTCCGAAAAAGAACTCTACCAAATCTTCTATGTCTTTGATGTCGTCTATTTCTATTCCTTCATATTTTTCAATAGCATCGGTGATTTTATTGACAAGGCTTTCCTCCGTAAATAAAACAGGCGTGTCTTTACCTGTCCACTTATCAAGTTCAACATCAAATACGTTTTCCACCAACTGTTTCAATTTGTCGTTCTCGGCTTGAAGCTGATTTATTTTATTATCGCTGTCCTTGTTAGTTTTTATTACAAAAGCTGTCTCTGCCGCAAATCCCAAAACTATAATAACGGCAGCAACTGCTGCCAGAATAATTTTTACACTCTTTTTCATATTCTATTCCTCCCTGAGTATATCCTTAAATTCATCTACAATATCCTGCGCCCTTTCACCAACTGCCATAATAACATAATTTCCTGATACGGCAGTCTGTGCGCTTTCAAGTTTCTTTACCTCCTCAGGCTTATATCCGTTGAAATCCTGTTTTCTACGTTCAATACGGCTCTCAAGCTTTTCCCTGAATTCTTCCGTATCTTCATCCGATTTCATACGGACAACGGTAATCTCATCGGCATATGATGCCGACGCATACGCAAAAGCTCCATCCGATATATCATCTATATCGGCGTTATACAATGTCTCGAAATAATCGCTGTACAGCTCTTCACCATATGATGTCCGCGCATCATTATGAGTGTCGTCAACCTGCTCAAGTATCCTGTCAATTATCTCGTTACACCCGACTGCCGGCTTTGTTTCCTCCGGCGTCTGTTTCACATCTCCGCTGTTTTTGCCGGAGCAGCCCGCCAGTACCGTAATAACTGTAAGTACTGCCGCAGCTAACGCTAAAAATCCTTTTTTTCTCATAAATAAAAGCCTTTCTGCGGTTCCCCAGCCTGTACGGCATACCGCAGATTAAATATACATCTTTTGTAAAAAAATGTAAACGCTTTTAACAAATTCTACACAAATATTACACAAAACATATTGACAATTTTTTTTAATTATCCTACAATTACTTCATCAATGAAAAATGCTGTGATGGGAACAAGTAGTGTTTCGAGGTACCCTACAGAAAGCTGCCGGAGGATGAGAGGCGCAGGGGATACGTTACATGAATACCTCCCTGAGCTGCGCACCCAACGGTTTTACCAAGTAGGCTGCGACGTTGGGCACACGTTACAGTGCCGGAGTATCGCAATAGCTGTACTTTCTGAGGCGGCGGATGTGAATCCGCTGTGAACAAAGGTGGTAACACGGCATACACTGTCGTCCTTTTGGTTTCATTATGAAATCAGAGGAGCTTTTTTTTTGCACTAAATTATATAAGGAGGAATTAGAATGGGAATTTATGAAGAACTTCAGGAAAGAGGACTGATTGCGCAGGTAACGGATGAACCTCTTATCAGGGAACTGGTAAACACGGGAAAAGCCGTTTTCTACATTGGTTTTGACCCGACTGCAGACAGCCTCCATGTGGGGCACTTTATGGCTCTGTGCCTTATGAAAAGACTTCAGGAGGCAGGCAACAAGCCCATTGCCCTTATTGGCGGCGGAACAGCAATGATTGGCGACCCTTCAGGCCGCAATGATATGCGTTCAATGATGACAAAGGAAACTATTGACCACAATGTAGAGTGTTTCAAAAAGCAGATGAGCCGTTTCATCGATTTCAGCGATGGAAAGGCTTTGCTTGTAAACAATGCAGACTGGCTTATGGACCTTAATTATGTTGATGTACTCAGAGAGGTTGGTCCTCATTTTTCGGTTAACCGTATGCTTACGGCAGAATGTTACAAGCAGCGCATGGAAAAGGGCTTAAGTTTTCTTGAGTTCAACTACATGATTATGCAGAGCTATGACTTTTACACGCTTTTCCAGAAGTACGGCTGCAATCTTCAGTTCGGCGGTGATGACCAGTGGAGCAATATGCTTGGGGGAACTGAACTTATACGGCGTAAGCTTGGCAAAGACGCTTCCGCTATGACAATAACGCTTCTGCTGAACTCCGAGGGCAAAAAGATGGGTAAAACACAGAAGGGCGCCGTATGGCTTGCCCCTGAGAAAACATCGCCTTACGAATTTTTCCAGTACTGGAGAAATGTGGATGATGCGGATGTCATAAAATGTCTCAAGATGCTTACTTTCCTTCCTATGGAGCAGATTAAGGGTATGGAAGGCTGGGAAGGCAGCCAGCTTAATCAGGCAAAGGAAATTCTTGCATATGAACTTACTTCCCTTGTGCATGGCAAAGAAGAGGCAGAGAAAGCCCTTGAAAGCGCACGTCAGGCGTTTGGTGCGGGGGATATGAGCAATCTTCCCACCGCCCAGGTTAGTGATGATGATTTCAGAGACGGAGCAGTTGACCTTATCACGCTTCTGGTAGCCGGAGGTTTATGTCCTACACGTTCAGATGCCCGACGCAACATTGAACAGGGCGGTGTTACCGTCAACGGAGAAAAAGAAACCGATTTCAGAAAAACTTATACCAAGGAAGATTTCGGAGACGGAATCGTTCTCAAGAGAGGCAAGAAAAATTTCAAAAAGATGATTCTGGGATAAAACTGAAACCTCCATACTGATACGGGAAGAACCTGATGAGTATGGAGGTTTATTATTGTATATCCGTAAACATTTTAATCTATATCTCCGTCACTGTCCCTATAAATACCGGGAGTATCCCAAAGTTTGTGTAAACCTCTAAACTGATGTAAGATAAAAGTA
>CAYZZP010000046.1:0-11423 GCA_964482965.1 uncultured Lachnospira sp.
AGCTAAAACGAGTTATTCTCCATGACTTAGAGCATTGGGCAACAAGAAAAAGTGATGAAAAATTGTATGCCGCAGAGACTATCTGCACGAAAATATATATTTAATAATAAGAGAAGGGTGTCAGTATTATTTTTTAGCATGGCGCTGTGCTGCGTTCTTTTTTATGTGACAAATTTTCTGCTGTCGGTAACTATTGAGACATATGGATATATACTTGTGAAGCAGACGCAGAAAGCCCAGTTTATCCAGTTATCGTCAGAGGATTTGGGTATAGATGTAGAAAATCTGGAATACGAGGAGTGGCTTGTGCAGTACAAGGCAGAAAATGAAAAGCTTGTGGAAAAACTTAAAAATGTCAATGGCATAGAAAATGCTTATTTTTCTACAATGCGATATGCAGAAGTTTTTTCTGTGGTGGGGCAGTACGCAATAGAGGTGCCTATGCTTAACAGGGAAAGCGTGCTTGAATATATGAAGCATAGTCATTTATGTATTTGTTCTCATATTGCTGGCGGTGGTGATGGCTGTTACCGTCAATGCGGCATTTGTAGGAATGTATATCCACAGAAAGCCGGAATTTGCCATATACAGGGCTATAGGTATTGGAAAACGCGAAGTTATCGCTAAAATAACCTCGGAGCTTCTGGTCATTGACGTGATAGGGCTTGCGGCAGGAGAGGTAATTATGTTTCTTATTCTCTATCTGCTCAATAACCTGGTGCTTTATCCAAAAGGCCTGATGCTGTCTTACTGCAATCATCTGGCGCTATTCGGGATTGTACTCTGCAATCTTGCGGTGCTTGTGCCTATGATAATTACGCAGTGCAGGCAGATGCTCAGAGCGGATATTTGTGAGTATTAAGAGAGGATACCATTGAAGGACTTTCTGTAAGGATAGGTCTTGACAAATTTTTAATCTTGCCTATAATAATGATAGACTTTTATATGTGCATTTTATGCAGATGTCGTGTGCGGGGGAGCGCCCGAGCGCGATGTATGAAAGATATAGCGATGGGAGTCTGTAGAACAGACTGAGAGGATGCTGGAAGCATCGACCGCCACATAAATACATGTTGGAGATGGGATATCGCTGTGGAAGTCAGGTGTACATAAGAAGTTATATATATGTGCATAGATGTGACGAATATGATTGATTTACGGCGTGTCCCGCAACGGACACGCTTTTTTATATCATAGGAAACTTTGTTTCCTATGATATAAAAACGCTCCGCAAGGGATGCGCACGATGTGCAGAGGAAGGCTGCTTTGCAGCCGCACATCGGCGCACAAAGCGAAGCAAGTCCCTCAAGGATTGAGGGATTTAGGAAGTTCGAAGCGGACTTGTCCGCTTTGTTCTTCCATTGCACAGAACATTCACAGGTGCAGCGTTCTCCGACAGATAATAAGGAGGCAGAAAAAATGTACAAAAACCAGAAACTATTCAAAATGATTTTCCTTGCTATGATGGTGGCAATCGGTGTGGTTATATCGCCGATACTGAGAATTGAAGGAATGTGTCCTATGGCGCATCTTATCAATATTACCTGTGCCGTAATGCTTGGACCGTGGTATTCCTTGCTCTGCGCAATACTTATTGCTATAATAAGAATGGCGTTTATGGGTATTCCGCCGCTTGCAATAACCGGAGCAGTGTTTGGAGCATTTCTTTCCGGTGTATTTTATAGGGTTTCAAAAGGGAAAATTATATGCGGAGTGCTTGGCGAAGTAGTGGGAACGGGTCTCATCGGCTCGGTGGTATCATATCCTGTAATGACGTTGTTCTGGGGTAAGACAGATTTGACGTGGTTTTTCTATGTGCCGTCATTTTTGATGGGAACCATTATCGGCGGAAGTATTGCATTTATCTTCTTAAAGCAGCTTCAAAGAACCGGCTTGCTTGCAAAATTTCAGGAAATGCTGGGCGCTAAGGTTTATCCGTATAAGAAAAAAAGTGAGAGACCGGCGGAGCAGCAGGCAAATAATCAGATTACTCAGTGAGCCGGGATGGCAGCTTAGAAAGCAATAATATTTGATAGTACAGAGGTAGGGCGAGGTATGGCAGTCAAAAATATATTAGACAGAAACACAATAGTCAAAAGCATGGCAGCTTCGGAATTACTGCAGGCGTTAATCAGCGCGAGGAATGAAGTAAAGGTGAAGAAACCTCTTATTCATGGGATGACGGGCGCTGTTGCCATAAATGACTGCGCCAATGTGGCGCTGGCTATCGGCGCAAGTCCAATTATGGCGGAGCATCCGGATGAGGTGGAAGACATAACCGGACATGCCGCCGGGCTGGCTGTCAGCCTCGCAAATATAACGGAGGCGAGGCTTTGTGCTATTATGAAGTCAGGAAAGGTGGCGTACAACAAAAATATACCGTCTGTTATAGATGTGGCGGGGGTTACATGCAGCGGCTTGCGGATGAAATTTGCGAAGCAGTTTATCAGTGAGTGCAAGCCTTCGGTTATAAAGGGGAATATATCAGAAATTAAGGCTATGGCAGGAGCTGATTATAACTCTGCCGGGGTTGATGTGAGCAGCAGTGACGCTGTGGGCAGCGGTGATGAGGAAAAACTGAGGCTTCTGGCAAATATAGTCAAAGCATATGCGAAAGAGACATCATCTGTAGTTCTTGCCAGCGGCGAGGTTGATATAATATCAGACGGGGACAGGATATATTATATAAAAAATGGTGTGCCTGCTATGGCGAAGGTTACCGGAACAGGATGTATGTTGAATGTTATAACAGCTGCGTATTTGTCAGCGGCCGCACCGATTGAAGCAGCTATTTTGGCAGCGGTCACGCTTGGTATAAGCGGAGAGCTGGCGGACGCTTCTAAGGGCTTTGGAACGTATCATATGAGCCTTATTGATAAGCTTTCTATGTTGAGTGATGATGATATTAAGGAAAAGAGTTGTATATCAAGGGCTGATTAGAAAGTATCTAATGTATTTTATATCTATTTCATATCTATTTTACATTTTCATAAATCCAGACATCATACACCCGCCGGAAGCGCCTGCCATAAGGAGTTCAGGCATTTTTTCAGGCGTTACCCCGCCGATGGCGTAGACGGGAACGGCGGCTATCGAGCAGATTTGTGCAAGGAAGTTAAGACCCCGTCCCGGAAGTCCGGCTTTGCAGTCAGTTGGATAAATATTTCCCGCAAATACATATGTAGCGCCGCATTGAATGGCTGTCATCATATCCTGAACCGAGTGGACGGAGGTTCCAATGGTGTCAAAGGCTGAGAGTTTTTTGCGGTAATTGACGTATGTTCTGTAAAGGTCAGGAAGGGGCAAGTGGATACTGCGGTGTCCCAAGTCCATTGCTGTCTTGGCAAATGTGTGAAGTATCAGAGGCGTATTGTTTAGTCTGCATATATCAATAGCTTTAACAGCAAGGGCTTCATACTCCTTTGCACTTAAATCTTTTTCTCTTAGAACGATTGCTTTAACTCCCAGTTTTGATATGCTGTCAAGCTTTGTGAGCAAAGCGTCAGCCGGGTCAGCGCTGTTGTCGAGGATATGTCTGTTTGTTACTGCAATCATATTTTTATAAATATTGTTATTTCCCATAACCGACTCCTATCTTAAAAGCTAAAATAATTGCCAAATACCTTATATTAGTATTATAATAAAATTTACTTATAATACAAGAGTATTAAACTGTATTGGTAAGAAAGGTTTGAAAAAATGTTCTATTATCTTGTTCTTATATTTTTTGTATATTCATTTCTTGGCTGGGTCGGCGAAGAAATAACAGCGGCGTTTAAGCAGGGAAAACTGGTAAATAAGGGATTTATAAATGGTCCCATTTGTCCAAGATATGGAGTGGCTATGGCATTTATCACTCTTGATACATGGGATTTAATGGAGTATCCGCTGACGCAGCTTGCTGTTATAATTATTTTTATGGCGCTGTTTGAGTATGTTTCGGGAATTTTGCTCCACAAAATTACGGGTTACAGATTTTGGGATTACTCAAAGGAAAAATGGAATTTCAGAGGCTATACCAGCGTCAGGAGTGCATTGACGCTTGGCGCTATTGACTCATTGTTTGTCTGGCTGGTCAATCCGTTTTTGCATGTGATATTTAAGGCTATTCCGCTGACTGTATTTAAGATTGTGCTTATCGTGCTTATTGTGCTGTTTTTTGTGGACCTGTTTGTTACAGTTGCGGCTTCCCTTAAGTGGAAAATGGAGGGGAATGTTTATGGCAATGTGGCAAATACCTTAAAGAAAACGAAAAATTCTATTGGGCAGAGAATGTTTGACATTGTAAAGAGGCGTATGTACAAGGCGTTTCCGGAATTTGAAAATCAGAAGAAAAATGAGGGCGACGGTTTTGGAAGACCTGAAAACAGGGTGTTCGCAAAGGGAATTTGTTTCGATAAGCTGATTTGGATATTTCTTATAAGCGCATTTGTGGGGGATGTTATTGAGACCATATTTGTATGGGCGACGTCGGGAGTGATTATGAGCCGAAGCAGCGTTCTTTACGGTCCTTTCAGTATTGTGTGGGGACTTGGCGGCGCATTTGCAACGGCATTGTTGTATCCGCTGAAAGAAAAAAACGACAGGTTTGTGTTCATCGGCGGATTTCTTTTGGGCGGCGTTTATGAATATACCTGCTCTGTGTTTACAGAATATGTTTTGGGTACAATATTTTGGGATTACAGCCACCTGCCGTTTAATATAAACGGACGTGTAAATCTGCTGTATTGCTTTTTCTGGGGCATAGCTGCAATTTTCTGGGTGAAGCTGCTGTATCCTTTTGCCAGCAAATATATTGAAAAAATTCCTCCTGTGGCGGGCAAGCTGCTGACAGCCATAGTTATTGTGATAATGATATTTGATATGATTATATCTGCGTGCGCAATAGGAAGATATACACAGAGAAAGGCGGGAAACGAGCCTGCTAATATAATAGAAGAGTTTCTTGATGAAAATTATACGGACAGCTTTGTGGAGAAGGTTTATCCGAATATGAAGATAACGGATTAGAGCGGAAATGCTTGCATTTCCATTTGCCGCCGCATGCGAACCGGCAAAATTCGCAGAGCGTGTTTTGGCTGGTTTGATTTGCTACCGGCTCCATCTTCCTGAGGCGCCGCAAGGAAGTACCAGACCGTTGGAGGTGACAGGAAGTCCTACCTCCTGAGAATCAATAGCTCCGCCAAAACGCTTTAATTCAGTACCGAGAAGGTAGCTGAGTACTGCAGGCTGAAGTCCGGTGGTGTATGAGTTGATAAGGAAAAATAACGGTTCTTCCGTGAGAAGCTGTCCGCATAGCTGTACAAGCGGATGTATGGCTTCTTCTATTTTCCATATTTCGCCCTTTGGACCTCTGCCGTAGGAAGGCGGGTCCATAATTATTGCATCGTAGTGGTTGCCGCGGCGGATTTCGCGCTGTACAAATTTTACACAGTCGTCAACTATCCAGCGGATTGGGGCTTCGGAAAGCCCTGATGAAGCAGCGTTTTCTTTAGCCCAGCCAACCATCCCTTTGGAGGCGTCTACATGGGTTACGCTTGCGCCTGCCGCCGCAGCAGCAAGCGTGGCTCCTCCTGTGTATGCGAAAAGGTTGAGAACCTTTATGGATTTGTCAGGATTGGCAGCTTTTGCGCCGGATATTTTTTTGCCGAACCAGTCCCAGTTGGAGGCCTGCTCAGGAAAAAGTCCTGTGTGCTTAAAGCTGAAGGGCTTTAGGTTAAATTTGAGAGTCTGTGCAAATGAAGGGCTTTGGTACTCTATCTGCCACTGCTGTGGAAGGTCAAAAAATTCCCATTCTCCGCCGCCTTTGGCGCTTCTGTGGTAATGTCCGTTCATTTTTCGCCAGCCCTTAAGAGTTTTTTGAGTAGTCCAGATAACCTGTGGGTCCGGGCGCACAAGGATATATTCTCCCCATCTTTCAAGCTTTTCGCCCTCTGATGTATCTAAAACTTCATAATCTTTCCAGTTATTAGCGATAAACATATATTAAAATCCTTTCAGAATGTTATTTTTTCTTAGGTAATTGCGAAACTCATCAAAACATTGCGCTAATTGCACAAATTGTATAAACATAATCAGGCCCTTTGAAGGCGTCGGCACTTGGCGAGGTTCTGCCGGGTCTAGTGTCCGTTACGCCGGAAACGGAGCGCAAGCGTGTCTGTGTTGTTTATACAATTTGTACAATTTCAACAAAATCTAGTGAGTTTCGCAAACGCCTATGTTATTTTTTTAAAATTACATATATAGAATAATATCATAACAGGACAGGTTGGGCAAATGGAAGTTGCTATATTTCGTAAAAGGGGTGGCAGAGAACAATTTTTGGTCAAAACGGCAGAATGATTAAGGCGTATGGTAATGTGATTGAGGGTGCAAAGCCCGAAGCCTAATAATATTTTGTGCGTTTGCGGTGCGCAGCTTGCGCAATAACCTTATTTAAATATGCTTGAAGTTTGGCGGGGATTACATTATTATTGTACTGTATTATTTGTGACTTTTATTTTGTGATATTTATTTTTGTATAATTTATTTTGTGACGTTAATAGGGAATCGGAATGGAGATTAATATGAATATATTAAATGTTGAAAATGTGAGTAAAACCTATGGTGAAAAGGTTTTGTTTGATAAAATATCCCTCGGTATTAACAAGGGTGATAAGGTTGGCGTTGTTGGAGTGAACGGTACCGGAAAATCTACGTTGTTAAAAATAATTGCAGGGCTTGAGGAGCCGGACGAAGGACAGATTGTAAAGGGTGGCGGCGTGAGGATTGCGTATCTTGCGCAAAATCCTGAATTTTTTGAAAATGATACTGTTCTTGGATATGTCCTAAGAAGAAAGAGTAACAGCAGCGAGGCGGAGGCGAAGAAGATTTTAACAAAGCTTGGCATTAACAGGTATGATGAGGCTGTATCCGATCTGTCCGGCGGTCAGAGGAAACGTGTGGCTTTGGCGGAGGCGCTGGTGGAGCCTGCCGAGGTGCTGATTTTGGACGAGCCGACTAACCATTTGGACAGCGAAATGGTAATATGGCTTGAGAAATATATTAAGCAGTTTAAGGGCGAGCTTATTATGGTTACTCACGACCGTTATTTTTTGGATAATGCGACTAATAGGATTGTTGAGCTTGACGGCGCAAAGCTCTACGGCTATGAAACGAACTATACGGGATTTCTTGAGCTTAAAACGCAGCGCGAGGAAATGGAGAGAGCCACGGAGCAGAAAAGACAAAATACGCTGCGCAGGGAACTGGAGTGGATAAGGCGCGGATGTCAGGCGCGCTCTACAAAGCAGCAGGCCAGAATTGACAGGTATGAGGATATGAAGGAAGCCTCAAGGCAGGCTAGAGTTAATTTTGACAAGCAGTCTGTGGAAATGAATTCTGTCAATACGAGGCTGGGAAAGAAAACTATTGAGCTTTCAGAGATTTGCAAGAGCTTTGGCGACAAACAGCTTATAAAGGATTACACATACATTTTTTTAAGGGATGACCGCATAGGTATAATAGGAGGCAACGGATGCGGAAAATCTACTTTAATGAAAATTATAACCAGGCAGCTTGAGCCGGATTCGGGGAGTGTGGAGATTGGCGAGACTGTCCGCATAGGATATTTTATGCAGGAAAATGAGCCTATGGACAATAGAATGACGGTGCTTGAGTATGTGCGAAGCATTGGCGAGTATGTAAACACTGTAAACGGCAAGGCGACGGCGTCCCAGATGTGTGAAAAGTTTTTATTTGGACCGAAGCAGCAATGGACGCCTATTGCGAAGCTTTCCGGAGGTGAGAAACGCAGGCTTTATCTTCTAAGCGTTCTTATGGGTGCACCAAATGTGCTGATTTTGGACGAGCCTACAAATGATTTAGATATTGAAACTTTGGAAATTCTTGAGGAGTATCTTGATGGATTTGCGGGGATTGTGATAGTTGTTTCACACGACAGATATTTTCTTGATAGAACTGTGGATAGGATTTTTTCATTTGAGGAAAATGGCATAATCAGGCAGTATGAAGGCGGCTTTAGCGATTATTATGAAAAACGGTTTTCTTCTATATATAATGGCGGTTTGAATGACGGAAGTTTAAATTCCGGTTTTGACCAGAGGACGGGAGATGAAAAAAGAGGGATGGGAGCTGCTGAGGATAAGAGCGGCGGACAGAAAGGTGAGGAACAGGAAAAGGCGAAGTATGTAAAGGACAGAAGTGGTCAGATAAAGTTTTCATATATGGAGCAGAAGGAATATGAAACTATCGACGAGGAAATTGCAAAGCTTGAGGCGAAGCTGGAGGCGCTTGACGAGGAAATTGAGAAAGCTGCAACCAGTTATGGAAAGCTGAATGAACTTATGCAGGAAAAGGGTACTAAAGAGAAGGAGCTTGAGCATAAGGTGGAAAGATGGGCATATCTGAACGAACTGGCAGAGCAGATCGAGCAGAGTAAAAGCAGCAGGATTTAGAAAAAATATGTGTCAAAATTTGTAATTCCTATTGTAATATTTTGTAGTTGTGTGTTAATATAATCTCGCATACGCAATTTTGTGCATGTAATATATTTTATAAAATATGGAGGGAGTCATATGTTTTGTCCTAATTGTGGAACTAAATGTGACGATGGTGCTGTATTTTGCGGAAATTGCGGAACAGCACTCTCAAATGAGACAGAGACTAATGCAGCGTCTGTAGATACGGCAGCGCAGTCAGCCGCAGAGATAACTGAAGAAGCAGCAGCTCCTGTGGAGGAGAAAGCTGAAGAGAAGGCGGCAGCTTCTGTGGAAGAGAAAGTTGAAGAGGCAGCAGCTCATATGGAGGAAGAAAAGACTGAGGAGACAGTAGCTTCTGCAGAGAAGAAGGCTGATGATACGGCGTCAGTTGTACCGCCGGTAACCCCTATTACACCAGTGACACCGGTAACTCCGGTACAGCCGCAGTTTAATAACGGTCAGCCTGCACAGCCAAATAATGGTGCGGCAATGTGGAGCGGACAGCAGCCAAACCAGTTTAACGGACAGCCGGTACAGCCGCAGCCAAACCGATTTAACGGACAGCCGGTACAGCCGCAGCCAAATCAGTTTAACGGACAGCCGGTACAGCCGCAGCCAAACCAGTTTAACGGACAGCCGCTTCAGCAAAATGCTCAGAAGAAGGCAAAGAAGCCGTTTAAGATTCCTGTAGCAGCTATTGTTGCAGTGGTTGCGGTAGTGGTTATTGCCATAGCGGCAGTTGTATTTACAGTTATTGGTAAAAACTCGACGGATTATAAGAAAACAGTTAAGACTTATGTTGAAGCCGTAGCAAAGGGTGACTATGAGAAGGCTTTTAATTATGTAGATTTGCCGGAAAGTGAATTTCTTACAGCAGAGGCGTTTAGGATGGCTAACGGCGATGCTATAGTCGGCGATGTTACATCCTTAAATGTTTCAGACGCTTACGCGACAGTTGCGGCAGTTGATGTTAAGAAGGTAAATGTAAATTATGTTCTCAGCATCGGCAAGGCAGAAAATTTAACACTTGATCTTAAGAAGTCAGATGAAAAGTTTATGCTTTTCTTCAATAAATATGAGATTATGGGCGACAGCCTTGTAAAGAAAGATGTTGTTGTTATCGTGCCAAAGGGAATGAGCCTTAAGGTAAATAATATTGCAGTTGACAGCAAATATATTCTTTCAGAGGACGACGCCAAAGAGTATTACACAAGCACAAAAGCAGATGTATATAAGATTCCTTATATATTTATTGGGATAGCTAAGTTTACGGTATGCGGCGACATTATAGAAGAGTATGAGTATGAGCAGGAGTATGAAGGCGACGATTATGATGTTGCAAAGGTTAATCTTCTTGATAAGAGCTATAAGTACAAGGAATCAATACTTTCAGATCTTCAGAAGCAGGCTGAGACAGATTTTAACGCTATGTTAAAGGCTGCTCTTGATAATAAAGAGATAGGCAGTACATCTGTAAATATTGCATCGGCTAATAAGAGTTCTGTTGAGAATGCTTATGAGTCATATTTCCGCGGAAGATTGCACAGGACATCATATTATTTCGATACAATGAATGTTACTAACTTTAAGGCTACAACAAGCGGAACATCATATTCGGTTGTTTCGACAACAGGAAATCCGAGAGTGAAGGTTACTCTTTCATTCACGTCAGCGGGTTCATATATATACGAGACAACGGGAAATAAATATGTTCAGTCGGAGCGCAATAGTTCTTCATCTTACATTTATTATGTATATGAGGATGGAAAATGGGGCATAAGCGATATGTATGTAGTGTTGAATACATACTCAGGAACACTGCAGAAGAATAGCGACAGCACTACTGAGCCAAGCACAGAGGCTAATTAATAATTAAAAATTTTTGGAATGGTTCGGGAGCCGTTGCAATATTTAACATAAGTAAATGCTTATATTAAATTTTGCGGCGGCTTTTGACATTTGCAGATATGCAGAGATTAATATTGTTCTAAAAAAAATACAAAAATAATTGTTGCATTTGTCATAACCATCATGTATAATATCTCTTGCTGTGACATTGATAGCTGTGAAGCGTGAGGTTGCTGCGTTTGAGCGCAGGTTTTCCGTGGAGCGAATGTCAAAATCGGTTATATGCCGATTAGGAAAATGGCGACAAGTCACTGTACCAATAATCATCTGCAAAGTCAGAAATGACGCGCGTTTTGCTGAATGAGGCAATGTGATACGCGTGGGAGTGTGTACAGTCACCGCTTGTCGTACTTACATTATAAAGTGCGAAGGAGGCGACTTTTTTTATGGCAAATCAGGTAATAAGAATTACATTGAAGGCCTATGATCACCAGTTGATCGACCAGTCAGCAAAGAAAATCATCGAGACTGTTAAGAAGACAGGAGCACAGGTGAGTGGTCCGGTACCTCTTCCAACAAAGAAGGAAGTTGTTACTATTCTTAGAGCTGTTCACAAGTACAAGGATTCAAGAGAGCAGTTCGAGCAGAGAACTCACAAGAGACTTATCGATGTATTGACACCATCTCAGAAGACTGTTGACGCATTATCTAAGTTAGAGATGCCTGCTGGTGTATTCATCAATCTTAAGGTTATGAACTAATTGCTGTTTGTTTGGCAATCCTCATAAGAGGACAGAACATTTCCTTAAAACAAATTTTCATTATTAAGCAACAATCCTAAGGGTTTAATATAGAAGCAACTTTGACACGCCGCAGCGTTAGGCTTGAATGGCTTGGACGCATAATCGGCACAGTGGTGAAGGTTCCACTTATATTAGCTGTTCTAGGATGACAGGATGCGCTTACCGCAGGTAATCATCTTGTCCGCTGTAGATTAAACAGGAGGAAAATCAATGAAGAAGGCAATTTTAGCTACAAAAGTCGGAATGACTCAAATCTTCAACGAAGACGGTGTTTTAACACCTGTAACTGTTC
>CAYZZP010000047.1:0-11074 GCA_964482965.1 uncultured Lachnospira sp.
GTTTAAGTCTGTTTGTATAAGTTTCCAACGTTTCTCTTCTTGCACCAGGTCTTGCGGCTGAAATTGTATCAGCAGCCTGTACAAGACAAGCAATTAAGCTTTCCGGTTCAACGTCACCATGATGTGCTTCTACTGCATTAATTACGATAGGCGACTCCTTGTACTTTCTACAAAGGTCAACACCAATCTGGATATGTGAGCCTTCAACATCATGGTCTATTGATTTACCAATATCATGCAGCAATCCTGCACGCTTAGCCAACTTGACATCTACTCCCACTTCAGCAGCAAGGAGTCCAGCCAAATGCGCTACTTCAATAGAATGTTTTAACGCATTCTGACCATAACTTGTTCTAAAACGCATTCTACCTAAAAGCTTTACAAGCTCCGGATGAATACCATGAACACCAACTTCAAGAGTTGCAGCTTCACCTTCCTCTTTAATTAAAACTTCTACTTCTTTCTGAGCCTTCTCAACCATCTCCTCAATTCTTGCAGGATGAATACGTCCGTCAAGAATTAACTTTTCAAGTGCAATTCTTGCAACTTCACGTCTGATTGGATCAAAGCCCGATAAAACTACTGCCTCAGGAGTATCATCAATAATTAACTCTACACCTGTAAGGGTCTCTAAAGTACGAATATTCCGTCCCTCACGACCAATAATACGGCCTTTCATTTCATCACTAGGAAGCTGTACTACTGAAATAGTTGTCTCAGCTACGTGATCAGCAGCACAACGCTGAATAGCCGTAACAACAATCTCCTTAGCTTTCTTATCAGCTTCCTCTTTTGCTCTGCTCTCTAATGTTTTAATCATTACAGCAGTTTCATGTTTAACTTCATCTTCAACAGTCTTTAATAGATATTCTTTTGCCTGTTCGGAGGTTAATCCTGAGATTCTTTCAAGTTCCTGTTGCCTTTGTTGACCAAGTTCATCGACTTTTTGCTTCATCCTACTAAGTTCTTCTTCCTTCTTAGTAAGGTTAGAGTCTCGCTTCTCAACCGCTTCAATCTTCTTATCCAGAGTTTCTTCCTTAGAAAGTACACGCTTCTCATACTTCTGTATCTCAGCACGTCTCTCCTTAGTCTCCTTCTCGAGTTCATTCTTGGTCTTTAAGCATTCTTCCTTAACTTCCAAAAGTGTCTCTTTCTTCTTCGCCTCGGCTGTCTTCAATGCTTCATCTATTATTTCTCTGGCTTTATCGTTAGCACTTCCAATCTTTGCATCACTAACCTTCTTGTGATAATTGGTAGCGATAAGCCAAGTAATAGGTGCGACTATAACTAATGTAGCAATTATAGCGATTGCGATTAACATCTCTGTTGGCACAGGAGCACCTCCTTATTTAGTTTTCATTGTACAAACATACAACAGATTAATTTTATACTTATTTTATCTGATTGTCAAGTTAATATAGCATTGTATATTCACATTAGATTGTTGTTATATCTTCTGTCAACCACTACATCAAGTGTTTTTCCTATCAGTTCAGCGCTAAAACCTTTTCTGTAAAAATATGCCTTAATTTTCTGACTTGTCTCATAATCAGGCCGTTCCTCATATTTACTGAGCTTTTTAGACATCTGACTTAACAAGACTTCATACTCCGCTTCTGAATTATCACCATAATACTCTTCACAAACTCTTTGAATTATATCTGATGATATCCCCTTTTGCTGCAAAAATCCCACAATCTGATGTCTGCTTCTGCTTTCTGCCTTAAAGGCTATATAATTGGCTGCATAACGCTTATCGTCTACATATCCATAGCTCTTTACATATTCTAAAGCATGGTCTATTGCTGACTGCGGATAATATGAAGTCTTAAGCTTATCAACAAACTCTTTCTCGCTGTAATCCCTAGACTTCAACAGATTCATAGCCCTCATTACCGCCCTTTTGCAAAGCACCGCCTCAATCTCTCTGTAAACAACTTCCGGCACAATTCCATTCTCAACAATGTTATACTTTTTCAGTTCTCCCAGATAGAGCGCAAATGCCGGCTCATAATTAATACTAACCAGCCTGCGCTTGCCATTCAATTCCTTAATTGATACAACCTGATACTCCATTATATCATTCTGCCTTCTTCTTAGCAGTCTTTGAAGCTGCTGCTTTTCCGGCTGTTTCTTCCGCTTCTGCTTCAGTTTCTTTTGCTGCGGCTGTCTCCGTATCACTCTTTGCCGTACCGGACTTTGTTTCATCATTTATCCTGGCAGCGTCGCCTTCTCCCGCTTTGCCTTCTGTTTCATTGAAATAATGCGCTCTAACCTTCTTATCTATCTCTTCCATTATATCAGGATGCTCTAATAGAAACTGCTTTGCGTTCTCTCTTCCCTGACCGATTTTCTCACCGTTATACGCAAACCATGCACCGCTTTTCTGCACAACATTAATATTGACAGCAAGATCAAGCACATCGCCCTCTATTGATATTCCCCTTCCAAACATAATATCAAATTCTGCCTCTCTAAACGGAGGAGCAACCTTATTCTTAACAACCTTTACTCTTGTTCTGTTACCAATAACCTCTCCGCCCTGCTTCAAAGTCTCTATCTTGCGCACATCCATTCTGACAGAAGCATAGAACTTAAGCGCCCTTCCACCTGTAGTTGTTTCAGGATTGCCAAACAAAATGCCAACCTTCTCACGAAGCTGATTAATAAATATAACAACGCAATTATTCTTACTTACAACAGGCGTAAGCTTTCTTAACGCCTGTGACATAAGTCTTGCCTGAAGTCCAACATGGGCGTCTCCCATATCACCGTCTATCTCCGCCTTCGGCACAAGAGCCGCAACAGAGTCAATAATAATTATGTCCACAGCTCCTGAACGAACCATAGTCTCAGCAATATCAAGCGCCTGCTCGCCGCTGTCCGGCTGGGAAATATACAAATTATCAATATCAACACCTATATTCTTGGCATATACAGGGTCAAGAGCATGCTCTGCGTCAATAAAACCTGCAATTCCGCCTCTCTTCTGAACCTCTGCCACCATATGTAACGCTACAGTAGTCTTACCACTCGATTCCGGTCCATAAATCTCCACAACTCTTCCCTTCGGAACACCTC
This sequence comes from uncultured Lachnospira sp., assembly GCA_964482965.1. Taxonomy (GTDB): domain Bacteria; phylum Bacillota; class Clostridia; order Lachnospirales; family Lachnospiraceae; genus Lachnospira. The sequence continues at coordinate 3,082 of CAYZZP010000047.1, forward strand.
CAAGTCCAAGTGCAATATCAAGGCTTAAAGCACCTGTAGGAATTGATTCCACATTAAAATTAGCGGTTGACTCTCCAAGCTTCATCACTGAACCCTTACCAAACTGCTTCTCTATATTAGCTAAAGCCGCATCAAGAGCTTTCATCTTTTCTTCTTTTAACATACAAAATTCTCCTTTAATCAAAACCATATTATTGAACATTTGTTCGTTAAATGTATATTATAACATATTTAATACATTGTCAAGCACAAAACGAATATTTGTTCGAAAATTATTTTACCTGCCTGAATAATATTATCATACATTTTATATTTTGTAAATATATTTTCTAAATTTTTGCTTCTATTTTATTACTTTTTGTTCAGCAGCATTTTGCCTTCACTGCAAATAAAGCTGACTAAAATCCTACCTTTCTGCACCTTGTTTCGGCAAAGCTTACCTAAATTAATGTATCAATACGCCAATAAACTAATTTTTCAAATCCCCTAAACCGGGCTCTGCCACACATAAAAAACGAGAAATACCCCAGAGGCTGCATGCACCCAGGAATATCTCCATTATATTACCAATTAACATTTTCCAAAGTCCTAAATTTTTTAACACTCAAATAATCTTCAAATAATTCCTTTACATCATAGTGCCAAAATCTCAGTATAGTCTCCATATATCCAAGATTTCCTGCGGAATTTTAACGCCGTTTACAGCCTCCCTTTTTCCATTTTTCCACAAAGACAGGCTAGTCAAATTCCGCCTTGCCATATTTAGATTCAAGGCGCTTGCACATCTCCAGCGCATTTATTTTTTGTTCATTAACATACCATTTCCATCACCAAATCCAGCGCTGCATTTGCTGCCTGCATTCTTATCCGGGTTCTGTCTCCCTTAAAATTACATTCACGAACTTCAACTCTGCCGTTGTAACAGCAACTTATATAGACAAGCCCCACCGGCTTTCCGTCTTCCATATCAGGTCCCGCTACTCCGGTAACCGCAACGCACACGTCGGCTCCGGCATTTTTTGCGCCTCCGCAAGCCATCTCAAATGCAGTTTCTTTGCTAACTGCATAATATTTTTCCAAAGTTTCCTGCTTAACGTCCAACAGCTTCATTTTAGACTGGTTGGAATATGTTATATATCCTTCCTTAAATACAGCCGAAGCCCCCGGCATATTCACTATAGCGGCTGCAATAAGCCCTCCTGTGCAGGACTCCGCAGTTGTTATGGTAAGCTTCTTTTCCGTTAAAACCTCAACAATATTTTTCTTAATCATTTTGACGAACCCTCTATAAAAACTTTATAATTTTTTGCCACATAATCAATCATAGAAATAATTGTAAGAATCAATGCGGCATATATCAGTATCGTATTAATTATATCCATATATGGAAGCTGCAGATTAAGAATAAGCGAAATTATCATTATCATCTGAAATGTTGTTTTATATTTGCCCCAGTAGCTCGCCGCTATAACAACGCCTCTATCCGAAGCAATCAGTCTCAAGCCGCTGATAATAAACTCTCTTGCAATAACAATAATAACTATCCAGCCTGCAATTTTACCTAAATCCACCAGCGCAATCAGAGCAGAACAGACTAACAGCTTATCTGCCAGCGGATCCATAAATTTACCAAAATTAGTCACAAGATTATATTTTCTTGCAATTTTGCCGTCCAATAAATCCGTAAGACTTGCAATTATAAATATAGCTACTGCAATATATGCATTTGCCCTTCCACAAAAATCCGTATAAAGAAATACGAGAAAAAACGGAACAAGTATAGTTCTAAGTATCGTAAGCTTATTTGGTAAATTCATAAATCATCCATCCTTTAAAATGTTAGTATCTTAATCAGACAACAGGCTTCCTATTAAATCATATTCCGTAGAGCCGTCAATCTGAACTTTAACTATATCCCCTGACATAAGATTTGAGTCAGTATTGATAAATACATAGCCGTCAACATTAGGCGCGTCCCTGTAGGAACGTGCAACATACGCATTGTCGTCCTCGATTTTCCCCTCAACCATACATTCTAATATCCTGCCCACCATCTCAGCGGACTTATCAATGGAAACCTCCTGCTGAAGCTCCATAACTGCGTTGCGGCGGCGTATTTTTATATCCTCCCCAATCTGATTCGGAAACTCTGCCGCAGGCGTATTTTCCTCCGGCGAATATGTAAACACTCCCAGCCTGTCAAATTCCATTTCATCCACAAAATCTAACAACTGTTGGCAGTCTTCTTCCGTCTCTCCCGGAAAACCTGTAATCAGCGTAGTTCTAAGGGCAATATCAGGAATCTCTTTTCTCAGCTTTCCAATAATATCCACAAGCTCCTGTCTGGTAGTCCTTCTGCCCATTCTCTTTAAAATATTATCGCTTGCGTGCTGTATAGGCATATCAAGATAATGACAAACCTTCGGCTCATTTTTTATAACCTCAATAAGATTATCGTCAATCTCTTCAGGATAACAGTAAAGTATTCTTATCCACCGCAATTTCTCAATCTGCGCCAACTTTCTTATCAAGTCTGCCAAAGCTTTCTTTCCATATATATCCACGCCATAAAGGGTAGTTTCCTGCGCCACAAGAATAAGTTCCTTAACGCCCTTTTCTACCATGCCTTCCGCCTGCTTTACAAGAAACTCCATAGGATAACTTCGGAAATTGCCGCGAACCTTCGGAATAATGCAGTATGTACAATGTTTGTCGCACCCCTCCGCAATCTTAAGATACTCAAAATATCCTCCCGTGGTGATAATCCTCTCCGGCTCAGTCTGCACCAGCCTGTCCGCGTCATCCACTATATTGTATCCCTTGCCCTCCAACACTGAGGTTATGACCTCTGCAATTTTATCATAAGAGGTTGTACCAATGTATGCGTCAACCTCAGGAATTTCCGCAATAAGTTCCTTCTGATATCTGTGTGCCAGACAGCCTGCCACAATCAGCGCCTTGCACACTCCGTCTTGCTTCATCTGCGCCATCTCAAGAATTGTGTTAATACTCTCCTCTTTCGCGTCATTAATAAAACAGCAGGTATTAACCACAATAACCTCCGCCAGCATCTCGTCGTCCGTAAATTCAAAATTTTTCTGTTTAAGTATTCCAAGCATACTCTCGGTGTCCACAAGATTCTTGTCGCAGCCGAGAGATATAAACATAATCTTCATAAAAATCTCCATTCATAATATATGAATTTTTAAATATCTGCGGCATTTCTCCAGCTCATAAAAATCCAATACATATAATAATATTATAAAATAGTATTATAAAAAATGCAACCTGCGGCTGTCATATTCCAAAAAACGGCTTCTGCATTTCACAAAACCTCTGCCCCATTTCCAAAACCATATCAATGATGATACCCAACCATGCGCTGTGTGTAAGAATCAAGCCTTTCCTTAAGCCTTTTGTACTCTTTATCATTTAACTCTGCGTCTGCTTTCATCTGTGCAATTCTCTCCTCTGCCGTTTTCCTTGCGTCTATTGCCAAATCCTTATAATTATTCTCCAAATTAATCTGAATATCATTTAACAGCTTTTCCATTTCCTTATAAGCTGTGCTGTGTCCTAAATCAAACATAAAAACTCCCTTTCATCCAAAAAAATCATCCCCAAATTCACATAAAACCAACATAAAGGCCCATATAGACTTCCCTTGCAGCAAATTTATGTTATAATAAGCCTTGCCTCAACATTCCGGCAGACTTGCGGAAAATGACAACGTATTGAGGCATCCATTTTAAAGAAATTGTTTCATTTATGGGAGTGATATTTTATGAAAAATGAGTATTTGATTGAAGAAAAGCCGCTGAAGGCTCTGTTTATATTCGCGCTGCCTATGATTATCGGAAATTTTTTCCAGCAGTTTTATACTATGGCAGATTCTATTATAGTCGGACGTTATGTAAGTGAAAATGCTCTTGCCGCCGTCGGCGCATCAAACTCTCTTACAACTGTATTTATATCTGTTGCCATAGGCGGCGGAATTGGCGCTTCCGTTATTACCAGCCGCCATTTCGGTGCGAGGAACTACGAAAAAATGCTTCTTTCCATAAAGACAGCCCTTATGAGTTTTCTTGTTATCAGCTTAATTCTCGGATTGTTTGGACTTATATTTTCAAAACATATTATGATTGCCTTAAATACTCCTGATAATATACTCAGTCAGGCTACTGACTACCTGAGCATATATTTTATCGGACTGCCCTTTTTATTTATGTATAATATCCTTTCGTCCATGTTCAACGCCCTCGGAAAATCAAGAATACCGCTGTATCTGCTGATTTTTTCTTCTATATTTAACATTGTTCTCGACATTGCTATGGTACGGGCGTTTAATATGGGCGTTATCGGCGTTGCGCTGGCCACTCTTATTGCACAGGGAATATCAGCGCTGCTGGCGTTTGTACTGTTTTTGAAAGAGTTAAAAATCTATAGCGGCGTAAAGACAGATAACACTAAAGAACTTGAAATAACTGAAAAAGCTGTCGCTGCCAGGTTATTTGACAAAACCGAATTTTTTGATATGACAAGAGTCGCTCTGCCTTCAATTCTCCAGCAGTCCACCGTATCTATCGGTATGATGCTGGTTCAGTCTGTGGTAAACAGCTTTGGCTCCGAGGTGCTTGCGGGCTTTTCTGCCGCCTCAAGAATTGAAAGCCTGTGCATCGTTCCAATGGCTGCGACAGGCAATGCCATTTCCTCATACACCGCGCAAAATATAGGTGCAAGACGCTTTGATCGCGTTCGTCAGGGCTACAGACAGGCTTACATTATACTTTTCGGCTTTGCCGCCGCCATATGTCTCGCCCTTGAGCTGGCTTACCGACCGTTAATACTTATGTTTATCGGCGATGAAGGTACTGCTCTTGCCCTTTCCACAGGCACTGAATATCTCAAATTCTTAGGATGGTTTTTCATTTTAATAGGGCTTAAAATGACCACGGACGGGGTTCTGCGAGGCGCCGGCGATATGAAAATGTTTACCGCAGCAAATCTTGTAAATTTAAGTATAAGAGTTATTATTGCAGCCACTCTTGCTCCTGTCTGCGGAGTTCATATGGTATGGACCGCCGTACCTATCGGCTGGGCAGCCAACTATGTCATCTCACTTTCTCAGTATCTTACGGGAAAATGGATGAAAATTCATATTAAAGAAGTTACAACCGAATAATAATACTGCTGCCCTCAAGCTGTGGCTATGCCAAAACTTGAGGGCAGCAGCATTATTTTACTAATCTTTTACAGCATTAAGTCTAGCTTCACACATTATTGCAATTCTTTAAGCATCTGTGCCGGATTCTCGGCTGCCTTCACTTTTCCCACAGCCTTTACAATAATCCCATTTTCATCTATAAGATAAGTTGTACGCACCACTCCCATAGACACCTTGCCGTAATTTTTCTTTTCCTGCCAGACGTCATATGCTTGAATGGCAGATAGCTCAGTATCCGATAAAAGCGTAAAACCGAGGTTATATTTTTCCTCAAATTTTTTGTGCGAGGCAACCGAATCCTTGCTCACACCTATAATCACCGCCCCTTTTTCCATAAACTGCGGATACAATTCGCTAAATCCGCACGCCTGCTTTGTGCAGCCCGGCGTGTTATCCTTTGGATAAAAATATAATATTACTTTCTTTCCTGAATACTCGCTCAATGTATGGATGTCTCCATTCTGGTCCGGCAGTGAAAACTCCGGCGCTTTTGTTCCTGTTTCTAACATATTTTCTCCTTAATCAGGCATAAAGCCTCTAAATCTTCACATCATATTTAATAAATTATACATTATTACTCTATCACATTTATATGCTGCAATCAACAAACTGCGGCCACAAAAATGACTTCTGCGCATAAAACAGAAATTTACTGCTTCAAAAACCGCAGCTACCAGAATAGTTTAGGAAAGGTAAAAAATGAATATGAAAAAATGTGTACAAATACTTCCGGGATTTCTGCTTTCCCTTGTTATCGCACTAGCTTCCAAATGGCTGGAATTTCTTTTCTCTTTCTTATAGGAAAACTTCTTCTCCTCAGAGAAATCATAATCCAATGTCGCCCGCAGCTCCGTGGCACTACCGTATAGTACGGTCGCTCCATTAAGTACCCATTCCTTCTTCGTGATGTTATAATCCCGGATGCGTCCGGCGTGGGAATAGATGCCGGTAAACAGCTTTCTGTGAATGGAAATATACTCGTTTGGCGTAAAGCTAAAAGCACGCTCGGAAAGAAGCGCAGAAAGGCAAAACCGCCGCAAATTCCATCCTGTATGGGATGAAAAATGCGGCGGTTTACCACTCAAAATCAATGTAAACGCTCAATATATTTGCTTCATCTTATTTTTGATTGAACAACGGTTCCAGTGTATCCGCATACTGCTCGAAAATTACTGAATTACTGAATTATTTTGCGCTTTCTTTTCTTCTAAGAGCACTTACGGCTATTAAACCGACTCCGGATACAAGCATTAGAATAAACCACAGCATTATATTGCTACTATCGCCGGTCTTCGGGGCATTTACAACGGTTTCAACATTTTGGGCTTCGGCAAGAAGTTTCTCATAGGATTTTTCTCCGGCAGCGAGGAGCGCTTTGTTAATTGCATCCCTTTCGGACTGCGTGAGGCTGTCCCAAGCATCTTCACCGGAAAGAATCTGCTTGTAATTTTCCTTGTCAGCACTCATATAGATATTTTTCTTGTCATCGCTAACATACTTGTCGATAAAATCGTCGGCAGATGCGTCTACCGTTTTTTTTGCCTCAGCAAGCAGCTCCTCGTAGGTTTTCTCAGAACCGGCCTCTTTGAGCTTTCTGTTAACCTCATCCTTCTGGTCTTGAGATAATTTGTTGAAATCACTTTCGCCGTTCAGGATGTTATCGTAGGTATCCTTGCTGACCGCAATAATAACACTTCCTGCATCATCCGTCATATGTTCTTTAATAAATGCATTTGTTACCGTATCAAGATAATCCTGTGCCTGTGGGAGCAGTTCTTCGTAAGTCTTTCCGTCTGCTTCGGCTACCAGCTTTTGATTAACGGCGTCTTTCTCAGCCTGATTCATGGTATTCCACGTTTCAAGGCCGGAAATAATCTGCGCGTAGTTTTTGTCGGTGGATTTCTTGTAAATGTTGCCCTCGGTATCGCTTACATACTTGCCGATGAAGTCTTCGGCAGAAGAGTCCACAGCGTCTTTGGCTTCGTTGAGAAGTTCCTCATAAGGTTTGCTTCCGGCATCAACAAGGACTTCGTCAATCGCATCCTTTTCTGCCTGAGAAAGTTCATCCCAAGTCTCTTTGCCGGAAAACAGCTGCTCGTAATTATTTACAGTAGCTTCCTTGTAAATATTTCCCTGCTCATCAGAAATATATTGCTCAATAAAGGAAGTCTTGGAATCTTCAATCGCAGCAGCAACAGCGTCCAAATAATCCTGATATGTCTGATACTCGACATCTGTTTTGTCTTTGTTAAGAGCCGTAATAGTCTGATTGATGATCTCCTTTTGTTTATCGGTAAGATCGTTCCAAGACTCTTGCCCTGAAAATATTCTGTCGATATTGGCGGAATTCACATCATCATAGACCGTGCCGTCTGAGTTATCGTTCAAATATGCATCGATAAAATCAGCCGATATTGCATGATCCATAACATCCTTCAGGGATTCACTGAGCGTCTCTAAAATATTGGACAAATCATTAGCGCCGGCATTGGAAACAGCTGCATATGCTGTATCCGCAGCGTTTTTGGCAGCTGTTTTCTGAACATCCTTTTCCTCGCTGTTCAGATATTCAAGCGCATCGATAGCTGTCAAGGTATCGGCGAGTTTTTGCTTTATTTCAACAGTCGTTGCTGCTCTATCCTTATTAAGCTCCAGTGTAGCAATTCCGTTATCTTTAGCTGAAGAAACTTCTTCCAAAGAGGTTGCATTGTTAATTGCATTTCTGGCAGCATCGGCCGTGCTGTCAAGCTCGTTCTTCAAAGCGGTCTT
>CAYZZP010000048.1:0-10329 GCA_964482965.1 uncultured Lachnospira sp.
CCTGTCTGAACTCAGCAGCAGTCATCTCGCACATAGGAATTCTCTTAATGATACCGGCATTATTTACAAGGATATCGATTGGAGCAACTTCCTTTGTAATCTGCTCAACCATAGCATTAACCTGCTCCTCGTTAGTTACGTCACATACATAACCATGAACGTCAATACCAGCCTCCTTATATGCTGCAAGCCCCTTGTCCACTAACTCCTGCTTAATATCGTTAAATACGATTGTAGCACCAGCCTTAGCCATGCCCGAAGCGATAGCAAAACCAATACCATATGAAGCACCGGTAACTAAAGCAACCTTACCTTCAAGTGAAAAATTTACTGACATTTTTACTCTCCTTTTCTTATTAAATTTTATATTAATGAAACCCTCTCGGATTGCATTACAAAATGTAATCTCAGAATTATCTGATATTTATCTGATATCCTTCATATCTACCCAGTCCATATCGTCAAAATCCTGATTCTCGCCAACCATACCCCAGATAAATGTATAGGCATGTGTAGCTGAAGCTGAATGAATTGACCAGCTTGGTGAAATAACAGCCTCCTCATTCCTCATAACAATATGACGCGTCTCTGTAGGCTCACCCATATAGTGGAATACAACTGCGTCCTCCGGAACCTCAAAGTAAAGATATACTTCCATTCTTCTGTCGTGTGTATGACAAGGCATTGTATTCCATACGCTGCCTGGCTCAAGGCAGGTCATACCCATCTCAAGCTGACAAGTCTCAACTTGTCCCGGAAGTATGTACTTATTGATTGTTCTGTGGTTAGCGCTCTCAAGCGAACCAAGCTCCTTCTTATTCTCAGGCAGAATATCCTTGTCAGGATTAATAAATACTGTAGGATATGTCATATGCGCAGGCGCGCTGTTGAAATAGAACTTAGCAGGATTAGCTGCATCAGCGCTTGAGAACTTGATATCCTTAGCGCCCATACCGATATACATACCGTCCTTATACTTAAAATTGTACTCTTTACCGTCTACTGTAACTGTTCCTGCACCGCCGATATTAATGATACCCATCTCACGTCTCTCAAGGAAATACTTTGCACGAAGCTCAGCTCCTGCCTCAAGTGTAAGAGTCTTTCCTGCCGGTGTAGCCGCACCTACTATAATTCTGTCAATCTGGCTGTACACCATCTTAATCTCATCCGGCACAAAAAGATTTTGTACAAGAAAATCGTGTCTTAATCTCTCTGTATCATAATGTTTAACGTCCGCTGGATTTGCTCCTGATCTTACTTCCATCACTAAATCTCCTTTTCCGATAAAATTCATTAATCATATATTACCATAATTTTGCAAATATTACAACCTAAATGTAAGTAATTACAAGCAAATTGCCCTAAAGCCACAAATATGTTATGATATTTGCATATTATTTAAAAACACTTTACATTAAGGATATGCTATTATGTATAATTATAAAATCACAGTCAGCTACGACGGCGCAGGATATAACGGTTGGCAGCGCCTTTCAACTGATAATCCGGCAAAAAACAATTCAATTCAAGGCACTTTGGAAGCGGCTGTTTCCAAATATATCGGCGCCGGCATAACAATTACAGGCAGCGGACGCACTGACGCAGGCGTCAGCGCAGTTGCACAGATTGCTAATTTTCACACCAACTTTGAGCTTGATACACCGGATTTTCTCAAAAATATCAATACATTTCTGCCTGATGATATAGTTATAAAATCCATTGAAGCCGTAACGATTAATTTCCACAGCCGAAAAAGCGCTGTTTCAAAAACATATGGTTATTATATATCCTTAAGCAGCAGACCTGATGTATTTGCAGCAAAACATATATATAATCCTGCTCTGCCGCCTATTATGTATAACGGATTTTCAGGCGCTAACAACCACTTATGCCAAATCCCTGTCAATATGCAAGCTATGCGCTGCGCTGCTGATTTTTTGACTGGAACCCACGATTTTTCAGCATTCACAACAGACAAAGCTCCCGGCAAATCACATATCCGCACCATAAATTATATGGATTTTTCAATCATTGACACGCCGTCAGGTAAGCCTGTATTGGCAATAACCATAAATGGCAACGGATTTCTCTACAACATGGTAAGAATTATAGCAGGCACATTATTATGTACAGGACTTGGTACAATAGCTTCTCAGGATATACCCGCCATACTTAATAGCAAAACCCGCAAAAATGCAGGTCCAACGCTCCCGTCAAACGGTCTGTTTCTGCTGGAGGTATTATACTAAATACCCAACATTACAAACCACAGGCATGAATTATACTGTAACAACTCCCTTTATCAGCGGTCGTACCTCAGATTTTTCGTCCGTAAATTCATAGGCCCCGATTATACGCTTCGCCGCCTCGTCTGCCTTTTCTCTATCATTGGCATACAGTGTTGCCAGTGTTTCGCCTGCCTTCACATAATCTCCCACCTTTTTGCGAATCAGTACCCCCACCGATAAATCAATTACGCTGTCCTTAGTCTCTCTTCCTCCGCCCAGCACCATAGCCGCATTCCCAATCTCGTCGGAATGTATTCCTGACACATATCCAGAAATTTGTGATGTAACCTCAACTTTGAATTTTACTTTAATATTTTCTCCGAAATTATCCACATCATGCGGATTTCCGCCCTGCGCTCCAATAAATTCTTTAAATTTGTCAAGGGCGGCACCGCTCTCAATCACGTTCCCAAGCATTTTTCCTGCCTCAATATCATTATCAGCTTTTCCCGCAGACACAATAATCCTGCTTCCGAGAGCTATGCAAAGCTCATATAAATCCTTCGGTCCCTTGCCCTTTAAAGTATCTATGGCCTCTGCAACTTCTATTGCATTTCCTACGGCATAGCCAAGCGGCTGGTCCATCTCCGTAACGACAGCGGTTGTATTTCTTCCTGCGCCTTTTCCTATCCTTACCATTTCCTGCGCAAGCTCAAAGGCTTCCGCCTCTGTTTTCATAAATGCGCCGCTTCCCGTCTTTACATCAAGTACAATAACATCCGCACCAGCAGCAATTTTCTTGCTCATAATACTGCTGGCTATAAGCGAGATGTTATCTACTGTTGCAGTCACATCTCTCAATGAATACAACTTTTTATCTGCAGGCGCAAGATTTCCGGTCTGCCCTGTTATAGCAACGCCTATTCGATTCACATTTTCTATAAACTGCTGTTCTGACAGCGCCGTTGAAAATCCTTTAAAACTCTCCAGCTTGTCAATAGTCCCGCCTGTATGCCCCAGTCCGCGTCCGCTCATTTTTGCCATTTTCACACCGAGAGCGGCAACCATTGGAGCCAGTACCAGCGAGGTCTTGTCACCCACGCCGCCGGTACTGTGCTTATCAGCTTTTACGCCGTCAATCCCGGACAAATCAAGAGTGTCGCCGCTGTGAGCCATAGCCATAGTAAGATTTAAAGTCTCCTCGTAGGACATTTTTCTAAAATAAATTGCCATAAGAAGGGCTGAAACCTGATAATCCGGTATTTTCCCGGAAGTAAAACCATCTACAAAATACTGGATTTCTTCTCCTGTAAGTTTCCCGCCGTTTCTTTTCTTTATAATCAAATCATACATTCTCATATAAAATCACCTGCCCGTTAATCATTATCTATTTCTATCCTGCTTTCTGCTATATAACCAGCAGTTCCCTGCTTCTGTCAGTTCCAATGCTTGTCGGCTCAGTTCCCAGCATATAGGCTATCGTCTGCGCTATATCGCCATAAGTCTTTCCTGTGCCAATATTAACTCCTGATTTAATATTCTTTCCATATGCCAAAAACGGCACATATTCTCTCGTGTGGTCGGTTCCCGGCGTAGTCGGATCACAACCATGATCTGCGGTTATTATAAGGCAGTCATCATTTTTCATAGCCGCCATAAGTTCCGGAAGCCTTGCATCAAATTCCTCAAGCCCTTTGGCATAGCCCTTATAGTCATTTCTGTGTCCCCATTTTGAATCAAATTCCACTAAGTTGGTATATATAATGCCTCTGCCGGAATTTTTCGTACATTCTATGGTAACGTCCATACCGTCCTGATTATCCTTTGTATGGATTGCCTTAGTAATTCCGACTCCCGCAAATATATCCTCAATCTTGCCGATACCGATAACCTCCATTCCGGCATTTTCAACTCTGCATAATATATTGTCTGCGGAAGGCTTCATTGAAAAATCTCTCCTGTTAGAAGTCCTCACATAGCCGCCGCTTTTTCCCACAAACGGTCTCGCAATAACTCTTGCAACTCCATTTTCACCTGTCAAAATTTCTCTTGCCGCAGAGCATATCTCATAAAGCCTTTCAATAGGTATAACTTCCTCGTGCGCCGCTATCTGAAACACCGAATCCGCCGAAGTATATACAATAGGCTTTCCTGTTAAAACATGTTCATCACCCAGCCTGGCAATTATCTCCGTTCCCGACGCAGGATAATTGGCCAAAACTCCCGGCACCCCTGCCTTTTTCACAAATTTCTCAATTATCTCCTTAGGAAATCCGTCAGGATACACAGGAAATGGTCTTGGCGTATATATTCCCGCCATTTCCCAATGTCCTATAGTTGTATCCTTTCCGGCAGAAATTTCTGCCAGCCTTCCGTAACTTCCTATGGGAGCGCCGCATTTTTCAATCTCCGTAACGCCGTCAATATTTCCAAGCCCAAACTTTACCATATTAGGCAGCTTAAGCCCTCCAACAGCCTTCGCCACATTTCCAAGAGTATTGCAGCCATAGTCGCCAAAGTCTTTCGCATCAGGTAATCCACCAATTCCCACGCTGTCAAGCACTATCCAAATTATTCTGTTAATCATACGCCCTCCATTCCGAATTTTCACCGATTCAAAGCCTCACCATTGGCATAAATCTGCATAAACAAGCATTTTATCTGCAGTAACTGTATTTACAAGTATAATATCTTTTAATATTATATCACATAAAATGGTATATAACTAATTATTATTTACATTTTCAAGCCGATGTATTATAATCTATAAAATCAAAAACAAGGCAGAAATGCTATACTTAAAATGGAGGAAGCCATGAGTTTTGAATTTATAAGAAAATTACCTACACCTACAGAATTAAAGGCAGAAATTCCTGTACCCGCTCAAATCACTGCTATGAAAGCAGAAAGAGACGCCGAGATACGCGATGTTATCACAGGAGCTTCTAATAAATTTATTGCAATTATCGGTCCTTGTTCTGCCGATAATGAGGAGGCTGTACTTGACTACACTCTCCGCCTTAAAAAGGTTCAGGAAAAAATCAAGGACAAGGTTCTTATTATACCTCGCGTATATACCAATAAGCCAAGAACCACCGGCACCGGCTACAAGGGTATGCTGCATCAGCCTGACCCTGAGAAAAAACCTGATTTGCTCGCCGGACTTATAGCAATTCGTAAAATGCATATCCGTGTTATGGAAGAAACGGAGCTTATGCCTGCGGACGAAATGCTCTATCCTGAAAATTACTGGTTCCTTTCAGACGTTTTATCCTATGTTGCAGTAGGCGCCCGCTCTGTTGAGGACCAGCAGCACAGACTCACTGTAAGCGGTATGGACGTTCCTGCAGGTATGAAAAATCCAACCAGCGGTGACTTTTCTGTAATGCTTAATTCCGTTGTTGCCGCTCAGGCAAAGCAGACATTTATATACAGAAACTGGGAAGTAAATACACCTGGAAATCCACTGACTCACACTATTCTGCGCGGGGCCGTAAATAAGCATGGTCAGAATATTCCTAACTATCATTATGAGGATCTTATGCGCCTCTATAATATGTATATGTCCCGCGACCTGTTAAATCCCGGTGTTATCATTGACGCCAACCACAGCAATTCCGGCAAACAGTATCAGGAGCAGATTCGTATCGTTAAAGAGGTGCTTCATAGCTGCAAGCACTCTGCCGACCTCAAAAAGCTTGTCAAGGGCGTTATGGTTGAAAGCTACATTGAACCGGGCTGTCAGAAAGTGGGAGAAGACATTTATGGTAAGTCAATCACAGACCCTTGTCTCGGCTGGGAAGATTCTGAAAGACTTCTTTATGAGATTGCGGATTTGTTGTAATTGCTCTGTTGCTGCACTTGTTACTTTTGCTCTATTTTAACCAATTATAATATCTGCTACATTGCAGTTATATTTATTGTATCTAAATTTAATAATCTAATTTGCTGTAGTTGAATTGAATTAGTTGTCTTATTAAGCTTCAGTAATATAAAAATCCTTACGAAACATATATCGTTGGTTTCGTAAGGATTTTTTATTGTGTTGCAAATTTACTTCTATTTTTCAATACATAAACACATACAGCCTTCTAAGCAGCTCCGGATTTACATAAGCTTCCAGATATGTTCCCCCTATAAGCAACATAAGAGCTATAATTACGATTACAATTTTATTTTGAATTCTTATTTCCGTATTATATATCATTTTCATAAGAAACCACAGCGAAATGCTATATAAAATGTACTGCGGCATAACCGACACAAAATAAATAAGCACTCCAGCCACATTATAATGCATTACTGCGAAACTAATCAGTGCGCCAGCACTTATGCCTATGTATGCAATATACGCATTAAAGGCAATCTTACCGATTTTTGTATGCCCTATTATAAAAAGCAGCGCAAAATCCTTAAGCCTCTTTTTGCACACATACTGCCACAAATATGTTCCATTTATGGACACTTCTTCAAATGTGGCAAGAAAACTGCTGTTAAACACTAACGCCTGTCCTTTCCCGTAGCTGACAAACACGTTGGCATATGTGGTTCCCACCAGTATTCCCGCAAATATTACCAATGCGACCCTATATCTTATAAAAAATCTTTTAACTCCCGAAAGATTATACATATTCCTCTGTCTGCCAGATTACCTCTGCCGATTTAATTTACTTATGTATATGTCCATATTTGTTGATATATGCCATAACAGCGGCTATTGTTTTTGAATCCTGTATTTTTCCTGAATATATCATATCCGCTATCTCCTCAGGATAATATGCCTCCACATCAATAAACTCATCCTCATCTAGATTTTGCTGAGTTTTCACTAAATCCTTTGCAAGATATACGTCAATTACTTCATTGCAAAAAGCCACAGCAGTAACCACCGATATGAGAAGCGACAATTTATCCGATTTATATCCTGTCTCCTCCTCCAGTTCCCTTGCCGCTGCCAACTCAGTAGGTTCGTCGCCGTTAAGCCCGCCAGCCGGAATTTCAAGAGTCTCTCTGTCCAAAGCATTTCTATACTGTCTTACCAGAAGAAGCTTTCCGTCCGGCAATACAGGCACCACAGCCGCAGCACCCTTGTGGTCTATAAAATCCCACACCGCCTCGTGACCTTCAGGATTTCTGATAGTATCTGCATACATATCCAAAATAGTACCCTTATACTTTAATTCTCTTCCTACCCTTTCAATATGCTCCATAATTTTACAGCTCCTTTTCATAGAAATCTGCCATTTACATAATTTAAAATTTTGCTTTATACATTTTATATCACAAAATAAATCAATCCATTTACATATATGCAACTTTACTATATAGAATTACAAGCGTCATAGCATGCATTTGTCGCCTTAAATAAAGCTTTTCTCATTCCGTTTTCCTCAAGAGCCTCAACGCCTCTTATGGTCGTTCCTCCCGGAGAACATACATTATCCTTGAGCTTACCCGGATGCTCTCCAGTCTCAAGCACCATTTTAGCAGAGCCGAGAACCGTCTGAGCTACCAGCTTGTAGGCGTCCGACCGAGGAATACCATACTTTACAACGCTGTCAGCCAGCGCCTCTATAAACATATATACATATGCGGGCGAGCTTCCGCTTGCGCACACAACAGCGCTCATAAGCTGCTCCGGTATCTTTACCATTTTCCCAAATGATTCAAATATGCTGTTAATCACGCTGATTTCTTCCTCTGTATATTCCTCCTCACTGTAGCATACTCCTGTCATTCCCTCTCCAACAAGCGCCGGAGTATTCGGCATTGCCCTGACAATACGTATATTATCGTCTTCCAGCCTCTCTTTAACAGAAGCCATTGTAATTCCCGGAGCAAGAGAAATAATTATCTGCTCCGATGTAATTTCAGATTTAATCTGACAAAGAACCTCGTCATACATCTGCGGCTTTACCGCAAGAATAATGTATTTTACAGTCTTTGCCAACATTACATTATTTTTTACATATTCCACACCGGTCTCCTCCATAACCACTTCACCTTTGGTGTCAGTACGGCATGTAAATGCTATATCTTCCTTTTCAAATGTGCCAAGCAGCCCTTTAAGCATAGCATACCCCATATTTCCCATTCCAATAAATCCGACCTTACGCATATGTACCTCCTAGATTTTCAGTTTTATTTTAAATTTTATATTCTACTATTTTTATATAATATATTGTTGACCGGCTCCCAATCACATATAAGATATAGAAGCCGGTCGCAACCAGATAAATGTTACTTATTTGTAACATTATACTATTATATTTATTTTGTTTCAATAAGCTTTTCTACGCTTACAATTTTAACGCAGAGCGCAAACAAATCTGCTGCCATTGACATTTCTTCAGGTGTCGGGAATGACGGAGCAATTCTTATATTGCTGTCCTTAGGATCCTTTCCATATGGAAATGTAGCTCCGGCATTTGTAAGAGTTACGCCTGCTTCCTTACATTTTGCAACTATCTTCTTTGCACAGCCGTCCATTGCCTCAAATGAAATAAAGTATCCGCCCTTTGGTTCTGTCCAGCTTCCTATTCCTAAACCGCCAAGTTGATTTTCAAATACATCTATTGTAGCTTCAAACTTTGGTCTCATAGATTCAGCGTGCTTCATCATATGAGCCTTAAGTCCATCAAGATTTTTAAAATATCTGACATGTCTTAACTGATTGAGCTTGTCGTGACCTATTGTCTGAATTGTAAGCTGTTTCTTAATCTCTGCAAGATTTGCCGCAGACGCAGCCAACGCTGCAATGCCTGAACCTGGAAAACTCACTTTTGAAGTTGAAGCAAACTCAAATACCATATCAGGATTTCCTGCTTTCTCACATTCTGAAATAATATCCAGAAGCTCATCGCTGTCATCCTCATAAAGGTCATGAATAACATAAGCGTTATCCCAGAATATTCTAAAATCCTTTGCAGCAGGCTTTAACGCAGCCATTCTCTTTACTGTTTCATCTGAATATGTGTAGCCCTGCGGATTAGAGTACTTAGGAACACACCAGATACCCTTAATTGTCTCATCACTATTAACATACTGCTCCACCATATCCATATCCGGACCATTTTCAGTCATAGGAACATTAATCATTTCTATTCCAAACCGCTCTGTAATAGCAAAATGTCTGTCATAGCCGGGAACCGGACATAAAAACTTAACCTTGTCCAACCTGCACCACGGTGTGTTTCCCAAAATACCATGTGTATAAGCCCTTGACACCTGGTCATACATAATACTAAGACTGGCATTGCCATAAACAATAACCTTCTCAGGAGTTGTATTCATCATCTCTGCCATAAGCTTTTTAGCCTCGCCAATACCGTCCAGACCGCCATAATTTCTGCAATCAACGCCATCTTCAGAAGTTAAGTTTGAAGAACTATCTATCGCATCCAGTATATCCAATGAAACATCCAACTGCTTTGCTGAAGGTTTACCTCTTGACATATCAAGCTTGAGTCCTTTCGCCTTTGCTTCCTCGTACCTTTCATCAAGCCGGCTCTTTAACTCTAATAATTCTTCCTTGCTCATATCCTTATACTGCATATTTTTCCTCCTAATTAAAGCCATCCTTTAGCTATTATCATAGCCGATTTTCATCTTAATTATAAACCGACTAACATTCTACAATGAATATTAGGTTTATGCAAGTTTAAAATTACTTTTTTGAAGATTTTTAAGTAAATATTTAATAAAATTAGTCTTTTGTAATTTTTGATTAATAATTTAAAGTCAGAAATTAATTGGTAACAAAAAGTCCACAAAGCTTTTCAACTTTGTGGACTTACTTTAATTATGAACTACAATTATTCTACTTGGCATAATCAACAACTCTTGATTCTCTAATAACGCTGACCTTAATCTGTCCTGGATAATCCATCTGATCTTCAATCTGCTTAGAGATATCTCTTGCCATAAGTACCATATCTGAATCATTAACGACTTCAGGAACAACCATAACCCGAATCTCTCTACCCGCCTGAATGGCAAACGATTTGTCAACTCCCTTAAAGGAATTGGTAATATCTTCTAATTGTTTAAGTCTGTTTGTATAAGTTTCCAACGTTTCTCTTCTTGCACCAGGTCTTGC
>CAYZZP010000049.1:0-9362 GCA_964482965.1 uncultured Lachnospira sp.
GGCTGTCTTACTGTCTCCGCTACCGCTCCGGTCCGCGCAGAACAGAGGTCCACCGGACCTCTTGCGCCCTCTGACTTCGGCAAATTATAATTCATACCAACCTCTATCCCACATTTCCTCTTTACCTGTGAAATATACAGATTAGATACCTTAAGTCCAAACTTTTCTAGCACATATTCTTGAAGCTCTTTATAAGTCGCCTTACTCTCCGCTGAAGTCAAATCCATCTCATCCAAGTCTAATTCCACCTCAATATGATGCTAGACATTGAGTTGGGACAATAAACACACCGTCTCAACGCAAACCGTATGCCCGAACTGGTCTACAGGCTGCACTTTCTCCACTTTATACCCATTAGCGCTAAGATACTTTAAATCCCTCGCCAGCGTTGCTGAGTCGCAGCTTACATAAACAATCCGGTCTGGTGACATCCTTATCATAGTTGCCAAAAGTATTTCATCGCAGCCCTTTCGCGGAGGGTCTACCACTACCACATCCGGTGCGATGCTGTGCTTGGCCTCCTCATCGCCTGACACCGCTTTTTTCTTCATTTCTTCGTAAAATGCAGGAACTACCTCCTCGGCTTTTCCCACAAAAAATTCTGCATTTGTTATGTTGTTGCGTGCAGCGTTTCTGCGGGCGTCGTCTATTGCCTGCGGAACGATTTCTACTCCATAGACCTTTTTTGCCCTCGATGCCAGAAATAGCGAAATTGTTCCGATACCGCAGTAGAGGTCCCACACTGTCTCGCTGCCTTTCAAATCTGCATACTCCATAGCCTTTTTATATAATTTTTCAGTCTGCATTGGATTTACCTGAAAAAATGATAATGGCGATATCTGATAGATTATGCCGCATATGCTGTCCTCAATATATGATTTTCCCCACAAGGTTTTGCACTGCTGTCCAAGAATTACATTTGTGTTTTCACGATTTATATTTATCATTATGGAGGTCATTCCAGTTATGCCCTCTAAGCGGTTTATAAGCTGCTGCGCTGCCGGAAGCGAGCTTCCGTTGATTACTGCGCATACCATTATCTGCCCTGTGTGAAAGCCTGTGCGGATTAAAATATGACGGATAAGCCCCTTATGACTTTCCTCGTCATAGGCGCTAACATTGTTGTCCTCCATATATTGTCTGACTGCTGCCAGTATATCTTTGTTTACTTCCGCACCAATACAGCAGTCAGTATTGTCTATTATATAATGTGTCCTCCCTGCATAAAATCCCATAACAATCCTGCCGTTTTTGTCCATACCGACAGGGTACTGCGCTTTGTTGCGGTAATGATACGGCTCGTCCATGCCTATTACAGGGTATATTTCAAAATCAGTCAGACCTCCGATTCTCTTAAGATTGTCCCTGACTAATTTTTCTTTGTAGCAAAGCTGCGCCTCATATGACATTTCCTGAATCTGGCACCCGCCGCATTGTCTGGCAACATGACATTTCGGCTCAACTCTGTACTTTGACGGCATAATTATTTTTATCAGCCTTCCGTAACCATAGTTCTTTTTAGCCTTGATTACCTTTGCCTCTATTACGTCTCCAATTATGGCATCCTTCACAAATAATGTATAACCGTCCACTGAACCGATGCCCTCTCCTCCGGTTCCTATATCCTTAATTGCCAGAGTTACGCAATCATCTTTTTTCAATGCCATATTGCAACCTCATTTCCTAACTGTTTATTCTCTTATTCTTTATCTATTTTTCGCTTTTATTTATACAAACTACTCTTTAATCGGGTCCTATAAAAATTTTATTTTACTGCCTTCAAAACTGCCCATACTAAAAATCACAGACTTTAACTGTGCTGCCAGTCCTTGACATATCCCGCTCAAATCACCGTCCGCTTAATATTTGCATCTATCCAGCGGTTGTAGCCGAGCCAGTCCGTAGTATCCTTAGCTTCCAGCGCCTCTCTCATTGTTTCCAGCTTTGCGTCGCAGTCGTCTGCAAATGCCAGCGCCAAAGCCTCAGCAATGGCCGGCTTCTTAGGAGAACCGTACTCTAATTCTCTGTGGTGCGAAAGAATACAGTGACCTATCTCCGAAGCCAGCATAGGCGGAAATTTTTCTATAGTCCTTATTTTTTCATTTACCATCTCATAGCCCAGCACTATGTGTCCGAGGAAATTTCCCTCGTCTGTGTAGTCATTTTTAGGAAAGCCTGCAAGCTCCTTAACCTTTCCGCAATCATGCAGCATAGCGCAGGCAACCAGCAAATCTCTGTTTAGAAAATCATAATTTTCTGACATTTTTATGCACATGCGCGTAACGCTTAAACTGTGTTCCAAAAGCCCGCCGGCAAATCCGTGATGTACAGATTTGCCCGCCGCCACTATTTTAAATTTTGCTATAAATTCCTTGTCCTCCACAAAGAATTTTTTAAGCAGGGCTGATATATACGGATTTTTTATGATTTCCACATACCCCATAAGCTCCCTGTACATTTCTTCCACGTTAAAACGGCTGCATGGTATGTAGTCCGACATAACGTACTCGCCCTCTCCGGCTCTCCTGAGCCTGTCTACCTTTAACTGGAGTACACCGTTGAAGTTTGTAACCTGTCCTGTGACCGCAACATAATCCATAGCCTCATAGTCGCCTATTCCGCCTGAGTTCAAATCCCATATCTTTGCGTCTATAACACCAGTTTTATCCTGCAATATTATGCTGTCATATTCTTTTCCACTTTTTGTCAGGGCTGTAGACTTTGACTTGCAAAGATATACATCAGATATTCTGTCGCCCTCCTTGAATTTCTCAATATAATGCATTATTTTCTCCTCATTTTCTTTGTCGATTTATTTATTCTATCGCAGCTTTCGCAGTCTATTTTACCACATTTCTGTCCCTAGCGCACTGACAATTTTGCAGTAAACGTAAGCTCTTTATATTCGCTTACGCCAGGTCGCCTGACAGTTATAGTCACTTCCTGCCCGCTGCTGCATCTGTACAGCCTATCGCTAAATGACTGGATTGTAAGAACTGAGTCGCCGTTAAATGCAGTAACCACATCGCCAGCCTGAAGTCCCGCTCTGAATGCAGGAGAATCCAACGCTACCTCCTTTATGTAAACTCCATAAGGCAGAGCATATTTAATTGCCATTGAGGTTGTTACATTTGTTCCTTTAATGCCAAGATATACCATTTCTGCGCCTGCCGACAGCTTTTCCATCATGGATTTCAAATCCGATATTCCGTTTGCCTTAAGGGTTGCATTTTCCTCGATGACCCTCGACACTCCTATTACATTTCCGCTCATATTAAACAGAAAACAATAGTCGTCAATCAACGCTCTGATACCTGTGTCTATTATGCCAAATGTATTGTCTATGCCGCTTTCCGAAGTTATGCCGGTCACATACCCCTGATCCGCCGACTGTACTTTACCATACAATCTGCCCATTGCAATATATGCGTCTCCCTGCTTGACTAAATATGAATTGTCAAGCTCCGCTACATCAAGATACAGACGTTCCTCCAGAGGTATATTTTCAATAGGTATTTCAATAAGCGCCATATTAGTCTCTTCATCAGAACTTATAAAGCCTGCCCTAACCTCAGTATTATCGCCTATAACCACATAATTTTCCTCAAAGGCGCTTACTGCATTGTTGCTTGTCAAAATAATATATCTGTTGTCAAGCTCGCCTATTATCAATCCTGCAGTAGCTTTTCCATTTCCCCCGTCCGCTATCACTTCATCTATAGTGCCGCCATTTGTTATTGTCAATACGGATTTCTTAATTTTTTCTATTGCCTCAGCATAGGACAAATGCTCTTCTACCGTCTCGTCCTCAGTGACATTTTCCCCCAACTCACCGGACGGCTTTGTCTCGGCTCCGATATTTTCCGTCGGATATTCGTCCTTCCTAAATTCCAGCTCATGTTTGGCAACCTCTTTATTTTTCTGCGACACAAGCCACGGATATGTAATGGCCATAACAACACTGGCAATCAGCCCGAAAACAACTGCTGCCATAATAAATTTCAACACGCTCACAAATTTCTTATACTTTACAAATGGATTGACCACAATTTTTTCAGTGTAAAGCTCATAACCGTCCCCTTCAGCCGAAGTTCTCCGGCTGCTTTCATTTCCCCTCTCTCTTTCACGAACCTTTTTCTTATCAAACATAATCTGTACTCCAAATCACGATATTCTAATTGTATCCTGGAATATTATACTCACTATATATGAACATTTTATGACATGGTTGTTAATATTGCAACTACTGAAAAAATGGGTTAAAATATGTAGTAGAATTGGAGGTATTATTGCAATGAATTTTAAGTCTTTACAGGCTCTTGAATATAACAAAATTATAGAAAGGCTGGCCGCCTGCACTTCTTCAGACCACGCAAGACAAATGGCAGAAAAGCTGGCGCCAATGACTGACATTAACGATATAAATGCAGCCCTCACAGAGACTAACGACGCGCTGTCAAGAATATATGCCAAAGGCTCGCCGTCATTTTCAGGAATAAGGGATATACGCGCCTGCATAAAACGTCTGGAAATAGGAAGTTCATTAAGCATTACGGAGCTTCTTAACATAAGCTCTGTTCTTAGCTGCGCCTCTGCGGCGAAATCATTTTTTGAGGAAACAAATGATTCCCTCACAGGATATTTTTCTTCTCTTGCGCCTTTAACGCCGCTTAACACCGAAATTAAAAGGTGCATTATGTCAGAGGATGAGATAAGCGACGATGCAAGCGCCAATCTGCGGGATATCCGCCGCAAAATGAAAATGGCTAACGACAAAATCCGCACTGAACTGAATAAACTTTTAAATTCACCAACCACAAGAAACTGCCTTCAGGATTTTGTTATCACCACTCGTTCAGGCAGATATTGTCTTCCTGTAAAGGCAGAATACAAATCCCGGTTTCCGGGGATGATTCATGACCAGTCTGCAACGGGTTCAACTATTTTTATTGAGCCTGCTGCTGTTGTAAAATTAAACAATGATGTCCGCGAGCTTGAACTTCAGGAGCAGGCTGAAATTGAGGTTATTCTCGCCTCCTTAAGCGCTAAGGCTGCAGAATATGCGGCAGAATTATCTGATGATTACTCTGTCCTTACCACTCTTGATTTCATATTTGCCAAAGGACAGTTGTCGAGACATATGAAATGCAGCCGCCCTGTAATGAACGACCGACACTATATCAATATCAAGAAAGGACGCCATCCGCTTATTAATCCCGACGCGGTTGTGCCTATTGACATTTATCTCGGCGGCGATTTTAACCTTTTGATTATCACCGGACCTAACACCGGAGGCAAAACTGTTTCTTTGAAAACTGTGGGACTGCTTACACTTATGGCTCAGTCAGGACTGAATATTCCTGCTATGGAGAATTCCGAGCTTTCGGTATTTAAAAATATATTTGCGGATATAGGCGATGAGCAGAGTATTGAGCAAAGCTTAAGCACATTTTCCGCGCATATGACAAAAATTGTCAATATTTTAAAAAATGCTGACGAAAACAGCCTTGTACTTTTTGATGAAATCTGTGCCGGAACGGACCCGACGGAGGGAGCCGCCCTTGCAATCGCCATACTCAGCGATTTGCACAAACGCGGCATAACTACCATGTCAACCACCCACTACAGCGAGATTAAAATGTACGCTCTGTCAACGGAGGGTGTTGAAAATGCCTGCTGCGAGTTTGACGTAGCTTCCCTTAGACCTACCTACAGGCTTCTTATAGGTATTCCCGGAAAAAGCAACGCATTTGCTATATCAAGCAAGCTGGGTATTCCTCAGTATATTATTGACGACGCCTCAAATAGAATCTCTGCTGAGGATATACATTTCGAGGACCTTATATCAGACCTTGAAAACAGCCGCATAACCATTGAGAAAGAACAGGCTGAAATTGATGCCTTCAAAGAAGAGATAAGCAAGCTAAAAGCGGAACTCAAGGCTAAATCTAAAAACCTTGACGAGCGTACCGATAAGATTATTAAGAAGGCTAATGAACAGGCTGCAAATATTCTTCGTGAGGCTAAGGAATTTGCGGACGAGACCATTAAGACCATGAATAAGCATGGCGTGTCGGTGAAAGAGCTTGAGAAACAGCGCTCCGCCGTCCGTGACAAGTTGAACAAACGTCAGGAAAAACTGGCTGTAAAGGCATCTCCCGTCAAATCGCGCAAAGCTCATGATATAGGCGAATTCAAAGCGGGAATTTATGTGCGGATACTGAGTATGAACCTTATCGGCACAGTTACTGCTGTTGCTCCTTCAAAAAATGAGGTTACGGTGCAGATGGGCAGTATGACAACAAAGACTAAAATAAATAACCTTGAAATCCTTGAAAATTATACCGACCCCTCTGAAAAAAACTCGCCTAAGGGCAGCAGTGGTTCAGGCAAAATTAAAATGTCTAAATCCGCATCCATTTCTTCAGAAATTAATCTGCTGGGGCTGACTGTTGACGAAGCTGTAGCACGTCTTGACAAATATCTTGACGACGCTTACATTTCCAAAATTCCGCAGGTTCGTATAGTTCACGGCAAGGGTACAGGCGCTCTAAGAAACGGAATTACAGCTTATCTTAAGGGCGTACCATATATCAAGTCTTTTCGTCTTGGCGAAATCGGCGAAGGTGACGCAGGCGTTACAATAGTAGATTTTAAGTAGCAGGGCGCAGACATTTTGCAAAGCCTGCAACAAATTTTAATTGTCTTATATAGACTTTAGATAATAAGGAGGGTATTATGGCTACAAAACAAAAAGTACTTATAGTTGACGACGACGAGAATATTGCTGAACTTATTTCTCTCTATCTTACAAAGGAGTGCTTTGAAACCAGAATTGTATATGACGGGGAAAGCGCTCTGTCAGAGGTCGGCTCATTTAATCCGAACCTGATTATTCTGGACTTAATGCTGCCTGGAATCGACGGTTATCAGGTATGCCGGGAAGTTCGCAAAAACAGCAATGTTCCAATTATTATGCTGTCAGCTAAGGGCGAAACCTTCGATAAAGTTTTGGGTCTTGAGCTGGGAGCCGACGATTATATGATTAAACCATTTGAGACAAAGGAGCTTGTGGCAAGGGTTAAGGCGGTTCTTCGCCGCTATAACGTGCCTCATCCTGACACCGCAACTCATCCTAACGCCCAGTGCGTTGAATATCCTGACCTTATCATTAACCTTGACAATTATTCTGTTAAATATAATGGTAAAATTGTGGAGATGCCCCCAAAGGAGCTGGAGCTTTTATATTTTCTTGCTTCCTCGCCCAATCAGGTTTTTACAAGAGAACAGCTTCTTGACAACATATGGGGCTATGAATATATCGGCGACACAAGAACTGTCGACGTGCATATCAAACGAATCCGTGAGAAAATCAAAGACCACAGCAAGTGGGCTATTGATACAGTATGGGGCATAGGTTATAAATTTGTGCTGAAAAATTAATTGGAGACTATTATGAAGATAAATCTTTTAGCTAAATATATTATTTTGTATTTTTTTATAGCGATTGTGTCCTTTGTAGCTGTAACCTTTGTATGTTACCGGAAAGACTATGACGCCGTATATAACCAGCAGACAAAGTCCATGTACCGTCAGGCTGCCTATATTTCCAATCAGTACGGCTCTGATTTTCCTGACACTGCTGCTATGCGTTCTGCCGCAAGGGAGCTTAAAACTGTAGCCCGCATAGACGATTCACAGATAATGTTTATAGACCTGACAGGAAATGTATATCTTGACACAAATGCCATCGTCGGCGCCAACGACAACGGTATTATCTACACTATAGAAAACTTTAACTTTGATGCGCTGAACACCTCGACTTCCATAAAGGGAAATTTTTTCGGCTATTTTTCTGAGGAATATGTGTCCGCTGTAGCCCCTATCACAAGCCAGTTTTCTCTGAAAGGCTTTGTCGTCGTTCATATGCCGGAAAGCGTTATCACGGACCGGGTTTACAGTACATTTAACACTAACTATTACACGCTGGCTATAGTTCTGGTGCTTAACATCAGCTTTATACTGCTGCATGTAATTTATGTACACAAACCTGTTAAAGAAATTTCCAAAGCAATTACAGAGTACGGAAAAGGTAATCTTGAGTACAGGGTTTCCAACAAACATCAGGACGAGATTGGACGGCTTGCTGTATCCCTTGATTATATGGCGTCAAAGCTCAACGAAATGGAAGTGTTCCAGCAAAAATTTTTGTCCAACATTTCCCATGATTTCCGTTCACCTCTCACTTCCATAAAGGGTTATCTCGAAGCCATATCCGACGGCACTGTTCCGCCTGAAATGGTGAATAAATATATTGACATCGTTTTATTTGAAACAGACAGGCTTACAAGGCTTACCAGCAATATTCTTACATTAAACGAGCTTGACCCTAAGGCTGTGTACCTTGAGCAGACTAATTTTGATATAAATGCTGTTATTAAACATACTATTGAATCCTTTGAGGGAACCTGCAAAAAGAAGCGGATACAATTCCAGCTTACATTTTCAGGAGAGACCGCGTACGTATATGCCGACAAGGGAAGAATCCAGCAGGTCGTATATAATCTTGTTGACAATGCAATCAAATTCAGCAATGAAAATTCATATATATACATTTCCGTGAAAGAAAAGATAGGAAAAATTTATGTGTCTGTGAAGGATACAGGCGTCGGCATACCGAAAGAAAGCCTTGATAAAATCTGGAACCGTTTCTACAAATCAGACTCCTCAAGAGGCCGTGACAAGAAGGGTTCCGGTCTTGGTCTTTCCATCACTAAGGAAATTATTCAGGCACACTCCGAAACCATCGACGTTATAAGCACAGAGGGCGTTGGCACTGAATTTATATTTTCTCTGCCGCCGGGAAATGCAGCCGATTAGGGGATTTGTGGAGCAGAAAAGTGTGCTTCGCACACTCACATGTCCAAAAATTTACATAAGCACACCTTTTCTGCTCTACAATATTTTAAAATTTTCAATTAAGCCATATTCTATAATGCAAAATTGCTCATCATCATTATAACTGCTTGACCAAAATCTAATGTCCACCTCTTTAAAATCAAGTTCTTCATCCTTTGACAGCACTTTATAATAACAGTCTTGCTAACACATTATAATACGCTGAAACTGTAGGTGAACACAACTTACTCTCATTCCTTCTTTACCTTACCTTTTTCCGCTTCATCACTCAGACAAAAAAAAGTCTACATTCTTTTTCTTCCACTCAGCATATTTCTCCTCGGATGTAACATTATAAGTGTTTTCAATGTTTCTTATATAATATGAGTACTGTGCTGTCCTATCAAACTCAAAGCATATAAAATACTGCACAAAATCACCCTCTTTTGCCATTTCTCTGAAAT
>CAYZZP010000050.1:0-8903 GCA_964482965.1 uncultured Lachnospira sp.
ATGTCGCTCAAAGTGCCTAAATTCAAGGAGTTTCAGGTATTTTTCCTTTGGAGCAGTGTTACGCACTCCACATTCGCCGTTCCCGGAAACATATCAATGCAGCACCCCTTAACCACTCTATAACCTCTCTCCTGCAACGTCACAAGGTCCCTTGCCAGCGAGGTTGGCTTACATGATATATATACCATGTGGTCCACGCCATAATCAATAATCTTTTCAAGCGCCTTTGGATGTATGCCATCGCGAGGCGGGTCAAGCACAATAATGTCCGGCTTCTGCTCAATGTTGTCAAGAGCCTTAAGAACATCGCCCGCTATAAACTCACAGTTGTCCAAATTGTTGATTGCTGCATTTACTTTGGCAGCCTCCACCGCCTCTTCCACAATCTCCACGCCTATGACTTTCTTTGCTACAGGCGCTAACATCTGAGCAATGGTTCCCGTACCGCTGTATAGGTCAAACACTACCTTGTCCTTTGTTGTTCCGACATAATCCCTCGCTTTTGAATAAAGTACTTCCGCACCTAAAGAATTGGTTTGGAAAAATGAAAATGTTGATATTTTGAATTTCAGTCCCAGCAGTTCCTCCTCTATATAGTCTCTTCCAAAAACTGTTTCGGTCTTATCGTTGCGCACAACATCGGCTACACTGTCGTTTAAAGTGTGTAAAAATCCGACAATCTGTCCTTTAAGGTTTAACGACTGCAATTTGTCGCCAAGTTCAGACATATCGTATTCTATCTGGGTAGTAGTAACTATATCAACCAATATCTGCCCTGTCTTTACAGCCTTTCTTACCAATAAATGCCTGAGATATCCTATATGCGTCATTTTGTGAAAATACGGTACATTTTTTTCTCTGAAATAATCCAGGACGCATCTTAATATTGCGCTGTAATCCTCATCCGCTATGCCGCAACCGTCAACTGTAACTATATCATAAGTGCTGTTGCGCTTGTGCAGTCCCAGCGCTAATTCTCCGCCTTTGCACTCGTCTCCAAAGGAAAATTCCATTTTGTTTCGGTAAGCCGTTGTGCTTGGACTTCCAAAAATGCCTTCAAATTCAAAGTCCTCATGGACAACCTCGGACAATATTTCTTTTACCTGATTGCATTTTATCTCCAGCTGCTTGTCGTATGCTATGCTCTGATATGTACATCCGCCGCAGAAACCATAGTATTTACAGCTCTCGACAGTTTCCAGTTCTGATTTTTCGATAACCTCTAAGAGTCTGCCCTCTGCCTTTGTTCCGCGCTTCTTGTTCACCATAAGACGCACTTTCTGCCCCGGAATTAAATTTTTTACAATAACCTTTGCACCATTGTCTTCCGGTTCATCGGAAATAATTCTGACTATGCCCTTATTAGGAAATTCTACCCCTTCAACTATTCCCTCATATATATAACCCTTTTTCATATAAATCCTCATTTCTGAGCGTTTTACCGCAAGGAGGCGACGCAAATCTGATATTTGCGTCTGCCATCAGAACTATTTGTTTTCGCTCAGAAACAAATAGCCGTGTGAAAAATCAGCACATCGGTGTGATTTTTCACACAGCCTCCATTGCTCACAATTTAAAACTTTATAATTAAAATTAAACTCAAAGTGCAAACCCAATACTTAACAAGACTTATCTCATTCTCTTATCAAAAAGCACAAATAATTCACAAAAAAATATGTAACATACAGCAAAAATACCACCGGCAGCTTCAACCGGTGGTATTCATAACAGTCTGTAATTACTTCTTTCCTGTTGCTTCGTCAGCGAAATCATCTTCAAAATCGTCTTCAAAGTCATCATCGTAATCATCATCAAAATCATCAAGATAATCCGGTGTGAAGTATCTGTACACAGCGTATGCAATAGCTGCTACGGCTGCTACAGCGCCGATAATTGCAAGTACTGCAATTATCCAGTTACAGCATTTCTTTTTTTCATCTTCTGCTTCCTTCTTGTGAAGTAAATCACTCAGCTTGCTTGATGCAAGCATTTCTTCTAATTTGTCTCTGCTCATAATTATTCCCCTTTCTTTACACGCTTTAGGTATAATGATTATACCACATTGTCATTTAATTTACTACTCTTTTTTTAATTTTGCAAACCCCGCAAGCATTTTTTTTATGCCAAAGTCCTGAAAATCTACTGTAACCATATAATCCTTAGTAGCATTTTCAATGGCTTTTACCTTTCCAACTCCGAATTTAACGTGAGAAACTGTATCTCCAACCGAGTAGCCCGGACCGTCGACAAATTTCTCTCCAAATGCGCTGCCTGACCGCTCGCCTAAAATACCTCTGCCTGTGCCGCCGGATTTAACCGCTTTAACAGGCTTTTTAATATCAAATATGTCCATTGGAAATTCTTTCCCAAAACCAACTTTTTTATTCGGTTCCGCATTGGAAACATTTTTTACCATGTCGCCGTAACCGTCAGGTACCCGTTTTGCCGTTCCTGCCGCTTTGCCTCCGCCATTCGTTCCGTAATTAGTGCTTATGCGGCTTGTACCCGAATATGTACTTCCTGCGTAATTTGTCGAATTTGAAGGTTTCCCTTCAATTCTTACACGGTTCGGCTCTTTGTGTGTTACGTTTCCGGTTCCATAGCGGCTTATGGCGGCTCGCGCGCTGGTGCGCACATCAAATCTTCCCTCGCGCTCCGCATTTTTTTCACCGCCAAATGCTATTTTTGACTTGTTGTAGCCTGCCGCCTGATTTGTAATCTCCAGAAGCTCTCTTGGCATTTCTTTGACAAAGCGTGAGACTTTGTTCATCTGTGTTTCGCCGCGTATCATTCTCTGCTTTGCACTGCTTACATATAGCTCCTTCTCGGCTCTGGTGATGCCGACATAACAAAGTCTTCGCTCCTCTTCTACCTCCGTATCGTCATCGGACGCTATGGTCATATAGCTTGGAAATAGCCCGTCCTCAAGACCTGCCATATATACTATTGGAAATTCAAGACCTTTTGCGCTGTGGAGCGTCATAAGCACCACCTGGTTGCCCGACTGGTCAAGGTTGTCAATGTCCGCCACCAGCGCCACTTCTGATAAAAAGCCCCCGAGACTTTTTTCATTTTGCCTGTGATTGTCAGCCGCAAGAAGCGCAGGATCTCCGTCGGAATAGTTATCCTCGCTTTCGCCTTCCTCATAGCTTACGATTTTGTTGATAAATTCGCCGATATTGGACTGTCTGTCCGCCACATCGTCAGGCGTGTCTGTCTCCGCAAGATACTCATAATATCCAATGTCTCTGATAATGGTCTCTGTTAAATCCTTTATTGACATAAACTGCATTTTTGCCTTGAAACCTTCTATCAATGTTACAAATGCCTCAAGTTTCGGCAGCCCTCTGCCTATATCCGGTATATGTTCCGCATTTACAAGGGCGTCCCAGAATGTAAAATTATTAATGTCGGCAAATGTCTGTATCCTGTCTATGGTTGTTGCACCTATTCCTCTTTTCGGAACATTTATAATTCTCTTGACTGCCTGAGAATCCAAGCCGTTGTCAATGGTTTTCAAATATGCAAGAATGTCCTTTATTTCTCTCCTCTGATAGAAATTTACACCGCCATACAGCCTGTATGGTATATTTCTTGCGATAAGACCTTCTTCCAGGAGTCTCGACTGGGCGTTAGTCCTGTAAAGCACTGCAAAATCGTTATAATTCCAGCCGTCGCAAACCTTCGATGAAATGCCCTCTGCAATGCCTGCCGCCTCTTTGTAACCGTCCTCATACAGTGTAAAATTCACCTTGTCGCCCTGAGGATTGTCAGTCCAAAGCTCCTTGTCTTTTCTGCCTATATTATTTTTTACTACGGCGTTTGCCACCTCAAGAATTGTCTTTGTGGACCGGTAGTTTTGCTCAAGCTTTATAACCTCAGTATCTGAAAATGTATTTTCAAAATTCAGAATATTGCCGATGTTAGCACCTCTGAACTTGTAAATTGACTGGTCGTCATCACCTACAACGCAAAGATTTCCATATTTGTGCGCCAACAGACTTATCAGTTTAAACTGCACGTTGTTTGTATCCTGATACTCGTCCACCATTATATATTTGAATTTCTCCTGATATGAATTTAAAACCTCGTCATCCTGCTCAAAAAGCTCCACAGTTTTAAAAAGCAAATCGTCAAAATCCAGCGCATTGTTGGCTTTCAGCATTTTCTGATATTCTCTGTACACAGCGGCAACTCTCTTATTATAATAGTCTCCGCCTGCATTTATCTCCATTTCATCAGGGGTAACCATCTCATTTTTTGCTGAGGAAATGGCTGAAAGTATCGCTCTTTCCTTCATCATTTTCGTGTCTATATTAAGTTTCTTGCATATCTCCTTGATGACGCTTTTCTGGTCGTCAGCGTCGTATATAGTAAAATTGGTATCATAGCCTATACGGTCAATGAACCGCCTTAGTATTCTTACGCATGTTGAATGGAATGTGCTAACCCATACCTGACTTCCGCAGTCGACAATGCTGTCAACTCGCTCTTTCATTTCCTTTGCCGCTTTGTTTGTAAATGTAATGGCAAGTATATTGTACGGACTTACGCAACACTCTTCTATAAGATATGCTATTCTGTGAGTAAGCACTCTTGTTTTTCCCGAACCCGCTCCGGCTATTATAAGAAGCGGTCCCTCTGTATGCTTCACAGCCCTTTTTTGCATATCATTAAGTCCATCAAGATTCATAACTTTCTCCCTTTTCATCATTAAAAACCACAAATTTTTATATTTTGCTTATGGTCTTTAAGTTACAAAAAGGCGCTGTTACAGCTTTAGGATAAACGATTAAATTTATCCAAGTCGCCGCAACAGCTCCTTTATGTAAAATTGATTTTTAACAGCCAAATAAAAATCATTATATATACATATAACTCATCAAATCAGCTTTTTCCCGCAGTTGGAACAGAACTTTGCACCATTTGCCGGAGTTCCGCACTCCGGGCAAAACTTAGGCGCTGTATCTCTCTCAGACGGTGCCGACGCTCCTGCGCCATATCCGCCGCCTGACGGATTTGTGTTATTGGTATTCATTGTGTTCATATTGTTCATCATCTGCTGACCCATAGCCATACCCATCTGAACACTCATCATATCTCCTGCAATATTGGAACCGCGTCCGCCGCCCTTGCCAAGACTGTCCGCCATAGCCATCTGTGTGTATTTTCCCATATCGCCAACCATTGACTGAGATGCGGCTTTTGTCTGCATTCTCTGAATTTCCTCCGGATATGAGAAGCTTGAAATCACAAAGTCTGTGATTGTAAGACCAATCTTACTAATCTGCATATCCAAATCGCCCTTGATACCGTCTGCAATCTCATGTGCATTTGCCTGAAGATTGAACATATCCTTGCCTTCTTTTGATATCCACTTCATAAGAAGCTGGTCTACCACTGCCACAACTCGCTCTCTCACATCTTCAACGCAATACATCTGCTTTACGCCTGCAACCTTATCAATAAGAGCTACATAATCCTCCGCCTTAAAATTAAAGGTTCCAAATGCACGGATTGGCATACCGCCCGGAAGCTGCGGCGTAGGTATTGCAACCGGATTCTTTGTACCCCATTTTACTGTAAATTCCTTAGTATTTACAAATAAAACTTCCGCACGAATACCGCTGTTAAATCCAAACTTGAACCCTTTAAGCGTTGAAAGGAACGGAATAATATCTGATTCGATATCAAAGCTTCCCTCTTCCTTGAAAATACCTTCCATCACGCCGTTATACATAAATATGGCATCCTGTCCGGGTCTTATTATAAGACGGCTGCCCTTTTTTATCTCTCTGTTGGTCCATTTCCAGAAAATGACATCATCTCTGTACTCTTCCCACTCTACAACATTAGCTAACTGCTTACCAAATAATCCCATCACTGCCTCCAATTAACAATTATACGAAACTACTCCCTATAAGCCCATCTTTGCCTTTAAAGCTGCGAGTTCATCATCAACACTAGTTGTACTAGGAGATGCCTCGTACTTAGCTGCAAGATTATCAATGTCAGCCTCTTCCTGTGAAGCATTGAGCTGTGACATAGCATTTGCCTCGTCAAGCATCTTGTTAGCCTTAGCTTCCATTCTCTCAAATGCTTCCATGCTATTATTTGCGCCTGCCACACTTGAGCCAACCTTATTTATTCTCTCCTGTGCCTTAGCTGCCTTTACAGTTGCCTTAATAGCGTCTCTTCTTGCTTCAAGGCTGTCAATATCCTTAACCAGCTTATCGTGCATCTGGCGCATCTTTTCCGCATTGCCTGATGCCATATCATATGCCTGCTTTAAAGAAGCCTGTGTTGCAGTAAGCTGCTGCTTTCTTTCAATGAAGCTTCTCGCATCATTCTCCTTGCCTGCTGCCAAAGCCTTCTCAGCATATGCCTGCATTTTGTTAATCTGCTCTATACACTCGTCTAACTCTCTCTTAGCCCTTGTCTCCTCAGCCATAACTGAAGCTGTCTCAGCCTTAACCTTTCCAAGATCTTCGTTCATGTTTCTTAAATACTGGTCAATCATCTTTTCAGGATCTTCACATTTGTCAAGAAGCGCATTGATATTTGATGCCATAATGTCTTTAAATCTTGTCAAAATTCCCATATTTTATACCCTCCGTCTGTCCGGGACACTCTTCCTCAGACACTGTAAAATATATTTCGCTATAACACGATATTATAATTATATAATATCTTCCCTCAAAAGTCACTAAAAATTTATTCAAGATTGACTTTCTTAGTAAGGACATAGCGTGAAACTATATTACAGAAAATTATGAATATAACTGAAACTACCATTCCTGTCACCATTGAGCCATTAGTATATCCTGCCGGAGGTTCATCTGCCATAAGCATTTCCCCTATTCCAATACCGCTTTTTACAGCCATAATTCCCATAAATACGAACAATCCGATTGATGAAACACCCTGGTTAATTATATAGAATATTATATACGCTACAAATGCCATAAGTCCTTTATTGCTGTTGCTTAAACTTCCCACGTTACAGCATGCATAGAATATACTGAGCGATGTTACGATACTTATCAGTATATATAAAAGTCCCATAACAATATTGCCTGCACTCATATCTATTTCCAATGCATCCATAAGACCTCTTATTATATCAAACCACTCAAACTTCAAATCTCTTGTCATAAGAATAATCATAACAAATGTTACCGCAGCGTCTGCCACAAACCAAAGAACAGGTAAAATCAGCTTTACAATATGATGATTAAAAGCCGGTACAGGCAGCGTATGCATCAAATATCCCTGGTCTTTTATAAGATTAGTATAATATCTGTATATGCTTATAACCATTGTCATAATAAACATAACAACCAGCGCTGAAATCGCCATAAATATTGAAACTGCATAAAGACTTTTAACTACAATATTGTTAGGAAATTTATCCGAAATAAATCCTAATGTGCAGGTTACAACTCCAATAAGAAGAATTGCAAAATATATTGCTCCATACAGTTTAAACTGAGCCTTAAATTCGTGCTTAAATAATTTACCTAACATGCAAACACCTCCCTAAACAAAGCATCTATGCTCTTGCCTTTTTTCTCTCTTATGTCGTCTGCGGATTCGTGAAGCACAATAACTCCATTTTTAATAAATACCACATCATCAAGAACTTTCTCCACATCACTGATAAGATGTGTAGATATAATTACACTTGAATTTTCACTGTAATTTGTAAGAATTGTCTTTAAAATGTAATCTCTTGCGGCAGGGTCAACTCCTCCCATAGGCTCGTCAAGAAGGTAAATCTTCGCTTCCCTGCTCATAACAAGCACGAGCTGCAGCTTCTCCCTTGTACCCTTTGAAAGATGCTTAATCTTAGAATTAAGATCTATTCCTAATTTTGCCAGCATTTGTTCGGCTCTTTCCCTACGGAAATCCTCATAAAAGTCTTCAAAAAATTCAATAGTTTCCTTAACCTTCATAGAAGTTGAAAAATATGTCCTCTCAGGAAGATAAGACACTATTTTTTTGCTCTCAACTCCTATCTGTCTGCCGTCAATAGCGACATCCCCATCGTTGCGGCTAAGTATTCCTGCAAGAATTTTTATAAGCGTCGTCTTGCCGCTTCCGTTAGGTCCCAAAAGACCTATAATTTTTCCCTGTTCCAATTCAAGGTTCATATCGTGAATTACCGGTTTCTTGCCATAGCTCTTTTTCAATCCTTTACACTCAACTAATGCACTCATTGTTTATCTCCTCTCCTAATTTCAAGACTCGCTCCTGCTAGTCTTGGCGCGCGATTCGGGTTTGCTTTAGCAAACATTTTCCAATCCGAATCGCTGCGCATCCTCGCGGAGCGTATATTAGCCCGTTTTGTCCGTACAATGCCGGTTCGGACAACCTTTTCATTATTGTATCCGCTCACTGTATGCGATTTACATATTCGGAATACAACTCCTGAGCCTTCTTTGGTGAATATCCCACTTTGGACATATTCTCAGTAAATGTCTTCATATACTGCTCTACCAGCTCATTGTGAACACTGTCTGTCCTCTGCTTATCTTCAGCCACAAACCTGCCTGAAGTTCTGGCAGAATATAAAAGTCCCATTCGCTCAAGTTCTGTTAAAGCCTTCTGCATAGTATTCGGATTAACTCCCGCTTCCACAGCAAGTTCAGAGAGAGATTGTCAAGTGTGTTTGTAAACTTTTTTTCACAAAATACATAATGTGCTACGTTGACCAATCATGAGATTATAACCATATATACACTATCTGAACCCACAATGTAAAAGCCAGCGAGGACACTGTATCTACTATGAGGCTTTATACCCAATATCGAAGCCGGACGTGGTAATCCCAAGTTTGAGAAGCTGTATCCCTTAATTACATATCTGAAGATTCCGGCGGATAAGATTTTTTATCCGGACAG
>CAYZZP010000051.1:0-8688 GCA_964482965.1 uncultured Lachnospira sp.
AGGTAAATCAATACCTGTAGCGATTTTTTAGTTATTCAACTGTCAAACTCCAGGGCATTTTTTGATTTTGAAGTAGTTACTCTCATAAAAAATCACCTGTTTCTTTTAATTATATCACACATTACAATAAAATACAATATAATAAAACTAAATATTTGACACAAAAAATACAGGTAAATCAATACCTGTAGCGATTTTTTAGTTATTCAACTGTCAAACTCCAGACTTTTATTTTATACTTATAATATAAAATTGTAAATAAAATTTGAAAATACTTTACAAAATATGGAAATGTGATATAATTACAATATAGACATAATAAGAGTTATTATGCCTATATGTAGACACGGATGTCAATGCAATTTTTCAAAGGAGTGGTACTATGGCAGGAATATCAAGTTACAATTCCATATCGTCACTTTTTTCCAGCTTAAGCAGCTCTTCGTTGACCTCAGGTATTTATAGCAGCCTTTCCGATTTAGCGAATATTCGTTCGGGAAGCTTTTATAAGCTTGCTAAGAAGTATTATGCCACTATGGATTCTTCATCTTCATCTTCTGATGTTACTACTAATACCAGAACATCCAGAATGGAGTATGACTATAAGAATCATGATTACAAGGCTAATCTTGAATCTACGGCTACATCTAAGGACTCGACATCTACTATAGCAAGTACAGAGAAAAGCGCACAGAGTCTTAAGGATTCTGCAGCAGCGCTTGTTGAGAAGGGCACCAAATCAGTATTTACCCAGACTGACGGTCAGTATGATACCGATAAGATTTATGATGCAGTCAGTACATTTGTTAATGATTATAACAGTGTGATTAGTGCTGCAGGTAAATCAGATTCAACATCAGTATCCAATGCCGTATCATCTATGGTTAATACTACAAACGTTAATTCTAAGCTGTTAAGTCAGATTGGAATTACAGTTGGAAGTGACAAGAAGCTTTCTATTGATGAGGAAACATTCAAGAGTGCTGATATGAGTAAAGTACAGTCATTGTTTAATGGAAACGGCTCATATGGTTATCAGGTTGAGCTTCAGGCTTCAATGATTAATTCAGCAGCACAGCTTGAGGCAAGCAAGGCTAACACATATACCGGAACAGGCACATATTCATATAACTATAATGTCGGTAATCTTTTTAACCAAAGCATTTAATAAGAAGCTGTAATTAGAACGTATCTGCTGTTGCAGGTACGTTCTTTTTGTTTACAGCGGCAGCTGAACCAACGGACAAGACTGAAAGGTACGGCGGCAGCGGGTCTGATTATGGGAAAAATGGTTATAAACAATATAAGGAGAATTATAATGCAGGGCTATAATTGTATAATGATATATAATAAGAATAAGGATGCAATTCTATTTTGCAAAAGGTCAAAGGAGCCGTACCTGGGTCTGTACAATTTTGTGGGCGGTAAGATTGAAACGGGTGAGTCTGGGATTAATGCGGCGTACAGGGAGTTGTATGAGGAAACCGGAATCAGTAAGGCGGATGTGAAGCTTCATCATATGATGGATTTTACATACTATAACCAGAACTGCTATATGGAGGTCTATGTGGGATTTTTGGATAGGGATGTGACATTGACACAGGAGCTTCACCCTTTGAGCTGGCTGACGTTGGACGAGAATTTTTTTGACAGTGCAAAATTTGCTGGTGAGGGAAATATAGGACATATGGTGGAGCAGGTGCGTATATATGGAGCGGGAAAGCAGGAATTGTTATGAAAATAGTTGCAAGAATACACACGGATTTTCCAGATAAATTCGGCATACCAAGACAGAGCGGACTTGTGCCGGAGCTTTGTGGGAAAATAGTTTTTGAGCCGGAGTATCGGAATGCGGAAGCGCTTCGGGGACTTGAGGGATTTTCACATATATGGCTCATATGGGGATTTTCCGAAAGTGACAGAAGAGAGTGGTCGCCCACAGTGCGGCCTCCGAGACTTGGAGGGGATACAAGGATGGGTGTTTTTGCTACAAGATCACCGTTTCGTCCCAATCCAATCGGATTGTCATGCGTCAGGCTGCAGCATATAGAATACGGCAGGGAAGGTCCTGTAATATATGTGTCAGGCATAGATATGATGGACAATACGCCTATATATGACATCAAGCCGTATCTGCCATATTCTGATTGTAAGTCCGAAGCGCTTTCGGGATTTGCAGGAGATTACACAGACTATCATCTGAAAGTGGAGTTTGCCGATGGACTTATAGAAAAAATTCCTGAGAAAAAAAGAGCGGCACTGTCAGGAGCACTTGCAGGCGACCCAAGGCCTTCGTATCATAACGATTCGGACAGAGTGTACGGGATGAGTTTTTCCGGATTCAATATTAAGTTTAAGGTTCGGGATAATTTGCTGACTGTTGTGGAAATAGAAAATTTACCGGATAATCACTGACCTTGATTTAGAGATGTCAGACTGGACAGGGATAGCAACACTATGGTTAAGCCGGATGTGGTTATTATGTGCCATAATGACCGGATGGAGAAGTGTGACAATAAATATACCGGCTGTCATGTTATGGAAACAGCCGGTATGTATATCTTATATCTATTGGCTATTCTGCTTCTTCCTCAGCAAGAGCTTCTTCGTTTGCCTTCTGTATGTCTGCAAAATGTGACAGCATAGGTTTAACCGATTTATCCTTCTTAAATTTACGTTTAGAGTAGTTTTTGACTATTGCCATAACCGTTCCGGAAAGTGTCAGCACACCTATAAGGTTAGGTATCGCCATAAGTCCGTTGAAAGTATCCGATATATCTACTACCAGGTCGGCGCCGAGTACGGAGCCAAGGATAACTACTCCTACGAAAAATATTTTGTATGCAATGGTGCTTTTGGTTCCAAATAGAAACTCCCATGCCTTGGTGCCGTAGAAGCTCCATCCTAGAACCGTTGAGAATGCAAAAAGAGTTACCGCTATGGCGATAAATATGCCGCCTGCCGTACCGAAGGTTCCGGTGAAAGCCTCTGTTGCAAGTCCTAAATTAGTAGCGCCGCTGATTGATGCACCTGTTTCCAAATCAACAATTCCGGTTGTCAGGATAAGAAGCGCAGTCAGCGTACATATTATAATCGTGTCAAAAAATACTTCAAAGATTCCCCAAAGCCCCTGAGTTACAGGTTCTTTAACATTAGAAGCGGAGTGAACCATAACCGAAGAACCGAGACCGGCTTCATTGGAAAAAACACCGCGCTTAAAGCCCCATGTTACAGCTTTAATTAAAGCACCGCCTGCACCGCCGGCAACTGCATGAGGAGTGAATGCATTTTTGAAAATAGAGGCGAAGGCAGGACCTATCATGTTGGCATGCATTGCAATAATTGCCACTGCGCCTACTATATATAGCCGCCATGAAAGGTACGATTTTTTCATTGGCTTTAGCAATTCTTGTTAGGCCGCCCAGAATAACCAGTGCCGCAACAACGGCAATAACAACGCCTATTATCAGACTGTCAGTTGTCTCCTTGCCTGTAAAGGAAAATACATTCAGGACACAGCTTTTTATGGATGCCACCTGTCCCATATTACCGATGCCAAAGGATGCCAGAAGCGCAAATACGGAAAACAGCACTGCAAGGATTTTGCCTATGTACTTGCAGCCCTTCTTGCTGCCGAGACCGTCACGGAGATAATACATGGCACCTCCGCTCCATTCTCCTTTTGCATTACGTCTCCTGAAAAATATTCCAAGAACATTCTCGGAAAAATTGGTCATCATTCCGAATATAGCGGCAATCCACATCCAGAAGACAGCGCCGGTACCACCCATAGTAATTGCGTAAGCTATACCTGCAATATTACCTGTACCGATTGTTGCAGATAAGGCAGTACATAATGCCTGAAACTGTGAGATGGATTTTTTATCTTTACTCTTAAGAATATCCTTTTTCTTAAAAAGACTTCCTACGGTTTCTTTCATTGTGTGTCCAAAATGTGAGAACTGGAAACCCTTTGTCAGAATTGTCATGAGAACTCCCGTACCCACAAGGAGTATCAGTGCTGGAATACCCCAGACCACATTGTTGATTAATCCGTTAAAATTAGCTATTTTTTCAATCAAAATAAAACCTCCTTAATCATATGACGGTATTGTAACATAAATAAGGCTGGCTCTCCACTATTTTTTTGACAAAATTTGCAAGAATAACGAAAGCAAAAGGAACGTAACAAAAGCAGAAGGAACGTAACAAAAGCAGAAGAAACATAACAAAAGCAGCAGGAATTGAAAAAAACAGATTATTGTGATAACATATTTAGGTAATTATAATTTGGAGGAGATTCGTTTGAAAGAATATAAGGTTATAGAAGTGAAGCGCAGCATTTTTGCAGATAATGATGCCGATGCAGATAAACTAAGGGAAGAGCTTAAGGAGAAAAATATATTTCTGCTTAATCTTATGTCGTCGCCCGGAGCAGGCAAGACCACAACCCTTAAGCGTACAATAGAGATTCTTAAGGATGAGATGAAAATAGGAGTGATGGAAGCAGATATTGATTCGGAGGTTGATGCGGCAGCAATATCCGAGACAGGGGTACGGGCAATTCAGATACATACAGGAGGAATGTGCCACCTTGATGCGGACATGACGAGACAGGGAATAAGGGAATTAGGAACAAGTGAGCTTGATTTAATAGTTTTGGAGAATGTGGGAAACCTTGTGTGTCCGGCTGAGTTTGACACAGGGAGTACACGTAATGCCATGATTCTGTCAGTACCTGAGGGGGATGACAAGCCGTTAAAATATCCGCTGATGTTTTCCGTATGTGATGTTGTGCTGATTAACAAATGCGATACATTGAGTGTATTTGATGATTTTGACAAGGACAGGGTTAAAGAACGTATTCTTAATCTGAATCCCAAGGCACAGGTTATTTTTGTTTCCGCCAAGACAGGCGAGGGATTTGAAGAGTGGGCGGACTGGCTTAGAAATCAGATACAACAATATAATAAAATGGAATAAAATACAACCTTCCGGTAATAATATGATTGATGCAGTTCAGTTAAATTATGTTAATTACAGGGAGGTTTTATGGTTTTAAAAGGGTCAAAAACAGAGGCCAATCTTCAGGCGGCATTTGCCGGCGAATCTATGGCGTACAGCAAATATACGTTTTTTTCCTCCAAAGCGAAGAAAGACGGATATATGCAGATTGCCAATATTTTTGAAGAGACGGCCGCCAACGAGCGAGAACATGCCAAAATATGGTACAAGCTTCTCAAGGGAATAGGTTCCACTGCCGATAATCTGCTTACTGCGGCAGAAGGCGAAAATTATGAGTGGACGGATATGTATGACGGCTTTGCAAAGGAAGCCAGAGAGGAAGGGTTTTCGGATATTGCGGCGCTTTTTGAGCTGGTGGGAAAGATTGAAAAAGAACACGAAGAACGGTATCGTAAGCTTCTTGCCAATGTTGAGGGAGGACTTGTATTTACCAAAGATGGAGATGCTATATGGATATGTTTGAACTGCGGACATATAGTCATAGGAAAAACAGCACCGCTTGTATGTCCGGTATGTAAGCATTCTCAGGCATATTTTCAGATGAAACCGGAAAATTATTAATATGAAACACTCCGTTATTTAGTGACGGAGTGTTTTTGCGTTCTTTTTACATAAATTTTTCAAATAGAAAGACTTTGGATTTTACATAGGTGGTATAGTCTTATATCTGTGATTAAGAGAAAAGGAGGAATAATCAATGAAGGTGAATCTTAATTCTGTTGAAAAAGTCAAAACATTTGTAAACGATGTTTCACGCTTTGATACGGAAATCGATCTTGTTTCATCACGGTATGTCATTGACGCAAAATCATTAATGGGTATTTT
This sequence comes from uncultured Lachnospira sp., assembly GCA_964482965.1. Taxonomy (GTDB): domain Bacteria; phylum Bacillota; class Clostridia; order Lachnospirales; family Lachnospiraceae; genus Lachnospira. The sequence goes on from CAYZZP010000051.1 coordinate 5,851, forward strand.
CAGTCTGGACCTCTCAAGACCTATTCAGGTGGAGGTATATGACAAGGAACAGGAACCATATGTGGAGGAAGTTTTAAGAAAATATGCATAAGTAAGATTTTGCAAAAGAAAATTTAAAACAAAAGTAAAAAAGTGCTATGAAGGCACACATCAAAAAAGGAGAATTTAATTATGAGAAAGAATTTATTCAAAAAAATGGCAGCATTTATGGCTGTGGCAGCATTGGCGGCAGGAACTTTTGCAGGATGCAGCAAAACGTCATCACAGGCAGGCGGAAACGGAGAAAGCTCATTTGACACATCAAAGGAGATTACGGTTATATCAAGAGAAGAAGGCTCAGGAACAAGGGATGCATTTACAGAGCTTACAGGAGTTGATGATAATACTACGGATGATGCGATAATCCAGACAAGTACGCAGAATATTATTTCAAGTGTAAGCGGAGATACATATGCAATAGGATACATTTCACTTGGTTCTCTTAACGATTCGGTAAAGGCGGTAAAAGTTGATGGAGTAGAAGCCAATGTTGAGAACGTTAAGTCAGGAAAATATTCAATACAGAGACCTTTCAACATCGCTGTAAAGACTGACGGAGTAAGTGAAGCAGCTGAGGACTTTATCAGCTTTATTATGAGTGCAGATGGACAGCAGGTCGTTGAAAATAACGGGTATATTGCGGTACAGGAGGGCGCAGAGGCTTACAGCCCATCGGGTGCATCGGGAACTGTTACCGTTTCGGGCTCATCTTCTGTATCACCTGTAATGGAGAAGCTTAAAGAAGCCTATGAAGAGGTAAATTCAGATGTTAAAGTGACAATTAATACCAGTGATTCATCAACAGGTATGCAGGATGCTATTGATGGAAGGAGCGATATAGGTATGGCTTCACGTGCACTTAAGGACAGTGAGATTGAAGGCGGCATTGAAGGTACACAGATTGCTTTGGACGGTATCGCAGTTATAGTAAACAAGGAATCCGGCTTTGACAGTCTTACAACAGAGCAGATTATGAAAATCTACACAGGAGAGGTCACAATCTGGGCTGACGTGCAGTAATCATAAAGTTTTAAGGAGTTCTAGATGAGAAAAACATTAGAAAAAATAATGGAAATAGTATTTCTGGTTCTTGCCTGCGTATCAATTGTGGCAGTTGTGCTTGTGTGCTATTTCATGTTCTCAAAAGGAATTCCGGCAATGAGTAAAATAGGATTGGGCAATTTCATTTTAGGTAAGGTGTGGAAACCCGGTAATGGTGTATTCGGTATTTTACCTATGATAGCGGGAAGCGTTTTAGTCACAGCCGGGGCACTTGTAATAGGTGTTCCGGTTGGAATATTTATGGCAGTGTTCATGGCAAGATTCTGCCCTAAGCCTATCTATAAAATAGCCAACCCTATTGTTAATCTTCTTGCGGGAATACCTTCTGTCATTTATGGATTTTTCGGAATAATGGTTGTTGTTCCGTTTGTGAGGGAACATATAGGAGGAAAAGGTTTCAGCATACTTTCGGCATCAATCATACTTGGAATAATGATACTTCCAACAATAATAAGCGTATCTGAGGCGGCCATAAAGGCTGTTCCCGAAAGCTATTATGAGGGAGCGCTGGCACTGGGGGCAACAAAGGAAATAAGCGTGTTTAAAACTATTCTTCCTGCGGCAAAATCAGGAATTATGGCAGCAGTCACACTTGGAATCGGCAGGGCTATCGGAGAAACCATGGCAGTGCAGATGGTTGTAGGAAATCAGCCGAGGCTTCCGGGCAGCATACTTGATGGAGTGAGAACACTCACTACCAATATTGTCACCGAAATGGGGTATGCGGCTGACCTTCACAGGGAATCGCTTATTGCCACAGGTGTTGTACTTTTTGTTTTTATTCTGATAATCAATCTTATGCTTGCTTTTATCAAAAGGAGGAAGGACTGATGGACAATAAACTGCATGGCAAGGTGAGCTCCGTAATTTTGCGGTCTGTAATGATTGTAGCGGCGGGAATAACTGCGGCTGCACTGCTTTTAATACTTGGTTATGTTCTGATAAATGGTGTTCCTAATCTGACATCGCCGGGACTGTTTGCATGGAAATATAATTCAGATAATGCATATATCAGGGAGGTTTGGATGATGAGAGAAAAATACGAACTACAATTAAAGCAGCTTAAGGAAGCTATGATAAATATGGGAAGCCTTATAGAGACAGCTATTGAAATGGCAATCAATGCACTTATTAACGGTGATGTTGAAAAGGCAGGGGAAGCAATCGAGTTTGATGACACTATTGATCAGGCACAGAAGGATATAGAAACTCTTTGTATGAAAATTCTTCTTATGCAGCAGCCGGTAGCCTCGGACTTGCGATTCGTGTCAACTGCCCTTAAGCTTGTTACAGATATGGAAAGAATCGGCGACCATGCAGCAGATATTTCGGAAATAACTATAATGCTTGCAGGCTCAGAATATGTAAAAGACCTTGATGTGATTAAGCGGATGGCTGTGGAGACAAGCAAAATGGTTATAAACAGCGTAGAGGCTTATGTTGAAAAGAAGCCGGATAAGGCAAGAGAAGTGATTGAGCATGATGATGTAATTGACGATTTGTTTTTAAAAGAAAAAAGTGACATAATTTATCTTATAAGTGACAATCCTAATAAGGGCGGAGAAGCTACTGATTTGCTTATGATTGCCAAATACTTTGAGAGAATCGGCGACCATGCAAGCAATATTGCCGAGAGAGCGTTGTTTTCTTTGACGGGTGATATTAACGTTATCAAATAAATATTTGGTCCTGTGTCAAGATTTAGTACAAAATAAAATGAGAGGTTCTGCCAGCTAG
>CAYZZP010000052.1:0-7232 GCA_964482965.1 uncultured Lachnospira sp.
CTGTATCACCTGACAATGCGGAGAAGCCGAAAACTGATACAGCAAAAGTATGGTAAAGATTTCTGGAACAGCTTCAAAAATCTAAGTGACAAGCGTTTTGGAGAATTGATTTCTGAATTTCCGGACATCGGTGATTCCATGTTTGCTTTCAATTACTGTTATGCACCCGGATATGTAGCATGGTACACATCTATGGAAAAGCTGAATATGGATTCGCATGAGCGCGATGTACTGATGCTGCAAATGAATGAGAAAATGCTCCTCACGGTGCCGAAACCGCTACTGCACGCCGTTGGGAAGGTCTATTACAGAAACATGAGTAAAGGTGCTAAACGCAGGATGGAGAAAAAACCTGCGTGCATTCATCCATTTGACTGGCAAATGACATATGCCGAGGAAGATAAGGACGATTTCCGTATCGATATAACTGCTTGCGGGTTTATCGCCTACGCAAGGAAATACGGTGGCGAAGGAATGCTCCCAGGTATCTGTCAGGTGGATTATATGATTTCCCATTATATGAATGTAGGTTTTGAGCGAACACAGACTCTCGGCGCGGGAGGGCGCTGCTGCGATGGTCGCTATCATATAGATGGTTATTGCGATTTTGACATAGAGCAGAGATTGTCAGAAAGAAGGTAGAAATCTGCGCAAGCCTTGCCTGGCAAGCCGTATCTTTAACCTTTTGATTTTTCCTTATACATTTTGATTATTCCTACACCTTTTGATTTTCCCTCGTATCAAAGACAGCGTTTACATAGATATGTAAAACCGCATTTTGATACAAACCAATCCCATAATAAGTGTAGAAAAAGGCTAAAAACAGAGGCTTTCGGTAGATTCGATAACTTACCGAAAGCCTGTTCTTTTTATATTCCAGAACGACAGTTAGCCGCTGTGATGCTGTTTGAACCCTCTCAGCCGATTTGAACCCCCAACAGAGGAAAAATAAAAAAGTATGAACACAAAGAATGCACGTTGTTCCGATGAGTGGAATCAACGTGCATTTTACATCGTATGCACTTTTTGTTTTATAGAGATACCGTCTTGTATGCAGGGCAGTATAAGAAATGAGCTGATGCAACTCTATCTTTACTTATAACGGTCCTTTGTTACTTTAAAGTGTAAAAGTACTGATTTTCTATGCTATAAAAACCATCCGGACAGGATGTGCACTCGCACGAAGAAGATGCCGCTAATGCGGCCGCACTGTTAAAATTGCCATTCGTTACATTCCAATATGTTGGATATTTCTTTCTAATCCATACAAAGTAGTATAATAGACCTGCTATAGCAATAATGCCTAAGATTTCCATTTCGTCCCGGAAATATATTACAGATATCTTAGCAGTGTAAAAAGCAAAACCGCTGCGACAGTAATTGTTAAAATAGCATATTGAAATATTCTCTCGCGCTTACCTGAAACGATTTCTACCGGAATTTTGTTTTTGTGTATCCACACACAGAAAAGTTCAATATTATTAAGTGAAACATTTAGTCTGAGACAACCACATATTTTTTTTCCGAAACCGTTGTATATTGACATTGAACCTTCGGTATTAATGACAACTTTACCCATATCGTGTAAATTATATGCTTTTTTACCAATGTGAATTGTTTCATCGTCAATAACAATGAATCTTCCGACCTTAAAAGGTGCAATAGATGTATCACTCCAAACTGCTTCTGCAGCAATCGAGCTGCCATTACCCTGAAGTAAATTAATTGCATTTTGTATTTTTGCGTATCTCATAATTTCAGCTTGTTGGATATTGGGTTTGTGAAGTACACTCATTATTTATTCCTGCCTTAAAAATAAAAAAATATCTATATTTATCATACGCTATTCTTATCGAAAATACAAATACGATGAAAGTGAAATATTCAAAAATGGTTAAAGTGCTTTGAATATTTTTTTGAAAACAAAGCCATAATATTTTTTGAAATCCTAATATGGATTTTATTATGTTTAATTAGTACAAGGGGGCATTATTATGGCTAAGAATTATTCTTCAAACTCAAGCAACGCTTCTGATGAGTATTCAAACTCATCAAATATGTCGAATTCAACAAATTCGTCAAATTATTCTAACTCGTCAAACTCAACAAATGCAACATCATCAAGCAAGAATTCAAGCAGAAACGCAAGCAAGAATTCATCTAAGAATTCTTCAAAGAATTCAAGCGACAATGCCAATAATGAAAGCAATTCGACAAATGGTTACTAATATTTGCGATAAGGCGGATAAAGCAAAGCGTATTGCATAAATTAGATTGCCGAACAGTGCAGCCCGGGCTAATCCCGGGCTGTTTTGGTACTATTCGGGTATTAGTGTAATATAATATTAATAAGCGTGAATATTCGGAGCAATTATATATTATGGGATTTGAGTATATTAGTGCGGGCAGACTTGACAAGTATATGGGTATATCAGGAGTGGTTATAATTGATTTAAGAGAGCCGGGACAATATGCAGCCGGTCATTTATCCGGAGCTATAAATGTACCATACCGCCAAATGGAAAAACTTCTTGATAATGCAGGTTATGATAAAGGCGGCAGCATTATTATAAATGGAAATACTTACGATAGGTCAGCATATTTTATATTTTACTGCGAAAGAGGTTCCCTGAGTATGATAATAGGGTCGAAAATGTCGTCTCTTGGCTATAATGCCGGAACCGTTGTAGGAGGTATCAGACAATACAGGGGACGGAATATGCTTCGGTGAAATATAGTACAATAGTACAATAAAATGACTTTGCAGCAGAATTATTTGTTTGACATGGCAATTTGCAAGCTATAATATAGTAATATACCTTTTGGGAGGTCAAAATGAATACATATGAATTAATTGCACCATGCCATTTTGGGCTTGAGGCGGTTCTAAAAAAAGAAGTATATGATTTGGGCTATGAAATCCTGTCGGTTGAGGACGGAAAGGTCACTTTTGAGGGCGACGCTGAAGCAATTTGTAGAGCTAACGTAAATCTTCGTACAACTGAGAGAATTTTGCTTAAGGTTGGGCAGTTTAAAGCAGTGACATTTACTGAGCTGTTCGACCGGACTAAGGAGCTGACATGGGAGGAATTTTTACCGAAAAACGCTAAATTCTGGGTGACAAAAGCAAACTCAGTAAACAGCAAACTATTCAGCAGTTCTGATATACAGTCTATTGTGAAAAAGGCTATTGTAGAGAGACTAAAAAGCCGGTATAAAGTTGAATGGTTTAAGGAGGATGGAGATTCCTATCCTTTGAGAGTGACCATTCTAAAAGATGTGGTTACTATATCTATAGACACCACAGGCGAATCCCTGCATAAGAGAGGATACCGTCCGGCTGCGGGAAAGGCGCCTATATCAGAATGTCTTGCAGCGGCACTTATTAAGCTGACACCATGGAATAAGGACAGAGTGCTTGTGGACCCATTCTGCGGAAGCGGTACATTTCCTATAGAGGCGGCTATGATTGCGGCAAATATTGCGCCAGGTATGAACAGGGAATTTACCGCAGAGAAATGGAGCAACCTTATACCTAAGAAGATGTGGTACGAGACAATAACAGAGGCTCAGGATATGGTAAATCTGGATATTGGGACGGACATTCAGGGTTTTGACATAGACGACAGCGTTATTAGAATTGCCAGACAAAATGCGGTTAATGCGGGTGTGGACAAGCTGATACATTTCCAGAGGAGAGATGTGGCTGAATTGAGCCATCCAAAGCACTATGGATTTATTGTAACTAATCCGCCTTATGGTGAGAGATTGGAAGAAAAGGAGGCGCTTCCGGCGATTTATGGCGCGCTTGGAAGGCAGTTTGCCAAGCTTGAAGATTGGTCGGCTTATGTTATAACCTCATATGAGGATACAGAAAAGTATTTTGGAAGGAAGGCTGACAAGAATAGAAAGATATATAATGGTATGTTAAAGACCTATTATTATTCTTTTTTAGGACCAAAGCCGCCTAAGAGGAAGGACTAATTTGAAAAATAGAAAATTATATCTTGGTTTAATTTGTGTTTTGAGCCTGCTGGTTCTGTATCTTTTGGGAGAGGTGATACAGGATAATGGCATTGCCTTAGGAAATGTGTCTGTAGAGGAAAAGGACAGACCAAAAGAGTGGCAGGATATTATTGCAGCAGATATTAATGGGGAAAATCTTGTACTGGAAGTAGACGGTATAAATGTTAAATTTCAAGAGGAACATTTATACATGGATAAGGATATGAATATTATGATTCCTGTCAGTATATTTCCTGATGTGTTTAAGTGCGCCCTAAATATTGTAAGCGATTCGGTTATTCAGATACAGCGGGCTAATACGGTGATTAATGTTTTAAACGGAAGCAGTTATATCAGTGTAAATGGCGAGAGTATAGAGCTTCCGGGCGCTATGGATAAAATTGGAGGAAAATATTATCTGAGTGCAAGGCTGTTGGAAAAAGGGTTTAAATATCAGTATGGCTGGGATTCGCAGCAGAATACTTTAAAGCTTGTGGATACCAAAAAGGGCGAAACTATTTTGCCGTCCAGGTACAGCTACAGAGACTGCGGAAGAATGCCGGATATTAAAAATCAAGGCAGCTATAGCACTTGCTGGGCATTTGCGTCACTGATGGCGCTGGAAACAAGTCTGAAGCCGGAAGAAACGCTGACATTTTCTGTGGATAATATGGTAGGGAACAATGGTTTTTCTGCCGACGCAAAGGACGGCGGAGATTATACAAGGGCCATTGCGTATTTAACGTCATGGAAAGGTCCGGTGCTTGAGAGCGATGACCCTTACGGCGACGGTAAAATTAATATTGACGCATTGTCGGCGAAGCATGTGCAGGAGGCGCAGATAATTGAGAGCAAGAATCTGGAGGCTATTAAAAGGGCCGTATTTCTCTATGGCGGAGTAGAATCATCTATGTACACTTCCATGAGCAATGCCGGGCAGCAGTCCATGTACTATAATTCAAAGACCAACGCTTACTGCTATATAGGTACGAAGAAGCCTAACCATGATGTTGTTATAGTGGGCTGGGATGATAAATACCCCAAAGAGAATTTCAGCGTGAATCTTGAGGCGGACGGTGCGTTCATATGCGCTAACAGCTGGGGGAAGGACTTTGGTGACGATGGTTTATTTTATGTATCATATTACGATTCCAACATAGGTATCCATAATTTGGTATACACAGGAATTGAAAGCGTTGACAATTATGACAACATTTATCAGAGCGACATATGCGGCTGGGTGGGACAGCTTGGCTACGAGGAAGAAAGCGCATATTTTGCAAATGTATATACTGCTGAGAAAAATGAACTGATAAAAGCAGTAGGGTTCTATGCCACTGGTAAAAATACCAGCTATGAGATATATGCTGTGGAAAATTTTACAGATACTCATTCACTTAACAAAAGGCATCTCATACAGACAGGAAGCATAGTAAATGCAGGCTACTATACAATAAAATTGGATGCTCCCGTGCAGATAATGTCAGGAAATAAGTATGCGATTGTTATCAAAATCAACACGCCTGACGCAGTACACCCTATTGCCATTGAATATAGGGCAGGTAAGGCGACTAATGATGTAATCATTGACGATGGCGAGGGGTATATAAGCTATCTTGGAAGAACGTGGGAGCATGTAGAGTCATCTAAGCAGTGCAACATATGTCTCAAGGTATATACGGACAATGTGCGCTAGAGGAAGCAGCAGTTTGTATAGCACAGACCTAAGGCTAAAGAGAATGGCGCATTGTATAGCATAGATTTAAGAGCGGTAAAAAATTTGGAGGAATAAACATAATGACAAAAATTATATTAGCGTCCAATAACAAAGGCAAGATAAAAGAAGTGAGGCAGATACTTGGAGATATGCCTGTGGAGCTGTTTACAATGAAAGAGGCTGGGGCGGATATGGACATAGACGAGAATGGTACTACATTTGAAGAAAATGCGCTGATTAAGGCAAGGACTGTTATGGAGCGTACAGGCTGCCTTACCATTGCGGATGATTCAGGGCTTGAAGTGGATTATCTGAATAAAGAGCCGGGAGTATATTCTGCAAGATATATGGGATATGATACATCCTATGACATAAAGAATCAGTCCATAATTGACAGGCTTGAGGGAGTTGAAGGAAATGACAGAAGCGCAAGATTTGTGTGCGCTATGGCTGCGGTGTTTCCTGACGGCAGGGAAATTGTCACAAGGGGAACTATGGATGGAATTATAGCTGAAAAGCCGTCCGGAGAAAATGGATTTGGATATGACCCGATTTTATATCTTCCTCAGTTTTCAAAGTCCTCAGCAGAGCTTACAGATGAGGAAAAGAACAGCATAAGCCATAGAGGGGAAGCATTGGAAAAACTTAAGAAAGAGCTTATAAAGTATATGGTATAGAGCAAATGTATATAGCGCAAAGCATAGATTATAGAGAACATGAAAAGTCAACTATATAGAGCGTGTGAATAATATAACAGAGGTGACAATATGCAGAGGATAATGATTGTAAGCGACACACATGGAAAAATAGGTAATCTTGCGGAGGCAATAGACAGAGAGGGCAGACCGGATATGCTTATTCATCTTGGAGATTTTGAGGGAGATGCTGAAGCGATAGAGACAATGTGCGGCTGCGAGCTTATGATGGTGCCGGGCAATAATGACTTTTTTTCAGCGCTGCCAAGAGAGATAGAGGCAGAAATAGCAGGCAAAAAAGTATTGCTTACACATGGACATTATTATTATGTTTCCCTCGACTTGGCGACTATACGCAGAGAAGCGGTTGCAAGAGGCATAGATATAGTTATGTTTGGACATATTCACAGACCGGTAATAGAGGTTGAAGAGAATGTAACGCTTATTAATCCGGGAAGCCTTTCGTACCCTCGTCAGGCCGATAGAAAATGCACATATATAATGTTGACAGTGAGCGATACGGCTGAATTTTCCTTTGAGTTAAAATGTATTTGAAAAAATTGAAAAAGTTTTTAAAATTTTGAAAAAATGTGTTGACAACATTGGGATGATATAATATAATCAATCTTGCGTTGCGGTGGTACGACCGTTATAAACCTTATCGGGGTGTGGCTCAGCTTGGCTAGAGCGCTTGATTTGGGATCAAGAGGTCGCAGGTTCGAATCCTGTCACCCCGATCAATTATATAAATGATTTATGAATATGCGGGTGTAGTTCAATGGTAGAACACTAGCCTTCCAAGCTAGATACGTGGG
>CAYZZP010000053.1:0-5986 GCA_964482965.1 uncultured Lachnospira sp.
TGCTTTACTCACCACCTATAGAGGTGGGAGTCTATCTCTCATTCGATTAACAAATATTATTTGTTGGTATTATAAAAAACAGTATAATTTTAATAATCTTGAATAGTTTTCTATCTTGTCTAAGATAAGTTTACAACAAAAAAACCGTTTTAGTATCGACATAAAAACGTCGGTCATAAACGGTTTTTTTAAGTAACAAATTAATTATTATTTTGATTATTATTCTTCACGCAGTTCATCAAGCAAATTATCTAAGCCTTGTTCTACTGCTGTAAGGGTTTCAACAGCGTCATTACATTCTTGAACTGTTGTATAGTCATTTACACCGTTGAGAACAGGATTAATTTGATCCTGAAGCTTTTCAAAATATTCTGACTGTTCATCGTTCAAATCATAATTTGAAACATGATTAGTTTTTGTTGCACACTCATCAATAAGATCCTTTAAGTTAGCAAGTGCACTTTCAAACTCAGCATTATCAGAGCTGTTATCGTCATTATCGTCATCATCGTCATCTTGACTATTAATATCATTAAGAAGCTGATCAAAGCCTTGTTCTACTGTTGTAAGAGTTTGAATAGCATTATTGCAGTCACTGACAGAATCATATCTGTCTAAATTTTCGCTAACCTCGCCAAGTTTATCTACAAGCTCTTCATAATATTTTGCCTGTTCATAGTTCATATCTAATTTTTCAAGGCTTCTGTTTTTACTCTTACAGGTTGTAAGTTCACTCTTTAATGAAGAATATGCGTTTTTAAAGTCATTTGTTGATGATGATATGTGATGATGGGAGTGATTTACGTGTCTGCTTGTAAATTTGCCTTCTGTAAGGTCACTTATATAATCACCCAGTTCATCTTCAATGCCCAGTTCTTCAGCAAGTTCATCAAAACCATCAATAGCATCATAGAGAGCTTCGTTCATATTATATAAGTCATCACCTGTAAAAGCCTGTGAAGCTGAGTCAAGAACAGAGTGGCATTTAGCAATTGAGTTACAATATTCGTCATATCTGCTCTTTTGATTTTGTGTCATATCGTTGGTATAATTATTAAGATATTCTGCACAAGCCTCACCTGCGTTAGCAAGAGATTTTGTAATTTCAACTGCTGCCGGATCAATAGTTTCGGTTACTTCTTCTTCTTTAACTGCACCTGTTATAGTAACTGTTCTTGAAGAATTATTCCAATCTACTGAAGCACCGAAGTTTTCAGAAATAAATCTTACAGGAACAAGAGTTCTGCTATTGATAATAACAGCCGGTGAGTCAATGCTGACTGTGTGAGTTGATGAGCCATCTGTAACAATAAGAGCTTTTGAACCTACAATCATAGAAGCTGTTGTGTTGTCTTTTGAGAATACAACTGTTTTTGTAGCACTTTCCCAATTTACCACTATATCAAGAGCTTCACCTATGGCTCTCATAGGAACCATTGTTCTGCCATCAATAATAACAGCCGGCTGATCGGAAGCAAGCTCTTGTCCGTTAATAACAACAGTAACCTCAGGATATTCTTCTGCTGCACCAACATTTATGCTCATAGCTGAAATAGTCATAGCGGCAGCAAGAATAATTGCCAATTTCTTTTTCATATTTACCTCCTTATATGGTTATGTAATAAAAAAATGGTTATTATTGCAAAATGTTCTTATATTACATTTTGCATGAATATAACTACCTCGCCTGACGGTTCGGTAACTTATTCTTAAAAATTAAAGGCAAGCTTTCTTTTTCGAGGATAAGTTATATTACAAGAAGTTCGCACTTCTTGTTACTGTGCTCGCTTTGCTCACACAGTTACCCTGTTTTACAGGGTAATATAACTACCTCACCTGACGCCTCGGTAACTTATCCTCAAAAATCAAAAGCAAGCTTTCATTTTCTTCGGATAAGTTATACTATCGGTAGTTATTAGGTATATCTCATCTTTATATTAAGACTCGATAAATTAATCGTCGCAAATTGAGAATAAACTCCCATTTGCTCCTCTTAAGCTATATTATATAATAATTATGTGAATTTTGCAATACTTTTTTATTTTAAGGCTAAACTCTGTTAAAGTGTGTTAAAGTGTAACCAATCATTGACACTTTAACAACATGTTCACTGCCGACTATCACTTGCCTTTCCTTAAAAAATAATGTATAATGGTTTTAACATTTATTTTGTCAAAAAACTCGTATGATGAAGAATAGACTTTTGTTAAATGTGCGGAAAGAAGGGGCTCTCTCTTGTGGAAAAACTGATAGACATCAGCAGTTACCCGGTCGTAAATGTGCTGGATTTGCTGCTTCAAGATAAATCAACAAAAAAGAATATCATTTGGGCTACAGACACCTACGAGGAGTTTGGAGAGAACTTTACGGATAAGGTACAGATGGATGCAGATTCTCTTTTGCGGTGCACCGATATTATCCGTCCTCGCATACAGAAGTCACTGGAGGCACAGGCACAGCGAACCCGAAAAAAGGCGGAGGTGTTCACTCCTGCGTGGCTGTGTAACCGAATGAACAATCACTGCGATGAGGACTGGTTCGGACGGAAAAATGTTTTTAATACAGAAAACGAGGATCACACTTGGACGGTCACAGAGGGACGTGTTGAATTTCCAAAGCAAAAAAAATGGCAGCATTACGTGGATTCCCGACGGCTTGAAATCACCTGCGGCGAGGCTCCGTATCTGGTTTCCCGCTATGATGTGTCAACGGGAGAATTGATTGTCCCGCCGATCAGACGAATCGGAATGCTTGACAGAAAACTAAGAATCGTAAATGAAAATACCGATACCTATGATGACTGGCTGAAATGGACGATTCGTGCCTTTGAGGCGTCCTACGGTTATGAGTACCAGGGCGACAATGTTCTGATTGCAAGGATCAATCTGCTGCTGACCTTTGTTGATTATTTCGAGGAACGCCGGGAGCAAAAACCGGATAACAAGCTACTGCAGCAGGTGGCAAATAAAATCGCATGGAATATATGGCAGATGGATGGTCTGAAGGATACCGTACCTCTCGGCAAGCCGTATGAAGAATTTAAGCAAATGACCCTCTTTGATATGCTCGGAGTTGAGGATGAAGAAGAAAAGCCGGAAGCCGTGCCGTGCAGGATATTTAATTGGAGAAGTAACTCTTCTCTGAAGTTTATGGATTTGAAGGAGATGTGAACTATGGGAAAGAAACTGTTTGATTATGTGATTGGAAATGCTACCGGTATTTATGGACTAATAGCCTGAAAAGCCTTATTAAATCGGAGGTGACACTTAAATGAGCAAGCTGTCTTTTGCGGCATTTTGTGTAGAGCATTATGCCGAACATATAAACGAGCCAAGTGACAAGGTTTACACTCTGTTCAAAAAAGAGGGACTTTTAGATATGCTTGATTCGGATTATGAAGATCTGCACGGTATGGGGTTGGAATATCTCATGCAGTTGTTTGACGAATATTTGGGAGGTAGAGCAAAATGATCGTTTACCACGGAACAACACTTGAAATTCCCGCTCCAAAAATTATCACCGGCGAAATCGGACGGGACTTTGGCTTTGCGTTTTATACGACCGATATAAAAGAACAGGCGGAGCGTTGGGCGCTAAGACGCGCGAAAATTGCCTCAAGGAAAAAAGGTACACCTTGCCGCGCTGTTATAAACGTGTATGAGTGGGAGCATACAGGAGGACTTAAAGAAAAATGGTTTAAAGACGCTTCGGAGGAATGGCTTGAAACCGTGATAAAATGCAGAAGCGATATCCGCTACAATCATGGTTTTGATATAGTAAGCGGAAAGATAGCGAATGATAATGTGGGCGAGACGGTTTCATATGTTATGCAAGGGATTATGAGAAAAGAAGACGCTGTTAAACGTTTAAGGTTTGAGAAAATCAATAATCAGATTGCTTTTTGCACTGAAAAGGCTTTAAAGCAGTTAAAGTTTTTAAAAAGCTATGAATTGGAGGTAAAATAATGGCACATGCAACAATTCGCGCAACGATTATTCCCGAAATAATAAATCTGATAATGAAAAAATACGGTATTTCGGAAAAAGAAGCGCTTGATATGTTCTATTCCTCCGCGACCGGAGCAAGCCTTGCCGATGACGACACAGGACTTTACGGACAGTCTCCGCTATATATTTTCGGTTTGTTTGATGAGGAAATGAATGACCGCGCGAGGAAAATGTGAAATATGAGTAATGAAATTTACAGTAATGTTCTTATGATAAATTACAAAAAAACCGATGATATTTTTTCGGATATGCAAGGTATTATAGAGACCTTGCGAAAAGCTGCTCATTCTGCGGTAAATACTTTGCTTGTTCAGCGAAACCGGCTTATCGGTTACAGAATTTTGATACAGGTACACGACACTGCTGCAGGGGGAATGGTATGTAAAGGAAGCATTAGCACAAAATTGGAAACTCTATCTTCCCACAGAAGAATTGAAGGCTGAGATTGAAGCACAAAAGGCTGTATTTTATTTGCAGCAAAAAGAAAAGGAGGGAACGGCCAATGAAATTGTTTGATTATGTGATTGGAAATCCGCCGTATCAGGAGGAACAGGTTTCAGAAAATGCTGATGGTTCTCTTAAGAATTATGCACCGCCAGTATATGACAAATTTATGGATGAGGCATTTAAGGTTTCAGAAAAAGTTGAATTGATTCATCCGGCAAGATTTTTATTTAACGCTGGTTCTACATCAAAAGATTGGAATAAAAAAATGTTATCAGATCCTCATTTTAAAGTGCTGCGATATGAAGGAAATGCTTCGGTTGTTTTTCCAAATACAGATATAAAAGGCGGTATAGCAATTACTTATTACGATAGGAATAAGGATTTTGGCGCTATTGGCACTTTTTCAGCATTTTCTGAAGTCAATAGCATTTTGAGAAAAGTTGTAAATAATGCTTCTTATAAGAGTATAGATAGTATTGTTTTTTCAAGAACTTCATTTAGATTGACCCCTAAGGTACATATAGATTATCCAGATGCGAAAAAATATTTAAGTGATGGACATTTATATGACTTATCTTCCAATATTTTACAACGATTGCCATTTCTGTTTCACGATTCTCCAGACGAAATTAAAGGGTCAGCAATTAAAGTTTTGGGCAGAGATAATAACAAAAGAGTAAAAAAATATATAAATGCGGAATATATCACGGAGGGGAAAAATCTAAACGGATACAAGGTTTTTATTCCTCAAGCAAGCGGACGCGGCAGTTTTGGGGAAGCTTTAGGAACTCTTATTATAGAACAGCCGGGTACAGCTGCAACAGAAACATTTTTAAGTATTGGGAATTTTAAGCATTATTGTGAAGCAGAAAATGTCGCAAAGTATTTAAAAACCAAATTTTTTAGATGCCTATTAAGCGTTTTAAAGGTAACACAGATAGGAAATAAACCTGTATATAAATACGTTCCCATCCAAGACTTCACCATGGGCAGCGACATTGACTGGTCGAAATCCATTCATGAGATCGACCTGCAGCTTTATCGCAAGTACGGTCTGGACGAGAAGGAGATCGAGTTTATCGAAACCCATGTAAAGGAGATGGCATAATGGCAGCGATTAATATTAAAACAGCCTCAAAGGTCGTTCCCCAGTGCTATGCCTACACCACTCCCGGAGTGCCTGCCCATAACGGCTGGACAAAAATCGGTTTTACAGAGCGTGATGTGGAAACACGCATTAAGGAACAAACGCATACAGTAGGCATTGCTCACAAAACTTGGTGGGCACTTCGTGCCTCGTTTATGACAGAGCCTTATGACACATTTACGGATAAGGACTTCCATGCTTATCTTAAAAAACTGGGAATTACCCGTGAAGCCGGTACGGAGTGGTTTTTCATCGAGCCGAATACAGCCCGTGGGAACTTTATAGACTTTACACAAAACCACGGCATTGTATCTGAAAAAGATGCCGACACTGTGATTCCTTATACGCTCCGTGACGAACAAGCGGAGGCTGTGCAGAGAACAGC
>CAYZZP010000054.1:0-5137 GCA_964482965.1 uncultured Lachnospira sp.
TGGTATGTGTTAATGGAAGTCCTTTAGTTATAGATCCGCCAACAGGGGAACCAACAGCGGAGCTAACAGGGGAACCAACGGCAGAGCCTACAGTGGAACTAACGGCGGAGCCTACAACGAAACCAACGGTAGAACCAATGATTAAGCCAACAGCAACACCTACGGAGTCTGGGATAACACTCAAATCGCAGACAATAACTACAGTTAAGATTAAGTCTTACAAAGCTAAGTTGCTTAAGAAGAATAAGATAACATTTCAGTTGAGTGCAATATCTTCCGGTAAGGGTAAACTAATTTATAAGAATACAACAGCTAAGAATCTTAAGAAGTATATAAGTGTATCTAAGAAAGGAAAGGTAAAACTTAAGAAGGGCGCTAAGAAGGGTACATATAAGATTACAATAGTTGCGGCTAAGACAGGTGAATATAATGAAACTAAGAAGGTAGTAAGTATTAAGGTGAAGTAAGAATAAATAAAAAATCTATTACTGACTTATAAGTGTCAGAAATGTTTGAGCTGCCGTCAAATCCTTGAAAACACGAAGGTTTTGGTTGGTATGGGTGTTATGTGGTATGTTTATGTTAGTGTAGATTTTTAGATGTGAATGGGTTATACTATTATTAATCAAATAGGGAAAGGGCGAACAATGTCCAGTGGACATTGGGTATGAGCCGACCGGAACGAAGTGGAGATGGAAACAATGTGTAAAGCAATGGAGGATATGAGGAATGAAACTGAACGTAGAAGAAATCGTGAGATTGCATTGAATCTAATAGGACTTGGTTTGCTTTCTTATGAAGAGGTTGCTAAGGTTACTAATCTTTCACTTGAAGAAGTTAAACAACTTGCAGAGGGTAAATCTGCATAAGAAATTCGATTGTTTATGTAATTATAAGTGGATATGAGGAGATATGCTTGCAGGTATTCCTGTGAGCATATCTCTTTTTTGTAGGATTAATATAAGGTTAATTTTGGTTAAATAACAACAGCTGAAATAAACACCAAAAAAGTGTGTATTAGCAGAATGGTCATTGTTAAAAATCATTTGCGTATCTTTACTTTACAATAGGCAATTGTTCCCGAACCATCCTTTGCCTTTGCAAATACTATTACATCATGACCTATTCCCTTTTTCTTCGCCCAGATAACTCCTGATGGTGATACGACAATATATTTTCTATAACGTTTTTCAACATACCATTTCAATTCTTGGCATGTCGCTTTGGCCGGTTTTATAGTCGCTTTAAGTTTACATTTTGACTTGCCCTTATAATGAAGAACCACCTTTTTTTTGTTTAATTTAATTTTCTTGATTTCAACCGGGTTGTCTATAGCCGTATCAATAGGCAGCAGAGTAATGCCGGTATTTGTATATCCGACAAAGGAATCTTGCGGTACGAGTCCGGATGTGTTGTTATTGCCGGAAACTACATCGGAAATTGTACCGGAGTTTTCTTTATCTGAACCGGAGCCAGGTTCTTCCGGCAAAAAGTCAGTCGTATATTCGGCATCCGGTATTTTGCTGATATCCAATATACCGCTTGTACGACAATAGCCTAAAAGATTGTTCGTCTTACGCACACAGTTTAAAAGCCGTCCAAAACGCAATGCTGAGCTGTCATCTGTATGTACTGATGACAAAAGAGCTACAGCCGCCGATACAACGGGAGCTGCCATAGATGTTCCGTCATAAATATTATATCGGCAAAGAACATTCCTTGATGGATTGGCTTTGGACACCGATAAATTGTCAAAATAAATATCAGAAAAAGAGTCTGCAGAACTAATCTCAACTATTTTAAGCCAAACCTTTCCATTGTAATTCAAATAAGAATTATAACTGCGTTCAAAATATTCATGAGACCATGATATCTCTCCATCATTTCCATTAATACCTATATCAAACCCAACATAACACTTATCCGCAGCAGATAATCCTATACTTGATGCATCAATATAAAGAGCAAACCCTCCTTTACTAAAGTCCGGCTTTCCTATAGGTATATCCTGCCATCTATTAATGGAATCGCCTGACAGCTTTAAACGCATAGAACCACTATTTGAATTTCCGAATGAATCCTCCGGACTGTATTCAATATCATTTGCGTCTGCGTTGCCCTTAATATAAAAAGATGATAAATCTGTTAATGCATTGCTGTCACATGAAAAAAAATAGCTGCATATGTTCTCTCTTTGTGATTCAGGCAGCAGTGCCGGATAGAAGGTGTCATTACAAACAGTGGATAATATCCTGCTTCCCGGAGCAAATATATCCACCGTAGAATTTCCAAAGTCGGAAAATGCTGATTTTTTGTCATTCATATCGGAAGCTCCGACAACAATTATATATTGGCTGTTTATATCATACGGACATTCTTTGTCTTTAAAATCATCATGATTAACAGCATCATTACCCGCCGCAAATATGAACAAAGCGCCTTCTGCTCCTATTTGGTTAATTAATGTCTGCATCATGGAATCAGATTTTCCGCCACCCCACGAACAGTTTACCGCAACGATATTCTCACCTAATTGCTGTGCCTGATAAATATAATTAAGTGCGCCAATTATAGCTGAATTATACACTTTTCCATCCGAACTAAATATTTTTAGAGCCATAAGCCGGACATTGGTCTCGACACCGGCAATACCGACGCCGTTATTTGTCTCTGCACCAATTATGCCTGCACAATGCGTTCCATGCCCATCTATATCCATCGGATTACTGTCATTATCTCCAAAATCATATCCATAAACACCCTTTAATGAAGAATGTGTATTAACCCACATATTACCCGCTAAGTCTTCATGGGTATAATCTATTCCCGTATCCAACACCGCAACAACCGGCGTCTCGGAATCGGTTTCTTCATTCTGAATTAATTTCGAATAATTAATTCCTTCACTTGTTACATTATTTCCGTCTAAATACCATTGCAAATCAGTCATGGCGTCACCAATATCGGTTTTCTCCTGACAATAATCCGGCTGGACAGACAATACATTTTCCTGTACGGCAATTTCTTTTATAAGCTCCTCGGTAGTATATTTCTCAGACGATACTTTTACAACATACATGGATTTATCTTTGAAGCTGCTTTTCTGTGTCGTACTTCCCGCAAAATTAACAGCATCTCCGAAATCCCACGCATTCTCTACAATAATATATTTATTAATACCGGTGATTTCTTCATTAATCTGTGACGGTTTTGCAGATGAAACAATTTTAACGAGAGCACTGCCCTTGTCATATGTTTCCGTTTGTAAAAATAAACCGCTCGTTTCAGTATATGCTTCTGCCCGTACAGTTGTCGGCATAAGATTTATATTACATAAAACCAATGCCGCAATTGTTACAAATAAAATAACGCGCTTTGCCATATTTATCACCTCATCACATATGACAGACTTATTACAATAATATACAAATTGAAGTCATATTACAACTAAAATATAACCCTTTTCCCCATAGCCTGATTATAAGGGCAGAACAGGGAAAAGGGTTAATTCTATAAGGTTAGACATGCTGTACAGTCCTAAAAATCAAGGAAAGTTCCTGACTTATGGTTTCAGCAGATATTGAGGCATTATTCTACTTCTTAACAAAATCAAACGTCCATCCATTACCTTTTACATACACCGTAAAATCGTAATTATCATCTCCATACTGAGCCTCAAATTGAAAACGCCCTTCCAGCAGGAAAGAAAACAGCACATTATCATCCATTGTATCAAAAAATGCTTCTCCGTTACTGTTCGCCGGAACTGTAGTAGAAATAAGCTGCTGATCTTCTTCGTTAGTGAGAGTTAATAATACAGGTGTTGTAGCTTCAGCGGTAGTATAAGCACGAGCTTTAACTCCAACGCCCGGTATACGCAAAGCAGATAAACCTGTATTCGAACACCACAATTTCATCCACCTTATATTTAAAGCTCCCTCTGCTGCGGTATTAGAAAGTTCAAAAGTTAAAACAGAATGTAAGTCCAACTGATTACATACTGTACAACGATGTGATATGAGATCATAACTATGTGCAGCAACTGTTCCCTGAGTGAATCCGCATCTTGTACATCTTGCCGGGTGTTGGCAGTTGGCAGCTTCCATATTATGTCCAAGAGATGCTCCATAAGTTAACCCACAGGAGCACATAGCAGGAGATGTGCATGTTGCAGGCATAGTATAGCTATGAACATGCGTCGGCTTTTCCTCTTTCTTCACAGTAATTACCGTCTTTAGCTTATTTTTTCCGACCTTGGCGGTAATTGTCGCTTTTCCGCCCTTTAAAGCAACAAAAACAGCTTTTTCTTTTTTCTTTCCACTTGTAGAAACAATCTTAACCACTTTCTTCTTGCCGGAAGACCATTTTACCTTTTTAGAAGCATTCTTTACTCTTAATGTCAACGTATTCCCCGGTTTCATAGTCGCAGAAGATTTACTGATTGATGGATTTTTCTTTGCATAAGCTGTCTGACTTCCATCTGACAGGCAACCTAAAATAACTCCAAAAATCAATAAAAATGATAAAACACTATGAACAAAAATCAATTTCAAACTTTTTTTCATATTTTTCTCCTTTTTTTAATAATTGCTTCTCGAAATCTCTAAGTCTTTATTGATTTACCTTATAAGAATCATTTGTTCTACATCTTTTTTCAAAATCGGCAAGCTCAAGTTTCCGAGAGACTATAATAACATTTTTAAGTATAAAGTAATTATATATAAAAGTCAACTTGATAATTATATAACCGATAAATAATGTTTACATAACTGATATATAATGGTATAATTTTTATTAGCAAACTTGTCAAATCGCATTGATTCCCAATTAGCAGATTTACCAATTATAATTAGAAGAAAAAAATAAGCTATTCCTAACTTAAAAGTGTCAGAAAAAATGATGTAATAAGCCGTGCGAATATGCCCGTCTTACGCCGGGCATCCCACGGACATTCGTCCTATAAAAAAAAGAAGAATAGCGGACATTGTTAAGCAAGCTTAAATGTCTGCTATTCTTCTCTTTTTTGCACGTCTCAAAGTTTTCGCGAGCGTTCCCGAGGTGATTCGAACACCCGACCTACCGCTTAGGAGGCGGTCGCTCTATCCAGCTGAGCTACGGAAACAGACAACTAATATAA
>CAYZZP010000055.1:0-3679 GCA_964482965.1 uncultured Lachnospira sp.
ATCAAGGTTTGAAGGCTTATGAAGGGATATAAAAGATATGATAAAAATCTTATTCATCTGCCACGGCAATATCTGCCGAAGTCCGATGGCAGAATTTGTTATGAAGGATTTGGTGAAAAAAGCAGGACTTGAAAAAGAATATTTTATAGCCTCTGCGGCGACAAGTTCGGAGGAGATAGGGAATCCGGTGTATCCGCCAGCGAGGCGAAGGCTTGCGCAGGCAGGAATAGGCTGCGGCGGAAAATATGCAGTGCAGCTAACGCGCAGCGATTATGAAAAGTATGATTATTTGATAGGTATGGAGCAGATAAATGTAAAAAATATTATGCGCATTATAGGCGAAGATTCCGAGAAAAAAGTTTACAGGCTTTTGGATTTTGCAAAGATACACGGCGATATAGCGGACCCGTGGTATTCGGGAGATTTCGATACAACATATGAGCAGGTGCTGGAAGGCTGCGAAGGGCTTCTTGACAGGCTGCGCGTGTATTGAATAAGGAGACAAAATAAAAATGCAGTGGGAAAAATATTTTAGGATTTTGGATAGAGCGGAACAACTGAAAAATAATACAAGACATTCATGGACTTCAGCAGGAAGGCGGGAAAGCGTTGCTGAGCACTGTTGGCGTCTGACAATTATGGCGTATTTTTTGAAGGATAAATTTGAAAATACAGATATGAACAGGGTTATTCTTATGTGTATGTTTCATGACATAGGTGAAGCGTTTACCGGCGACATTCCGGCATTTAAAAAGACGGAGAGCGACCGTGAGCGGGAGGAGCGGGTTGTTTACCAGTGGCTTGAGGAACTTGACGAGCCGTATAAAACAGAGTTGCACGCTCTTTTTGATGAAATGAAAGAATGCAGAAGCGAGGAGGCAAAGCTTTACAGGGCGCTTGATAAAATGGAAGCTGTAATTCAGCACAACGAAGCGGATATACGCACATGGCTTCCGCTGGAATATGAGCTTCAGCTTACATATGGTAAGAAAGAGACTGAGGTTTCGGAGGTGACAATGCAGCTCAGGGAATTTGCCAACTCAATAACTCTTGATAAAATAAAAAATGCTGAGACGGCGGGATATGTGAAAGAGCCTGTAAAGGATGTTTCTCCATATGCTCTATACGCCAGGACAGAGAATGAGGCAGTAAAAAGTTGCGCCTCTGCCAAAGCTGACGTAGGAAGCACTGTCGTACCGTCCGCTTCTGTCAAGACAAACGAACCTGCCGCTTATTCACCCCAAATTGGTGTTATTAGACTTGTGCTGGGAGCGTGCTTTACAAATTGCTATTTGGCTTACAGCCAAACGACACAGAGTTGTATGATAATCGACCCGGCGGACAGCGCATCCGAGATTGTTCGGCGTATTGAGGAAAAAGGACTTAAACCGCGCTATATTGCGATTACTCATGGACATACAGACCATGTGCTTGCAGCGGCGGAGCTTGCCGAAAAATATAAAATTCCGGTCATTGTCAGCAAAATTGATGCTTGGAGGCTTCTGGACGAGGAACTTATAAATGACAGGCCTTATGTTGAGAAGCCGTACAAACCAGTGAGACCATCATTCTTGCTTGGAGAAGGCGACGAAATATGGCTTGATAATATAAAATTTTCAGTAATGATTTTACCAGGGCATACGCCGGGTTCAATGGCGCTTATTGCGGAAAATGTTATTTTTACGGGAGATACCATGCTTGCGGGCGGACATGGAAAGACAAGTCTTTACGGAGGCAACGAAGCGGATATGGAAAAGTCTATAAGAAGGCTTAAGGAGCTGCCGGGAAATTATTTCATTTATCCCGGACATAAAGAGATTACAACGCTTGATACAGAGCGTGGAAGGCAATAGCAGGTATAAATACTAATAATAAAAAACGGTATTTAACATACTCCCTTTTAGGCGGTCAGGAAGTCAGGCGAATGACAAAAATAATAAAAGCCGCAAAATGATAAAGTGGTCTGGTACTTAGCCTAGAAGGGAGTTGTTTGGCGGCGGTCGGTTGATTATGATAAATGGATATGCCATTTATATTTCGCCGCTGTGTAAACACAAATGCACCGGCTTGTGGGCTGTGATTATGAGTGCTGATGCTGGTGCAGGTATTTTTCTTTTGTGGCGAGTCCGCCGCGTATGTGGCGCTCCTGTTTGTTGACATCAAGAACCTGTCGTGCTTCGTTGGCAAGCGCGGGATCAATAAGCTCAAGTCTGGAAGTGACATCTTTGTGTACGGTGCTTTTGCTCACACCGAACTTTCTGGCAGTCTGACGAACGGTTGCCTTTGTTTCGATTATGTATTGGGCTGTTTTGATAACCCTTTCTTCAATATATCCTTTCAAGCAAAAACCTCTGCTTATTTGTTTGTATATCCTATTCACAGGAAAGACAAAATATGCAGAGGCTCTTTTAAAATTGCATTGTTTTAGATTTATGTTTTAAATTTACATAATCGCAGTAATTGTTACGCCTGGCGTTTTGGAAAGGTCAATAAATTCGTTTGCGCATTTTACGATTGGACGGCTCAGGTCTCTGTCGTTGATTAGGATAACTTCGCCGATTTGACCGTTGGACAGCTTGACGTTGGCATGAATATATGAAGAAACTACATTTTTTAAAAATGGAAGTGCAAATGTAGGATCCAGCGTGCTGAAGGCGTCCTTTTCCATAATATGTATAACTTCAAACGGGCATACAGCGCCTCGATATACACGGTTGGCAGTCATAGCATCATATATGTCCGCAATAGTTACAATTTTAGCAAATGCAGGAATCTGGCTGCTCTTTAAACCAAATGGATAGCCGGAGCCGTCGCATTTTTCATGATGCAAAAGGCAGGCTTCCTTGATTCGCTGGTCTATGTCTGCGTCCTTAATACGGTCATACCCGCTTTTAACGTGGGTTTTGATAATTTCAAATTCTTCAGGCGTCAGCTTGCCCGGCTTGTTGAGAATTTCTTCGTCTATGGTAAGCTTGCCTATATCATGGAGCAGTCCGCAGAGAACCAAAATTTTTATATCATCGTCGGAAAAATGCAGCCATTGTCCGATAATAGATGAAATGAGTGATACGTTGATGCTGTGTGTATATGTCATATCGCCATGAAAGCGGAGACTATGCAGCATGTCAAATACTCTTAGATTGGTTGAGTGGCTGGACATAATAGACATGGAATGTTCCAAAAGCCTGTCTGTGTCAATTTCAGAGTTGCGTGTTACAATGTCGTTCAGATGGTCTTTTAAATCGTCAACCGTAGAGTCATACTGTTTCTGGAATTGCTTGAACTCTTCACTTTGACGTATTTTTTCAAAATATGTTACCCGGCTGGCAGTCTCAGCCTTTGCAGGGAGGGGCTTTACCGGCTGTGGAGTGATTTCTTTATATACAAATATTTCCAGTACATGATGACCTGAAATTTTTGCTATCATATCAATATCAACTCTTGTTCCTGCAGGAGCCACAAGAAATCCATCGGGTGCTATGACGTCGCGGGACAGTATCATTCCCGATTGCGCGTCAAATACAAATATTCTGTTTTCTTCACTACTAGGGGACGAAAGATTTTGTTTCATTATTTTTATTTTCCTCCAATTTATTATATAACAATGATGCTAACGAACAAAATTTAACATAATTATAATTAATTTATCACAAAATGTCAATTTATTAGACTAAGTACT
>CAYZZP010000056.1:0-3495 GCA_964482965.1 uncultured Lachnospira sp.
ATGTCAAAATTGAATTTCAAAAAATGAGGCAAAAATTTGAAACAAAATTTTGAAATAACTTTCAAGGATATTATTATAAGAGGACTAAAACAGGAAGGATAGTGGACGTCAATTTACAGTGAAGGCATCGAGGCTTGTCGAATAATCAGGTGATTTCATGGCTCGGCGTATTGCATTTACAAACTTTATGCTCTTTCCGTCCTCATCCTTCTCACAATATTGCTGTGATCCCAACATAACTGTGTCAGCTCCCATCTTGCCGTTAATTTTGTCAAGAGTAGTTGACAATGCTCTGAATTTTTGACTTCGATTTGGATCGTATTCAAAAAGGTCCGGTTGAACTGAATCAGCCGATGATATGCCGGACACCATTATGCCTGCTCTTTTGTAGTATATCCCTTTCCTGAATATAGCATCAAGAATAGCTGTCGCCATTCCCACAATTTCGCTTGTGGTGTTTGTAGGTGTCAGGAAGGAATGAGAAGCACTGCTATCATATTGTACCAGATCCTCTCTGAAATGATTGGACTGGATAAAAGCTGTTACCAATGAACATACGGAATTCTGACGTCTAAGTTTCAAGGCACACCGTGCGGCGTAATTGGCTATGTGACTCCGTAAATCTGCCAAATCTCTTATCATTTCAGGGAAACTTCGGCTAGTGACAATGGTCTTCTTGGTGACTCCGTCAAGACCATCTATGGCTATACATGGTTCTCCGTGAAGCTCCTTCCACGTCCTTTCACCGGTTACATGAAATTTTCTCCTGACATAATCCTTTGCTAAAGAGGCAAAGTCGAATGCAGTATTTATCCCTATATACTCAAGGTGTCTCTTTATGCGGTGTCCAATTCCCCAAACATCCCCAACCGGAAAGAGTCTTAAAGCTTTTTCACGTTGCTCTTCAGAGCCTATTACGCAGCATTTGTTGTATGCTGGATATTTTTTCGCATACTTGCTTGCCATCTTAGCCAGTGTATTTGTAGATGCAATACCGAGGCTTACTGGCATTCCAGTACATTTCTGAATCTTTCTGCAAAGGTATTCTCCCCATTTTCTAAGATCAAGATGGTCCATTCCATTCAGCTCAAGAAAAGCTTCGTCTATGGAATATTGTATTACATCGGGAGCTTCTTCCCGAAGTATGGAAACAATACGCGATGACATATCGCCGTATAGGGCATAGTTGGAAGAGAAAGCGACTATACCGGAATTGGGATATTGTTCCTTTAATTGAAAGTAAGGTATACCTTCAGGAATCCCCATCGCCTTGACTTCCTTAGAACGTGCCACAACACATCCATCATTGTTGCTTAAAACAACCAGTGGTGTCCTTGCAAGATCTGGACGAAACACCCTCTCACAGGAACAAAAGAAATTATCACAGTCAATAAGTCCTACCATCTCTCAGTCCCTGATTGTCTTCTACGATTTGACTTAATAGTATAAATCACTACGCCCCAGACCATAAAATCGTTATCCTTCGTGACTTCAATTGGGTTGTATTTCCGATTTGACGGCATGAGGTATATTTTGTTGCCTCTATTGAGGCACAGCCTTTTCAAGGTAAACTCTCCGTCTATACAGCATACTGCAAGATCACCGTGTTCTGCTTCAATGGAACGGTCAATGATAAGTATATCCCCCTCGGTGATTCCTTCACCGCTCATTGAATCACCAACAACCTTTGCATAAAAGGTTGAAGCCGGATGTTTTATTAAGGTCCTGTTCAGGTCTATTGACTCTGAAATGTAGTCCTGGGCCGGACTGGGGAAACCAGCCTGTATGCCTCCGTCAGCATAAATCAGAGGAAGGAGTGTGGAAGCATCGGCTCTATATAGTTGAAACATTGTCATGAGTAAGCGTATAAAGGGTCATTATAAATGTTTTAATCCGCAAAAATAATCGGCATCGGTGCCTAAACTGTGCACCGCAATGTTAAATATTCTAAATTTGAGTAGATGTATATGAGTTTTAAAGTAGTGATACTTCTTTTGAGTAAAAGAGTAACCCCGAAAGTCGATGCCTTTTTAATATAGGAACGCTATCATTTATATAAGTGGACAATCGATCTTTGATTATTTTAATGGTAAAAATCCCCTGCCTGACTTCACAGCCAGACAAGGGAAAAACGGTTAAATTTATTATATTAAGCGGCGTTATCAGTAATCTCTGTAACAGAGTGGGGTTGCTCGGCTCTTCTAAGTTCTTCGTCAATCTTTTTCTGAATGGTTTCGCACTGAACTTTGAGGCTCGACAATTCTTCCGATTTACTCCATGTGCGGTTAAGAATATCCTGAAGTATCGGCAATTCGTTTTCAAGTTTAAGAATTTCCTTATCCTTGGCTTCAATCATAGTTGGAAGTCTTTGCAAAGTTAATTTAGGGTACTGCACCTTTTCTGAGAAAGCGATTGGCAATGCACCTGTTAGTCCATAGCGATATTTTATACCGCTAAGACCTTCAACGTAAAAAGAATTATGGTCGAAACTATTTGTCAGGGTATACTCCGATTTTACAAGTAATTTCAGCCCCACATAGGAACCAATGATGGAAAATCCGGCATTGCGGTTGCTCTTAGCGAAAGACTGTAGTTCCCGTCCAATTTCTTCAGTTGTATGTGCATTGTTTCCTACCAATACAATATCTGCATTATCATCTTGGAGTTTGAAATACTCCAGATCTTTTTCCATTTTTCCCTTTAAGTCCTTTGCCCGGCGGATCGCTTCTTCATTAGCTGCAATTTTACGCTCTGCTCGTATACGTTCTTTTTTGAAAATGGCACGTTCTTTCTCCAGTTGCATAATTCGGTTGTCAAGTTTGGCCTTTTCCAACAGGTCTGTGTTCCCGGACAGAATAGCAACAAACTCCGCAAAATTCATTCCATTGTCTTCATCCATACTGTCCTCGTCGATGCGGCGTACTGCTATTGTACCGTTGTTTATCTGATTGATAAACATTTGCTTGTTCTTGAGCAAATTGAACTTATAGGCATCAAGCGTTTTCTCCGTTCCATATACCACCACGTCTACTGTGTTATTGCCCCAAAACTTAACAGTGTTACCCTTGCGTACAGCCCTGCCGTCTCTCTGCTCCATATCAGCAGGTCTCCACGGTATTTCAAGGTGATGTACCGCAACAGCTCTTTCCTGAGCATTTACACCAGTGCCAAGCATGACAGTAGACCCCAAAAGCACCCGGACTTTTCCGCTGTTCATATCTGCAAACAATCTCTTTCTCGCTCTTTCTGTGGTTGCAGTCTGAATAAACTGAATTTCATCAGCCGGGATACCTAATACAATAAGTTTCTCCTTTATATCGCTGTAGATATTCCATTGGTCGGGCTTGTATGTCGAGAGGTCACAGAAAACAAACTGTGTGCCACGGTTGGCATTTGAGCGTACATAGTAATCATATACGGTTCGGGCGCATACCGAGGCCTTGTTTCCTGCATCATCACTGAAAGCGTCGCCCAACAGTCGCATATCAAGAGACA
>CAYZZP010000057.1:0-3415 GCA_964482965.1 uncultured Lachnospira sp.
ATCTCGGGGCATCGGAAACGCTCCCTTTGTCTCCATTAACTGAAAATCCCTACTTTAAAAAGTCGATTTTATCAAAATTGACCAAAAATTGACACTGATATTCAATAGGATATAAATCACGAAATGTTGATTTTGGACTTTTTAGAGTGGACTCAACTATCATTTTTTATTTTGACAATTCAATAATTCTTATTAATTTTGCAATTGCAGACCGCAATGCAGAGGCCCGGTCGGGGACTTTGTGGGCGGGTCTGCATGAGAAGGCACGCCATTTGGCGTTGCCAACATAATACATAATAAGAATGCGTTTACTCGACGCTCTTTCTTGACAGTTAGAAACTTCGCAACTTTCTTAGGTTAGTCAAGAATGCAGCAAACAGTAGATGTCAAATGTGGATATGTATATTAAATGCCAGTATGACGCGAGAGTGCCATTCTGGGCATATAGCATATTCTGCGTGAGGCCTCTGCGTGTTTGCTCGTTCAACTAACCGGGCAATGCGAAGGCCTCTAACTGTGGGACGGGCAACAGTACAGACCTCACGTTTTCTTTTTACCAACATCAAAGCCAAAGAGAGGGTCCGGCGGCATGAGAACTATATCCATGACTAATGAAAAAGTAGTGGCAAAAGTTTCTTCTGCATTAAACGAAATGCGGAAGAAAGAAAAATTCGATCCCCAAATATATATTGGGAAGACAGATGACTTCACACAGTCTTATCACAGGCACAAAAAAGAAGGATATCCCATCCTTCTTAGAATTGCTGAAGGCGACCCTGATCAGATTGGCGAGCTTGAAGCCAAACTGATCAAATACTTTCTTGGTGACAATAGTTGGAAAGTGGGTAACAAAAATGAGGGGAGTGCTGGAAATCCTGGTGCAGATAAAATCTACATCTGCCTTGATTCGTCATCATCCGATGATGAACTATGCGAATATGATGAGACTTCCTTATTGGGAAAAGAGTTCCCGATAAATTTAAAAGAAAAATAAAATGAGAAATCATTTTTTGTTGGTAGGAATGATAGCATGCTGCATGCTATCATTCCTCACTGCCTCTGCCTACAACTTTGCGGTAGATGGCATCTACTACAAAAAGACATCCTCTTCGACAGTAGGTGTGACTTATAGAGAATACAATAGTTATAGTGGAAGTGTTGTTGTCCCAGATTCTGTAAATTATAATGGTGTTTCATATAAAGTGACATCGATTGAATCTTCGGCATTCTATGGCTGCACAGGTTTGACGACCATTGAGATTCCAAATTCTGTGACAACAATTGGCACATATGCATTTAAAGGCTGCACAGGTTTGACGACCATTGAGATTCCAAATTCTGTGACAACAATTGACACATATGCATTTGAAGGCTGTAATTTGGCTTCATTGACTATAGGTACAGGTGTCACTTATATACGCGATGGTGGACTTTCTTGTAAAAAGGTTATTTGGCTTACAAATACGCCTCCAGAAGGACATGACAATTATGAAGGAACTGTCAATTATGTTTCGAATAGTAATTTCAAATTTCCGTCTTCATCAACTTATGTATATGATAATTTAAGTTCAATGTTTGAAGTGGATGGTGTGGTATATGTTCCTGTCAGTCCATCAGAGCGAACTTGTGATATTATAGATTGTGTGTATGGCCCGGAAAGCGAACAAATTACACTAAGTGACAATGTGTCATATAAAGGTGTTGAGATGAATGTTATCAATATCAGACCTTATTCATTCTATGAAAACAACTATGTCAAAAAAGTGACTGCGAACATAAGCAATGAAATACCCAGCTACTGTTTTGAATACTGTTCAAACCTTATGGATGTTAAATTATCCAATAAGGGAGTTGTTGGGGATTATGCGTTCGCTCGTTGTCCTAATCTTACCAATATTGAATTATCTAACACAGGTTTTATTGCGAAATACGCATTTGCCTATAGTGCCAGTAATGAAAAGTGTTCTCTCATCATAGGACCAGAAGTTGAAAATATAGGTTCGTATGCATTCTGTCATTGTTCATCCCTTTCTGAAGTCAATTTGTCAAATACAGGTGATATTAATGATTACGCATTTCAAGGATGTGCTTCGTTAACTTTATTGTCTATTCCATTATCTGTGAAATCTATTGGTTATAGTGCATTTGAAAATTGTAGCTCGTTGTCGAAACTTGATCTTCAAAACAATGGAAGCATCGGAAATTATGCTTTTTCTGGATGTTCATCCTTATCTTCATTGTCAATTGCTGCTTCAGTGGAATCAATTGGGAAATATGCGTTCGAAAGCAATCGTTCTTTGGCATCTATTGATCTTCAAAACAAAGGGAGCATCGGTAAGTACGCATTTTCAGGATGCTCATCACTTGCTTCACTAACGATACAACCCTCAATTACAAGTATAGGTGATTATGCATTCAATGATTGTAATTCTTTAGCTGACGTCACAATTAAAGATGGAATGGCGGATAATGTTCTATCACTTGGCTCAAACGGAAGTAATCCGTTATTCGCAAGTTGTCCTCTTGATGAAGTTTATATCGGGAGAAAACTAAGTTATGACTCAGGAAGTAAGTATGGCTATTCTCCTTTTTATAGAAACACAAGTCTAAGAAGTGTAGAGATTGCAGATGTTGAAACCACTATCTATGACAACGAATTTTATGGTTGCACTAATCTTCAATCAGTAAAAACTGGAGATGGAGTTACCTCTTTTGGCAAATACGCGTTTTCTGGATGTGCCGGCATCGAGGAGTTTGTGTCGGGAAAATCAGTTGAAACTATAGGGGAAGAAGCTTTTTCGGATTGCACAGGATTGAAACAGTTCTACTCTTACGCAGCCGTTCCACCGACGTGTGGCAATCAGGCACTGGATGACATTAACAAGTGGGAATGCACATTGTTTGTGCCGGAAAGCAGCATTGAAAGCTATAAGGCGGCTTCTCAATGGAAGGATTTCTTCTTTATCGTGAACTCGGAGTCTCTTGGTATTGACGAAGAGCAAGGTGCTATGGAGGTTTACGACCTTAATGGGGTAAGAAGAGGCAACTCTCTCGTGGGCCTTTCGCCCGGCTTATACATCGTAAGGCAAAACGGAAAGACGAAAAAGTGCATGGTGAAGTAGAATATCGCCATGGTATAATGCTGAACCAATATAGTAACCCTTTACCTTGGATTGGAATACATCCCGGCATTTTCACCGCCGGGATGTATTCTTTTTATTCTATGAGCCAGTCGGCGATGGTGCGGGTGGAGGAGGAGAAATTGACGCCGATTGTGTCAGAAGCTTGGTATGGCGGCGTGCTTTAGCCGCCGCTATGGGATGCGGTCATGCGGCTGAAGCCGCATGTTCCATGCTAAGCAGCGGCACTTTTGCGGCAGGTGACGCCCTGCGGCGGCGTACCTACTCTACAATGA
>CAYZZP010000058.1:0-3344 GCA_964482965.1 uncultured Lachnospira sp.
TAAAATACTGCGTCTGCCGGAAATGTTTACATCTACAGTTCACAACATATCACACCCTTGACATATCCCGCCTTTGTAAGCAGCGGAATAATCTGTTCAAGATATTTGACAGATATGTCCTGCCTCTGGGCTATATCCTTTAAAGGTATAGGCTCATCTGAGCGGTTAGCAGCCAAATCTATCATAATTCTAAGTGCGTATCTTCCCTTTGTTGATATTTTCATAAATTCCTCCGTATCTTTTCCTGTATTTCCTATACTGCTCCAGATTTCCGTCATATTCACACACGTATTCATACAATTTCACTATGAATAGTATGTTTATATAATATCTCATATAATATCTGCTGTCAATTCTATTGTAAAAAAGTTCCATGTAGTATAATGTATGTAATTGATATGTACCGGAATACGAGGATTAAAACTATGAACACTACTGAATTATCTGATTTTGCACGAAATAATAAGGTCGCCATGATTGCACATTTTATTGATGCCTTTGTTATGCTGCTATTTTGCATACTTCAGGCAACATCAGGCATGGTTACCCGGGGTTATATTCTTCTTGTAACTATAATTGGAATGGCGCCTGTTACTGCAGAGTATTGTTTCCGGAATAAGAATAAAGAAACTCAGGCAATTAAACACTTAGCAGCCATTGGATTTGCTGTTTTTACACATTAATATTATTCACAAGCAAGCACAGCCTTGTATTTGTATTTGTTATTCCAATGATTTTATTGCGGCTATTTACAATGATACAAGTTATATGCTTAATATTAACATAGGAACAATTACAGAAAGTATTCTTACTATTTTAAATATAATTTTTATTATAATATCTTATAATATCATACTTGCTGTCCTCCAGAAGAAGCATAACCTCCTGGCTTACAAGTCCAATATCACTGTTTAGCTGATTGATAACATAATCAAACTGTATCTCATTGTGCTTGCTATAATTAAAAAACATATCGTCAAATTTTTCCAGCAATCCGCACATCTGAGCATAAACCGAAATGTTATTTCCACAGTGTCCGTTAGGAAATCCGCTTCCGTCATATCTCTCATGATGATTAAGACATATGTCGGCACAAAGTTTCACAAAATGCCTGCAATGCCTTGAAGTATTGAGCTGTACCATATCTGCTCCGAATACCGTATGCTTCTTATACCGGCTATCATATGCTATTGCAGAGACAGCGCTGCCCTCCGCATTTTCAGTCTTTTCACTCTGCGGCGTATTTGGAAGAAATAATTCTCCTATATTACATAAATAAGCCGCCTTGCACAACATCTCAATCTCAAAGCTGTCAATCTCCGTCTCCCCTTTAGCAGCGTAATGCCTGTGCAACAATATCCTCATAAATTTTTCTCTGCGCTCATCACGCCCGTTGTCTTTATTTGACAAACGAAGACATCGGTCATAAATATATTTTAAATCATTTATGTATTTTTTTGTTTCTTCTATATCTGCTATAGTAAGACTTTTTTTCGGCTCAACCCCAAGCTTTGTTCTCACTCTGTTAAGTACATCCGCCCGGTCAAAGGGTTTTCTTATAAATTCAGCTATATTGTACTGCGCCGCTTCTTCTACATTATCCTTTGTAGCCTCCGCTGTAATCATAAAAACAGAGACGGCCTCAGAACTCTTCTCCCTTAAAATTCGCAGCGTGCTGAGTCCATCAAGAATCGGCATTGAAACATCAAGCATAACAGCATCCACAACTTCTTTTTTCTCTAATATAATATCAAGCGCTGAATCTCCATTGTCAGCTTCAATCAATTCAAATTCATCCTCAAGAATACTTTTGAGTATCTCTCTGTCAATTTCTGAATCGTCAACAAGTAATATTCTTTTTAATTCGCCCATAATTACCGGTTCCTCCGCCTTGCTTTTAAAATATCTTATGTCATTACAACTGTTTCACAACATTTTCAAATGCCTTTAGCACCTTAGAATTAAATGTCCCGCATTCCCCGTTCAATATCATTTTCACTGCAGTCTCACTGCTAAATGCAGCCTTATACACTCTCTC
The DNA here is from genome assembly GCA_964482965.1 of uncultured Lachnospira sp. Taxonomy (GTDB): domain Bacteria; phylum Bacillota; class Clostridia; order Lachnospirales; family Lachnospiraceae; genus Lachnospira. The sequence continues at coordinate 2,039 of CAYZZP010000058.1, forward strand.
AGAAGTTAAGGCGTCATAAACATCCGCAACGGACACAACCTGCGCCCAAATAGAAATATCATCACCGCTAAATCCGTCCGGATAGCCTCTTTCATCCCTCCCTCCATAAGCATCTCCATGCTTTCCGCAGCTGTTATTAAAAATACCGGAATATGTTTGATTTTACCGGTTCTGTTCATATCTTCCAGAACTTCCAAACCGTTCATCTTAGGCATAATCAAATCGAGCAGAACCGCTGAAATGTTCGCCTGACTGTTAATAATATCTATCGCCTTGCTCCGTTACCCGCCTCAATTATATTGTATTCTTTTTTAAATATTTCAGCCAAAATACTGCGGTTAATTTCAACATCATCAATAATGAATATTGTATTATCCATTACCACTTTAAATCTCCACAAAAATCAAATAAAACCTATAAATATATATTATGAATATTTTCTTATGCAGTTCACTATTTCAGTCTGCACCGGAATAATTTTCTCAATCACTTCTTTTGCCTGCTCCGGCTGCTGCGCTCTGAGCAGCCTCACAATTTCCGTATATGCCTCGTAAACCGGAGTTATTGACAAATTTCCTGAAGCTCCCTTAATTGCATGCGCAACATCTATAATGTCAGTGTAATTATTCATGTCAAAATCCGGCTTAACTATTGAAGCGTCTATCATATCTGCAAATTTTCCAAGCACTCTCTCGTACAGAGAAACATTTCCCGCCATTCTCTGCACTGCCTCCTCGGTATTAACGCCTAACCCTTTTAATTCTTCCAAAAAATTCATCCTGTGCACCTCTTTCCTGCCTTAAAACTGTTATTATAAATTTAACATAAATATGTGCTTTCGTCAATTAAGACCTAATGTCTGAAACCGGGGCAAAATATGATTCTATATCGGTATGCTGTCCCTGACACACAAGGCTCCCCAGCCCGTTGATGTCAAGTTATTGTCACGAACTTTTTACACTTTTTTCAGGTAAAAAATCTGCAAAACCGCATAACTTCGTTGGGTTGATGTGAAATAGTTGCTAAGTCAGGCAAAAATTGATGGGAAGTTATTGCTAAGTTGTTTTTGCCTGACTCCTTTCTCATATGCCATGCAGGCTCAATTCCGCTTTCGCTTCATTTCGCTTGGGCTAAACGCCCTATACATGAAACGGTAAGCAGACCTTAGCAAGCAAGCTGGCACGGTCTGCCTGCCGTCCATATGCATGGCTAAATAGAAACAAAATTCCACTCAATCTCAATCCTTTTATACTTATAAGCATAAACTTTTTTGATGAATGTATCAACTACTTCCTGTGTCAGTTCT
>CAYZZP010000059.1:0-2917 GCA_964482965.1 uncultured Lachnospira sp.
CTTTTTCCAGCGATCGAAAAGCTTTGGCAAGGGAAGCCTCCGCATATAAGGTCGATATCGGGTAACTCGTTTGGGTCGATTTTTCTTGCGTCATCGTAATACACCTCACCTTCCGTATCGTACATTGTTTCGTATGCTTTTTTGGCATATTATAACGATAGGTAACTCTTTGATATAATCTCCGAGTTTTCCCCCGTTTCACACCGTGCATGCGACTTTCACCGCACACGGCGTTCCATCAATATTACAATTTGTTAGATTGGTATTACTTTCAAAGTTATTGAAACGCTTAAATTGCAGGATTTCCTGCTAATATTCGGAATTTATTGATTTTATTAAGCTGAGATTTATTGGGTTTTATTTTTATCAGATATGCTTGTATTGTTTCGGGTTTAACAGCGTGAATCAATCTGTGGACATCAATGTGAACTATCACAAGATTTTTGTATTCATCTGTACCGCCTTGACTAATAGGCTTTTTATGGTGGCAATGTATTTCATCAATCCAAAGCACCTTGCCTGTAACGGCGCATTTTCCATATTGTGCGGCATACAGTGAAACTCGGTTATCCATATATTCAACGCTTCTGTTCGGCAGATACGATCTTGCAAGCATATGAAGCACCGACGTAACGCATTCGTCAAATTTCAAACTTTTATGAATTTCCTCTCTGCCCTCAGCCGTATATTTGCATATCTTGTTTTTCTTATCCATAGCGTTTTTTGTCTGAACATATCCTATCGGACATATTGGTTCTTGATTCAGAAACCGAATCATTTGACTTTTTCCGTATCTGTCTGCTATATATTTATGGCGTATGCTGCCTTGTCTGCTGATTTGTCCTTTTAAACGGTTATACCATAACTTGTTGATTTGAAATTGTATTTCCATACAATCAGGATTTACACAAGTTGCACATCTATAATAATTATGAATTCCAATAACCATAGAATTGTACTGCCGTATGTTAGTTGTCATACTTATACTATCTTTGCTGTGCTGTATGACAATGATTTGCTGTTTTAATTTTTCCGTTTCTTTTTTTACCGCTTTATCGGACATATGAGACCTGGCAACGTATTTCCCTCCTTTCCGTGCCGCTTTTAATTTAAAACCTAAAAATTCAGAGTAATTCTTTTTGAGATTGACCACCTTTGATTTTTCTTCGCTGATTTCCAACTTTAATCTGTCTTTTAGCCATTGCTTTACGGCAATGAAAATTTTATCTGCATCGCTCCTTTTACGACAGAAGATTTTAAAATCGTCTGCATATCTCACAATATACATTTCCTTCAGATTGCTTGTTCTGAATGCCCTGTATATATGACTTCTTATGGGATTACCATTCCTGTCCATACGCAGCTTGTATTCTTTATGTGCAGGCATTGTCTCCCATTGACTGCTTACCCACCAATCCAATTCATTGAGCACTATGTTTGCAAGCAGGGGTGATAAAATACCTCCCTGTGGTGTGCCCTTTGTAGGGTAAATCATATCACCATTTGGCAATACAATAGGTGCTTTCAGCATTTGCTTGATTATGCATATCAGCTTTTTATCCTGTATTCCCATAGCCCACATCTGACGTATCAGCTTTGAATGATTTACATTGTCAAAGAATCCCTTTATATCCACATCTACGACATAATGCAAATGTGTTAGCTGTATCAATCTATCACACTGTGCTATTGCGTGTTCCGTTGATCTGTTCGGTCTAAAACCGTTGCTTCTTTTATGAAATTTTGCTTCACATATCGGTTCAAGTACTTGAAGTATACACTGCTGAACCAGTCGGTCAACTATTGTCGGTATTCCCAACGGTCTGGTCTTACCGTTCGGCTTTGGTATCTCTACTCGCCGCACAGCTTTCGGCTTGTAGAATTTCAATTTTCTCTGAATAATCTCAACTAATTTTTTAGCGGATAGCTTTTCAATATCCTTAATATTTAATTTATCCGTTCCGCTTGTATGATTGCCTGAATTACGTTTAATGTTTCTGTATGCAAGCCGTATATTTTCTTCCGAGGATATTAACTCCATAAGATTTGTGAAAACTTCACCTTGTCTGCTTTTAGCATACATATCATCAAAGCATTCCTGCAAATCATAATATTCCAAGTATCTTAACTTTTTCTGTTTCTTTTCCTTTGTCATAGGCAACTCCCCCTTTCGGGATTGTTTTTCTCGGATAAAATCCTAATCATACTCGAAGCTATGAATTTTAATACCTATAACTCTTTTGTAATACTGACTTGTGGCTGTCTCTCCGTTTTCCATTGCAGAAAACATCAACGGTAATGCCACTACTTTGCCCACAATCAAAACAGCTTATTGTTCTTCGTCTGTACCGCATAATGCGTATTGTAGACTGCCACGTTCCAATAATCCTATCTTTACATATATACTTAGGTGTCTGCTATAGACCTGACAGCTTGGCAGTGCCTTTAACACTCCAAGGTATTTCATATTGACAAATTTTACTTTACCTCACTGTCACCGCATTCAAGCAGTATATGCATTTCTGCATATTCGAGATTTAGACCCGTACATTCGCAGATTCGTCAGACATTTCTGTCATTCTCACCATATATATTTTATAGACCCCCGACCTATAGGATACACCGTTCACCTCTGAACAGCTTTCGTATCCACATAAGCAGATTTACGGTATCTCTCAGCCGACTTCACCGAGCTTCTGACAAAATCGGTTTCCCAATAATGCCAGTCGGAGTATCAGGGAAGGCGTTTCAGGGCGTTACTCCGTCATTCCACCTCTCGGATTATCAGTTCTCCTAATAAAGAAAACTTTTTCACGTTCTTTTATTAGTGCCTAATCTTTTCAATTAGGAACGTGTCGCACTGTCTATCTCGCAGTACCCGACGCACTCAAAGCCTCCTGCTTTTTCAAGTCCTGAG
>CAYZZP010000060.1:0-2805 GCA_964482965.1 uncultured Lachnospira sp.
GAATCTGGTTCACGATAAAATTTCAAAGAGTGGTCTTGACAAGGGGACCATTATAAAAACGTTAAGTAACGCTTAGCTTACAGAGACAAATGAAGGATGAAGAACGTGATGAAGAAAATTCAAAAGAAATATTTTAATATCCCGGTTCAAGTCAGAGCATCATTCTGGTTTTTGTTTTGTTCCGTTATGCAACGAGGCATATCTGTTCTTACTACTCCGATTTTTACGAGAATACTTGAAACCGGCGATTATGGGCAATATACCGTCTTCAATTCTTGGCTAGATATAGTTTCAATCTTTGTTACATTGAGACTTTATTATGGGGTGTTTGTACAAGGATTAGTTAAATTCAGTGATAATAAAGAAAAATACGCATCTTCTATGCAAGGTTTGGGGTTAGTTTTATCTTGCATATGGACTGTAGTTTATATAATTGCTCACGATTTTTGGAATAACCTGCTAGGTCTGACAACCGTTCAAATGTTGTGTATGCTTGTCATGATCTGGGCAACTGGAGCTTTTAGATTTTGGGCATCCACACAAAGAAATGACTATAAATACAGGACATTGGTTATTGTGACACTTATTGTTTCCGTGATGAAACCGGTTATTGGTGTCTTGCTAGTAATTAACTCAGATGATAAAGCAACGGCCCGAATTTTAGGATTAGCGATAGCTGAACTTGTTGGATATTGCTGGTGTTTCTTTGTTCAGATGCGAAGGGGGAAAACTTTCTTCTCTAAGCAGTATTGGAAGCATGCCTTAATGTTTAATATTCCACTTATACCTCATTATTTATCTCAGGCCGTACTAAGCAGTTCAGATAGAATCATGATTAGAAATATGGTTGGTGCAAGTGAAGCGGGAATATATGGCTTAGCATATTCTCTGTCTAAGATAATGAGCATGGTTAGTCAAGCGTTAAATCAGACATTTTCTCCATATGCATACCGAAAAATGAAGACGAATAAAGTAAAAGATATTAATTCGATTGCATTGGTAATGCTTATTGGGGTCGCTGGAGCAAACATTTTCTTAATAGCATTTGCTCCTGAGCTGATAGCTATCTTTGCTCCTGTTGCATATCATGACGCAATTTGGATAATCCCCCCTGTAGCAATGAGCGTATATTTTACATTCGCATATAATCTGTTTGCCATGGTGGAGTTTTATTATGAAAAAACACGAATGATAATGATAGCTTCGATTGCAAGCGCTGGGCTAAATATTCTATTGAATTATATTTTTATTCAAAAATATGGTTACTTTGCTGCGGGCTATACAACACTTTTCTGCTATATTGCCTATGCAGTATTTCATTACGTCTTTATGCGTAGGATTTGTAAAACAGAAATGAACAATGAAGTTGTTTATGATCCGCGGAGATTGATGGTTATTTCCGCAGTCTTCTTAGTGATTGGTTTTGCCTTCCTGTTTGCATATAAGAACTCTTTGATCAGGTACATATTAATTGGTATTATTTTGACGGTTTGTTTTATGTTTCGAAAACAAATTGTTATGCAAGCAAAGTCGATTCTTATAATACGGAAAAGAAAATAGGAAAGCTATTTTATGCTTCTAAAAGGTTATGAACGCTAAACAATATAAGTACGTCCTCGTCCTTGCTAACGAAGGCTCCTTTTCTAAGGCTGCTGACGTACTGAATATAACACAGCCATCCCTTTCGCAATACATTAAGAAGATTGAGCGACAGATCGGTCTACCCCTTTTTGACCGCTCCAATACCGACCTCCGCTTAACGGACGCGGGGCGTGTGTATGTCGAAACGGCAAGAAAGGTTCTCAATCTGGAGCACCAGATGGATGGACATCTTACCGACCTGAGATCCTTTAAAACAGGCTCTCTTATCATCGGAGCAGCGCCCTATCGGGCTGCATCCATGTTACCCCTGATTGCCTCCCGTTTCCAAGTTCTTCATCCTCACATGAACCTTGTTGTGAGAGAGGGCACAACGGCCGAACTGGTCGAGGGTATGGAGCATGGCGAGTATGATTTATGCTTGTCGATGTTACCGATTGATGGGGAATTGTTCTCCTATGAGAAAGTGCTGGAGGAGGAGTTGATCCTTGTCGTGCCTGCCAGTTTCTCACAGCCACAATCTTTGCAAGGGGAGAGAAGAGAAACCATCGATGTGGAAGCCCTGAACGGGCAAAGTCTGGTCATGCTAACAGACGGACAGTTCATGCAGAAGCAGTTGAACTCCCTAATTATGTCCCATCACCTGACCGTTCATACAGCCGCTGTTGTGAAGTCTCTCGAAGCTCAAATCGAATTCGTGAAGGCTGGTGTAGGTGTGGCTTTGGTGCCGAGCGGTATTAAGAGATTCTGCACAGATAATTCAGTGCGCTTTTACTCTTTCTCAACTCCTTTGCCGAAACGCGAGGTCGTTGTCATGTGGAGGAAGGACATCGCTCTCTCAAAAACGGCAAGAGAATTAAAGGACGTGATTCAATCTATAGTGTGGTAAGCCGCAAATAAGAGCTTCATACCTGTGATTATCAAGGCAAGTACCATTTTGATTCTCTTTGGATTGCTGACCATGTATCTGGCGGGAGAAAAGGCGCTGACACCGGATAAGCACAGCGCAAAAGAAGAGGGAGAAAAGTAAAAACGAACAAGGCCAGCATGGAAGTACGCTGCGGAAGCACTGTCCTATTGCGTTGGCAAGACTATAATCAATAGATTATCGAATGTATAATTCCGCAAACTTAGGAGGACAAGGTTTGAATAAGTCGATTGAATTCTTAAAAAGCATTAATGAGGTGTGGAATAAAAATGTTCCGG
>CAYZZP010000061.1:0-2580 GCA_964482965.1 uncultured Lachnospira sp.
TAAGAACCGGTTGCTCTTTTATCAATTCTTGTATCCATATGCATTCCTCTCATTCTATATACTTCTTATACGTTCATATCATAACAAAATGCCCTAATGCCCTAATAATGCCTCCATTATCGCTTTCTCCTTCTCCGGCGGGCACTGGGGCTGTTTGGCGTTCTCCAATTTCGGCTTATTGTAGTTCTCTCTTTCTATAATGCCGCACTTGCGTTTAACTTGCGCGATATTGAGCGAGGTTACCTTGAAACCATAATTTTCACGCACATATGTCTTAATTTCCTCATAGGTGGCTTTGCTCTCCGCAGCCGTCAAATCAAGCTCGTTCATCTTCAGATCAACTTCAATATGTTGCGTTGATTTCAGTTTGGACAAAAGAACATACCGTCTCCACGTGTGTCATCACTATTAAGTGAACACAAATTATTATCCTCGTTATTGGTAAAGGAACACAATTTAGCGCTTGTGTCAGCTTTACCTTTATTGCTGTTCTTGCATAGTGGTTTATGCTTCGATGAATCAACGTTGTTTGTAAATCCTGTCTTGTATATAAAGGTTAACATTGATGGATTGGGACTTCCGTCGTCATCGTATCCGCCTACAATTACCTTATCAATAATACTTTCAAATACACTTCTGTCAAAGTCAACTAAAGTTTCATTATGCTCTAACACCTTTCTAAAATCAGCCAAGCGCTTTTTTATATTTTTTTCGCGACTTTCGGTATTTACATACATTGCCAACTCATTGTTTAAATTGTCAAGCTCAGCAATCAATTCAGCATTTTTTTCTTCATAGGCTCGCCTATCAATTAACTCATCAAGTTTCATATCCAAAAGCTTGTTTCTCTTTTTTTCTAATGCAGCGATTGACTTTTTTATTTTTGACATTTCTTTTGTGTAGTCACTTGAACAGAGAGAATGTTCTATTCTTTCAAGTATTTCGTCAATAACTTCTTTATTATTATAACACAAAAGCTGGTAACTTTCAAGAAATGCTTGTTCAATTATTTCTTCAGGAAGCCCCTTCGAATACTTACAGTACTTCTTACCCTTTTTTGTAGCAGTAACACATTGCCATATTACTTTATGATATGCGCTTCCTGAATGCCAACTCCTTCTCGTTAAATGAGAAGCACAAAATCCACATTCGAGCATACAGCTAAAAGAGTATTTTCTTGTAAATGTTTCACGTTTTCCATCTGTATTCCTTTTATTCTTGCTTCTCCTCTGTATAATTGCCTGTGTGCTTTCAAAAAGTTCTTCGCTGATAATGCCTTCATGGTGATTATGAATATAAAATTGATCTTCCTCACCAAAATTTTCTAAACGCCTTTTTGAGATAGGATCAACTGTAAAAGTTTTTCCTTGTCGAATGTCTCCTCTGTATTTTTCATTTTTCAAAATTCCCATGACGGTACTTTCTGCCCATATGCTGTTTCCACGCTTTGTTTTATATCCCTGCTTTTCTAATTCCTGAGAAATGACGAAGCAACCGACACCTTCATTATACCGCTCAAATATGTATCTTACGATTTTTGCTTCATCTTCATTTATCGATATTGCTTTAGTCTCAGGATTATAATCATAACCCAAACACCCTTGAAATCCAACAAGCTCACCTCGCTGCATTTTCATCTTCAAGCCTTTTTTCACATTTGCAGATATATTTTCTACTTCTTGTTGTGCGACTGAGCTTAAAATTGTTAGCAAAAGTTCTCCGTCCATTGTAAGTGTATTTATGTTCTCTTCCTCAAAGAAAACAGCTATGTTTTTCTCTTTCAGCATACGAACATAATTTAAAGTATCCAACGTATTTCTTGCAAAACGAGAAATTGATTTTGTAATAATCATATCGATGCGTCCCGCAAGGGCATCCTCTATCATTCTGTTGAAGCCTTCGCGCTTGAGCGTATTACAGGCCGTGATCCCTTCATCGGAATACAGCCCCGCGAATTCCCAATCCTTACGGCTCCGGATGTACTGCGTATAATAATCGCATTGCGCGGCGTAGCTTGTCTGCTGGTCTTCCATATCTGTGGAAACACGGGCATATCCGGCTACGCGGCGTTTCTTTTTGCTGTTTATCGGATTTGCCGTATATCTGTTCCTTGTAGCGGGTATCGTTGTTACACTCTTTGCCACGTCTTAGTCCTCCCTTCATAAAAATGGTACTCAAGGCTCCCGTCCTCGGCAACTGTAATCTGCCGGACGTTTGTTTTAAAAAATTCCGCGTCAAAGGCATCAATCCCCATCATCTGCGCCGAGATATTTTCCAGCTCTTCCTCGGAAAAATTCACGCTGGGGCAGGTCACTCCGGCCTCTTTCTTTCCTCTGCAAATCCAGCGGACGTTGGTCTTGTCTTTATCTTTGTCTTTAACCTTGTTAACTTTGTCTTTACACCGAGTAAACGAACGTCCGCAGATACCGCAGACGATTTTCCCCGAAAACGGGTATGTGGGTACAGCGTCGGCTCTCTGCTTTAACCGCTCCTGCACCTTGTCAAATGTGGCGGCGTCAATGATCGGCTCATGGCAGCCGGAGATGTAATACTGCGGAAGCTCCCCACGGTTCTTGACCT
>CAYZZP010000062.1:0-2570 GCA_964482965.1 uncultured Lachnospira sp.
CAATCACAAAGGAACTGGCAGATACGCTCCGCAAAAACCGCACCATAGACTGGCAGAAGCGGGATTCTGCAAGAGCAAAGATGCGAATGATGATCAAAAGGCTGCTGAGAAAGCATAAGTACCCGCCGGATGGTATGGACGATGCCGTTCAGACAGTCATGCTCCAATGTGAGTTGTGGACAGATAATTCAAAACTGCCGTGAGAAATATATGGTTTATTGCTGCAGAGATGCTACAAAGAATGCACAGAAGTATCTGGACGGCACACCCATATTTCCACGGATCGTCCTTGCGTTCCGGATAGTCATAAAATGCTTGCCGACTTACGTCTAAAGCCTTGCAGTAAAAGCTGATTTTACCTTGATATTGCCATCGTCAGTACGGATTGCAATATAGCTTAATCTTTGATCTTTCCCGACTTCCGACGGCTCGCTGCGAAAAAAGCGAAAGCCTCCTCAAAAAATTCGTTCAGTTCTTCCAATTCCCGTTTTTTCTTTTCAAGCTCTTTGATACGCTTGTTTGCTGCCTGCAGCTGCTGTGCCGGATTTATACTAAAAACCATTTAAACTCAGGATATCTTTGACAAAAATCCGCACCGTTTTCTGCGTCAAAGAACCTTGCCAGGCGCCAAGCCTGCCTGCGGTTCTTTTCCTTGAAACCGGCACGGCTTTTCGCCAAATCTTATCCTTCGTTCAAACGGTTTTTAGTATTAGTGACTCATCGGGAGAACGTGTTCCTGTACCCGTGTCTGTTTCGCCGGCTCTCGCCTTATGAAGCCATGTTCCTAATGTTCCCTTGGGTATCCCCGGTTCATCCGCTGCTGACTCCTCGTCATATTGTTTTCCTGTACCCATTTCGGATCACAACCTTTCTGATTTTATTATTTTTTTGAAATGATTGTGTCAAGTTTTATTATACAACATCATTTGGTGGATTGCTATAATACAAAACAAAATCATAACTTTTTGAAATATCGCAATGATTTCATTGCCACTATTTCAGGATTTGACGCAGTTCCTGAAATAGTAGGCTAAGTTTATGATTTTTATTTCAGATTATTATTGATTTTCTGAAATAATCAGGGTATAATATATATGGGGGAACCTCTATAAACCTCCTTCACGGCAAATCCTCTATTGGTTCGTTCATCTGCTTCGTTATCAGACCTTGTAAGACAGCAAGTATTACTGCGGTCTGATGCCTTGCATCTGACCGAACCAATGGACGAGGCTTTGCTCGTGTCCCGGTTTATAGAGAACCCCTATGGTTATTTCAAAAAGCATGGAGGGTTATGTTATGAACAGAGCCGGTGATTATGTCACAAATCTCAAAAGCGATTCAAGCTATAAAAGTTTCAAACCGAATCCGCTGCCGCCTGTGCCTGAGCTTGAAATCAATAATAATATGATGTCAAAGCTGGTTGAAGCCAATCGGGAACTTGTAAAGCTCGATACAGCTGCAAAATTTATTCCGAGTACCGACCTTTTTATATCCATGTATGTCAGAAAAGAAGCTCTCATTTCCTCACAGATTGAGGGAACGCAATGTACTCTTGATGATGTACTGGATCCCGAACTTGATACTAACAGCAACCTTGAAGTTGCCGATGTCATAAATTATGTTCACGCAACCAATTATGCACTTGAGCGTCTTAAATCTCTTCCCCTTTGCTGTCGGCTGCTGCGTGAAATTCACAAAGAGCTTATGAACGGGGTAAGAGGTCGGGAAAAGAATCCGGGCGAGTTCAGAACATCGCAAAACTGGATAGGACCGGCAAATTGCTCAATAAAAGATGCACGATATATTCCGCCTAATAAGGACGATATGGCAGATGCTATGTCCGATCTGGAAAAATTCATGAATGAGAATGAGGACTATGACCCATTAATACAAATTGCACTCATTCACTATCAATTTGAAACCATACACCCATTTCTTGACGGAAACGGCAGAGTCGGCAGACTTATGATACTGCTGTATCTGCTGGAAAAGGAACTGCTTTCCTGTCCCGTAATCTACATTTCATATTTTCTGAAAAAGAATCAGGTAGAGTATTATGACAGGATTTCCGAGGTACGGCGTTCCGGCAATTATGAACAGTGGGTAATTTTCTTTTTAGAAGCTGTTTCGGCTGCCGCAAAGGATTCACTTGCAGCCATTGAACAGATGTCAGCACTCCACGACAAAAACATCTCTCTTCTGCCAAAGACAAACCGGAAGGTTGATAATGTCCGCAATCTTTTTGATTATATTGAGAAGCACCCCATTATTGACATTAAGCACACCTGTGAGGCTCTGAATGTAAGCTTCAACACCACTTCAAGCACAATTAAGAAACTTCAGGAGCTTGGAATTTTGACAGAAACAACAAACTCTGCAAGGAACAAGGTATTTGCCTATGCCGAATATCTTGACATTCTTAAACGAGATACAAATTTATAGTTTTTCATAATACAGAAATGTTGTTGTATAATAAAACTTGACGCAATCAATTTGCATTAGCAGCTTGACAATTTACAGTAGGGAACCTCTATAAACCTCCTTCACGGCAAATCCTCTATTGGTTCGGT
>CAYZZP010000063.1:0-2526 GCA_964482965.1 uncultured Lachnospira sp.
GAGCATAAAGGTAAGCTGTTTATGGATGATGAGGATAAATACTGGTATATCGATTGCATGAAGGAGTATTTGGGGAATCATAATGAGTCGGATGAAGAGTGCAGAAAGTTCCGCAGTCTGATAGATAAATATTTGAATGGGTATGCTGATATAAGAATCCGGCAAAAGTATATGTGGCTAGATGAGGAATACGATCGAGTGGTGCATAATGTTCTCAAGGGAAAGATTGGAATTATTGTGGAGGATAATTGATAATGATGAAAACAGACTATAGTGATATTCAATGGAAAGATAACGGCAAATTAAACTTTTGATTATTGTTGGAACATGACCTGAAATTATCCGCCTTGCCGTTATAGTACGCAAGTGCCGAAAATATTTTGACTGTATTTTGGCACGCACAGGGCAGAACTACGATTATAATCTGAACGGTGTGTTTTTCAAAGATTTGAAATTAGCCGACCCGGAAGTTTACATGGATGCTGTGGGAGATGACCTTGGCGCAACAGTCGGGAACATAATTAACTGTTCCTATAAGCTGATGAATCAGATTAAGCCGGATGCTTTGCTGATTCTAGGCGATACAAATTCTTGTCTTTAATCAATCTCGGCGAAGCGACTGCATATCCCGATTTTCCACATGGAAGCCGGCAACCGCTGTAAGGATGAATGCCTGCCGGAGGAGACGAACCGCCGGATTGTGGACATCATCTCAGATGTCAATCTCGCATATTCTGAACATGCAAGAAAGTTTCTCCATGAATGCGGTCTGCCGAAGGAGCGGGTCTATGTGACGGGATCTCCGATGGCAGAGGTGCTTCATGAGAATCTGAAAGAAATTGAGGCGTCTGATATCCATACTAAACTTGGACTGGAAAAGGGTAGGTATATCCTGCTTTCTGCCCATCGGGAAGAAAATATAGATACTGGAAAGAATTTCCTTTCCCTCTTTACGGCTATTAATATGCTGGCTGAGAAGTATGATATGCCAATATTATATTCCTGCCATCCTGGAAGCAGGAAGAGGCTGGAAGCGACAGGATTCAAATTGGATTCTCGCGTGATTCAGCATGAGCCGCTGGGATTCCATGACTATAACTGCGTCCGGATGAATGCTTTCGCTGTAGTATCTGACTCCGGGACGCTGCCAGAGGAAAGTTCCTTCTTATAATAAAGTTTTTTAAACATCAAAAAAAGCCAGCATTTATGCTGACTTGAATGATAATGATATTTACTAAAGTCTTAAATAATTATGGTGCTAAATCCTAAAGACGGGGGACTTTTTTGCTGTTCGCTTTTTTGAGTTGTCCGCTTTTTTTTGAGGGAAAATTACAAAAAATGATATTGCCATCACCCTGAAATTATGATAAACTTGTAAACATAAATAAGGTCTTCAGGAACGGAAAAGTATACGCTAGAACATTTTGAGTACCATGAGCAGATAGACGGCATACCGGTCGTCTGTATAAAGGAATAACATAGAGTAACTTAAGGGTCTGCTCAGGCTCTTCGGCATAACAAAGGTGAAGAAGATCGTGCCGGGCGGCGAGACATGGCACGACTCTATGTACTGTGGGATTCTTGCAATTCGGGAATACGCCGCCGCCGATGATATCGTGCGGATACACGGCGGGGCGCACCCTCTTATTGAGGAGAAGCTGATCACGGACAACATAGAACCGGTCAGGGAATACGGAAACGCGATAACCTGCGAGGCGGACAGGGAGAGCCGGCAGGTATTCGTGCTGTGATAAAACGCGGGGCAGGATAAGGGAATGGGCAATAAATAAATAACAAGGAGGATTTGACATGAACGAAAAAACAGAAGTAAATTCCAAACTGGGAGGGTATGAAGTACATCCCGAAGTTGGCGCAGGCGAACTTGCGGTTTTTGAAGCGGCAATGAAAGGATTTGTTGGAGTTGACTACAAGCCGGTGGCTGTGGCAACCCAAGTAGTAAGAGGCGTGAATTATATCTTTGTCTGCACGGGGAAGCCGGTAGTGCCGCACCCTGAAACAAAGCTTTATTCGGTAGAGGTTCACGTGGAACCGGCGGGCACCAAAAATGCATCCGTGGAGTTAAAAGAGATTACAGAAATCAAGGTTGAAAATCTGATTTAATCCAAAGAAAATGTGGAAACATTCAGCAGGAAAACGTCCATTCCTTTATTCTGTTCCACATACAGCCGGCAGATGGAAGCCGATGCTTGAACCGTCTGCGGCGCAAATAATTCATAAGAAGAAATGCCAAGCACATGGTCAGGCAGTGCCTGACCATGTGCTTGGCATACTCAAATTATCTGAGGTTACTATGTTGAAAACTGGGGTATAATCGGGAGGTCGGACTCTGATTCTATGTTTCACCGGGAGGAAAAATAAAGAATATGGTAATTATGCTGCGCCGGAATCAGAAATGGCAGAGGATGTAATTTGGTAATATTTGAACGGGTTGATTTTGATTCGTTGTTTAGAGAGGGAGAAAATGAAAATCATAGCGGTTGTTCCAATCAAAACGAATAACGAGAG